>JAWKMH010000029.1:0-2641 GCA_041392315.1 Spirosomataceae bacterium | reverse complement strand
AATCATGGAGTCATAATTAGGTGGGATAGTATAGCCTGCATATACGTGGCTATCTATTCTAACCCCATGCCCTCCCGGAAAATGGAGTTGAGTAATTTTCCCTGGGCTTGGTCTAAAATTGTTGGCGGGATCTTCGGCATTGATTCGGCACTCCATGGCGTATAGTTTCGGCGTATAGTTTTGTCCCGAAATTGGTTGGCCTGCAGCTACTTTGATTTGCTCTTTAATTAAATCAAAATCGGTTACTTCTTCTGTAATGGGGTGCTCTACCTGAATACGAGTATTCATTTCCATAAAGTAAAAATCACCATATTTATCCACCAAAAACTCAATGGTGCCAGCACCTTCATAAGCAATGGCAGAAGCTCCTTTGATGGCCGCCTGTCCCATACGTTCACGAAGTTCGGGGGTTAGTATGGGTGAGGGGGTTTCTTCTACTAATTTCTGATGACGGCGTTGGATGGAGCAATCACGTTCGGAAAGGTGGCAAACTTTGCCATATTGATCACCAACCACCTGAATTTCGATATGGCGCGGCTCTTCTACAAACTTTTCTAAGTAAAGTCCATCATTACCAAAGGCGGCGCCTGATTCCATTTTGGCATCATCCCATGCCTTTTGAAACTCGCTTTCATCTTTAATAATCCTCATTCCACGCCCTCCTCCTCCTGCGGTTGCTTTCACAATGACAGGATAGCCAATCTCTTTGGCCAACCTTTTTCCTTCTTCTACGGATTCTAACAATCCTTCTGATCCTGGAATGACAGGTACGCCCGCTTCTTTCATGGTGGCTTTGGCGGTGGCTTTGTCGCCCATGAAGTTGATTTGTTCGGCAGTAGCTCCAATAAATTTGATGCCATATTCGGCACAAATTCGCGAGAATTCGGCATTTTCTGACAAAAATCCATAGCCAGGATGTATGGCATCGGCATTGGTGATTTCGGCGGCCGAAATAATACTGGGGATACTCAAATAAGATTGACGGCTCGGTGGCGGGCCTATGCAAACAGCTTCATCAGCAAAGCGCACATGTAGGCTGTCGCGGTCGGCAGTAGAATAAACAGCTACTGTTTGAATACCCATCTCACGGCATGTACGAATAATCCGCAAGGCTATCTCGCCCCGATTAGCAATAAGTATTTTTTTAAACATAAGTTACGAGTCATTAAATAATCATCTACTATGTGCCATTAGGTTGTCATGTGCTATTCAAGTGAATTTTTTGCGTCCCATGACTATCTTTGGGCAGCAAACTAAATTGGTTCTACCAAAAACAAAGGTTGGTCATACTCTACAGGAGTAGCATTTTCAACCAAAACTTTCACGACGCGCCCAGAGATTTCAGACTCAATTTCGTTGAATAACTTCATGGCTTCAACGATACATACTACTTTTCCAGTAGTTATCTCATCTCCTACTTCTATAAAAGAGGGTTTATCTGGTCCACCAGAACGATAGAATGTACCAATCATTGGCGACTTGATAGTAAGTAAATTAGATGCTTCGGCTTTGGGGGCAGGCGCGGCAGCAACTGGCGCAGGTGTAGCCACTGCTGGCGGAGGAGTAGGTATTGGGGCTGAAACAACCGCTGGCACTGGGGCTGAAACAGCTACAAGATTGCCCACTGCGTTGCGCTTTACGCTTACTTTAAAATCACTCGTTTCGATGTTTACTTCGTCCAAACTTGAATGAGCGATAAAGTCAAGTAGTTTCTGAATGTCTTTGATTTCCATATTTAGTTGAAGTTAGGTTTTTGTTGTAGTAACCCTTGGTCTTATTTTACCCTTTCTACATACTCTTTAGTAGCTGTTTTGATGCGGAGTTTATCGCCTTGCTCAATAAACATAGGGACCATAATACGGGCTCCTGTTTCGACTTCTACGGCTTTACGGGGGTTATTGGCCGTATCGCCTTTGATGCCTGGCTCCGCATATACTACTTCGAGTTCCACTACATCAGGCAGTTCACAGGTAAGCGGTGCTTCATTTTCGGTATTCAATAAAATTTCTACCAGCTGCCCCTCTTTCATTAAATCGGCTCCTTCTACCAATTTTTCATCAATAGAAATTTGTTCAAAATTTTGGGTATCCATAAAGTTGAAACCCACCTCATCTTTGTATAAAAATTGAAACTCGCGGCGTTCTACCCGTACCGGATAAATAGCCACTCCTGAGTTGAAGGTATTATCTAAGACTTTTCCGCTGGTAAGGCTTTTAATTTTGGTACGTACAAAGGCTGCGCCTTTACCTGGCTTTACATGTTGAAATTCGATAATTTGGAATAAATCATTGTTAAAGTTAATCACTAATCCATTGCGGATATCTGCAGTTGTTGCCATGTTTTGTTAATTTTTAAGGCATTTTTGCCTTTTACTGGTTCAAAAATATTAGTTTTTATGATTTTAAATATACCTTTTAATATCCCCATTTTAAATATACAGCCCCCCAGGTAAACCCTCCTCCAAAAGCTGCTAATATGAGATTATCTCCTTTTTTGAGTTGTGCTTCATAGTCCCATAAACATAGCGGAATAGTAGCGGCAGTAGTATTGCCATATTTTTGTATGTTAAGCATTACTTTTTCCATGCCTACCTCCATACGTTTAGCAGTGGCTGAGATGATGCGTTTATTGGCTTGGTGGG
>JAWKMH010000028.1:0-2854 GCA_041392315.1 Spirosomataceae bacterium | reverse complement strand
TTGCCGTTGAGAGAGGACTCAAAGCACGGCTTCTGAAAGGATTTGAGGTGAAGCCCGAGGAGGATTTTCTGAAGAGCCGAACACCTCTTTTGGTCAATAAAGACGTTCAGATCAGTGTGGCTGCTCCACAGGAGTCGCTCACCGATTATTTCTATAAAAATGCCGATGCCGACGAATTGCTTGTTATCCATCGGGGTTCGGGGACATTGCTCACCCAGTTGGGCAATATTCCTTTTGAATACGGTGATTATCTGCTTATTCCACGGGGTATTATCTATCAAATTGAATTTAATACAGCAGACAATCGCCTACTCATCACGGAGTCGTTTCATCCTATTTATACCCCCAAACGCTACCGCAACTGGTTTGGGCAATTGCTCGAACATGCGCCCTTTTGTGAGCGAGATTACAAATTGCCTACCCTCTTAGAAACCCATGAGACACGGGGCGATTTTAGGATAAAAATCAAAAAACAAGGACAATTGTACGAAATGCTCTACCCAACGCACCCTTTTGATGTGGTAGGTTGGGATGGTTATAATTTTCCATATGGCTTTTCCATTCACAATTTTGAGCCTATTACGGGGCGTATTCATCAACCGCCTCCAGTACATCAAACCTTTGAAACGAGTGCTTTCGTCGTGTGTTCGTTTTGCCCACGTTTGTATGATTATCATCCCAAAGCCATTCCTGCGCCTTATCATCACTCCAATATTGACTCCGACGAGATGATTTATTATGTGGATGGCGATTTTATGAGCCGCAACAACATTGAGCAAGGGCACATCACGCTACACCCTGGCGGTATTCCTCATGGGCCTGCGCCTGGTGCATATGAGCGCAGTATTGGCAAAAAAGAAACCATTGAACTGGCCGTCATGATTGATACCTTTCGGCCTTTGATGCTTACTGAAGAAGCCCTCAAAATTGACGATGGACAATATTATAAAAGTTGGTTGGAGTAATTTTTTCAATAACAATCTAAGCAAACAACCATGTGGCTAACCATAGATAAAAACACTGATTTTTCGATTCATAATCTTCCGTTTGGTATTTTCTCGACCAACAACACCCCCAAAAGAGTGGGCGTTGCCTTAGGAGAATGGGTGATTGATATGTCGGCTTTGACCGATTTGGGGGCGTTCAATGGCATTGAATTTGACAAAAACGTTTTTAAAAACGACTATTTAAACGATTTTATGGCAACCGGCAAGGCCGTTAGAATTGCGGTAAGGAATGTTTTACAACAGATTTTTGAAGACCCTTGTAGCCCTTTCAAAAGCAACGCCCCTGATTTTTTAATCGCTCAAAAAGATGTTCAGCTTTTTATGCCCGTCAAAGTGGGCGACTATACCGATTTTTATTCGAGCGAGCAACACGCATTCAATGTGGGGGCGATGTTTCGTAATCCTGAAAATGCACTCCTACCCAATTGGAAACATCTACCTGTAGCCTATCACGGGCGTGCTTCTTCTATTTTTGTATCAGGCACCAACTTCCACCGACCCAAAGGACAAACCCGCCCCGACGATTCGCAGTCACCCATTTTTGGTCCTACCAAACGCCTCGATATTGAATTGGAAGTAGCTACTATCATTGGTACAGGCAATGAAATAGGCGATGCCATTGCCCCCGATAAAGCAGAAGATCATGTTTTTGGTTTCGTGTTGTTCAACGACTGGTCGGCTCGCGACATACAAAAATGGGAGTATATTCCATTAGGGCCATTTTTGGCCAAAAACTTCTTTTCCTCTATTTCTCCCTGGGTCGTTACCGTCGAAGCCTTGGCACCTTTTCGTGTACCTGCTAAAGAGCAAAGTGTTGAGGTATTGCCCTATTTGCAGCAGAAAAACCGCTTACATTTTGATATTCAGTTAGAGGTATATCTCCAACCTAATTCCACCAATTTTCAAACTCCATTTTTACTTTGTCGTTCCAATTTCAAAAATATGTACTGGACGGTGGCGCAGCAGATAGCCCACCATACTGTTAATGGCTGTAACCTCAATACAGGCGATATGCTGGCTTCGGGTACTATCTCAGGCAAAGAACCCGATAGTTTTGGTTCGTTGTTGGAACTGACATGGGGAGGCCAAAAACCCATCGTACTTCCCGATGGCTCGATACGAAAGTTTTTGGAAGATTACGATACCATTATCATCAAAGGCTTTGCCGAACAAAATGGCGTTCGGGTAGGTTTCGGAGAAGTGAAAACAACGATTTTATCAGCAAAATCCTAAATACATCATGGTTACTATTGATCCCCACGAAGTGGCTATCCCTGTCTTGCACCATTACCTACAAGGAGCTATTGCACCGCGTCCGATTGCTTTTGCCAGCACTATCGACAAAGCAGGCAATGTAAACTTAAGTCCATTTAGTTATTTCAATATCTTTGGTACTAAGCCTCCTACTTTGATTTTTTCACCCAACCGTCGGGTGCGTGATGGTAGCAACAAACACACCTTTGAAAACGTACAAGAAGTAGATGAGGTAGTTATCAACATGGTAGATTACAGCATGGTAGAGCAGATGTCGCTGGCGAGTTGCGAATATCCCAAAGGCACCAATGAGTTTATCAAAGCAGGTTTTACCCAAGTACCTTCACAATGCATCAAGCCGCCTCGAGTAGGGGAATCGAAAGCTGTTTTTGAGTGTAAAGTCAAGCAAATTATCAGCTTGGGCGACGAAGGCGGGGCTGCCAATTTAGTCATCTGCGAAGTTTTGCTGGCCCATTTCGCTGAAGCTATTTTAGACGAAAACGGGCGCATTGACCAACGAAAAACCGATTGGGTGGCACGTATGGGGGGCGATTGGTACGCTCGGGCATCGGGCAGTGCTATTTTTGAGGTAC
>JAWKMH010000027.1:0-3163 GCA_041392315.1 Spirosomataceae bacterium | reverse complement strand
TGAGTTTTTGATGAAAACAGCTTTGGCGGTGGCAGGTACTACCGTGGCAGGATTTACCTACGGCATTGTATCGGGGGCGCACGATTATCGTATTCGACGGGTGCGTATTCCTGTCAAAAACCTACCCAAAGCTTTTGAGGGGATTAAAATTGGCCAATTGTCGGATATTCACTCGGGAAGTTTTTTCAATAAAACAGCCGTAAAAGGAGGCGTAGAGATGTTGATGAAAGAAAAACCCGACTTATTTTTCTTTACAGGCGATTTGGTCAATAATACGGCGGATGAAGTGAAAGATTATATCGCTATTTTTAGCAAAATCAAAGCACCTTTGGGGACATTTTCGGTGTTGGGCAACCACGATTATGGCGACTACTACCAATGGCCAAGTGCCGAAGCCAAACGCAAAAACTTAAATGACCTCAAAGAAGCCCATCGCTTGTTGGGCTGGGATTTGTTGTTGGATGAGCATCGGGCTATTCAAGTAGGCAACGAACAAATCGGCTTGCTCGGTATTCAAAACTGGGGAGCAGGTGGTTTTGCCAAATATGGAAACTTAGAAAAAGCCTACCAACACACCAATGACTTCCCTGTCAAATTGCTCCTATCGCACGATCCCAGCCATTGGAACGCCCAAGTTACCAGCAAATTCAAAGACATTGATGTGGCCTTTGCAGGCCATACCCACGGTATGCAATTTGGCGTAGAGTTGGGCAATTTCAAATGGAGCCCCGTGCAATATCGCTACAAACAGTGGGGAGGACTCTACACAGAAGCCGACCAACATTTGTATGTCAACCGTGGATTCGGTTATATTGGCTACCCAGGGCGTGTGGGCATTTTACCCGAAATCGCTATTATTGAGTTAGTGAAGGCTTAAAATCAAGACTATGAACATCATTAACAATCTTGAAAAAAAACGTTTTGAGGTAGAAATCAATGGCGAGTATGCTTTTATAGAATACCGTTGGCATGAGGGAGTTATTTATCTGATGCACACTTTTGTCCCTGTCAATTTACGAGGAAAAGGTTTGGCGCAGCAGTTGGCCCAGTGGACACTCGATACCATTCGGCAGGAAAAATGGCCTGTAAAAGTCTATTGTCCCTTCATCAAAGGTTACATAAAAGCGCATCCTTCCTATCAAGATTTGTTGGGTTTATAAATAAATTTTAAGCTACCTTCTATCAATGAAAGCCTACGATACCCTTTCAGAAACCATAGAAGCACTTCGCAAAGAAGGCTATGTGGAAGATTTTAATCTAAAACTAACGTGAACTTTTCAATATCTACGCAGCCATTGTGGGGCAGTATTGCCTCAATTCCAATGGAGATGCAATACTAACTTTAGGTTTTCTTTGGTAAAAAGAATAGGCACAGATAGCCGCCAATGAATGCGTAAAAGCGTTGGTTGGATTGCGATGTCTTGTATGTTCAAGATCCATCACATTTTTTTGGATACCGATAACGGTTTCAATAAGGGGTCTTTTTTTAGCCATCTTTTTAGCCTCCAAAGGGATTTCTTTGGCTGATTTTTTCTTTGCGTTGTTGCGTGGTTTGGCAAAGAAATTAACCTCATTATCATACTCGACAAATGCCATTTTGGCCTCATTCAACAAATAACCTTTGTCGCCAAATACCCATCCAGAAAGGTCCTTGAGAAGGTAAAAAAGAGTGGAAATATTAGTATCTGAGCAACTTCCTGTTGTGAAACAGGTTTGTATAACTTCCCCTAAATTGTTGATAATGAGATGTATTTTTATGCCATAAAACCACCCAGTAGAAGTTTTTCCCCAATCAGCAAGTCCTTTAAATACTTTGTGTTGATGTACTCGTTTAGGATGGCAAGCTTCTATTTTGGTGCTGTCAATGAAATAGATACCTGTTCTAATTGAGGATTTACAACGATATAAGTGAAAACAAAACATGGGTAAAAAAGCTAAGGGAATATACCACACAAAGCGGTCATATCCCACTAAATCAGGAAAGTCCCTTTTGAGTTCTTTACTGACATGTTCTTCATAATAGCTTTTGAAGTTTTTGTAGTGAGAGTAGTGGTAATAGATAAGTATGGTCATAATTTCACTCATACTCATGCAACCCAATCGGCGTTTAGAGTACCAATCTACGGTTGCAGCATAGGCGGCAATTTTTCCCAAGTATTTTTTGTTAAACTCGTCCACTTCGTAGTATATTTCCGTCAGCATAGGGAGAAATTGGTTAGTGTTTGAAGCTTGGTAACTCCAAAATACTGTTCTTTCACTCTCTATGCTAATTATTGGCCTTTAAAATCCTTGTTTTGACCTAATTCACTGAAAAGTTCGCGTTAAAACAAGAATGTTTAGAGTGTGTGCAGCGAGGCTTTAAGGTCTTTACCAATGAATTTGAAATTGATGAATTCTATCGTTTTGAAGGTCAAACTGACCCTGCTGATGAAGCTATTTTATATGCCATTTCGTCCGATAAATATAACCTCAAAGGCGTTTTAGTAAGTGGATACGGGATTTATACCGAACCACTTACCAATGAAATGCTTGAAAAACTGCGCTTTCGTTCAACTTAATTTCACATGAATCACGCTCTCTTTTTTCAGGAACTTCAGCAGGTAGTAGGTGAGCGCGTAAGCAATGACCTCGCTACGCGAAATGCGCATGGCGCGGGTTACAGCTATCATGCTTGCATGCCCCCTGATGTGGTGATATATCCTCAAACAACCGAAGAAATAGCTGAAATTGTAAAGATAGCAGTCAAACACCAAGTACCGATTATTCCCTTTGGGGCAGGTACTTCGGTAGAAGGGCAGGTGCTGGCCCTGCGTGGTGGATTGTGCATAGATACCTATTTGATGAACCAAGTCATTGAAATCAACGAGGCCGATATGTACTTTACGGTGCAAGCGGGTGTTACGCGCAATCAAATTGATAAACGATTGGAAGGTAGTGGTTTCTTTTTTCCGATAGGGCCAGGCGTTAATGCCACGTTGGGAGGCATGGCCAGCACGCGTGCTTCGGGCACAAACGCTGTTCGGTATGGGACGATGAAAGACAACGTACTTTCGTTGAAAGTAGTTTTGGCCAATGGAAATATAATTCAAACAGCCACCAAAGCCAAAAAATCATCGGCAGGCTATGACCTCACGCGGCTTTTTGTGGGTTCGGAAGGACCATT
>JAWKMH010000026.1:0-4023 GCA_041392315.1 Spirosomataceae bacterium | reverse complement strand
ATGAAATCCAAAACCCGCTCAATTTTGTCAATAATTTTTCGGAGCTAAGTATCGAACTACTTGAGGAAATGAACGAGGAAATTGATAGAGGAGACATCGAAGAAGCCAAGACCATTACAGGTGATTTGACACAAAACCTTCAGAAAATCAACCTCCACGGTAGGAGAGCCAGCAGCATCGTATCTTCCATGCTCGAACACTCCCGCGCCAGCACAGGTGAACGAGTATTGACTGATATTAACAAATTAGCCGACGAATATTTGCGTTTATCCTATCACGGGATGCGGGCAAAGGACAAAACCTTCAATGCTGAGTATGAACTAATGACCAATGAAAACCTACCCCTCGTCAACATCGTGCCTCAGGACATCGGCAGGGTGTTGTTGAATCTGCTCAACAATGCCTTCTACGCCGTTTGGCAGCGGCAAAACCTTACAGGTTTCTCTACCGCAAAAGTAATCGTAGCTACTCAACATGCTAATCAACAAATTATCATCCGAGTCAAAGACAACGGCACAGGCATGTCGGAAGCCACCAAAGCCAAAATCTTTCAGCCGTTTTTTACTACAAAACCCACTGGTGAAGGCACGGGACTCGGCTTATCGTTAAGTTATGATATTATCACCAAAGGACATGGAGGAACTATTGAAGTAGAAAGTATCGAAGGAGAAGGAAGTACATTTACGATTCGTATTCCTTATTGATTAAAGTATAAACATTGATAAAAGCTTGCAAAGCAGGCCAATCATCCATTAAATTGCCCTAAAAACCATTAACCCTCATCAACCTCTATGAAAAAACTTTACTTTCTATGTTTATTGGCTATGATGGTAAGCGTATCCTTTGCTCAAAGTCCCGATGTAGCAGAACGTATCAAAGCATTAGAAGACCGCCTGCAATTCTTAGACCAAGGGCTTGGAAAAACCATTGATGATTTATTGTGGTATCAGAAAGTGGGCGATGTCGCTATTATTGACAAAGTGCGCTACACCAGCAAACCACCGCATGTAGTTAAAAATCCCACAGGTCAAGGAGCCAACAATCCCCTCATTATTCCTGCCTATACCTTTGTACCCAAAAAATTTGCCTCGTCTAAAAAACTACCACTCATGGTGCTAATCCATGGGGGCGTTCATGGCGATTTTGACACTTTTTATGCCCATATTGTCCGCGAATTGCTCGACCAAGGGTATATCATCATAGCACCCGAATACCGTGGTAGCACAGGCTATGGAAGTAGTTTTTATAGGCAGATTGATTATGGGGCTTATGAAAACGATGATGTTTTGGCAGGGAAACGCTGGGCTGTAGAAAATATGCCTCAAGTAGATGCCGAGCGCGTAGGAATCATGGGGTGGAGTCACGGCGGGATGATTACACTTATGAATATCTTTGACCACCCCGAAGATTATCGGGTAGCATATGCTGGTGTACCCGTGAGCGATTTGATAGCCCGAATGGGCTATAAATCGCAAGGTTACCGCGATCTATTTGCTGCTTCTACTCACATTGGCAAAGATGCCGCCGAAAATGTAGCCGAGTACCGCCGTCGTTCACCGATGTGGAACGCACAAAAATTAAAAACACCGCTATTGATACATACCAATACCAACGATGAAGACGTAAATGTATTGGAAGTGGAAGGCTTAATCAATGCCCTCAAAGCTAACGGCAAGAAGTTCGACTATAAAATCTACCAAGATGCTCCTGGTGGTCATACCTTCAACCGCATAGATACCAAATTGGCTCGAGAGTCGCGCGAGGAAATATATCGTTTTTTAGCCCCCCAACTTTCTCCGCCCAATCCACCGAAATAAGAGTCTTATCCCTCAACAAATGAAAAAACTACTATTCCTCAGCTTGCTATGCGTTTTTTTCGGAGACGTTTATGGCCAAAAAGAGGTCAATGCCAGTGATACGGCAAAACCAAAAAAGAAGAAGTTAAAGCCGCTCTTCCAAGAAGATGATATATTGCAGATGGATATTGTTGCCGATCTTAAAACGCTCCTCCGAGATCGTGGCACAAAAACCCACCATCACCGCGCTCAACTGGTCTATAGGTCCTCAGAAGAGGATTCTGTCATTTTACCCCTCAAACTCAAAGTAAGAGGCAATTTTAGGCGCTCGCCCCAAAACTGCGTTTTTCCACCTTTATACGTCGATTTGCCAAAAAAAATAGTAAAAGAAAGTATTTTCGAGGGTCAAAATCGCCTAAAATTAGTTACGCACTGCCAGTCGGAAGACTACATTTTTCAGGAATACACCGTTTATAAAATGTACAACCTGCTGACAAAGTACAGTTTCAGTGTTCGATTAGTTCAAGTAAACTACATCAGTACCACTGGCAAACGCGACCTACAAGCCAAGTACGCTTTCTTTATAGAAGATGAAAAAGACATGGCCAAGCGTAATAAAACCAAAAACTATCACTTAAAGCAAGTCCCTATGCAGCGTATTGATTCAGTCAATATGGCTACCGTAGCAGTTTTTGAGTATCTAATAGGCAACACCGATTGGTCCATACCATTTCTACATAACATTAAACTACTTACCAAAAAAGGCCGCCAATATCCTTTGGCTGTACCTTACGATTTTGATCATGCAGGCTTGGTAGAAGCCAAATACGCTCGCCCTGCCGAGCAGCTTGAACTAACTTCGGTAAGGCAGCGACTTTACAGAGGGCTTACTTATTCGCCTGAAATATTAAATCAGGTCTTTGATAAGTTTCGCCAAGTCAAAACGTCCATTTATGCTCTTTACGAAACAAATCCACGATTAAGTTCGGGCTACATAAAACGTTCATTACGCTACTTAGACGACTTTTATAAAACCATTGACAACCCAAAAGAAGTAAAAAAAATCTTTGTGTATGGTGGCGGCAAGCCTGAAGGCGCAGGGGTATTAATGAAAGGACTCAACTAACCCCAATATAGCACTATCAGGTAGTAACAAAGTACCATCGGAAACCCGATGATAAAAATCGAATAGGCTATTTTCAAAAGCTTATATTTACGCTCTACTACACTGCCTTGTGCATATATGTTCTCAATCATAGCATTATGAAGCTGATTGTCATTACTGAGTAGTTGTTTCATTTCTGACGTATATTCTTCTCGTGACAGAGCCAAATAATCGCCAAAAAATAACAAATCAATTTTTGATTTTTCAATACTTAAGCGTTCAGATTTTGATTTAACATTAGGTCGTGTAGATAGCAAAGCAAAAGTAATAGTGAGTAAGCATACTACTACCAACAAGGTAGTAGGTAATAATAATTTAGGGTTTGCTCCAAAATGTTGTACCAGAAAAGTAATGGTGATAGAAATAATAATCGAATTAGTAGAAACCATCAGTCCCGCTTTTTGGTCGGCCATACCGCTCAATTGGATATGATTCGACATTGTAGTCCGAAACATCGTTTCTACACTTCGGCTTTGTTTCTTTTTCTTTTCTTTTTTAGGCTTATTGACTGGTGTTTCGGAGGCTTCCATAATAGATTGCTTTTTGGTATTGCAAATATAGAGAAATACGTTTTGTTCCTTTTTATTCCTGCATATCTAAAAAATAATTTTGAAATTGCGCGAATAAATAGCAAACTTCATCACAACACCATGAGAAAGGATTGGTATTTAGCATTATTATCGTTGCCTTTTTGAATACCCATAGGTGCTTTGATGTCGACACCTAATCCAACTTATAATCAAAAAAACCTTTACTAAGCCATGGAAAAGGCAAAATAGATTTTAAAAATCATTTATCGATGGCAACCTCAAAACACTTTTACTCTCTTCTTCTAACTCTTTTCTGGGGGTTTATTCAACAGGCTAATGCCCAAGTTTCAGCTAAGCATGATTTAGTTTTTCATGAACTCCCTACCCGTTGGGACGAAGCCTTGCCCCTAGGCAATGCTTTCTTAGGAGAGCTTATTTGGCAAAGAGATGACCAACTCCGTTTTTCGCTCGACCATGCCGAACTTTGGGATTTACGCCCAATGGCAGGTCTAAAAAAGCCTGAATTCACTTA
>JAWKMH010000025.1:0-5631 GCA_041392315.1 Spirosomataceae bacterium | reverse complement strand
TTATTCTGAGTTGATTGTCCACCACGCTGGCTTCGTCTGTGCCCATTTTGCAAGTACCTACGGGATGATAAACCGTTTCCAAAAATGTCTTGTTGTGCAGCATCAGGGCCTCGTCGCCGCGTTCTTTGGGTAAAATAATGGCTTTTCGATAGGGGTCAAAAGCCTTGGCCTCCATGATTTCGAATGCTTTTTTTGTGCCTTTGAGCAACGTAAGTTCATCTTCTTCATTCGACAAAAAACGAGGGTCAATCGAAGGGGTATCGAGTGGGTTAGAAGAACGAAGTCCCACAAAACCAACACTTTTCGGTTTTAAAAGGGTAGGTAGTACCGTATAGCCACTGGTATGCGGAAACGTATCTGGATTGTAAAAGTCGGCCTTGCCATCGTCGCCGATGTGTACAGGCGCAAAATGAAACTGAAAGTCCACGGGGTCAGTACCATTGTTGATATTCAAAAAGGCATTGGCCTCTAATGGACTGATAGTCAGCGGTCCTTTTTTCAAAAATAGGTATTGGGCCAAGCCCTTGATTTGCCCCCAAGCCGAAAGTGAGTCGTTGGCCGTAGGCACAGTAGCCAATGCGCTTACCCCCGAAAACAAATGGTCTTGTAGGTTTTTTCCCACGCCTGGCAGGTGTTTTTTACAGGTAATGCCGTGGTATTTGAGTTCGTCGGCATCACCTATACCCGAAAGCATCAGTAGCTGGGGGGAGCAAAACGACCCTGCCGACAAAATAACCTCCTTTTGGGCCAGGGCCCGCTCGGTGCTATTTTTGCCTGTTATAAATTCAATGCCAACAGCGCGGTCGTTTTCAATGATAATTTGCCGCGTGTGTGCGTGTGTGATGACCTGGAGGTTGGGGCGATGTAGCACGGGTTTTAGAAAAGCCACCGCTGTGCTGCATCGTTTTTGATTTTTAATCGTAAACTGAAACAAACCTGCTCCCGCTTGATTTTCCCCATTAAAATCGTGATTTTCGGGTAAGCCGTTTTCGATACAAGCAGACACGAAAGCATCGGCTACAGGTGTACGAAAGGCTTGGGCCTGTGTAATGTTGAGTGGGCCATGTTGCCCATGAAAAGCATTATTGAACTGTTCATTGTGTTCAGATTTGATAAAATAAGGCAATACTTCTTCATAACTCCAACCCGCATTGCCCAAGGCAGCCCATTCGTCGTAGTCGGCGCTATTGCCGCGTATATAGGCCATGGCGTTGGTAGAACTACTTCCCCCGAGGGCTTTACCGCGTGGTAAGTACATTTTTCTATTCAGCACATCAGGTTGTGGTTCGGTTTCAAACCCCCAATCCACTTCGGTACGGTTGAGCTTGGAATAGGCTGCTGGGATATGAATTTCCATTTTTTTGTCAGGGCCGCCCGCTTCTACCAACAAAACGCGGTTGTTGGGGTTCTCTGAAAGGCGGTTGGCCAATACACAGCCCGCAGAACCCGCCCCAATGATGATGTAATCGAATGTCATTTCCGTCAAAGGTTTAGTTTTGGCGAAATGTACTCATTTTTTATTTTAATGATTGGAAAACTCTTTAAAATAGCAATACCTGTGGTTTGGATAACCTGGTTCAGAATTGATATAGTGGGTATCAAAATGAAAATCTTATCTTTTGAATTAATTGCATAGGGCGCAGTTGGTAGGTTGATTCGAAGTAAGAGAAGGAATTAGCCGATACCAACGTTAGATTGGCCGTATTCCAAATATTCGTCCAGTTGCTTTCAACATCAATTTTTTTCTTCAATAACGTATATCTGAACGTCAAGTCGGTGAAAATGCTGTTTTTAGACTTGGTCTGTAAATGATTGATATAATAATCGTTAGTAATGCCGAAGTAGATTTGTTTGCTTGGAAACACATTGGCACCAAACTGATGGCGCTCTTGAGAGGCAGGCGGATTTTTCTTTCCCGCTATCTCAATACGTGTCTGGGAAGCTTTAAAATCATAATAAATATTTACCTTTTTTGAAGGATTAATCTCTGCTTTTAGACCCCACGAGCGAATGCTGGTGTTGAGAGGTGACAAAACATTGTTAAGAAGTTGTTGGCGTTGAATCGTCGTTTTTTGGTAATTCAGGTTGATTTGACTTTTAATATCCTTGAAATATTTACCGATTCGCCCTACTACGTTTTGGTGATACTGCTGTTTTTTATCGGAAGGGAATAACTTTCTACGGCTCCTTTGGCCGAAATACGGCTTGCGTACATCAGGTTGTAGTCGTTCCACATCTTTGAAAATGTCAGAAATCCAAACATAGCCTGTAAAGGGTTTTGGTAACCTACATTCAGGCTACCTCTCTGTGTGATGACTTGCGAAAGCGGTATATTGCGGCGTTCAATGCTTCGGTAATCTCGTAACAGATAGCCATAAAAAATGTCGCCAATATCGCCAAAAGAGTATTGTCGTTCTGTCAAACCTGAGAATTTCCAAAAAGAGTTTGCTTCAAAACCAACGTTTAGTCTTGGCTCAAAAGCTACTTGGTTGATGCGTTGTGATTGGTTTAAAAACGTATCTCTGACCGCCAACCGATAGTAGGTCAGGGGGAAATCTAAGGTAGCTTTCCATTTTTGTATCCGGTATTGGATCTGTATTTTTGAATAGAACTCGGCTTTTCGCCAGTCTAAATGATTACTGAAATCGCTTGAAGCTGGTTGGGTTTCATTTGTGTTTGAGATACTTTGGATTTGGCTCTGAAACTGCTGGTTTTCTATCCGAAACCCGATTTGAGGCGATAGCGAAATTCCTTTTACATTTTTACGCATACTTACTCGGTTGTGCATAACAAAACTTTGTAGAGCAACGCTTTGAGACAGGGAGTCGAACGCATTATTGTTATTGAAAAATCCAAAAAATTGTACTGGCATCACTTTTAACGTTTGTGGTGAACGCTGAAAATGCAGGAAGGATTGCCATGTAATTACCTGATTCTTTACTTTGAAAATATCCTTTAGCTGATTGGTTAGTGAGAAATAATTGCTGGTTACCCCTTGGGATACTGGGCTATCATTATTTGTTAAAACCCCCGTTGCTCGGTTCCATTGTTTATTTAGGGTTAATTGGTTTTTAAAATAGGCAACCTTATTATTTTTTTCAAGTATGATATCGGCCTCCAACGCATTGAATAGCAGACGATTACGTTTATTTTCTACAAAACGGATTGTATCGTTTAGTGTGTAGTTGATAGTCTGAGTGTTAGCTGTTTGGCGTTGATAATCATTCAGATATGAAACATTCAGTTTTAGCTCATAACCAGCAGTTAGTTTTTTTAGAAAATTGACCGAACCTAAATGAGGCCGATTGTAAAGCCAGCGCGTAGTCGAAAAAACAGGGGTTTCGACGGGGATGATGCGTACCCACGTTTTTTTTCTTTCCACACTTTCAAAGGGGTTCAGCGCATCTTCAACGGTGTGTACTTTTACTTGTGTTTCTATGGTATTACCCAGATTATTGCTTTGATAGGAGGCAATAATCTGTTGTTGTTTGGTAAAGAGCATTGGCGTGACGTTGGCTTCCCACAATACAGGCAAGCCACCAAGAGCCACACGAGCAGTGCCTGTCGTAGCTAAGTTGTTACGGAGTCGGATGTTGATGGCCGCATTATCAGAAATGACCAAGCTGTCTAACATTCGGATAGGTTGGTGATTTTCAATTACTTGTACCTGCGAGACATCATTTACTGGGAGGTTTTCATTGGCCAAACTATACCGCCCGCCCAATAGGTCTAACCCTTCGATATAGTATTTATTGATGGGTTTGCCCTGATACGATATTTTGCCAGCAGCATCCACCTCTATCCCTGGAAGCCGCTTGATGACGTCACCAATGGCACGGTCACATGGGTTTTAAAGGTATTGACTGAATACGACAACGTATCACCACTACGGGTAATCGGTGTTTCTTTGATGACTACCTCTTTAAGTTCGGTGTATTTTTCTTGCAGTTGAAGGTTTACTTCCTGCGCTCGATTGTCCACCATTTTTGTTTGAGTAGCAAACCCCATCCCATACACTTTGAGCTGAAGGCTGTCGGCATTTGAGGTATATTTGATGCTATATCTACCCGCTGCGTCGGTGATAGCAAAAGCCAATATAGTCGTGGTATTGCGTTCGTGGAGCGTTATGTTGATATACGGTACACTTTGATTTTTGGCATCCGTTATTTTCCCAGTAATTACCGACTGGGCAGAAACATAATTGGCCAATAGAAGCAACCCTATACAAAAGTAGTTCATGTAAGCCTCCTTATTTCAGCTTTAACTCCAAAGGGTTATTGTCCCAACTGCGATCAGGAAGGCTTTCTCTGTAGGGTACATATTCAGAAGACCCAGAACGCTTGACTTTTTGGTTGTCAAAAGATATACCTGTCATATTAGATATAGCCGTAGTTTGGTCTTTTCTTACTTCTTCTCGTTTCTCAAAAGCCTTTTGGTGGGTAAGTACAACGGGTTGTTGTTTTCGATACGCGAGCATTTCGGTAATCTTACCACTATACTTGCCAAATTGCTCTAAGGTGAATACGTAGTGATTTTTAGTATCATTGAGTTTGACAATAAGTCCGGGCAGCCCGCCAAAAATATAAGGGCCGTCGGAGATAGGAATGTCTGCGGTAAACCAAGCTTCATATTGCCTGCCAGCGTAATGGGTGATTGCTTTTGTACATGGATATCCCGACAGGGTATCTTGCTCGGCACTTATTGTCCATGCGAGATCACTCTGTTCTGTATATTTCCAGGGAAAAACGGAAATAATTACTTCGTGGGTGGTGACCGTTTTTTGCAAATAATCTTTGATGATAAATTTGGAAAACCGCGTTTTGAATCGGTACTTAGGTTCACTGATTAGCTCTCCTACGGAAAGCTTGCCCTCTTTGACCAGCCTATCTATGGAATCCCTTTTTAGAAAGTTTTCGGAGGCGAAATACGAACTTTGATTTTCCTTGATAAACAGCAGAAAATGTTCTTCCACAATGCGGTTTAGGTTGGTAGAATCGGGGTGAGATACAAGCCTGTACATGGCTCGATAATTAGGAGGAATTGTTGAGGGAAAAATTCCGCAAGCAATAAAAGCCCAAAATAGAATAATTTTCATGGATAACTGTAGAAATTGAGGTGTGTCTTTTGGTTCGAAATTTTTACATCGAGTAACACACTATCATAATTAGGGGATTAATTTTTTCATAACATTGTTATTAGTTTGGAAATTATGGATGATTACTTACTTCAAGTAATCAACAACAAATTAGCAAACCCCTTGGTAAAAACCTAATTTTTAGGCGGAAATATTTAAAAGAGTAGAATCATTGTTTTTTGAATTTCCTCGATTCGATGATATCCTACTATATTTGTTAAAAAAAGCGTAGCGACATGGCTTCTGTGCAGACAACCACTCCCAAAACGAAAAAAGCCCCTAAAGTCCCCCAATACCTCATCAAAGAGGTGTTGGATGGGCTGCCCGTGTATTACAAAGGGTACAAGTCCGTTCTGCGAAAAGAAAAAACATTGGAAGAAATTATGGGTGCAAGTGGACTTCAATTATTCATCATCAGGTACTTATTTCGTTTGTTAGACCGTAGCCTTGACGAAAATTTATTCTACGTCTTTACAGGCGAAGGTGGCCTCCACATT
>JAWKMH010000024.1:0-7495 GCA_041392315.1 Spirosomataceae bacterium | reverse complement strand
GGGAGGTATATTGGCTATTCATGTTACAGGTATTAACTTTGGTATTTCGGCGGGTGTAGGTTTTATCGCTTTGTTTGGTATTTGTATTCAGAATGGAGTCATCCTGATTTCGGTATTTAACAAAAACGTATCGGCTCGTATGTCGCTTGATACAGCTATTCGAGAAGGCGTGAAGTCACGCATTCGCCCCGTGGTCATGACGGCACTGATGGCTGCCATAGGCCTGTTACCTGCGGCTATTTCAACGGGCATAGGCTCAGAAACCCAAAAACCATTGGCCATTGTAGTCATTGGCGGATTAATCACAGCTACGGTACTCACCTTGCTGGTTTTTCCGATTATTTATCGCTTCTTCTACCGCCACAATGTACACACCATGAAGGATTTGGAATAAAATGAACAGAGTCAGTTACCCACTTAAAATGATTGAAACTCCTAAGCGATTTTAATTACTTCGGCATGAATTTGATGTTGAGCAATGAGGTCTTTGGCGAAGTTGAAGTGGCCACGAGGGGCCATCAAAAAGAGTTTGCCACTTTTGGCAGCCGCAAGGGTACTCAGCAGTCTTAATTTAGAAATAGTCCTATTGATAGGATCTGATTTTAGCACTACTTCAAAATAGGAGTTTTCAGCAAACTGTCGGGCGGTTACATCAGGAATATATTTTTGGTCATCAGTCTTGAGAGAGTAGCCAACGGGAGTTTCATAGCCTTCTACATTGGCTTTAATATCCTGAAAACCACGACTTTTTAAATACTTTACTACTTCAAGAATGTGTGCTTCTTTTTCCATGTTTGTCGTTTATAAGTTACAGATGACCGCACTTGTATGTAGGCGATTTTGGCAACGTTGAGAAGTGATAAAATGCAGTATTTCAGCGGCAATTCTGAAGACTAATTAATCCCCTATTTATCAAAGTTTCCTCAAAAGTAGCAAATAAAATCGTTAGTACCGAAATAGCGAATAACAGAATTACCAAAAAGCTATAAAAAACACGCTTATTTTTACAGTAATCCTTCGTCGGCAAAACTCAAATAACCCGCATCTGTAAATATTAAGTGATCTAAAATGGGTATTTCGAGTAATTTACCCGCAGCCGTGAGGCGGCGCGTGAGGTCTTTGTCAGCCTCGCTGGGTTTTAGATTGCCTGAAGGATGATTATGCACTAAAACAATACTACTGGCGAGGTACTCTAAAGCAAATTTAAAAATAATCTTGGGGTCGGCTACGGTTCCTGATACGCCTCCCTGGCTTACTTGAACAGGACGTATCACCTCATTGGCCCGATTGAGCAGCAACAGCCAAAACTCCTCATGTGGCAAGTCCAGCAGATAGGGCTTTATTTGCTCATATGCATCGCGAGAAGATGAGATGCGGGCGCGACGCACCACTTCACTATCTTTACGCCTTCTCCCTAATTCCAGTGCGGCTACAATCGTAATGGCTTTTGCCTCGCCAATACCCTTTATTTTCATGAGTTCTTTGATACTCAACTTCGCCAATTCATGGAGGTTGTTACCTGCCTTTTGGACAATGACCTTTCCCACATCTACTGCCGAAAGTTCAACCGTGCCCGAACCAATCAAAATAGCAATAAGTTCGGCATCAGTGAGGGCGGCTTTGCCTTTGAGTAACAATTTTTCGCGCGGGCGATCTTCTTCCGCCCAGCTCAAAATACGGCGTGTATCCGCGTAGGCTTCGTCTTTAGGTTTCATTAGAGTCAAGAGGTGTTCGGAGGTTTGTAGTAAAAATACTAACTTGCCGCAGATAAGTTGACAAATCTTAATAGATTTTAGCGGATTTCATTGTAAGTCAGCTCTTTATATTCTTGTCACACTTAAATTATTGCCACTATTTATGCGAAAATACAGTATTATCATCCCTGTTTATAATCGCCCCGATGAGTTGGCAGAACTACTTGATTGCTTGGTCTTGCAAACCTATCAACATTTTGAGGTGATTGTTGTAGAAGATGGTTCGCGTATAAGAAGTGAAAAAGTGGTCGGTGCTTTCCAGCAAAAGTTGGATATTCGTTATTTCTACCAAGAAAACACAGGGCAGGGCTTTGCCCGTAATGCGGGTTTTCAACAAGCTACAGGAGATTACTTTATTTTATTTGACTCCGATGCTCTGATTGAGTCCAATTACTTGGAAATCGTAGAGAACTATCTGAATACCCGCTTTGTAGATTTATACGGCGGCCCGGATACCGACCACCCTCATTTTACCCCCATTCAAAAGGCAATTAGTTATTCGATGACCTCCTTGTTTACAACAGGTGGAATTCGAGGGAAAAAAAATAATTTGGGGGGTACGTTCCACCCGCGTAGTTTCAACATGGGACTATCAAGGGCAGTATGGGAGCGCACAGAGGGGTTTCAAATCAGCCGTATGGGAGAGGATATTATTTTTAGTATTACTGCGCTACAATTGGGCTTTCAATCAGCATTGATTTCCGAAGCATTCATTTATCATAAGCGTCGTACTGATTTTGGCGCATTTTTTCGACAATTACGCTTCTTTGGTCGTGCTCGTATCAATATTGCTCGTTTTTATCCCAACGAACTAAAATGGGTACATACTTTTCCTTTCGTATTTAGTATAGGTTGTTTGAGTATTCCTTTCCTTGGATTGATTCATCCAATACTTTTTATGGTTTCTATTGGCTTTTTGCTGCTCTATGTGTTGCTTATTTTTGGGGATGCTACTTTTCAAAAACGCAGTATAATAGTAGGTTTTCTGAGTGTTGTTGCAGCTTTTGTACAATTGTTTGGGTATGGAATAGGGTTTATGCAGGAGGGTTGGAAAAGATTTTTTGAAACAAAAACCCACCGAGAAACGGGAGAGGCAATAGAATACCCCTCTTAAAAAAACATTCCAAACCCTTATGGGATTTGGAATGTCTAAAAAGAATTTGTTAGCCTAAAGTGCTTGTTAGTATTCCCACAAGCCATGCTCTAATTCCATCAATTCGTTTTCAAGTTGGATTGATTTCCAAAGGGCTTCTTTTTCGCCACCATAGATAGTGATTAAATCCCGATCCATTGGGTTAGAAGTTTTGATAATACGTCCATTGAATAGGCGTAAATCAAAAGCATCTGCTAAGTTTTTATGTTGTGCCGTATTGTATTCATTGAACCAAATAAATTTCTTTGGGTCGCTACGGAACAGTTTATCCAAATCTTTGTACTTGAAAGTGGCAATGGGCTTTTCGATACCCCCGGGATTCAATTCAGAAGGAAGTACCATCGTAATTGTCTGAATATCGTACATCAAACGTGAGCGTTTACGGTCGAAAATCCAATCTTCTTTCATTTCTAAAATAGCCACATCCTTAGGAAACCACTGGTTATCTTCCATGGCTTGTGCAGCAGCCAAAGCGGCGGCAGCTGCCTCTTCGGCCATTTTTTTCTTGATTTCTGTAGAATCAATTTTGGGTGCTGGCGGCACTTTAGCAATAGCCTGCCCTTTTTTGTTTTTAGAAGTGGTCGTTTTTTTCTTCACGGGTGTTCCCCAGCCGTCATCTACGGGTTGCGTTTCTTTCTTCGGTGTCGATCCCCAACCATCATCAGCAGGTTTGGTAGCAGGTTTTTTAGTATCTCCCCACTCATCTCCTGTTTTCGTTGCATTTTCATTACCAAATCCAGCTTTCAATTCTTCTTCTGTCATGGTTTGGCCTTGATTCGGCATTTGTAGGGATTTACTGAAATCAGCCGTTGTCATTTTTTTGGTCATTTCAGCATCTACGTAGGCATCCAATAGTCCTGCTTTTACAGCATCCATGATGTATTTAGTGATTTCGTTCCCAACCGAAAACATTGGCTGATTTTGTTTTTCCCGCAAGTCGAGTCTCCGCCAAAGTGTACGTTTCATCATGATATCAGCATCGCTGATTTCACGTACTGACAATGGATTAATACCCTTAGTATCTTTTTCTTGGGCATTACTGCTTATACACACGGCTAACAAAGCCAAACCTCCCCAAAAACTGCTTAATCTTTTCATTTGCTATTAGTGTTTAAATCACATAAATGATTAACGGACAATGAACTACAAATTGCATACCAAACCTCAAAAAATATTAATTTAATGGTATAGTACGTGTTTCGTCTGATAGTCCAGCATCTACAACGTCCCCTTTGAAATTCCTTCTTTTTACATCCGAAACTTCCACCACGAGACGATCACCTGCGGAGGCTTGTGCAGCCAAAGAAGCAATCGAGCCGCTTGGGCCACTGATGACCACAGGCTGTCCTTTAGGGCGACTTCCACTGGCTAATCGCACCACAATTTGACCTACACGGAAGTTGGCATCATCGGGAGAGAAATTGGCAAACCCTTCATCAGGCACGGCTTTGACCATGATACTTCTGGCCATTCCAGCGGCTACGGGCCGTTTATCGTCCACCAAAGCCCCGTTGATGTAAAATTCTAATTTGGGGCGTGGCACACGTGACACGCGGAAGGTTTCTGTCCCCATCAAGTTGCCTTGATTGCTAATATTGAGGGCTACGTTTCTATTATTAGGTACAATGATAACTTTGCCCTTGCCATTGTTGATAAATTCGGCGCCATTGCCTCCAAAAGAAGGATTCCATAAAGGCCCTAAAGCCGCGCTTTGTACGCTCAATACGTTTTTGCAAGCCAAGTATAACGGAGGCAAAGTGCCTGTTTCAATTTGATAGGTTGGGCGTGCTACTTTATAATCGTATTTCATCGTAATGGTTGTATCTCGCCCTGTACCTGTGGCAAAAGAGATAGTACCCTGCAATGATTTTGCAGCAAGCCCCTCTTTGTCGTAAGCCCCACCTTGGGCCGTAAACTCGATAATGCCTTTACCAT
Organism: Spirosomataceae bacterium; assembly: GCA_041392315.1. Taxonomy (GTDB): domain Bacteria; phylum Bacteroidota; class Bacteroidia; order Cytophagales; family Spirosomataceae; genus Runella. The sequence goes on along the minus strand of JAWKMH010000024.1, from coordinate 2,653 downwards.
CTTGTACACGAAGAGGTGCGCCACCCAAACTCATGCGTGGCGTGAGCGAAGTGGAAGAAGCGGCTATAAACATTTCCCCTTTAAACTTCGTACCAGCCACTACCACATTGGATTCGGCACTAATCATGGCCAAGATTTTATCAAATTTAATCTGCTTTGCTCCTACTTTGGCTGCAAGCACATCTAAGACTTCTCCTTCATAACGGCGTATTTCCGATTGTTTCTGGCTCAGAACGGCCAACGCCGCAGGTACGGGAGTTTGCTCGAAGTTGAGGGAGGCAAAATCTTTTCCGTTTTGCTCTGGGTCTTTTTGCGTTAAGGGGTCATCTTTCCCATCTAAAGCCAAAGAGGAGAAATTTCGCCCACCGATTTTGTTCATTTGATCAACAAAGGCGTTGAGTTTATTCTTCAAGTCGTATGCTTTGCCATTTCTGGAAGCACCAATCATGTAGATAGCTACTTTATCTTCTTCATTGGGGTTTTTAACTTTGCCTGTTTCTGGATCAATGCCTCCACCTGCCTCAGTAGTGATTTTATTTTTAATTTCCCCAATTTCAGCCACCATGGCACTGGCGGCTTTTCTCACTTCTTCGGCTTGCTTGATGATGGCCACCTCGTCGCCTCTATTGCCTCCATCTTCTACTTTTTTACGAATACTTTCAACGGTATTTGCATTGACATTATTAGCGGCATTAGAAGCAAGTTCCATACTGTTGTTCAATAATCGAAATTTTTCTAATAACGCAGAACTTACTTGCAAGGCCAACATTGCTGTTAGTACCAGATACATCATCCCAATCATCTTCTGACGGGGTGTCTCTTTTCCTCCTGCCATTTTTATATGTTAGTTAATATTTTTTACTATTTGAACACTTTTCATTTGCCTATACAGGCGATTAAACATGCCATTCGGTTTACCTCAATTGTATCATGTTTAATGCTGAATGATTTATCCGCGCATGGCAGTTAGCATATTGCCATATACATTGTTGAGCGACGAAATATTGGTAGTCAGTTTTGACATTTCGGCCTTAAACTGCTGAGATTCCTTGGTCGCATCTGCCATATTTGCCATAGCGGTAGTGAGATTACCATAGAAAGCATTCATAGCTTTCAAGTGCTTGGTTGTGTCTTGCAATTCTAATTCATAGACGGCATTGAGAGCTCCCATATTTTTGGTAATGTTTTGGAATTGATCCCGGTATTGCTGGGCATCTTTGGTGGCATCAGCCATAGAAGACATCGCATTGATAGCAACCCCATAAGATTTGTTCATATCAGAGATGGCTGATGAAGCAGATTTGACGTTTTTAGCGTAATCATTGGTAGCTACCGTAGCATCCGTCAAGTCGCCTATTTTAGAAACCGTTTCGGTCAAGCCTTTGAAGCTTTTACCCAAATTTCCAAAAATTTCGGGGGTGATATTAGCCTCTGCGAGCATTTTATCCATATTGGCAGTAAGACCTACTCCTTTTTTTTCTTCTTTGCGCGAAACAGGTGCGGCATCATCCATCAATTCAGGATATACTTTTTCCCAGGCATAATCGTCGCCTGTAGGGAATAAAAAGCTTTGAATAGCATATAAAACAAAGATGCCTGCTTCGGTCAAAAGACCAACTGTTAAAATCTCTCCTCCACCTTCGACGTGTGTAATTTTTGCCCAAGCACCGACGATAACGACGGCTGCTCCGAGTGCATAAAGAGTAGGGACTATTTTAGTCCAAAAAACACCTTGTTTTTGTGATGCCATGATTAAATCAAAAATTGGTTAATAGAATTAGTTATAATTATAATTAGTAAAGGCAGTACAAAAAGGAGGGTGCTATACAAGCACCCTACCTAATGATTAAAATTTAATAGTTATCTTTTACGCCCACGCGAAGTTGCGGCACGCCCAGCTAAGTTATCAACTACACAACGGAAGCCGATAAAAGCGCGTTTTTGGTCTTCATATTCCCAACTACGTGTACCCGTTTCGAGGAAGTAGGCTACGTCTTTCCATGATCCTCCACGAACAATTTTACGAGGTTCGTCGGCATTGTCATTCATGGGGTTCATGTCCCAATTGACAATAGTAGCATTATCTGCGTAGGCATCGAGTGTCCATTCAGCTACGTTTCCTGCCATGTTATAAAGCCCATAATCATTCGCATTATAGGCGTTGGCAGGTGCAGTATAGGGATATCCATCAGCATCATAATTTCCCCGTTGTGGTTTGAAGTTCGCTAAGAAGCATCCTTTACCATTGGCTACATATGGATTTCCCCAAGGATATTTAGCCGAAGCACGGCCACCCCTGGCTGCCCATTCCCATTCTGCTTCGGTAGGAAGTCTGAATCTTGGAGAGCGATATTTACCTTCCTTAGCACGGTAATCGTTGTAAAGATTAGAACGCCATTCTGAGAAATAGCGTGCTGCTTTCCAACTAACACCCACTACAGGATAGGTGTCAAAGGCAGGATGAGAGTAATATTGCTCAATCATGGGTTCACTGTAACTATAAGCGAAGTCTTTCCTCCATACAGTAGTATCTGGATGATACTTTGTGATGATTTCTTCTTCTCCCAATACCGAAAGCGAGTCCGTCATCAATGCACTCACAAATTGACGATATTCATGATTGGTGATTTCGGTATCGTCCATGTAAAACGAT
>JAWKMH010000023.1:0-9380 GCA_041392315.1 Spirosomataceae bacterium | reverse complement strand
TGGCGGGTGCCTCCCACTTATTGACCATGGAATTTGTACCAGGATGGTCAGGTTTTGCTTTAGAAAGTGGCTTTGAAATAGAATTGATGAGCTATATTGCTGGCTTTAAAGCCACTGATTTTGATACCTGTTATCAGCAAGCTAAAGTAGTTGTTTTTGAAGGAATCCCCTTGTATATATTGCCACTCGACGACCTCATCAAAGCCAAAGAGGCTGTCAATCGAAATAAAGATCAAGAAGATATCCGACAATTAAACGAAATTCGTAAGTTATCTTTATAGCTTTATAACCTCTCAAATGCTCAATTATCTCAAAAATTCTTTTCGGCGTAAAATAGCCCGCCGCTTTACCAAAGAATACCCAACGGTTGTTACTCATTATGAATTTGAAAAAGAGGGGAACATTGATTTTGCCGAATGGACGAATCCTTTGACAAGCCCCTCTGGTTTAAAACAAGAAACCATTGACTTCTTTCGCAAATTTATCAAAGAAGGCGATTTGGTTATAGATATTGGGGCCAATATCGGCGACACCACCGTTCCGATGGCTCTTGCTGCTGGAAAAACAGGCTTGGCACTTGGGTTTGATCCTAATCCGTACGTTTATAAAGTATTGGCCGAAAATGCCAAACTCAACCCCCAAAAACTCAATATTGATCCCCTTTGCTATGCCATTTCGGTGCAGGAAGAGGAATTCTATTTTATTTCTTCAGAAGCCTCCTTTGCCAATGGAGGAATTTCGCCTACCAAAGAAAGCAGCCACGGAAAGTTTATTCATACCGAAAAAATCAAAGGCGTGCAATTGAAACGCTTCTTAGAACAAAACTATGCCGAATGGCTTCCCCAACTTTCTTTTATCAAAGTAGATACTGAAGGCTATGATAAAGAAATCCTAAAATCTATTGCTGATTTAATTACCACTTATAAGCCCATTGTAGTGGCCGAAAGTTTTGGCAAAAGTAGTAATGAAGCCAAAATAGAACTGTTTGAGGTAATTACCCAACCAGGCTATGAGGTGTTTTATTTTGAAGATTTTGATACAACTGCCCAAATTATCCCTATCAAAACCAAGGAAGAAATGACCCAATGGCGAAATACAATTAACGTTTATGCGCTGCCTATTCAATAACTTATTGTTATGACCTATTCATTATTGTTGGGGTAATTGTTGGGAAATAATGCCTTAAAGTACGACCTTTGTAATTAATAGAAGGTAAAAGCCTATCATAAGAAGGGGATAAAAATCCCTTTTTCTAATTGTTAATAAAAATATAAAACCGATAGATTTTAAGGAGTATGTCAATTCATTTCACCCCCAATATCAGCGAGGCTGCACAGCGAGATATAATAGAATTAGAGAATAAAATTAGCTTCTTTACTTCAGGTGAGGGTTCGGAGGAGGCTTTCCGAAAGTTTCGCTTGGCGCGAGGGGTATATGGACAACGTCAAGCGGGTGTCCAAATGATTCGAATAAAATTGCCTTATGGGCGTGTGACCGCCGACCAATTGGTGCGTATTGCCGATTGCTCAGATAGATATGCCACTGGCAACCTCCACGCCACCACGCGCCAAGATATTCAGCTTCATTTTGTAAAACTGGCCGATTCGCCCGCTTTGTGGGCTGATTTGGAAGATGCAGGCATTACCCTCCGCGAAGCCTGTGGCAATACAGTCAGGAATGTAACAGCTTCGGCCCGTGCGGGTATTGATCCCGACGAGCCTTTCGATGTAACGCCTCATGCTCAGGCTATTTTTGAGTATTTTCTTCGCAATCCAATTTGCCAAGACATGGGTCGAAAATTTAAAATTGCCGTTTCGTCATCCGAGAAAGACTCCGCATACGCCTTTATGCACGATGTGGGATTGATTCCGAAAACCCAAACATCGGAAAATGGAGAAACCATCAGGGGTTTTAGAGTGCTCGTGGGAGGCGGATTGGGTGCGCAACCCATCTTGGCACAAACTGCCCATGAATTTTGGAAGAAGAAAAGGTTATTCCTTTCATCGAAGCCGTGATTCGGGTATTCGACCGCTATGGCGAGCGTGTACGCCGCCACAAAGCCCGCATGAAGTTTTTGATGGCCGATATAGGCTTGGAGAAGTTCTTGGCACTGGTGGAGGAAGAAAGAGTAGCTTTGAAGAGTAGCGAGTTCTGGGTTCCGAGTTCCGAGTTTGGAGTACCGAGTTCCGAGTTTGGAGTACCGAGTTTCGAGTTTGAAGCTCCGAGTGACGAGTATGCTATTTGGTTGAAAACCAATGTGTTTGAGCAGAAACAAACAGGCTGGTATGCCGTTCAGTTGCGTGTACTGCTGGGCGATATGCACTCTTCCACAGCGCGTAAATTGGCCGAAATAGTACGTCAGTATGCTGCCGATGACATTCGCGTAACGGTCAATCAGGGCTATCTGCTTCGCTTTGTGAAGGCCGAAGATTTGCCTATTGTTTACGAAAAATTACATGAATTGGGCTTGGCAAACCCTGGTTTTGATACCACAGCCGACATTACGACCTGCCCAGGTACAGATACGTGCAACTTGGCGATTTCGAGTAGTTATGGCATTACGCGGGTGTTGGAAGACATGATGAAGGCCGAGTTTCCTGATATTATTTACAACAACGACATCAAAATCAAAATCAGCGGCTGCATGAATGGCTGTGGTCAGCATAGTGCCGCCAATATTGGCTTTCATGGGAGTTCTATTAAAAATGGAAAATTAGTCATTCCTGCGCTTCAGGTATTGTTGGGAGGAGGTTTTAATGGAAAGTTTGAAGGCACTACGGGCGACAAGGTTATTAAACTACCTACCAAGCGAGGACCCAATGCCCTACGACTTCTATTGCAAGACTACGAAGCCAACGCTTACGAAGGCGAATATTACAACGATTATTACCTACGCCAAGGCAACAAATATTTTTATGCCTTACTCAAACCTTTGGCCGATTTGACAACCGTTGTGGACAGCGACTATATCGATTGGGATCATGACGAGCCATTTAAAACCGAAATTGGAGTAGGGGAGTGTGCCAGTGTCTTGATTGATTTGGTAGGCACTACCCTCATAGAAGCCCAAGAAAAACTCGAATGGGCTACTGAAAACCTAACAAAGAGCGTGTGGGCCGATGCCATTTATCATGCTTACAACGTCTTTGTAACAGGTGCAAAAGCACTACTGATTGGAGAGGGAGTCTCAACTAATACCCAATATGGTATCATCAAAGACTTCGACGAACACTTCAACACGTATTTTTCTGACATTTTCGCTCTTTCAAAAGAAGCCCTTCAAATAGGATCATTCAAAGAATTAGTATTCAGTATCAATAAAAATGAGCCAAATGAAGCATTTGCCCTGTTTTTTGTTGAAAATGCACGTTTATTTTTGGAAAAAGTTGCCGATATTCGTCAGACCCTATTGGCAGAAGAAGGGGAACCTACTTTAGAATTGGTGGCGTTTGGAAAAGATAGTTAGATCCACAAAACAATGAAAGTTACATTAATAGGTGCAGGGCCTGGCGACCCCGATTTGCTCACCCTCAAAGGCTTGAAAGCACTTCAAATAGCTGATGTGGTGTTGCACGATGCGCTGGCAAGTACCGATTTGTTGGACTACTGCAAGCCCAACTGCGTGATTGTGAATGTAGGCAAACGTTTTGCTCAGCACAGCTGCAACCAAGAGACAATCAATCACCTGATAGTAGAATATGCCCAACAATACCCCCAAGTAGTAAGACTCAAAGGAGGTGATCCCTTTATCTTTGGGCGTGGCTATGAAGAATTAGAATTTGCCCAACGCCACGGGATAGAAGTAGAAGTAATACCGGGTATTTCGAGTAGCTATGCAGTACCTGCCTTGGTAGGAATCCCGCTCACAACACGTGGCATGAGCGAAAGTTTTTGGGTAGTGACAGGTACTACCAAAGACCACAATTTATCCAATGACATCGCATTAGCAGCCCAATCTTCAGCCACGGTAGTGGTATTGATGGGGATGCACAAACTGCCCGAAATCGTTGAAACTTTTGCTCAGTTAGGAAAAATGGCTCTGCCAGTGGCCATTATTCAAAATGGAACACGCACCGACGAAAAAATAGTAACAGGGAAAATAGATAATATTCTACAATTAGTACAGGCGGAGGGAATTGGCTCGCCCGCCATCATCGTGATAGGTAAAGTAGCAGCACTGGCTGAAAAAGTAAAACAAATCCCCCATTTAATTGAATTTTAACCCACCCTCCATATACTTTCGATTACCAAGGTGATTTTTGAACTAATCCTTCAAAAGTCACCTTTTGTAGGTAGTATTCGATAAAATATATTTTCACCAATTACTTTGAAAACCCTCAAACACGATCCCTACGCTGCTCTGCGTTATCCTGAATTTGTCCTCTTAATTACAGCCAATAGCCTCATTACGGCAGCCATTATGATTCAGGAAGTGGTCATTGGCTACGAACTTTACAAACAAACCCACGACCCGCTTTCGCTGGGTTTTATCGGCTTGGCCGAAGCATTGCCTTATATTTCTGTCGCATTGTTTGGGGGGCATTATGCCGACCGTAAAGACAAACGTACCATGATGCAAATCAGCCAAAGTGTGATTTTGTGTTGCTCTTTGGGGCTATTGTGGTTGATGTCGCCCCACAACCTGAGCGAACTACCCCAAACTACCTTACTATTGGCAATCTATGGCCTTTTGACGGTCATTGGTTTTGCCAAAGGGTTTTACTCTCCCGCGTCGTCGTCACTCAAAGCGTTTTTGACTCCGCGCGAAGTCTATTCCAATGCCGCTACTTGGAGTAGTACTTTTTGGCAAGTAGGGGCTATTGCAGGGCCTGGCATTGCGGGGTTTTTATACGCTTATATTGGGCTTACCAACACACTTTGGGTAGTGGTAGGGCTGTTTGCAGTTACACAACTCATGCTGGCTATGATTACCAAAAAACCCATTCCAGACAGGGGCGATTCACAGACCAATCTGCTGCAAAGTATCAAAGAGGGGATTAAGTTTGTTTATGAAAAAAAAATCTTGCTTTATTCTATTTCGCTCGACCTCGCCGCTGTGCTTTTTGGAGGGGTAATCGCTATCTTGCCTGTTTTTGCGGAAGATATCCTCAAAGTGGGGGCTGAAGGGCTGGTCGTATTGCGTGCTGCCCCCTCCGTAGGGGCTGTTTTGACTATATTTATGACCGCTTACCTCACGCCCACTCACCATGCCTGGCGTAATATGCTCATAGCTGTGGCGGGTTTTGGCGTAGCCACATTGGTTTTTGCGGTTTCTACTCACTTTTGGCTCTCGGTATTGATGTTGTTTTTGACGGGGGCTTTTGATGCTATCAGCGTCGTGATTCGCCAAACGATTTTGCAGGTAGTGCCTCCCGACAATATGCGTGGGCGGGTGATTGCCGTCAATAGTGTTTTTGTGAGTTCTTCCAACGAAATCGGGGCTTTTGAATCGGGTGTGGCAGCCAAACTCTTCGGTACTGTACCTTCGGTACTGATGGGTGGTGGCTTAACGATGGTGATTGTGACTTGGGTGTGGCTCAAGTCAAAAGATTTATTTGGAATAAAACTTACTTGATCATTCTTTTAAACAATTCGCTTCATAATGAAGTTACCTACCTGAATATTCCAAAAAAATAGAAAAGGTGAGTGACCGCCCCGCAAATACTACTCTTAAACTCCATCCAAGGCTATCGCCCGAAGACTATTATATTGACCCTACCACGGGTTTTTTGGTATTTACCGAAGTATATCACCAAAAACGTGGCTACTGCTGCAAGAGCGGCTGCCGGCATTGCCCTTACGGGTTTTTGAAGGGGAAGCATTAGGAGATTCAGACTGAAATTATAACTTTTTAATAGTATTCGTCCAAAGAAATGGAACCAATTAGACAATTGATGAGGCAAATGATTCATATTTCCGAGGATGAACTCAATGATTTTCTTGGTCGAACGATTACTAAAACTTTTAAACGACAAGAAACTATCAGCCATCCTGGGGCTATTCCAAATGAAATTTTTTTCATCAATAAAGGACTTATCCGGGTGTTTATAACTGACCCTCAAGGAACAGAACACACCATCCATTTTGCCTTAGAAAATCAGTTTATTGCCGACTATGCTAACTTTATACAAAAACAAGCATCGCAGTATAGCTTACAGTCCCTTGAAGAAACACAAGTAGTTGTTTTGCCGCGTTCTGCCATTGAATGGGGCTATAAGAACTTGACCGAAGGGCAAAAAATGGGCCGACTCATTGCCGAATTTTACTTCATTTATCAAGATAATCGCATCAAAAATTTGTATGTAAGAACGCCAAAGCAGCGTTATGATAACATTACAGGAGTGTTCCCAAATATTCATCATCGAGTGCCACAACATCTGATAGCTTCCTATCTTGGCATTACTTCTGTGCATTTGAGTAGACTAAAAAAAGCAGCAATCGAGAAAACATAAACATTTGTTATCGTTTAACAGAGAACCTCTGCCGACCTTTGCCATCAAAAAGATAGGTTATGGCACGGTCACTCATTTTCAGTTTTTTCTTCCTTTTATTGATAAAGTCTTATTCACAGACAGGAAAACTTATTGTACTTGTACAAGACATTAATGCCGCCAAAGGTGGCGAACTCTCCACTGGAATCTTCCTGAAAGAGAACTTCCCGAAAGTTGGAAAACAGCTTTTGGGTAGCGAAACCACAATCACTGCCAACCCAATGCAGATTGTTTTTGAAAAAGTGCCTATAGGGACTTATGGGGTGGTCTCATTTCAGGATATTGACAGAGATAAAAAATTGAAGACAAATTGGGTGGGCTTTCCCATTGAGCCCATAGGGTTTTCAAGAGATGCTAAAATCAAGTTTGGTCCACCCGATTTTAATGATGCAAAGATTACAATAGAAGCAAACAAAACTTTAAACCTTACAATCACGCTAAAATGATCACCTTTTTAGAACGTCTCGAAGAACGAAACGAAACGCTGTTTTACTTTGGATTGATTTGCTTCTTATTATCGCTTTTGTGTCTTATTTTATCAAAAACAACCCATACACAAGTATATGGTGTTAGTGCTTGGTATAAACCGTTCAAATTTGCTGTTTCTCTTGGTATTTATTCTTGGACAATGGCTTGGTATTGTTATTATTTACCCTCTTTCAATAGCCGTCTTTTCAATTGGACAGTTGTGCTATTGTGGAGTTTCGAGATAGGTTACATTGCCTTACAAGCAAGCAAAGGCCAACTTTCGCACTATAATTTGAGTACCCCTGTTTATTCGGTTTTATATGGGTTGATGGCATCGGCAGCGACTATTGTTACCTTATATACGGCATATATTGGGTTTTTATTTTTCAAAAACGATTTTCCGCATCTGCCCTATCACTACCTGTGGGCAATACGATTAGGAATCATTCTTTTTGTGGTATTTTCCTTTGAAGGTTTTGCCATGGGTTCAAGGCTTAATCATAGTGTTGGGGCATTAAATGACAACTCAAAAGGGTTGATTATTGGCTGGAGCAAAACGGTTGGTGATTTAAGAGTCGCACACTTTATAGGCATGCACGCCTTGCAAATACTTCCTCTACTTTCATTTTATATAGCAAAAAGCATGAGGCTAACTTTTTTCATCGCCGTTTTATATTTATTGCTCTCGGTCTTTACATTGTTTCAAGCACTACAGAGAAAACCTTTTTTAAAAGCAATTCAAAATAAAAAAAATGAAATTATCCAATCATGAAAAAACAAGGCTCAAAACCAATTATGGTGAATGGGCCATTGTAACAGGGGGATCGTCGGGTATAGGGTTCGAATTGGCAAACCAGTTGGCCGATGTAGGTTTTAATCTTATTATCCATGCAAGGCATTTAGAAAAATTACAAGAGGCTGAAGCAAGATTAAAATCAATATCGAATGTTGAAATCAAAACAGTAGCATCTGATGTTTCAGAAAGCGAAGGAATAAACGCAATCATTCGAGCAACACAAGGGTTAAATGTGGGCCTGTTAATTGTTTCGGCAGGTTATGGTACTTCTGGAATATTCATTGATAATTCGTTACATACAGAACTCAATATGTTGCGGGTAAATAGCGAAGCATTACTCTCATTGACCCATTATTATAGCCAACAATTTGCGCAACAAAAACGTGGTGGAATCATTTTAATGAGTTCGATGGTGGCTTTTCAAGGAACGCCTTTTGCTGCAAACTACGCTGCGACAAAGGCGTATGTACAGACATTGGCAGAAGGACTGGCCGTAGAACTAAAACCGTATAATGTTGATGTTTTGGCAGCTGCACCAGGGCCTGTTGAAAGTAACTTTGGTCAGAGAGCCAATATGAAAATGACGATGTCGCTTACCCCTTCACAAGTAGGGGTACCCATTTTGCAAGCCTTAGGACGTAAAACAACGGTACTGCCAGGGCTACTGACAAAAATCTTGGTCTATTCATTACAGACAGTACCAAGATGGGGCAAGGTAAAAATTATGAGTAAGGTAATGGGGGGGATGACCGAACATCAACGAAAAGGATGATTACTCCACCAATCGCCTCAACTCATTCAATTTGAGCAAGGCTTCAGTGGGCGATAGGGTATTGAAGACTACTACATTGCCCCCGCCACAGGTTTTTTGGTGTTCACGGAGGTTTACTATAAAAAGCGTGGCTACTGCTGCAAGGCGGGTGCCGGCATTGCCTCTTTGGGTTTTTGAAGGGGAAAGGTTAATCAACCAATATACTTTGCACTTTTATAGCATCAGTCAATCGTCGAAGGTTCTTTATCTGCTGGTGATTCAAAGACCAACCTCCCAAAGACTCTTCAAACAACTGATAACTCCATGCTTTTACTTTAAAATCTAACGTTTTGAGTTTATCCTCAAAACGCTTTATTTCTGCTTCTTCTGCCTTATCTTGGGCTATTTGAGTGCACAGAAGTAGGTATTCTGTCAATAATTTTTCTTCAGGTTTGAAGCTCACTTGATCAAGACCATAGAGGTACTCAAATGCTTTATCGGGCTGTTCGTTCATCAGATAAACCTCCGCAGCACTGAGTTGTACCATCGGTGGTGCATTGCGAACCATTTCATACATGCCAATGGCCTTGTCGAAGGCTGCCCCGCTTTTGCCCTTAGTGGCGCTATATCGTTTGTACCAGACACCAAGCCTCCCCCATAGATTGGGGCCAAATACCTTGTATTCTCCTACCAATTGCTCATAATCTTTGATTGCACTAAGACTGTCTCCCAACTGCCACTTGGCTTGTGCCCTAAAATCAATTGCTTGAGCATGTCGAGGACTGATATAAGGTTGCTTATTAACGGCCTTTGTATTTTTTCTGAATTGCTCATCTTCTAACTTAGCTTTCTTAATTACAATATTCAAACTATC
>JAWKMH010000022.1:0-18104 GCA_041392315.1 Spirosomataceae bacterium | reverse complement strand
CTATTTTCAAAACATAGGCAATTTGCAATAATCTTTCTACCGAAAGTTGGGTCTCGCCTGATTCTATTTTACTGTATGCCTTTTGCGAAATTCCTATATTGGTATGGAATGTAGTTTTGAGTCCACGGCTTACTATGCTAAAAGCATTGTTTTGTGCGTTATCATTGACGGCAGCTTTAAGCTGCTATTTATTAAAATTCTCATTGCAAATCGGAATGATGCCATCAAAATACAAAAACTTATTGTCACTTCTATGTGTCATTCTGCTACAAGAATGTCAGAAAAGAGAACTCAAAGTAGAACTACCCTATGATGGCGATAAATTGGTAATTTTTTCTGAATTGAATCCTGATAGAGTAGTTAGCCTTTATCTCAACCAGACCTATCCGCCTACTGGTAAGTTCACGGTAAAAAAAGGGCTGTCAGGAGCAGAAGTTGATTTACTGGAAAATGGCATTTTTAAAGAACGCCTTACTTATGCAGATTCAGGGGTTTATGTTTCTAAAATGGGTTTAAAGCCAAAAACAAGCCAGTCTTATTCTTTTAAGGTGAAACTCAAGGGTTATCTTGATGCCGATACCCAACCCGTAGAAATTCCGCAAAGTGTTTTAAATCCCGAAGTAGTTTTGGGGAAAGATACGATCCCTTCAGTCTATATAAGTAAAGCAGCCCGAAAATTAGAGTTGGAATGGATAGATAATGAAAATGGAAAAAATAATTATATAGTTATTATTGAGGGCAAATATCAAAACCAGGACTTAGGGACTAGTTCTTTCAGAATTGGGAAAGATAGTGAGGTTGAAGATGGTTGTAGTTTTAGCCGTAATCGTAACCGATATGTTTTCCAAGATGTTTGCTTTCCAAACCAAAAATTGAAAACGAGTTTTGGTTTGGATACTTTTGGAGCGTTACAGAACTTACCAACTTCATACACAGGTTCGCGACTAAGAGATGCTGATGCTTACAAAGTGAGCATTGCCAATATTTCCGAAAGTTATTTTCGGTGGTTACAAGATGAGCTTCAACCAGAGGGAGTTTTTTTGGCTTTTCAAACGCCCCAAAATCGTTTTTCAAATGTCAATAATGGATATGGGATAGTCATAGCGTCTAATACTACTACTTTTTGGCTGAGTGCCAAATAAATATCGTCGGCTGGTTATCAACGACGGCTTATCAACTGACTGGCTGCTATGAATCAATTAGAAAACAGTTTAATGATACAAAGGGTACATTCAAAGATTGTCTTTATTTTCTTGTTTCTCTCTATGAGAGGATTTGCTCAACAAAGCATAAGCGGCTATATTAAAGACTATTTTACGGGGGAAACACTGGCAGGAGTGAGTGTCATAGATTCTTCCAATAGCAAAGGCACTATCAGTAACCAGTACGGTTTTTTTTCACTTAAAATCAAACCTCCTACCACGCTTTATCTTTCGTCGGTGGGGTTTCAAAGTAGTTCATACAGGGTGCTTCATCTCCAAGACACGACTTATACTTTCGATATCAAACCCACAGAGTATCAGTTAGAGGAAGTCGTCGTAAAATCTTCTAAAGATGACTTTCAAAACCGACAAGTGGGCTATTTATCCATCCCCATCGAACGCCTCAATTCGATTCCTACTTTGTTTGGGGAGAAAGATATATTCAAAGCGTTAGCACTTACCCCAGGTGTGAGCAATGGCAACGAAGGAACCGTAGGGCTGTATGTCCGCGGGGGTACACCCGACCAGAATCTTATCTTACTCGACGAAGCCCCCATTTACAATACCGCTCATTTTTTTGGAATTATATCTGTGTTCAACTCCGAAGCCCTCAAAAAAGTAACGATGTACAAAGGAATTCTCCCTGCCCAATACGGTGGACGGGTATCGTCGGTGATAGACGTAACCATGAAAGAAGGAAATACCAAAGTACGCAAAAAAGACCACGGTTTGGGGTTAATGTCGTCGAGTATGCTGTTGGAAGGGCCACTTTCTTACAAAACCGAGATAAAGCTTCTTATATGGTTTCGGGTAGAGCGGCTTATTTGGGACTGATTACTCTGCCTATGTGGCTGCTGTACCAATGGGGTAAAGCGATAACTATTTTAACTACCTGCTTTACGACCTCAACGCCAAAATTAACTATAAAATAGATAGTAAAAGCCACGTTTATTTGAGTTTCTATAATAGTTACGACCGTTGGGATGCTCGCCAAAGCTATTCGGCTGATAGCCGTGGGCGGCTGAATGTCAACTGGGGCAATTTGACAGGTACACTACGTTATAACCGTATTCTACGACCGAATCTGTTCCTCAAATCGGTTTTACTTTTTACCCGCTATCAGTACGGCATCGGTGTAGCTACTTCTGAGCAAATAGAACATAAATTTCAAACCACTGATGCTTATTTTTTAAAGCCTTCATTGGCCGATATAACAGCCAAAAGTTCATTAGAATATTTTGTAAATCCCAATTATACTATCAGAGCAGGCATAGATGCTACACGACACCGCTACAAACCCACCAAAATAGAAACGACCTTTGGGCTGAGTAAAGAAATATTGGATGCCAACAATCAATTGTTTAAAGCAACGGAGTTGGGCGTTTTTACTGAACACGAATGGGCCATTGCCAAGGCTTTACGGCTCAATGGGGGATTGCGTTTGGCGGCATTTTCAGTGCAACAAAAAACATATACCTCTTTTGAACCCCGTTTTTCAGCCAATTTGATTTTACCACGCAATTGGACACTCAAGGGCGGCTATGCCCAAATGCGCCAATTTATTCATTTATTGAGTTCCAACTCCATTGGTTTGCCCAACGATGTTTGGGTACCAGCTACGGCGGCTGTTCCTCCGCAGTTTGCTCGCCAATATTCGATAGGGATATTCAAGCATTATCCCTCTAAAAAACTGACAGTCAGTATAGAAGCCTATTATAAATCATTAAAAGACCAAATTGATTATCGGTCAGGAGCATCGCTGTTTGCCACTGTAGGCAAGCCTTGGGAAACATTGATAGAAACAGGTGGCTTAGGAAGGGCATCTGGACTGGAGTTTTTTTTGAACAAAACCGAAGGCAATTTTACGGGCTGGGTGGCTTATACCCTGGCTTGGAATGAACGCAAGTTTGAAAACATCAACAAAGGAGAATGGTTTTATGGTAATTTTGACCGCCGCCATACGCTCAATTTGACGGGTAATTATAAAATCACGCCTTCGGTCAATGTGTCGGCCAATTGGGTATTCAACACTGGACATCCTGTAACTGTTCCTATTGCTACTATTCCAGCTCATTATTCATATCAGCTTGAATTTATTTACGGCAATCGAAATAATTTTCGGATGCCCAATTATCATCGGTTAGATATGGGCATTAGCTGGGACAGGAGAAGCAAACGCAACCGCACTGTGACATGGAGTATTGGGGCTTACAATGCTTATAACCGTATCAACCCTTATTATATTGAGGTAAGAGGCTCACATGAACCGCAAAAAACAGGAAACTTTGATTACCGCCTTTATTCCTTTGGATTCATCCCTATTCTCCCTTACATTGGCTATGTGGCAAAAATGTGAAACCAATAGAGCATTAAACTTCTAATCGGTAAATAGTGCGTGCCTCGTCGGTGTTTTCATAGGTTTCATCGCTTTGGGTAGTTTATAGACTAAACTTTCTGCTATTTTGAAGTTCTAAGCAGAAAAAACCATACACCATGAAATTGATACGCTACCGTTTTTTATTCTTTTTATTACTTGCTTCCAGTTCGCTATTTGCCCAAAATATGGACTTGAAAGGGCGAGTAGTGGATGCCAACGACCAATCGGCCTTGATTGGTGCCAATGTACTGCTCATCAATACAGCAGACTCTACGCTTCGCTATGGCGTGGTGGCTGATACCACGGGTGCTTTTACTTTCAAAAATATTCCTACGGCAGGTTATCGGCTCATTGCTTCCTTTATTGGTTATACCTCGGTACAGCAACGTGTCAATCCAAGGCGCACGAATCCAGATTTGGGCATTATTCAACTTAAGCCCGATGCACAAATGCTCAAAGACGTAATCGTCAAAGGCATTGCCGACCGTGTAGAGCAGAAAGGCGATACCACGATTTATAACGCCAGTGCTTTTAAGACCAACCGCGATGCCTCTGCACAAGATTTATTGGAGAAAATGCCCAATATCACCATTGAGAATGGGCAAGTAAAAGCCCAAGGGGAAACTGTGCAAAAAGTAACCGTGGACGGGCGCGATTTCTTTGGCGATGATGCTTCTTTGGCATTGAAGAATATGCCTGCCGAAATCATTGACAAAATTCAGGTGTTTGACCGTCTCAGCGACCAAGCCCAATTTACAGGATTTGACGATGGCCAAACCACCAGACCATTAACATCGTAACGCTCCGACCGTAACAATGGGTCGTTTGGGAAAATTTATGCAGGCTATGGCACCGATGATCGTTATATGGCAGGAGGAAGCACCAATTATTTCAAAAAAGATACCCGTATTTCGGTCATTGGTATGACCAACAACATCCAACCAACAAAACTTTGGTGGCGAAGATTTACTGGGTGTATTAGGCGGTTCGGGCGGTGGTGGCGGTAGTCGAGGTGGTGGCAGCCGTGGTAGTGGGGGTGGTGGAAGTCGTGGAGGAGGAGGTGGAAGCTATGGCGAGAGCCCGGTGAACAATTTCTTAGCCAGCCAACAAAGTGGTATCAATACTTCTCATGCCCTTGGACTCAATTACTCCGACAACTGGGGCAAAAAATGGAAGGTAAGTGGTAGCTATTTTTTCAATGGAATCAATAGCAACAAAGAAGCCAACTGGCCCGCACTTTTATACTACCCAAGGCCCAAGGGCAACTTTATGAGGAGAATTATTTTCTTCCAACAACAATGCCAACCACCGCTTCAATGCACGGCTCGAATATACGCTCAACACCAAGAACTCTTTTATCATTATACACCGCGTTTGAGTTTGCAAGATATGTTTGCCCTTGAGTAGCTTATTTGGTAAAAATAGCTTCAACGATAGGAACATTAGCCAAACACAGAATGAAAATAATTCATTGAACAAGGGGTATAACTTCGGCAACAATATACTTTGGCGACACCGTTTTGGGAAAATTGGACGAACCCTTTCAGTGGGCCTCAATACTTCGATCAACGACCGCAATGGTGAATCAGGATTGAATTCTATCATTAATTATTTTGTGTACTTAAACAGCAGATTCACTGCACAAACTATTGACCAACAGACTCAAACTTCAAGCAATGGCTACACGGTGTCGAGTAGTGTTTCATTGACCGAAAATATAGGCAGGGGCGGGCAGTTGGAATTAAGTTATAGACCCTCTTTCACTAAAAACTATTCAGAGCGCAATACCTACAATTTCGACAAAGTTACGAGTGAATACAGCACACCCGATTTACGTCTTTCCAATGAGTTTGACAATACTTATTTTACCAACAGAATAGGAGGAAGTTATCGTTTTCGGATCAATAAAACCTCACTTTCGGCAGAGTTGAACTACCAAAATGCGCAGTTGAACGGACAGCAGAATTACCCGTTACAGTTTGAAGTCAAACGTACTTTTGACAACATTTTACCAGGAGCCTCGCTCAGATACAATGGCACGGGTGGCCAAAGTATGCGCATATTTTATCGTACTTCTACCAATGCACCCTCGATTAGCCAGCTGCAAAATGTAGTCGATAACTCTAATCCATTGTTTTTGAAAACGCTGGCAACCCTAATCTGAAGCAGGAATATAATCATAACCTGTATGTACGATATGGCTTGACCAAGGCCAAAACTGCCCGTAGTTTGTTTTTGAGCGTGAGTGGTGCTTTTACCCAAAACAATATCAGCAACGCCCTTATATCGCTACCAAAGATACCTTAGTGGCAGGATTCTTGCTCAAAAATGGCTCATAGTTTACGCAACCCGTCAATGTCAATGGCAATTGGAATATCCGCTCGTTCATTACATATGGGTTGCCCTTCACGGCCATTAAAAGCAATTTAAACTTCAACATCGGTACGGGCTACAATCGTACGATTGGCTTGATTAATAATGCTCAAAATACGGCTAATACCCATTCTATCAATGGGGGTTGGTGTTGAGTAGCAATATCAGCGAGCAACTCGATTTTACTATTTCAGTCAATGGCAACTACAATACGGTCAAAAACTCATTGCAACCTGCTTTGGATGGAACATATTATTATCAAAACAGTAATTTTAAGCTCAACTATCTGACTAAAAAGGCTTTTCTTCAATACCAACCTCAATCATACTTTTTATACAGGTTTGGGGCAGATTTCTGCTCCTCAACTTTACGCTGTGGGAATGCAGCGGTGGGGTATAAGTTCTTGAAAAATCAGGCAGGAGAGTTGAAACTAAGTACTTTCGATGTGCTGGGTCAAAACAACAGCATCAGCCGTAACGTAACCGAAACCTACATCGAAGACCTTCAAACCCGTGTGTTGCAGCGGTATTACATGATGACCTTTACCTACACACTGCGTAATTTTAGGTAATCTCTTAACCATATAGGCATATAGAGAGCATAGAATCCCGCCAATGGGGTGCTGTGCTCTCTATGTGTTATACGGTTTTGTTTTATATTTGCGGCCATGAAAACAATACTTATTACGGGTTCTAATGGTTTGTTAGGACAAAAATTGGTCGAATTGCTGATTCAAACCCCCGATATTCGGGTAGTAGCTACCGCACGTGGCGAAAATCGCTTGCCATTTACGGCAGGGTATGAATATCATTCAATGGATATTACTGATGCTGCCCAAGTAGAAGAAGTCGTTGCTAAAACCCAGCCTACGGCCATTATTCATGGTGCGGCCATGACCAATGTGAACCAATGCGAATTTGAAAAAAAAGAGGCGTGCTGGGCGCAAAACGTCAAGGCGGTTGAGAGTATATCGTAGCTGCTTGTCGTAAGCATGACATTTATCTTTGTCATGTCTCTACCGACTTTATTTTCGATGGTGCCGCAGGGCCTTATACCGAAGAAGGAGAACCCAACCCATTAAGTTTTTATGGTTGGAGTAAAATATGCTGCCGAAAAAGCCGTTCAACACTCCGATATTCGTTGGGGGATTGCCCGCACAGTATTGGTTTATGGTATAGCCCATGACATGTCATGATCGAATATCATTCTATGGGTAAAAAAATCGTTAGAAGAGAAAAAAATATCAAGGTGGTAACCGACCAATGGCGCACGCCTACTGAAGTGAGCCACAGCGAAGGTTGTTTTCTGATGGCCGACCAAGAAGCCGAAGGCATTTTTAATATCTCAGAAAGATTTGCTTACCCCATACCAAATGGCTATCATGACCATAGATTACTGATTTAGATAAAAGTTTGATTGCCAAAGCCGATTCTTCGACATTTACACAACCCGCTAAGCGTCCTGCTAAAACAGGCTTTGTTTTAGATAAATCTCGTACTATTTTTAGGCCCTATGAACCACATAGCTTTATAGAAGGAATTTCGCTATTGGCACGACAATTATAACTACTTCCACAAAACTACCTTGTTTTGAAAGCAAACTCTTCCAATTTAGCCAGTACTACGCGCCTTTTATCGAAAACTTCATAAGTGGGTGGCCGTTCCTTTATTGGTATTTTTTCTAATCTTGGGTATAACAGGATTACTTCTGGGATGGAAGAAAGAAACGGGTTTATTACTTCTACCCAAAAAGGGCAGACCACTAATGCTGCTCAGTGGATAAGCCTTGACAGTATTCGGGTCATTGCAAAGCAATATGCTCAATCGCAAGGAGAATCGTCAGAGATTGATAGAATAGATGTTCGCCCACAGAAAGGAGTGGCTAAAATTGTGTTTGTAACGCATTTTACAGAACTCCAAATAGATTGTACTACTGGAAGAATTGTCTCCAAATCTACACGTACCTCAGATATTATTGAAAAAATTCACGACGGATCTATACTGGATTTTTGGAGCAAGACCGACAACGACCCCATCAAACTCGCTTATACTTCTCTGCTTGGTATCGGTCTTATTTTATTAACAATCAGTGGTTTCTTTCTTTGGTATAATCCGATAAAAATACGAAAGGCAAAAAGTAAACTGTAAAAGGATGTAAGGTGATTTTTACAGTAACTTTTAAAACTGAAAATAAATAAATTGTTCGGCATCAAATACACCAAAGAAGTAACTCACGATGGCGATGCCAACAAACAACGGCCAAAATTGAGCGTCTTTATGGGTAGGGATGTGGAGTACATAATGCTCTTTGATTAATAAAAAAACAATAAGCAACACACAAAACCACATCTCAACGATATTGAGCGGGGTTTGGATAGGGTCGGTAAAGGTAAGTGTCGCTATCTTTTTTAGGATTAAAAAAGAACTTCTTACCTCTTCGCCTACGGTAAGATTGGGGTTATCGCCCACCGCAAAAAATACCCACGTGAGCATCACCAATAAAAAGGTGATTAATACCTGAAAATAGCCATACCAAGTAGTTTGAGGCAAAGCAAGATGCCATTTTTTGAGTAGTTTATCGCGTAGTGAGGCTGCTACCAAATACAGCCCATGTAGCCCTCCCCAGATAATAAAATTCCAGCTTGCACCATGCCATAAGCCACTGACCAAGAAGACTGTCATGCGGTTGAAATAAGCCCGTCCTTCGCCCTTGCGATTACCTCCCATGGAGATATACAAATAATCTCGAAACCATGTAGAAAGCGAAATATGCCAGCGCCCCCAAAACTCTGCTACTGATTTAGAAAAATAAGGCGTTCGGAAATTTTCCATGAGTTTGAAACCCATCACCTGCGCTGCGCCAAGGGCAATATCCGAATAGCCTGAAAAATCGCAATAAATACGGAAGGTATAAAAGAAGGTAGCTACCAAGAGCGTGAGGCCATTGTGATTTTGGGGGTCTAAATAAGCTGGCCCCGCCATAAGGGCGAGGCGGTCGGCAATAACTGATTTTTTAAAGAAACCAAACGCCATGCGCATCAGTCCTGCCTTCACATTCTCCCAGTCGTAGGAGTGATTTTCGTGAAACTGATGCAGCACATTTTGCGGCCTTTCGATAGGCCCCGCCACCAATTGCGGATAAAACATCACATACAGGGCATAAATCCCAAAGTGACGCTCTGCTTTTTGGTTGCCACGATATACCTCAATGGTATAACTCATGGCCTGAAAAGTATGGAAGGATAAACCAATAGGTAAGATAAAATCAGGGTCTAAGTGTTTGAGGATAGGCAAACTCCAAGCAATGCCCATTTTCCAACTAACGGCATTGAAACTCTCGGCAAAAAAATCAAAGTACTTAAATACCGCCAAAATACCCACGTTGGTAATGATACTGAGCACTAAAAGCCATTTCCGTGATTGCCCTTTTGCTTGCGCAATCCAAATGCCAGCGAAGTAATCTATGATGATGGTAACAAACAGAATCAGGATATAAATCGGTTTGAAAACCATGTAAAAATAGCAACTCGCCAAAAGTAGCAGTAGCCATCGCTTATTCCAGTATAAGCTGTAATAGGCAAGTGTAACGACTATGAAAAACAGTAAAAACTGAACAGAATTAAAGCATGCTTTTGGTTTACCTTATTTTAGACGACTTTCCCTTCTACAATTTCTTCTTTGACAATGTATAACGGGCGGCCTTTGGATTGAAAAAAGATGCGCAAAACATACTCACCGATGATGCCCAATGCCATCAACTGCACCCCACTAAAAAGGATAATCACGAACAATAAGGCCGTAAAACCTTCGATAATTTCTGCGTAAAACAGCTTTTGAGAATGACAATAAAGAAAATAGACTAAGGCAATACAAATGGCAATACCTCCTGCACGAGTCATGAATTTGATAGGAAATTCACTGAAATTAAAAATACCATTGTAGGCCAATCGAAACAACTGCTTGAAAGAATACTTAGATTCGCCCGCAGCCCGCTCACTGCGTTCGTATTCAAATCCTATCTGCTTAAAACCCACCCACGAGCGCATTCCACGCAAAAAGCGGCTTTCTTCGGGCATTTGATTCATCACATCGGCCACTCGACGGCTAATCAGTGCAAAATCGCCACTGTCGAGCGGAATGTCCACATATGAGATAGATTTAAGCAAGCGATAAAAAGAAAATAGCCCGTTTTCTTGATGATATTCTCTTTGCGCTTTTGTCGCACTGCATACACTACATCATAGCCATCTTGGAGTTTTGGTAAAAATCAGGTAGTAGCTCAGGAGGATCTTGCAAATCTCCATCAATGATAAAAAGAGCTTCCGTACCACGTGCTACTGCTAAACCTGCCGTCAAAGCCAACTGATGACCATGATTACGTGAGAGAAATACACAATGATAGCGTGGATCCATGAGTGCGATTTGGCGCATTTGCAGCGCGGTATTATCTCTACTTCCATCGTCTATGAGCACCACCTCAATCTGTGAAAAGGCTATCCATGAGCGCAAAGCCGCTGAATAAGCATAGGCAGAGATTCAGATTCATTGTACAACGGCGCGACAATAGAGATTTGGGGAGGATTCAATGACACGTTATTGGCTATTTTGTTCAATGTTAATACTTTTATAAATACCTATATCAGTCTTGGTGTTTTCAATGATTAAGAAACCTAATTGATACTGTCAAGGTGTAAATATGTTTAAGGGCAACTCTATACTGACGGAGTTTGCATATCGTTTCAAAACGTTTCGGCCTGTATAAAGTTGCTGCGACATTCTAAAGATATATAATTGCTCCGAAGAGCGCAAGAAGGTGTAAACACCGTCGTTTATCCCCCAAGTAGGTACATGAGGGGCAGTAATCAGCAGTCGCTGATGATCACTTTGCAATGATACCGTGGCTTTAAGAGTAGATTGGACGATAGAATCAACCGAACGAATGAGATGATAATAGGGCGTATAGACAGTAGGGTAGTTGTAAATGTGGGCTATTTCCAACTCTTTCATCAGATTTGTTACATATTTTGCCTCTGGCGAGTTAGGTAAATGCCCCAACCCAAAGCCGTTATGTTGTTGATTAAAGGCATTGATATGAAAATCTTTCGGCGTTCCATCATCATGGGGCCATAATGCAAGGTCGAAACCAATGCTATCCCAACGCTGATAATAAGACCTATTTTCCATACTAAGGTGCGCCATTTTGTGGTAACTAATCCAAGAAAAGCCGAATAAACAACCATCATGTAAAGCGCAGGATAGAGTTTATAATTGCTTACAACCATCACCAAAAAGCCAAACCGAGGCCGTAACAGCGCAATGACAGCCGCATTGGAGAGTAAAAAAGCCAATACACCTAATAAAAAAGGAGTTAGTGTGTTCTTATTCTTATGTGCATGAGAGATAGACAAACGTTTTTTGGTGGAAAAATCTGTCCCCCAATTTTTCCCCGTTTGCCAGAGCCACACA
Organism: Spirosomataceae bacterium; assembly: GCA_041392315.1. Taxonomy (GTDB): domain Bacteria; phylum Bacteroidota; class Bacteroidia; order Cytophagales; family Spirosomataceae; genus Runella. The sequence continues at coordinate 6,687 of JAWKMH010000022.1, read as the reverse complement.
AGCACTAAAACGGTCATTATCATACCTCCTACAATAGGAAGTTTTACTCTAAAATCAATGGGTCGGTCGGGAAAGAAGTCAAAAAGCCCCCCTAAAAAGGCAAAAAAACCAAAAAAGGTTTCGTCGGGATGTTTTTGCAAATAGGCAAAACTTTGCTCGTTGCCCATGGTGGTAAGGCCATAAAAATAAGCACTAATGGCTAATGCTCCCATAATAAGCCAAATGGGAAGTCTAAAAAAGGCACGTTGATACACAAGTATAACTGCGCCTCCTGCCCAAACAAAAATGCCATTGCTCATCGAAAAATTAGCACAGAAACCAAAGAAAATAGCCCATGCAAATTGAATGGTGGATGTGGTATTAGCCAGCAAGTACATGCTCAGACACAGAAAAAAAACAACAGGCTGATGCTGAAGACTACATATTGCCCATAAAAATACCATTTGGTATTGCCACTGAAACAAAAACCAAGAGATGGGAACGAACTCCTTAGTAGTCAATCCGTTTTCTTTGAATATTTTGTAAAAAAGCACAAAGGTCCCTAATGTAAATAGAAAACCAATAAAGTGTAGGTAGGTAAAGTTAAGGGTGGATGTAATGCCGTAAATCAATAAAGTAGCCAATTTCCCAAACACCATTCTATGCTCATTGTTAGGCTTTAAAATTAACCCAAGGTGTTCTGTCGCTCCCTTTGCTTTGATCCAATGATTAAGAAAGTCAGGGAAAGGGTCAAAATCGTCGAACCAAGGTACATTGACAGAAAACAAGCCAATCACGCATAGCAAAACGACGACGGGCAGCAATACGCCAACCCTCCTCTAACCAATACGAGATAGCATGAGTTTTTCATGGTTTTAGTACAAAACGGCTTTCTTTCCAAAATAACCACCCAGCCACTTACTTCCACCAATGCATAGGGTCGGCGTTGGCATCGTCCATCAGTAAGGACTGAGGGCGTGCTTTCAACGGCGTGACATAAACAGTATCTGCTTTTACACTTTCAATGTAGGCATAACGTTCTTTCAGCTCATTATAGGCGGCAGCTCTGCCACCAACCAGTCGCCATAGATCATACGTAAGTGGAACTTGAAAGCGAACTCACTAAAATAAGTGCTGCCAAGACGGCTTTGATAGATGAGCAAATACCATTTTTGTACACCCAATACGTCTTTCTGAGTCATGTACTTGACCAAAACGGCAATATTATAAAACCACCCCTAACAAAAATACAAATAATTGAATTGATGACACGGGGGCGGGTTCGATACCGATACCGTAATAAAGAAGGAAAAATCTGAACAAATAATACCCCGAAAAATACCAAGCCCGAGACCCAAATAGGGACAGAAAAATAACGATTTGTAGGACTAAATTTTTCAAAGATTTTTGGTAATACGGCTACCCACAAAATAGTAAAGACCAACAAAGGAGTACGCAGCATCCACTCTAAGCTCAATTTTGTCATTAATTTGAGCGACTGTAAGGTTGAAAGTGTAAAGTTACGCCCTTCGGGATTGCCACCCATGCGGAGGGCATTGCCTGGAGAAGTAAAGAAAATAGTACAAGAAAAAGCCGCTACCCCAACCAGAAACACAGCGAACCAGTCCCATTTTTGATGGATAACCAATTGATAACCAAACCACCCCGCGACTAAAAGTACCATGATCGTCAGATTGGTTTCGCTACACCCAATGACTGCAAAGACCAAGAACCCCGCCCAAATGGCTGTTAATTTCTTCAAAATACCTTCTGGGAGTTGATACCAACGCATCATTACCACAAGCCAATAGAGGTAAGCATATTGGGTACGGTGTAGGTCCTAAAGGCGGCCATCCAATAAAAGCCTCTACTATACTCATGATTTTGAGGAGAGTAATTAAAAGGAAAATACCGCCAGTTAATCCGCCTACACCTAACCGATAAATGCCATTGAAAGGAAGTAACTGACGTATCAGCCAATACAGACTACTTATGAAGCCGACAATCAACAAAAAGGAAAGAAGTTTGAATCCATCTGCCCATTTGATAATCAAGGGTTAGAGTGATTTAGTAAGGCCGAAAAGTAACGACCTGTCCAGCCTGTATAATAAAGTGCATGGCCTCAAAGTAGCCAAATTTGAATACTGTATCAATGTAATAATCATCGACGGGTGAAGGATGATTGTAAAAGTGCTAAGGCCAGTAAAGGAATAAGTGCGACGGCCAACAAACAAATGTTGAACAAATCTTGGAATATCGGTTTTTGTAAGGTCTTTAACAACTTTTTTGATTTTTTGACCGCACAGGCAGCCCGTTATGATTACAAATTTTTTTGGTATAGAATTTCTCCGATCTTCTAAGACTTTTTCAGACTTTCTCTATTTTCTGACTTTCTGTACCTTGGTCTTCCTTTGACTTCTTCGTAAATTTTACCTACATACTCACCAATGAGCCCAATAGCAATCATGTTGGCCCCCGCTAAAAATGTCATGGGTAGTACAATAGAAGTCCAACCTGCTACGGTACTTCCAAATAAATAAGAAATACCAATATACACACCAATAGCCATCGCAATGATAAAATTGAGTACACCAAAATACAGTACTAAACGCATTGGAAAAGTGCTAAAAAGTTACACCGTTCCATGCAAAATCAACATTTTTTGGAGTGGGTATTTGGTTTCTCCTGCTTCCCGTTCAAAGCGTTTGTAAAAAACCTTTTCGGAACGAAAACCTATCAACGGGATGATTCCACGCAAGAAAAGATTGACCTCTTTTGAAATGGGCAAATTCTTCTAAAATACGTTGTCCATGATCTGAAATCAGCATGATTAAACACCACAGGCACGCCCGTAGCGCATTAGGTGATAAAACGCAACTCAGCAGTGGTGCGTTTAAACCAAAGAATCACTGCTGCGGTCGTCGCGTACACCATAGACCACCATCGCTCCTTGATTGTGTTGTTGTATCATCTGCCCAATGGCCTCTACATCATCTTGCAAATCGGCATCAATGGTTACAAAGCAATCAAACGCCGTGATATGGTGCATCAAACCAGCCAAAATGGCACTTTGATGTCCAAAATTACGAGAAAGTTTGAGGCCAATACTTTGTGGGTCTTGTGTACATATTTCCTCAATCAATGGCCATGTACGGTCGCGACCACCGTCATTGACAAAGCACAGATGCGACTTTCGGCAGAAATCGTCCCTTCAGTTATCAAACGAAATAATATTCTTAGCAAACACGGTGGGTTTTGTGTAGAATAGCTCTTCATTGTAACAAGGAACGACCAATAATAGCTTTACAGGAGACGTGAATACAAAGGACAGTATTGGACAAAAATACGCTACTTTCCACAACTGAACATTATGGAAGGCATAAGATTTTATTTTTTTGGTATAAAACTATGATATTGTTGAAAAGATTTTAATAATGTGTACTATGATTTCTATGAAATGTTTAACTTTCGGCCCGCTAAAGTTATATAGGTTTAAACTAACCATTGTATGTTTCTTCATCAGGTCGGTCACTATTTGCCAGAACAAGTAGTTGATAACGAACATTTTACAAAACTCAACGGCCTTTCGGATGAGTGGATAGTGCAGCGTACTGGTATTCAAATGCGACGCAAAGCAGCTCCTGCCGAAAACTCATAGCATGGGCATTGAAGCCGTCAAAGCACTCTTGAATAATATAAAGATTGATATAAACGAAGTTGATTTGATTGTGGGCGCTACTTATACCGCTTACGATGCTATTGTTACTTTAGGGCATGCTGTGCAACATTATTTAGAGATTCCTGATATTCCTGTCGTAACTATTTCATCTGCCTGTTCTTCTTTACTTAATGCCTATAGAAGTTGTAGAAGGGTATTTTGCCTTGCACAAAGCCTCCAAGGCACTTGTTATCACTTCAGAGCACAATACGGGTTATTATAACGAAACAGATACAGTATCGGGGCATCTATGGGGCGATGGGGCTGCCGCCTTACTTATTTCTAAAGAACGCATTAGTGAGGATGATATAGCCATCAAGAATGTCTTAACGGGAGGGGCAGCCACCAGTGGCAAAGCCACGGAAGCGGTAGTTTTACGCCCCAATGAACGCGGCGTGATTATGCCTTTTGGAAGAGATGTGTTCATTAATGCTTGTACCTATATGCCCAAAGCTACGCTGCAAGTGCTTGAAAAATGTGGACTGGATATAGAAAATGTGGACTATGTATTGCCTCACCAAGCCAATCTCCGAATTAGTGCTAACGTGATGAATACCTTGGGTTTAGCTGAAGAAAAGCTATTGTCTAATATCCAATATCTTGGCAATACGGGCTGTGCAGGCTGCGCCATTGGCCTTTCTGAAAACTGGGAACGCTTCCAAAAAGGGAATCGAATTATTGTCACGGTTTTTGGCGGAGGGTATTCATATGGAGCCATGCTGCTGGAAAAATAGGGGCTTTTATTCCGATTCAAAACAATATGCTCTCGCTCCACCATGAAGTTTTTTTGGAAGTAGCCAGGTTGATGAGTTTTACCAAGGCAGGTCAAAATTTGTTTCTGAGTCAATCGGCTATAAGCAAGCATATTAAATCATTAGAATATCATTATAAAACAGGCTTATTTGAGCGACATGGCCATAGCATTAGCTTAACTCAAGCTGGAATGGTGCTATATAACAGGCTGTTGGAAGCTGCGCAGTTGAAGGAAGCATTGCAACAAGATATGCAAAACCTCAACCCGCAATTTCTGCCCACCACCAAGTTGGCTATCGGAGCCAGTACAACCATCAGTCTCTATGTGCTTCCTGCGGTGCTTTCGGCTTATTTACGACAAAAACCAAATGTCAAAATCAATGTCTTGAATCGAAATTCAACCAATATTCAACAAGCGTTATTGAGTCATGAAATAGACGTAGGCATAGTAGAAGGTTTGGCTCAAATCAATACTCTTACCTATACTCCCTTTATGACAGATAAAGTGTTGGCTGTTTGTTCTAAAAATAGCCCTTTGTGTGGTCGTTTGCTCGGTTTCAGAGAATTGGTCAATACACCTGTGGCTTTGCGGGAGAATGGTTCAGGTACATTGGCAGTTGTCGAAAATGCCTTAACAAAACAAGGTATTCATCTGGCTGATTTACAGATTGTAATTCGTCTTGGAGGAACAGAGGCTCTGAAGAATTTTTATCTTGGCCGATACTTGCTTGGCTTTTATGCCTAAGAGAGCCATTATGAAAGAATTAGCCTCTGGCGAATTGGTAGAAGTAGCCATTGATGGATTGTCTATTTACCGTAATTTCTATTTTATTCAACGTATTGGGACAGAAAACAACGGCTTGGTAAAAACATTTATCCAGTTTACACAACGTTTCTATTCCAAGTTGGAATGACTCATGCCAAAAGAATGTTTGCGACTCGTAACCCCTGCCTCTAACTTTCGGGAAAAATACCTTTTTCCATGAAAGTAATGACAACCTCTTCGCTATTGACCGAACTTCAATGTGCTGAATGTGGCCGAGTTCATTCGCCACATACACGCCAAATGTTATCTAATTGCTGTCAAGCACCGCTTCTTTCTCAATACAATTTATCTGTCAATTTTTCTATAGAGTCATTGCAAGGGCGAGTGCCAACTCTTTGGCGTTATCAAGAACTATTGCCTGTGTATGAGCCTCAAAATCAAGTAAGTTTGGGGGAAGGATTTACACCGATTTTGACACTCAACCGCTTGCCGGTACAATACTCTTTTGCACATTTACAGCTCAAAGATGAAGGACTCAATCCGACAGGTTCTTTCAAAGCCCGTGGTTTGAGTATGGCGGTGTCAAAAGCCAAAGAGTTGGGCGAGAGTGCTTGTATTATTCCCACAGCGGGCAATGCGGGCGTGGCCATGGCCGCTTATTGCGCCCGTGCTGGACTGGAAGCCGTTGTGGTCATGCCCCGACACACGCCGGAGGCATTTAAGGAAGAATGTATTGGGTATAATGCTACCCTTATTTTAGTAGATGGACTCATCAACGACTGTGCTGTCAAAGCCAAAGAAATCAACCAACATCAGCAGTTTTTTGATGTTTCTACTTTAAAAGAACCTTACCGACTCGAAGGTAAAAAAACGATGGGCTACGAGATAGCCGAGCAATTCAATTGGCAACTGCCCGATGTAATTTTATATCCGACTGGTGGTGGCACAGGGCTTATTGGCATTTGGAAAGCTTTTCGAGAGATGCAGGTCTTGGGATGGTTGCCATTAGATCAACCCTTGCCGCGTATGGTGGCGGTACAAACCCAACATTGTTGCCCCATTGTCGCTACGTTTTGGGGGAAACAACCTAATGCAAAAAAATATGTTGGAAAACCCACGCTGGCCAATGGATTGGCTGTACCGCGTCCCATTGGAGAGCCACTCATATTGCAAGTGCTGAAAGAATCAAAAGGGACGGCTATAGCGGTATCAGAAGAAGAATTGATAGAGGGAGTGAGCGAGCTGAGTAGCAAAGAAGGAATGTTTGTAGCACCCGAAGGTGGGGCTATTTGGGTAGCAGCCAAAAAGCTTCTTCAACAAGGTTGGATTCATCCACAAGAGCGCATATTACTGCTAAATACAGGTTCGGGGCAGAAATACCTCGATAATATCAAAGGGAAATGGCATAAGATATAGCGTAGTTTTTTGAACTATAATAGGTACAGTTTAGAGAGTTTTTGATGAGCAAAAA
>JAWKMH010000021.1:0-24221 GCA_041392315.1 Spirosomataceae bacterium | reverse complement strand
AGCACCCTACGATTGGCAATCACCTCCAAAAGGGATTTATATTTAGATTCAACCCCATTGTACCAGCGATTGAACGCATCAAAAAAACGGGTAAGCAGCGTTTGTTTGCGGTGGTGGTGGCTTGTGAGCATGATGGCACACAAAGCGGGCGTAAGCGTCAGGGCATTGACCCCTGAAATCACAATGGCGATGGCCATGGTAATCGAAAACTGCCGATAAAATACCCCTGAAGGCCCCGACATAAATGCTACGGGCAAAAATACTGCCGACATCACCAAAGTAATGGCCACAATCGCCCCGCTGATTTCTTTCATAGATTCGAGGGTAGCTTCCTTGGCCCCAAGTCCTTTTTCTTCCATTTTGGCATGGACGGCCTCTACGACCACAATGGCGTTGTCCACTACAATACCAATGGCCAGCACCAAGGCAAAGAGCGTAAGGAGGTTGATAGAGAAGCCAAAAAGCTGCATAAAAAAGAAGGTGCCAATCAACGATACAGGCACGGCCAAAGCAGGAATAAGCGTAGAACGAAAGTCTTGCAAAAAGATAAATACGACCAATGCCACCAAAATAAAGGCTTCAAAGAGGGTTTTGAGTACCTCATGGATGGAGGCATCCAAAAAGCGCGATACATCGTAGCTGACCGTGTAGTTCATCCCTGGAGGAAATGACGTTTCTTTTAACTCAATCATTTTCGCTTTGACATTGGCAATCACTTGGCTGGCATTAGAACCAGGGCGTTGTTTGAGCAAAATGGCTGCCGAGGGGCGGCCATTTTCTTTTGAGAGTACGTCATAATCTAAAGAGCCAAACTCGACCTCTGCAATGTCTTTGAGCCTTAAAATATCGCCACTGGCATCGGCTTTGATAACAATATTTTCATATTCTTCTTGGCTGGTAAATTTACCTGTATAACGCAATACATACTGGAGCGATTGGGGGCGTTTTCCTGAGCTTTCACCGATTTTACCCGGTGCGGCTTCTACGTTTTGATTGCGCAGGGCTGTAATGATATCTTCTGCCGATATATCATAGACCGTCATGCGGTCGGGTTTGAGCCAAATCCGCATGGCGTACTCACGCGACCCCATGATTTCGGCAAAACCCACGCCATCAATGCGTTTGAGTTCAGCCAGTACGTTGATGTCGGCAAAGTTGTACAAAAACTTTTCGTCGGCAGTGGTGTCCTCACTCATCAGGTTGAGATACAGCAGCATACTGTTTACTTCCTTTTCAGTTACGACTCCTGCTTTGATTACCTCTTCGGGCATTTCGTCTAAAACGGCAGTTACACGTGTTTGTACATTGACTGCCGCCAAATCGGGATTGGTCCCCACTTGAAAATAAATCTGAATGATACTCGTACCGTCGTTGCCCGACACAGAGGTCATGTAAGTCATGCCAGGCACACCATTGATGGCTCGCTCCAAAGGAGTAACCACGGCTTTAGAACAGGCTTCGGCATTGGCCCCCGTATATTTGGTTGTAACCGTAACGGCAGGCGGTGCAATATCAGGATACTGTGTAACGGGGAGTTGGGTGATAGCAAGTGCTCCTAATAAGGTGATAATGAGAGAAATGACAATAGACAAAACAGGTCTATTGATGAAAGTTGTAAACATGGCAAAATTGCTTTAAATGATAAAAATGAGGTCTTGCAATGCTATTATTGCGCGGTGAGTTGGGCAATAATGGGCTTGAGTGAAATCATTTTAGGCTGAACCGTCATTCCTACTTTAATGTCTTGAATACCTTCGTAGATAATTCGGTCATTTTGGCTCAAACCTGACTCGACCAAATACAAATGGGGCATTCTGAGTTTAGGTACAAAAGGACGCATCTGGACTTTATTCTGTTTATCCAATACATAGACATAAATCCTATCTTGAATTTCCACGGTAGATTTTTGAGGGATTACTAAGGCATTGTTTACTGTTTTGAGTATCCTAATTTTTCCACTGGCGCCATGTTTCAAAATTCTATCGGGATTGGCAAATCTTGCCCGAAAGGCAATACTTCCAGTAGCATTGTCAAATTCTCCCTCAATGGTTTCTACGTGTCCTTTTTGTGAGTGTTCGCGATTATTGGCCAAAATGAGTGCTACTTCGTTCTTCGCCTCGTCTTCCAGGCGGTTGGTGGCAAAATCTAAGTACTCTTTTTCTGATACATTAAAATAAGCAAATACCTCGTGATTGTCGGAGATGGTGGTCAGTAAGGTGCCTTCATCAATCAAACTCCCGATGCGGTTAGGAATACGATTGATAACCCCATCGAAAGGGGCTTTGATTTCGGCGTATGATAAATTAAGACTGGCAGCTTGCTCTACCGATTGGGCTTGTTCTACCCGGGCTTTCATGGCATCCATTTTAGCGGTTGCTATTTCCAATTCCGTCTTAGAAACCACATTTTTATCCACTAATTTTTTGACATTCTGTAGTTCTAACTCCGCTGTTTTGGCCTCGGCAATGGCACTTTTTAAGGCGGCTGTGGCTTTCAGGAGTTCTCCTCTGTATTCTTGGCTACTGATTCGGAAAAGTACTTGCCCTTTCTTGACAAACTTACCCTCATCAATATTGACACTTTCTATGAAGCCTTTACCCGCGCTCTTACTTCTACATTTCTGATGGAGCTAATATCGGCCACATAATCGGTGTGGTAAGCAGTATCAATAGCTACAGGTTGATTACCCTCAAAAATTTCCTGTTGTTTTTTCTCTTGGTCGGGCGTTGAGCAGGCGCTGAGATATACCCCTGCAATCATCGCAAAAACGAATGGTTTTCTCATAAAAAATAATGGTTCAATAAACCTTATTTTAGCTTAAAAAAAGCTGAAATACGAACGTGTGGATGTGTATTCTCAACAACAAACATACTAAGCTAAGACAACAAAGATGGTTTTCTAACGGTTAGAATACCATTAGAAATTAAAAAAACATTAATAATGTTGGAAAAATATAAAAATATTTGCTAAAAATCATAAAATTTTTAAGCATTTATTCTTGATTTCAAGCTATCGATTTCATATCCCATATCTACTTTATGGGCCATTTGTTCGAGTTTGGCGAACAGATTTTTTAGAAAGGCTTGATGAGCCACTGAATGAGTCTGCAATGGGACATGATTCAGTGCTTTTTGAAGTTTATGCCATTCGATGATAAATGCTTTAAGCGTTTCATCGAAATAAGCATTTGAAAATTTATCAAAAATATAAGTTTCGGCTACCTCAGTGGGGTGAATCAAGTCGGGTTGATAAAATCGATAGTCGCGCAGATCATCAAGCAAGATTTCATAAGCTGGGAAATAATGGATGGAGGTATTTTGGTTTAGTTCATGACAAGCCACTCGCAAGATAGATTTACTGACGGCATTGAGCGGCAGGGTATCGCGGGTGTGGCGCACAGGGCTTACGGTCAGTATGGTTTGCAGGTCATAGTGGGCAGTTAATAGATTTTGTAAATCTTGAAAAGTATCAACAATAGTGGCTGTATCTAATAATGTTCGTTGAAAAGACGAAGCAGGTATTTTATGACAATTGGCGACGATTTGCTGTGTTTCGAGATGACGATACATAAATGCTGTTCCGAAGGTAATCATCAAAAACTTCGTTTTTTGCAGCCATTGGTGTACTTCGCTGATTTTTTGTAGGAGAATTACCTCCAAGGCTTCTCGGCTATCAGCCCACAGCGATGAATGAAAGTCATAATGAAACCATACCCCTTGATTCTCAATGTATAATTGAGGGTCGGGGACTTGATTTTCGATGGCTTGTGTCAATAATTTTGCCATCGAAATCGGGTTAAAAACCGTCCCGAAAGGATTTGCCAAAGTAGGAATCTTATTGGCCTTAAAGCGTCCCCCCATTACTTCTGCAAAGCAAGAGCCAAGGGTCAGAATAGGTGTCTGAAGGGTGATCTTATGCGTATTTTCGGGAATGTGTAGTTCGGTTCGGAAATTCATACCTATTGATGTCTTCTACTTTTCGGCTCAATTTAGTCAAAAAAATCGCGCACTTTTGGCATAGTTTTCGTTCTAAGAGAAAGTAGCTAAAGCCATTATTGATGAAACTTCCGTATAAAACCTTTTTTTGTGCTTCATTTTTTATTTCTACCGCTACAGCCCAGCAGTTTATAGGACAGCATAGTAGCAACTACGCAGGGATGAACCGTGCTACGTTCAATCCCTCTTCCATTGCTGGCACGCGGTATCGATATCATATCAATATTGCTTCTTTCAATGCCAGCATCACCAACCGCTATTTCAAGTATTTTAGAAGTGATGCCCTTTTTCACCCTTTTAGAAACCCCTACACCGATAATGAACTCTATGGAAAAAGTAAAACAACAGGCACACTCACCGAAGGCAGTAATGTAAATGTATTGGCCGAATTACGCACACCGTCAGGTTTTGTGGGGTTGGGTCGCAACAACTGGATTGTCATAGGTTTTGAGTCTCGAATGAGGGGTTTTGTGCAGGGTTCGGGCGTACCGGCTGTTGTTTTTGATACCTACAAAAACCGCTTGGATGATGGCCTTACACAAGCTTCGTCGGGTAGTTTTAAAGATTTTACCATGAACCAACATTCATTTTTTGAAACAGGGCTGACCTTTGCGGCTATGCCTTTGCGTATAGAAGGGCTGGTACGCCTAAAAGTAGGGGCAACTATCAAACGGTTTTCGGGGGCTCGAAATGTGTATTTGAATATCAAAAGTACTAATTACCAAGTGCGACCTATCACCCAAGATGAAGAATATGTATTAGATTTGACCAACCTAAACTATGAATACGGCTACACGCAGCCTGTCATGCCTTTTAGTTTGGGGAGTTTATTTTCTTCTGATTATGGCTCAGGTACGGCCTTTGATGTAGGAGCTACCCTGGAGTTGGGGCGGATACGCCAACACGCCCAAGACCGCGCCAATTATATTATACGCCTCGGGGCAGCCCTAACCGACGCGGGCAAAATTATCTATCCCAATACAGGCAGACAATACAGCGGTAGCATCAACAAGCTGACCATCAATCAAGAACAAATCATAGCCACAGGCGATAACTCGGTCAAAAATTTAGAAACTATGTTGGGAAAGGCGAATAGTAGCTCCTATAGCTACGAAACCCAACTCCCCCAAACCATCAACGTAGATGCCGATTTACAGATGGCTAAAGGTTTTTTTGTGAATGTGTCGTATATCAAGCCTACTAATGTTGGCACATTGCCTACTCATATTTATCAACCCCAAATCGTATCAATAAAACCACGTTTTGAGGCGGAAGATGTAGAGCTAACACTTCCTTTGTCTTGGATAGAAGGCAACCAAAGACCCACCATCGGCTTTTCGGTGCGTTTTGGCCCAGCTTACATTGGCTTTAGTAATTTTGGTGCATTAATCAATAGGGCTGTACAGCCGCGCGGCTCAATGGCCTACTTTGGTATTCAGTTGTGGAAACTCAATGAAAAGGCATTGACCAAGAAAGGGAAAGCGAAAAAATAAAGGTGCTTGTAAAGATTTATACGGGAAATTCACCTTGGGTTTGGAGCAACTCTGCTTTCTGTGATATTGGTTTCTCAAAACCTATATATATTGTATCAATTGTCAAATAACTAAAATAAATGCAGCTTTGACGCTTAAATAATTGTAAAACAATAATTTATAATTTTTCATTTATGCTGTTTTTGGTGTATCGCCAAAAAATCACCCATTGCCCGCAAGTTTTTTTTTGAAAAAACACCTAACCCTTTGTCTGTGTTGTCAGAGACAACATAGTAAATGAGTAAAAATAAGAGATTCAAAAACTTTTTTGCAACACAAAAATATATTTAAACGTATGTGGTTTTAAGTAGAAAGTCATTTGTTCAGGAACGATTGGCCAAACCTGACACCACTACCTCAACTAACACCAACTATGAAACCATCTTCGATGCTTTTGAGCATAGCATTGCTCTTTTCTGTGCTATCTTGTAAAGACAAATTGTCAGACATAGATCCTACGGGAGCTAACCCAGATTGGACTACAGAATCGCATAGCAACGACGTAAAACCCAACTACGAGGTGGTTTTTCCACAGAGTAAGGTAAACACACTTGAGATTGTGATGACAGCGGCTGATTGGGCTGCTATCAGAGCCGACATGAAAACCAAAAAAGGGTCAGATTTTGGAACACGTACCACTGGTACGCCTGGTGGCAATGCAGGGGGCGTACCCAGCTTTGGCCCCGAGCCTGCCTATTTTCCACTTATGGTTAAGTTCAATGGTAAAAGTTGGAAAAATGTGGGTTTTCGCTTGAAGGGTAATTCCACTCTTAATTCTACTTGGAGTGCAGGAATTTATAAACTCCCTTTCCGGCTCAAAATGGACGAATATGAAGATATGTTTCCCGAAATCAATAACCAGCGTATGTATGGTTTCAAGGAGTTGAGCATGTCGCCAGCCGCCAAAGATGCTTCGCTCATTCGTGAAAAGGTGGGCGCGGATATTTTTCGCATGGCGGGGATTCCAGCCGCTCAAACCGCCTTTTATAAAGTCTATATTGATTTTGGCGAGGGACTTAAATATTGTGGAGTATATACCATGGTGGAAGTGATAGACGATAGCATGGTGAAAGACCAATTTGGCGAAGACAAAGGTAATATTTACAAACCTGAGTCTAATTTTATGACCTTTGCCCAAACGGCCTTTGAAAAAAAGAACAACAAAACAGCCGCCGACTGGAGCGATGTGCAGAGCACCATATCGGCACTCAACGCCACCAACCGCACCTCCGACCCCGCCGCTTGGCGTGCCAATTTAGAAAAAGTATTCAATATGGATCATTTTATCAAGTGGCTGGCGGTCAATACTACCATGGTCAGTTGGGATACCTACGGTGCCATGGCCCACAATCACTACTTGTACAATCATTCTACCAAAAAACTGATGTGGATACCGTGGGACAATAACGAAGCCCTGACAAGCAATGCACGTGTACAGTTATCATTGGCAGGGGTGGCCAACACTTTAGCCGTTGATTTCCTTTGTGGCGGCTGACCCCGTGTATTATGCCCAATACAAAGTATATGTCAAAGAGTTTAATGACAACGTCTTTACCACTGCCAAAATGAACGAACTTTTTGATAGATATACGACTCTGATTACGCCTTTTGTCAATGGCACAGAAAAAGAAGTCGCGCCTTATTCCAACTTAGCCAACACAGCCGCGTTCACGAGTGCTTTGGGTACACTCAAGCAGCACGTAGTGAGCAGAAATCAGGCAGTAGCTTCATTCTTTAAATAAAATGATTTTGTTACCGATAGCACCGATTTTACAAAGAAACAGCGACTTTGAACCCATTTCTCTGTCTGAAATGGACACGGTAAAGCTGCTGAATCGTACAGATACCAAGTATCTGTTTGCCAATGAGCTATTGCCTGATTTGCTCGAAAGACTTCGTCCGCATTATCAGATGCTCGAAATCAACGGGCGGCGTGGGGCTGATTATCAAACACTGTATTTTGATACCCCGCAGTTGGAGCTGTATCATGCGCATCAGTCTGGGCGGCTCAATCGCTACAAAATTCGGCAACGTAGCTATGTAAATACTGGACTTAAGTTTACAGAAATAAAACACAAAAACAACAAAGGACGCACGATCAAAACCCGACTGGAGCAAGAACTGCCACTTGGGGATTTGCAGCAACCTTGTTTGTATGATTTTTTGACCCAAGGGATTCCTCATTCACCCAATGACTTAAAACCCATACTTTGGGTGGATTATACGCGCTTGACTTTGGTAAACCTACAAACCAACGAGCGCGTTACGTTAGATTTGAACTTAACTTTCAGAAACCAATATCAACAAATAGGCCCCTTTCAAGTGGTGATTGCAGAAGTAAAGCAAGACAAGGCAGGTGGATCTTTTTTCGCAAGGTTGATGAAAGAACACCACATCAGAGAAGGTGGCATTAGTAAATACTGTTTGGGAGTTTTGAGCTTGTATCCCAATGTCAAGCAAAATCGTTTCAAAAGAAAATTTAATCAATTTAAAAAAGCAGCGCAACTAATATGATTTTTTTGCAAGAAATAGCAACGACAGTACCTAGTGAATGGTTTGACAAAATATCGGATAAGTTCATTGCCCGTTTTATGGTAGATTTGCTGTCTGTGCTTATTTTGGTGCGTTTTATCTACTATCGGCATTACCGTCGTACAGATTTATTTCTCACTTTTTTTGCTTTCAATGCCATCATTTTCCTGATTACCTATTTGCTCAATAAAGTGGAGATGAGTATGGGGGCTGCTTTTGGACTTTTTGCCGTGTTTTCGATGCTTCGCTACCGTACCGAAGATATTTCTACCAAAGACATGACGTATCTTTTTATGGTCATTGCCTTGGGACTTATTACCGCTATTAGCAAAGGAAGTTGGGATGATTTGAGCCTGATGAGCTTGATTTTATTGATTGTAACAGAAGCTTTGGAAGGCAACTGGCTCATGAAAAAAGAATACACCAAAAAAATCATGTATGACCGAATAGAGCTCATTGATCCAGCCAAACACACCGAACTTGTTACAGACATAGAAGCCCGTATGGGCCTTAAAATACACCACATCGAAATCCAAGAGGTGGATTTCCTGAAAGATGCAGCGGCTATCACGATTTTTTACTACCAAAAAACTCCCTTGCTAAATGAAAAAACGAATTAACTTTATTCTGTGCTGCTGCGTGGTGATGGGCATTGCCACAGCAGGACATGCCCAAGCACCCGACATTGGTCTCTGGACGGGTGTTGGTGCTGAAAAAAAACTGAATAAAAAGTTTTCGGTGAACCTGAATGCCCAACTGCGACTTACCGACAATGTCTCGATTCTCCGCACTTATTTGGCCGAAACGGGGCTTTCTTACAAAATCAATAAACACTGGGAAATAACGGGCTACTATCGGTACATTGGGCGGCGCAAAAAAAACGAAGCAGGCACAGATTACGAGTATCGCCCTTATCACCGATTTTATGCCGATTTGGCATACGACCACAAGTTGTGGAAACTAAAATTTGACTACCGACTTCGTTACCAAAATCAATTTCAGGACAATGACAATGGCAGCGAAAATAACGCCAGTTATATACGAAACAAATTTGAAATTTCATGGCCCAACAAAAGCCCCTTTAAGCCTTACATATCCACCGATTTGTTTTATCAAATAGGCAGTACCTTCGACCAGATGCGCAACAAAGGTGGGGTAGAAATAGCCCTTGGCAAAAAACATAAATTAGATATTTCGGCCTTCACCAACTATCAATTGGTTGGAAAACAGCAAAACAGACTGCTGATAGGTTGTATGTATAAGGTGAAGTTATAAAAGAAAGCATAAGAGGCAAATTCTAACATTTTACTCCAAGATATAGACAATATCAAGTAGGAGATAGGCTGTTAACTCAACTCATTTCAAAAGAACTGACCGTAAAATAAATGAAAGGCCAAAGACTTGATTCCTAAACGAATAAATAATACCTTGTTTATCTCAAATCAAAACATTGAAAGAGATGAAAAAAATAGACTTTACCAAGCTTTTTGGGTGCTTTTTAGTGGCTTTTACAATAGTGTTAATGGCTTCTTTACCAGCTACTTTGCAAGATAAAGCAGATGGTACATTAGCTTACAAGGGAAAGTCAAAGACGTTTAACATGGCTATCAAATACGTTTATTTGGTAGAAGGCCCAGATACTTTTACACCCTCCGAGCGTAACTTGAGGTTGTTATTTTCAGCAAAAGATATTAGCAAGGAAATCAAAGCTGCTACTATGTTGCGCCATACTGACAGTGCACTGACTGACGGAGAAGGATTTCAAATAGATTTAGTAAAAGGGCCACGCTATCATTATTGGATGGTACTCAATGGCGGACTCGTTCAATATTCAGGCACTATTCCGCTTGAAAATTTTGTAACTTCTGTCAAAACACCTACTCATGTAGCAGGTACATTCAAACAAGACAATGCAGGCGCGGGTGGCCCAACCATTGATGTTACCTTTGATGCTACACTTTTGAAAAAGTTCGACAAATAAGAAATTATATCAACCACCTGCTTTTTTGGCTTTGTAGCCCTTACTCAAGAGCCAAGTCAGAATCTTATCTCTAAAATCTCCTTGAATCAAAATCTCGCGGTCTTTGGCCGTGCCACCTGTGCCGCAGAGGGTTTTGAGCTGTTTGGCGAGGGCTTCCATGTCGCTCGTTTTCCCTGTCCAACCACGTATAGCCGTTACTACCTTGCCGCCACCTTTGCGGTCGAGCCATAGTTTGAGGTCTTGTTCGTTGGGCATAGGGGTATCCGCTTCTTTTTCCAAATCGTCGTTGTACTGAAAGTCAGGATTGGTAGAATACACAATCCCAGTACGATGTTGCTTTGACATGACTTCTTTGTTTTTCTCCTCAAAATTGAGACTTTTTGGTGGGTTTTTCAACTTTGAAGCCTCAAATCATCTTTTGAGGCGTTGCAAATTATGTTTTGGGGCGCGGTAGCAGTTTTGAGGCTACACTTTTGCAGCATCAATCGCAACGAAGTAGTTAGATAAAACAACAAATCAAAATGAAAACAATCGTATCGGTATCAATGATTACCCTAATGCTGGCATCTTGCCGCACACTTACTTCTACCACTTACATTAAAGCCAATGATGGTTTTATTTTAGGTAACAATGAACATGGTGCTTTTACCGTAAAATTGAAAAATATTTCAAAAAATGAGTTAAAACTTTGGAAAGCACCTATTGGGGGTGGGCAACATTCGCCCATAGTGGTGGCCTCTAATGAGTCGGTAAATGTAAAAGTAGCTAAAAATACAGCACTTAAAATCAATAACGACCACAATGAAGAAGCTGCGGTAGAACTTTATGTAAAAGGAGATACGGGCTTGTCAATGGGCTATAAAAATTAATCAAGATGAAAAGATTGAAAGCCTTATTTTCTCCCATGACGATGCCTCATTGGAGTCAGGATTTGCTATTGACGATTCCGCGTGTAGCCTGTGGTTTTATGCTTTGCTACTGATTTTGGTGCAGCTAAGTTTGGTATGCCCTGGTCGCCGACCGATAACAATCTCGGTTTTTTGAAGTAGCCTTTTGGTTTCCCAACGATGTAGCTGAGTTTGGAGGAATTTTTGCATTGTTTCCTGTTTTTTGCTTGGATGGGGGCGTTTAGTGAAGCCGTCGGCGGACTACTTTGGATAGTGGGGCTGAAGACCCGAATTACCTCCTTTTTGATTTTCTGTACCATGTTTGTCGCTGTGTTTTTCAGCAGTTCGGCAATGGCACTTGGCAAATGCTGCCTGGCTTGGGTTTTTTATGGGTGAGCCTATTTTATATAATTCTCGGCTCAGGTAGGTTTGGATTGGACTTTCTGATTACTCAACATTTTTTCAAGGCCGAAAAGATCGCCTATTTGTTGCTGGCCATGTTTGTATGGACAACCATAGGTTGCGTTCAGCAGACACACAAGCAAACCGTCGAATTTGTATTGGATGTAAGCCAAATAAAAGACATACAAACGGTGGGGATACGAGGCGAAGGCAAACCGCTTAGTTGGCAGACTGATTTAATGATGAATCCCATCAAAAAAGACAGCCTTTATGCCCTTAAAATAACTGCTGAAACAGGCTACCAATTTGTGGAAGTGAAATTTGTAGTCAATGGACAGTTTGAACTTGAAAACAAGCCCAACAGAAGGGTAGTTTTTGATCAAAGTGGCTATACCACCTACAAAGCTATTTTCGATATAGGCCAAGACTAAACACTATACCTCTCTTTAAACATTCATAAATAAAGGAAGAAAATGAAAAAAGAACTTATTGTAACCATAGTAGTTGTAATACTATCCGTGTTTGAATTACAAGCACAAAAAGGGCCACTGCGTGGTGAAGGCCCTATTCTGTCAAAAAGTTTTGATTTCAACGATTTCGACAAGATTGCATTCGAGGACTTTGACGGCAAAATTGAAGTAGAGATAGGTAAGCCTTTTTCTATCAAGGTGGCTATTGACGAAAACTTAGCACCAAGATTGCAAGTGGAGAAAGAAGCGACAGAAGGGTTATTAAGAATTTATTTGCGAGAAAACAAAAACGGCAGGTTATATTTGGAAGATACGCATATCAGTATCAAAGTAACGCTCCCCGAAGCATCGGTGATAAGCCACCGAGGCAATACTTCAGTGAAGGTAGCAGGGATTGTGGGTCGGTATTTCAGGTTTGAAAACCAAGGCAACGGAGATGTTCATTTGGAGGGAAGTATTGACCAACTCGACATTAAAAAAGTGGAAATGGCAGTGTGAGAGCCCAAAACCTGATTACTAAAATAGCCAAAGTAAAAAGTTATGGGAATGGCAATGTTTGGGTAAATGCACAAATATCACTCACAGCACACGGCGCTGGCAATGGCAACATCATACAAGTTGGAGTTGGAAAAATTGATCCCGTTTCTGGTATGATGGGCAATGGCGAAGTCAAAAAAGGCAAGTAAAAACTAAATAGTCTTGATGTCTTTATGTCTATTTACCATACCCCTCTTCAATTTGGTTATTTTTTGGCACTGCTTTATGCCGTTTTGTTTTGGTACCGAGGTTGGCAAGAAGAACGCCTGTCAGACAAGTTTCTTGGAGGGGTTATGTTTTTACTGGCGATGGAAATCCAAGATTATACCTTCGGTTTTTCGGGAATCAATATTCTCTGGGAAAAATTTGATGGCTTTCCGCGCCATTTTCACTTGGCTTTTGCCCCTACCATTTACTTCTATCTCAAAGCCCAAATCAACCGTGATTTTAGGTTTAAGTGGAAACACCTCATTCATTATCTTCCCTATAGCATTTATTTTATTATCAATTTTTTGATATATATACAAGGTAAATCGGTTCTCAACCATTTTCGCAGTACCGAAACTGCCTATTGGCTTAGTTGGCTCGAAAGTATCGCCCTTTGGACTTCGTATAGCTATTATTTTTACCAATCCTTACGTCTTTACAAACAGTATCGCCGCTGGACCGAAACATAGTTTTCAGATACAGACATCATCAGTTTTGTGTGGTTAGGCAATTTTATCTACCTCATCAGTGCAGGAGAGATTTTTAAAATGGCTTGGCACTTTGCTGATATGGCCTTGGGAGATTTGCCTTTTGAGCAAGATTGGTGGTGGCATTTGTTTACGGTAACGATTATTTGTTATGTGGGTATCAAAGGATATGCACAGCCGCAACCCAAAAAGCTGATTTTTTCACAACAAACAGTGGTAAATACTGGGATAGAAAACAGCAATAAAAACTGCACCCACATCGGCCAATTATGCCGACTGGAAAGAAAAGATAGAATACATTTTTGAAGAGCAAAGGTTATACCTCGAACCCGAACTTTCTTTGGCCGACTTGGCCCAAAAACTCAAGACCAACCCATCGGTGCTATCGGCGGCTATTAATCAGAATTTTGGCAAAAATTTCAACGATTTTGTCAATGAATACCGAATAGAGGAATTTAAAAAACAGATTCAACTACCTGAAAACAAAAAGCTTACATTGTTGGCGATAGCCTTTGATTGTGGATTTAACTCTAAAGCCACCTTCAATCAGGCATTTAAGAAACTGACGGGGCAATCGCCCAAGGAGTTTGTATAGTTGGGAAGAAACCTTCAACAACTGTTTGTTGGACTGACAAAAATACAATTATAACTTCTTTGATGCTACCTCCCAGTTCGGTTGTTGGCTGGAAACAAAACGGCTATCATTTTCGTTGTAAGGGCATAAAAATGATTGCATGACTTCTATTCCTGTTATCAAACCAAGCCCTATTGGCCACAAAGGACTTTTAGCTGCCTTTTTGGTGCTTTCGCTGTGGTTTGTTTGTTTGGCTTTTTTACTTCGATTGCCTATCAACTTCGCCCATCCATGGGTGTATGTGTGTGTGTTGCTGCAAATGCACCTTTATACGGGCGTATTCATCACAGCGCATGATGCTATTCATGGGGTAGTTGCCCCCCATAATAAAAAACTTAACTACTGGATTGGCTTCATTAGTGCAACGTTGTTTGCTTTCAACAATTACAAAACACTCTCTACCAAGCATCATCTGCATCACCGACACGCAGCCACACCCCACGACCCCGATTACCACGACGGCCACTCCAACTTCTTTTTATGGTTTTTGGCCTTTGCCAAAGAGTACATTTCTATTGTTCAAATCATGCTCATGGCTGTTACTTACAATGTACTCAAACTATGGTTTCCTTGGGAAAATCTGGTGGTTTTTTGGATGCTTCCTGCGGTGTTAAGTACGTTTCAGTTGTTCTTTTTTGGAACTTATTTGCCCCATCGAGGCGAGCACCACAACCCACCGCTCAATGCACGCAGCCAATCACTTAACCACCTAAAGGCGTTTTTGAGTTGTTATTTTTTTGGGTATCATTTAGAACACCATGCCTATCCCTATTTGCCTTGGTGGCAGCTACCCAAAGCACGAGAACGAATGGCTGAAGCAGAGAAGATTGGAGAACTTTCCAAAAGTTGATAACTTTCGGAAAGTTCGTATCGCATATGTTGGGGCGCGTTTTACTCCTTATACAATTCTTGCTCATTTGTGCAGTAGTTTTCTGGAAATTGCACCAAAATCCTGCCTATTTCCTTACGCCCGATTCTCACTATTACCTTCGGGCAGCCCAGAATTTACTCGATGGGCGCGGTTACTTGATTGTATTTGAAGGCAAAGAAACATTCTGCGCAATATGGCCTGTAGGATACCCAGCTTTGATTGCCTTGGTGTCTTTCTGCACCTCCTTGTCGCTCGAAATTTCTTCTAAAATTCTCAATTTAATGGCCTTGGGAGGCTGTTTTTGGCTTATTTATCAACGTTTTGGAGAAAAAGCCTGGTTTGTAGCCTTGGCTTTTATGAGTACTTCATTGGTACAGCTTTATAGCAATACTTGGTCAGAAACTGTTTTTTTGTTTTTGTGATAGGGTTTGTTTTACCCAAATCCTCGGTTACTTCACTGACGAAGAAAGAAGGCTTCATTTGGGCAATAGGGGCTTTTTCGATACGTTATGCAGGGGTATTTTTACTTATCCCCCTACTACTCCAAAAGCGTTATCGGGCAGCTGTCTATTTTTTGCTGTTCATAGTGAGTTATTTACTTTTCAATTATGCTCAAACCCAAACTTTTACGGGGGGACATGGGTTTTGGCCTGATGAGCCTTTTTTAGAACGATCATGGAGAGGGCCTAAAAGGGGTAGGGGAAGAGTTGTTATTCTTTGCCGTTAGGGATTGGGATTTGAAAAATATTGCCTTGAGCGATTCTATGAAATGGTTTATCTATGGCATAGCAGTTTTTCAGGTTTTGATAGGTGCATTGGTTGTGGGGCGGGTTGGTTGGTTGTTAAAGGATAAAGATGCCTCCTTTGTCGGCATGACAAAAATGTTTGTTGGTATGACAAAAATAAGTTATTGCTAACTGGTATTTGTTATTTGCTTTTCACGGTAGTCGTTTACTTGATAGATGCCTCTATTGAAAGCCTGTATTTCAGGCGTTTAGCACCCTTTTCTTTACTGCTTACACTGGGTATTTTAAGTTGGATTGCTTCCAACGAAGTGGTTTTTGCACGCACCAAATGGTTTTTTGTGATGTTCTTTGTACTTTCATTGCTGCACGCTATTCCCAAATAATCCGACTCAATATGTCCTCTCACCATGTCGTCCGCGAAAAACAAGAACCTGCCTTGCTCATTGCCAATGGCGAAGACTGCCACTTTGAATTGATGGGGCAGTTGTTGGAGTGGTCGCCGTTTGTGGTGGTGCTCGACCAGGCCATTCATCGCGTGCTGGATTTAGACATCAAGGTAGATGTACTGTTGGGCGATTTTGACCGTGAGGTAAATTTTAACGAAATTTTATCGAGACAATACCCCTCGAAATTATCACCACACCCGACCAAGATAAAACTGATTTAGAAAAAGGCATTGAGTTTTTGATAGAACGGGGTTTCCTGCTGTCAATATTGTATGGGCTACAGGCCGCCGTGCCGACCACAGCATCAGCAACATGACCAACATAGTACGCTACAAACACCAAATCAAAATCGTACTTTTTGATGATTACTCCAAGATTTTTCCGTTGGTAGGTAGTTTTGAGAAATGGTATGCAGCGGCCACGCCGATTTCTCTGATACCCATCGGAACGGTAGAAGGCATCACTACGGTAGGCTTGAAATACAACTTAGAAAATGAAACCTTACGGCTTGGCTACCGCAGTGGCAACAGCAACGAAGCCGCTACGGACGGCTTGGTAAAAATCGAAGCCCAAGTGGGCGATTTGTTGATTATGGAATGTTGGGACGAATAGTTTTTGTAACTTTGAAATAATCTTAATTTGAAGAAGAAATAATGCCAATCATCACAAAAATAGAAGTCTTTAAGTTTAACATTCCACTACAAGCACCCGTAACCATTGCTATAGGAACGATAGAAGAAGCGCGGAATATCTTGGTAAAAATCCATACCACAGATGGTCTTTTTGGGACAGGTGAAGGAGCACCTTTTTGGATGATTGTAGGCGAGACCCAAGCCACTTGCTATGCGGCAGCCCATGATTTGGCTGCCTTGCTGATAGGTAAAAACCCCCTCGATTTGGAAGGCTGTATGGCGGCTATGGACAGATACTTGGCGGGAAATCCGACCGTAAAAAGTGCCTTTGACATGGCCCTCTACGACTTGGCCGCTAAATACGCCAACATGCCTCTGTATCAGTTTTTGGGAGGCACTAACCGCCTGATAACTACCGATGAAACGATTTACATCGCCTCACCTGAGACCATGGCAGCCGATGCAGTCAAAATCAAAGAGCGCGGTGCAGAAGCGATAAAAGTAAAGTTGGGTACCAATGTAGCTGATGATATTCGGCGCATAGAAGCCATTCGGAACGCCATTGGCGATGCTATTCCGATTCGGACAGATGCCAATCAGGGATGGGATTATGTAAGTGCATTGAAGATACTCAACACCATTGCCGATTGGAATGTAGAATATTGTGAGCAGCCTGTCAAACACTGGGATTATGCACATTTGGCGCGGCTACGTCAAAATGCACGTGTGCCTATTTGTGCTGATGAGTCTTTATTCTCTCCTCAAGATGCTGTGAAATTGGTAACGCAGCAGGCTGTGGACTATTTCAATATCAAGCTCTCCAAAAGCGGGGGCTTACGCAGTGCCGTTAAAATCAATGCCATTGCTGAAGGGGCAGGCGTGAAGTGCATGATTGGCTGTATGTCAGAATCGCGCTTGGGAATTTCGGCCAATGCTCACTTTGCATCGGCCTTGCACAATGTCGTTTTTTATGATTTGGATTCTCCTTTTGAACATGCCCAAAACCCTGTATTGGGAGGAATCCATTACGAAAATCATTACCAAATTGTTATTCCCGACACGCCAGGTCATGGCGCAGAAGTGGACATGGCATTTTTAGAGAGAATGGAAGGCTTTGTCGTAACGTAGCTGCGTAGTTTTACCATTCCGCTCACTCTTTGTTATTCCGTTCCGTTTTGTCATTCCGCTCAATCTTTGTCATTCCGAGGAACGAGGAATCTAAATCTACTTACAGATTCCTCCTACCGTCGGAATGACAAAATAGAGAATAACAAAAGCTTTGCGGCGCTCTATCGCCAGCGCTTATATTGGTTGATAAGGCCGTTGGTGCTGCTGTCGTGGGCATCAATGGGCCAATCGTTTTGCAGTTCGGGATAGATTTTGTTGGCCAACTGTTTGCCGAGTTCTACGCCCCATTGGTCAAAACTAAAGATGTTCCAAATCACTCCTTGCACAAAAATCTTGTGTTCGTACATGGCTATCAAACTTCCCAACACGCGCGGTGTGATTTTCTTGACCAAGATAGAGTTGGTAGGGCGATTGCCCTCAAAAACCTTGAAAGGGGCCAAAAACGCAATTTCTTCTTCGGATTTTCCCGCCTTTACTAATTCGGAAGCAGCCTCTTCCTCTGTTTTACCATTCATCAACGCCTCTGTTTGGGCAAAGAAATTAGATAGAAGCATTTTGTGATGCTCGCCGATGGGATTATGGCTCAAGGCAGGGGCAATGAAATCACAAGGAATAAGTTTAGTTCCTTGGTGAATCAACTGATAGAAAGCATGTTGGCCATTAGTGCCGGGTTCTCCCCAAATAATAGGCCCTGTTTGGTAGTTTACTTTTTCGCCATTACGAGCTACATATTTGCCGTTTGACTCCATGTCGCCCTGCTGAAAATAAGCGGCAAAGCGGTGTAGGTATTGGTCGTAGGGCAAAATAGCGTGCGTATCTGCATCAAAAAAATTATTATACCAAATGCCCAATAAAGCCAATACAACGGGGATGTTTTTTTCAAAACGGGTAGTACGGAAGTGATTATCCATATCAAATGCACCCGAAAGAAGTTGTTCAAAATTTTGGAATCCTATGTAGCAAGCAATCGAAAGCCCAATGGCCGACCACAGCGAATAACGCCCACCTACCCAATCCCAAAAACCAAACATATTGTTGGGGTCAATCCCAAATTTTTCTACTTCACTGCCATTGGTCGAAATAGCTACAAAGTGCTTGGCCACGTATTCGCTTTCATGGGCAGTTTCCAAAAACCAACGTCGCGCTGAATGTGCATTGGCCATGGTTTCTTGGGTAGTAAAGGTTTTGGAGGCAATCATAAACAGCGTGGTTTCGGGGGCCAAGCCCGCCAATGTTTCAGCTATATGCGTGCCGTCCACATTAGAAACAAAATGTACTTTCAACCCTTTTTTGCCATAGCTCTTCAATGCCTCCGTTACCATAACAGGACCTAAATCGGAGCCACCGATGCCGATATTGACCAAATCCGTTATTTTTTTGCCTGTGTAACCTCGCCACTCGCCACTGCGTATTTTTTCTGAAAACCTTTTCATTTTGTCCAATACGGCATTGATGTCAGGCATGACATCTTGGCCATCTACCAAAACGGGCGTGTTAGCGCGATTTCTAAGGGCAGTATGGAGCACCGATCGGTTTTCGGTGGCATTGATGGTATCGCCCGAGAACATTTTTTCAATGGCATCTTCCAACTGACACTCCCGCGCCAAATCACACAGATAAGCCATGCTACGGCCTGTGATGCGATTTTTGGAATAGTCAACGACAATATCGCCAAGCCGCAACGAAAACTTCTTAAAACGATTGGAATCTTCTACAAAAAGCTCCTTTAAGTGCTTCTTACTAATGCTTTTATGATGGGTTTTGAGCTTTTTGAAAGCCGCAGTTTGGTCAAAAGGAATAGTTTGTAACATATCTCATTGATTTTTTGTTGGATTTACAAAAGTAGGATTTTGATTTGATGTTACTTTGAAAAAGGTGTACGATTCGCCCAATTTACTTAAAAACTCAAAAAGATGCTGGCTTCTTTTTTAACAGCCGAGTGGCGAAAACTTGCCATGGCCAATTATGTAGTGCCTGCTGATTTGCTTCAACCTTATCTGCCAAAACATACCGAGTTAGATTTTTTCAATGGCAACTGCTATGTGAGTTTGGTAGGATTCTTGTTCGACAAAGTACGTCTGAAAGGTATTCCTGTACCGTTTCATACCTCCTTTGAAGAAGTAAATTTGCGGTTTTATGTGCGGTATTGCGATGAACACGGACAATGGAAACGGGGCACTACTTTCATCAAAGAGATTGTACCCAAATACGCTGTAAGCTGGACGGCCAACCTCCTTTATCACGAACCCTACGTGACGATGCCCATGCGATATCATTGGAGAAACACCAATGATGAATTAACAGTTGGTTATAAATGGAAACACAAAGGTTGGAATCGTTTTGAAGTGGTAGCTCACAATCAGGCAATAGGTATGCCTGTGGGTAGCAAAGAAGAGTTTATTACGGAGCATTATTGGGGATATACGGCTTACAGCCCTTCGATTACTTCCGAATATGGTGTGGAACATCCTCGCTGGCAAGTGTATCCTGTAAAAAGCTATGAGATTGACGTCGATTTTAATGCGATTTACGGAACAGACTTTGGTTTTCTAACTTCGCAGAAACCCGATTCGGTACTTTTAGCGGAAGGGTCGGCTATTCAAGTACGCACTGCACGAAAGTTGCCAAATTTGTAGTTTTTTTTGTAAAATTGTGTAATCTATCAAAATAAAAACAGATGAAAACCTTAGACAAACCCCAACTCAACCGCGCTACTTTCTGGGACACAGATTTTGAGGCATTGGACTATGAGCGGCAATATAAGGCCATCATCAAGCGGGTTTTTGAATATGGCACTTGGGAAGAGATTTTGGAAACTACCCTGTTTTATGGTGAAGATAAAATCAAAGAAACGCTCATGAGTGCCAAGGCGTTGAGATTCAGGTGTATTGCCCTTGCTTCTATTATTTTAAATATCCCGAAAACGCATTTTTTTTCTTTCAAAAACCGCCCTGCTTATCTACCATGAGTCTGTCACTTCATTACCAAACCATCAGCCCCCAAATGAAGCAGTTACTCCACGAACTCATGGATCGGCCAACCTTGCAGGAGTTTCATTTGGTAGGTGGCACTGCCCTTGCTTTGATGTTGGGACACAGGCACAGTGTTGATATAGACCTTTTCAATGTTAATTCTTTCGATACAAAGGCCATTGAAGCCGAATTGCAAGCCCATTTCCCAAGTTATGAAGGACTTTATTCCTCCTCTTACGGACTTTCTTGCCAAATTAATGCCATTAAAACCGATATTTATTGTTGGAATGAACCTTTGCTCAACCCTATCACCGAAATAGACGGCCTTCGATTGATTTCTGACGATGATATTTTTGTCATGAAATTGGAAGCCATACTTACGCGGCGCGAAAAAAAAGATTACATAGACATCGCAGAACTACTCAAAACCCAAACACTCGATTGGGGTATCAACTGTCACAAAAGGAAATACAAGAAAAAAGATACCAGTTTGATGATGAATGCCTTGGCCTGTATGGACGAAGCCGAAGATTCATTTATGCCTATAATGTGCAATGACGTTACTTGGTCACACGCCCAAGAAGTGATAAATCGCGCTGTACAAGAATTTGTTTGGCTCGAAAAACAACGTGTGAAAAACAAACCTCGGCCATAAAATAAACCCTAATCGTCTCTTTTAGGACATTTTTTGCAGTGCCTTCCCTTTTTGTACGCCTTACAACATTTCTTAGGATCGCAAGAGAGGCTACAACCTATAAAAGCATTTTGTGTAAAAAACTTTTCTTCAGTGTCAAAAAGAGGATAAACCCCAATTTCGTGAGCATTCATTCTGACTGAATTTTTTAATACTTACGCAAAGGTAGTTTATTTAGATTAAATATAAACAAGTAGGATGTAAAAAATTTATTTTAGCAGCTATTATCTTAGCAAAATCTAAAAAAACTAAATGGACAGTGTACTAAATCTTAACCGACTGAAATAAAAAATATAATTGGTAGATGATTTTACAAGAATTGAAACCAAGAAAGGCACTGAACAAAGCCTTTTTAAAAGTAAAACCAAACAGGACTGAAATTGAAAGTTTCAAGACCAATCTCATTACGTTACTCGACAGAACAAACGACACTGAAAGCGAAGAGTTTCATAAAAACCTTGTCATTGACTTTTTAAAGAAAACCTATTACGACCCAAACCATTTTATAAATACCAAAGGTAGAAACGACCTCGTTATTCATAACGGACAAAATGCCAACTCAACAGTTGGCGTAATCATAGAAGCAAAAAAGCCGACCAACAAAGCCGAGATGGTTACCACCGAAAAACTGAATACAAAAGCGTTTCAAGAATTGGTGTTGTATTACCTACGAGAGAGAATTACCCATAAAAACCTTGAAGTAAAACACTTGGTGGTAACCAACATCAACGAATGGTTCATTTTTGACGCTACTCTATTCGACAGGCTTTTTGCTCAAAACAAAAACTTTGTAAATCAATTCAACGATTTTGAAAGTGGACGTTTGGCAGATTCAAAAACTGATTTTTTCTACAAACAGGTTGCCGAGCCGTTTATTGACAGCATTACTTCTGAACAGGGTCGCCTGCCGATTGAATTTACTTACTTCAACATTCAGGACTTTCAAAAACCGTTATTCAATACCGACAAAACCGACGACATTTCGCTGATTGCCTTGTTCAAACTGCTTTCGCCAGAACATCTTCTAAAACTTCCGTTCACCAACGACAGCAACAGCCTTGACAAACGCTTTTACAGCGAGCTGTTGCACATCATCGGCTTGACCGAAACCAAAGAAGGAAGCAAAAAACTGATTGACCGAAACAACGCAGACGAACGCCACACAGGAACAATCCTTGAAGATGCCATCATTCAGCTTGACAGCTTAGACAAACTAAGCCGATTGGAAAAACCAAACCAATTTGGCAGCACACAGCAGGAACGGCTTTTTAATGTTGCCCTGGAGCTTTCGATTACTTGGATAAACCGCATTTTGTTTTTGAAGTTGTTGGAAGCCCAACTCATCTCCTATCACAAAGGCGACAAGCGGAGTGCCGCCCAATCTTATTCGTTTCTCAACCTTGACAAAATCAAGAACTATGACGACCTAAACAGTTTGTTTTTTCAGGTATTGGCACGCAAATATGACCAGCGAAACGAAGACGTAAAAAAGGCGTTTGAAAAAGTGCCTTATCTCAATTCTTCGCTTTTTGAGCCTACAGACATGGAGCAGGTTACGCTATTTATCAGCAACCTGAAAGACGACAAAACCATTCCGATTTTTTCGCAAACTGTGCTGAAAGACCTGCAAGGCAAAAAACGGACAGGTAGCATTTCTACACTTCAATACCTTTTTGAGTTTTTAGATGCTTACGACTTTGGAGCAGAAGGCGGCGAAGAAATTCAGGAAGACCACAAAACCCTGATAAACGCTTCAGTGCTTGGATTGATTTTTGAGAAAATAAACGGCTACAAAGACGGTTCGTTTTTTACTCCTGGTTTCATTACCATGTATATGTGCCGCCAAACCATTCGCAAAGCCGTGGTGCAGAAATTCAACGAATATTGTCTGAACCACGATTTACAGGATTTTAAGATTAGCAAGATTGGGGATATTTATGATTTGATACCACAAAAAATAAATAGAAAAAAAGCCAACGAAATAGTCAATTCCTTGAAAATATGCGACCCAGCGGTGGGTTCTGGGCATTTTTTGGTTTCGGCTTTAAATGAAATCATTGCCGTAAAAAATGATTTGAAGATTCTCGAAGACCGTGAGGGCAAATCGCTACACCGATACGAAGTAGAAGTGGTAAATGATGAATTG
Organism: Spirosomataceae bacterium; assembly: GCA_041392315.1. GTDB lineage: Bacteria > Bacteroidota > Bacteroidia > Cytophagales > Spirosomataceae > Runella. Next base: position 921 of record JAWKMH010000021.1, on the reverse strand, counting down.
ATTGTAACAGACGAAGATGGCGAACTCTTTGAATACAACCCAACCAACAAAGAAAGCCAACGCATACAAGAAACGCTTTTCCACGAAAAACAAACCATCATCGAAAACTGCCTGTTTGGGGTGGATATCAATCCTAACTCCGTAAAAATATGCCGTTTGCGCTTGTGGATTGAGCTTCTAAAAAACGCTTATTACAAAAACCCCACCGAACTGGAAACCCTCCCAAACATTGACATCAACATCAAATGCGGAAACTCGTTGGTGAGCCGATTTCCGATTGACCAATCCATAACCCACGTTTTCAGACGTGGGAGCAAGTGGACGATTGACAGCTATAAAATTGCGGTTGATACCTACCGCAACGCTGAAAGCAAAGAACAAAAAAGAGAAATGGAACGGCTGATTGCCGATATAAAATCGGATTTCAGAAGTGAAATTTCAAAAAACGACCCGAAAGTAAAAAAGCTGTACAACCTTAATGGCGAATTGGTAAAACTAACCACGCAGCAACAACTTTTTGGAATGAGCAAAAAGGAAAAAGCCGATTGGAACAAAAAAGTGGCAAAGCTGACCGAAGAAACCAAAAAACTCGAAACCGAAATTGAAGCAATAAAAGCCAACAAGATTTTTGAAAACGCTTTTGAATGGCGTTTTGAATTTCCCGAAGTGCTGAATGATGAAGGGGATTTTGTGGGCTTTGATGTGGTGATTGGAAATCCGCCTTATATCAGGCAGGAGGAAATTAAAGAATTAAAGCCACATTTCAAATCTCAATTCAAACTCTATACAGGTACAGCCGATGTTTATATTTTTTTTGTTGAAAAAGGCTTTGAGCTATTGAAACACAAAGGTATTTTCACTTTCATTATGCCCAACAAATTTATGCAAGCAGGCTACGGTCAGCCAGCTCGCAAATTTTTA
>JAWKMH010000020.1:0-78836 GCA_041392315.1 Spirosomataceae bacterium | reverse complement strand
TATTAATGGAGCTACCTTTGATATCAATTTTCGCAGAATCAATACATACCTACACTTGAATTGGGCGCGGGTTTGAGGAGTTCAATTCAAAAAAAATAAGGCAATTATTCAAACAGGCATAGACTGGCCGATTAGGCGTTTTCTCTGTTGGATTATCGGCCAATTATTGCTAAATTCGGTTGTTGACAAACAAGAATTTGTAAAAATTAACCCGTTTTCGTTTGGATAAGAATGGGATGGAGAATGAAATAGTGGTTACAGAATAAAATGTCTAACCAAGCCATTTGTTGTGTATTTCGGCTTCATCGTCGCGTTCGGTAAGACCGTATTGGAGGTAGTTCTGATTTTTATCTAAGCCATTAGGTCGTTGGCCATGAAGCCTATACCTTGCCAAGGAGTTCCCTTGTGTTCTAAAGGTGCATCGTCCAAGCAAAATAAACCTACATCCAAACAAAATCTACCTTAAAAAAGAATTAGCTTTGTAAGAACGATAGTTAAAAGCTTATGATTCTTCGTGGTGTCTTTTTAATGGGTCTTTTTGCGATTTTCCCTCAAGTCAAAGCACAGTCAAATTTGACCATTGGTCAAGGTAACAACTTAAACGGGGTAACAGTAACAGCTTCTTCACAAAGTAATGTTGCTATCAATACGCTATCAGGTGCTGGCTATCTGCCCAATAGTAGTGCTGTATCTCGTTTTTTATCACAAGCTACCCTGGGTCACAACTTAGCTAACATTCAAGAAGTAACAGGAGTCGGTTTTGAAAAATGGTTGGATGCCCAATTGGCACTTCCTTATTCCTACAGTGTCAAAAACTATGTATCCCAATTACATCAAATGATGGTAGATTCGCTCAAGGCCAAAAACCCATCAGGCAACTATACACTTTCTAATGTTTTTGCTGGTAACACTCTCTTTGATATTGCTTGGTTTCAGGGAGCCATGACCTCCTCTGAACTATTGCGATGGCGAGTAGCGTGGGCATTGAGCGAAGTTTTTGTGGTATCTCGTATTTCTGCCTTTGATGACAACCCATACGCTTTATCAAGTTACTACGATGTACTTTTAAAAAATGCTTTTGGCACATATCGCTCCCTGATTGATAGTGTAACTTATCATCCTGCCATGGGAACTTACCTTACTTTCTTGAATAATCGTGCTACGGATGCTACCAAAAATGTGTTTCCAGACGAAAATTATGCCCGTGAAATCATGCAGCTTTTCTCCATTGGGCTTTATAAACTCAACCCCGATGGTTCGGAAATACTCGATGGTAATAATCGCCCCATTTCTACTTACAACAACGATGATATAGCCGGTTTGGCCAAGGTTTTTACGGGTTTGTCGTGGGGAGATAGTCGTTATTTGGGTGATAATAAAAAAGATAATTGGAGTTATACACTCCGTATGAAATTCTTTCCGATAGACTCAAGCGATGCCAAGAAAAACCCTTGGAAAACCAATCCACGAATAATAAATGGCCATGAAGTGGGGGAAAAAACATTCTTGGGTAGTACCATCCCCACTCGACCCGTTCTGCAAGGAGAGCAAGACATAAAAGATGGTTTAGATATTATTGCCAACCATCCCAACGTTGGGCCGTTTATTGTAAGACGATTGATTCAACGTTTGGTTACTTCAAACCCCACACCTGCTTATATTGGGCGGATAACCAGTGTTTTTAACAACAATGGCAGCAATGTCAGAGGTGATTTAAAAGCCGTAGTAAGGGCTATTTTATTAGATCCAGAAGCCAGAAATTGTAATGAAACGACCAACAGCACTGCTGGCCATTTAAGAGAACCTTTCCTACGCTATATGAATATCATGCGTGGCCTGCCCCTTACAGCTCAAGGAGGGGTATATCGCAATGTGATGGTAGATTTATACAGCAGAATAGAGCAAAAGCCTCTCAACTCTCCCTCGGTTTTCAATTTCTTTCAACCCGATTTTCAGCCCGATGGCATATTAAAAGAACAAGGAAAATATGCGCCAGAATTTCAACTGTTAAATTCACAAACGCTGACGAGTTATGTTAATGCCCTCAATAAATGGTTTATCAGCGACGACCCTGTAGAGTTTTGGAGTTTGTTCAGTGGCGAAACCTATAAACCCGATCAAGATCCCAAATTCAATCTAAACGCCGATTATGCCTTTACTCGTAATGATAAATTACCACAGTTATTAGACAAGTACAATTTGTTGTTTACGGGCGGAAAATTGAGTAATACTACCTTAGAAATTATCCGAACTACGATTTCAAAAATGCCTTACAGTGAAGATGCCAACGGAGTACCCAATGCTGATAACTCTTTTCGACGGGTTCGTTTAGCGTTGGTGCTTATTTTATCTTCGCCCGATTATCTTATTTCTCGTTAAAACTCGACCCCAAAGCACCATAAAATAATGAACAGACGCAGTTTTTTAAAACAAAGTGGATGTGCGGCAATGGGTTCGACCACGCTCCTAAGCACGTTAGCCAACCTAACAGCGCTCAATGGTACTTTTGCCCATACCAAATCTAATTTACCCAATGACTACAAAGCATTGGTTTGTGTACTTTTTTCAGGCGGGATTGACTCATTCAATACATTGATTCCCATAGGAACAAATACTGGAGGAGATAACGGTTTCAATGAATACAAAGCCATACGTTCCGATTTGTCAGTACTCAACCCATTGGCTCTCACCAATCCACAATGTACGGGTTTTAGGGGTGTAGCATGTGCCTACAGTTCTTTTGGCATACATCCTCAAATGACGGGTATGCGAGATTTGTTTAATACGGGTAAAATGGCCTTTATCTCCAATGTAGGCACACTGGTAGAACCCATATTGAACAAGCAACAATATGAAAGTGGGCAAAAAAAATTGCCATTGGGGCTATATTCCCACTCTGACCAAATCATGCAATGGCAAACCTCCGTGCCTCAAAGCCGCGAAGCGGCGGGTTTTGGGGGAAGAATGGCTGACATACTCAATGCAGCCAATGCCAACCCAGAAGTGTCTATGAATATTTCTTTGGCTGGAAAAAACCCTTTTCAACGAGGTTTGGATATTTCAGAATACGCCATTAGCAATAATGTAGATCCCAACAATGTAGGCTTTGAGTCATTGCCCACTTGGTGGGGAAATGCAGGTTATTTGGCCGATTTACGCAATACAGCCATCAATAGCGTGGTAGATCAAAATTATTTTAATCTGTTACAAAAAACATACGCTACCAGCACCAAGTCGGCAGTAGCTGCTTTTGAAATTTTCAAAGAGGCGCTCAAAAAAGTGCCTACTATCACTACTTCTTTTCCCACTTCAAAACTGGCGACGGATTTGTTGGCCATTGCCAAAATAATCAGTGTTCGGAGTCAATTGGGGGCAAAACGGCAAATCTTTTTTGTCAATTATGGCGGTTGGGATATGCACGATGGCCTTTTGAGCGGCCTCGATAGTAAATTGCCCGTAGTGAGTCAAGTCCTTAAAGCATTCTATGATGCCACCGTCGAGTTGGGGGTAGCCGACAAAGTAACCAGCTTTACCATTTCTGATTTTGCGCGTACCATTACTTCCAATGGCCAAGGCTCAGACCATGCTTGGGGGGGCAACCAAATGGTGATAGGAGGCGCAGTCAATGGTGGGCGGATATTTGGGTCTTTCCCAAAAATGGACATCAATAATCCTATGAATGTATCTTTCCGAGGCAATTTTATCCCTGCCGTGTCCACAGATGAGTTTTTTGCGGAATTAGCCCTTTGGTATGGTATTAGTCCCAGTGACTTGTGCTATGTGTTGCCCAACATTGGCAATTTTTATAGCTACGCCAACAACCAGTATCCTATTGGCTTTATGAATTTTAGCGGAACAAGTATTTCCACCGAAAATCATCCCAAAAATTGTTTGACTTATTAAAATATGCCTTGTGTATGTTTCGCAATAAATTCTTTTTTTACATCTGTTGCTTCTTTGTATTTGCGCAAGTTGGCGTAGCACAACAAAACTGTATAGGCACAGCTGGGCAAGTAAAATGGTCTTATTGGACAGGCTTTACGATGTCATTGCCTGATAGCGCGGCACTTAGCGTACTCGAAAATTTTCCAAGTAGGCCAGATGGAACGCAATTATTAAGCTCTTTGAAAAGCCCAGTCAACTACACAGAAAATTTTGCGGCCATGATTCGGGGCTATATTTATGTTAATCAAACGGCTATCTATAAATTTAATTTGACAGGCGACGACCGCGCCCTGTTTTATTTGAGCCCCAATGATTCGCCCACCAACAAACAAAAAAGAGCAGAAGTAACCTCTTACACAGGTACCACAGAACATAATAAAAGAGCCAGTCAAACTTCCCAAGAAATTCAATTGGTGGCTGGTCAAAACTATTATTTTGAATTATACACCTTTGAGGGGTGTTGCGGTGATCACACCACGCTCTATTGGCGCAAACCTGCCAATCCTGATACCACTTGGCGAGTTATTGATTTTAATAATATCAAAGAGTATAGCTGCGGCCAAAGCTGCCCACCACGAGGGACGGCTTGTAACGATGGCAACCCACAAACGACCAATGACCAACAAGATGGCTTTTGCAATTGTGTCGGTATTATGCCTACTGCCAATGCCTGCGTAGGCGAAAAAGGAGTGATTGATGCCTATTATTTTGATAACATTACAGGTAGTTATGTCGAGCCAGACTTGATAAACTCTCCCAAGTTTCCTTTGCTCCCCGACCGTCGCGAAAAACTCAAAGAAGCATCAGGACCTGTTTATGCGGCATATGCCAAAGATAACTATGGGTCTTTAGTTCAAGGGTTTTTAACTGTGCCAGTATCTGGTATGTATGAATTTAATATCACAGGCGACGACCAAACTATTTTTTATTTAAGTAAAAACGATTCTATCCAATACAAGCAATACCACCAAGCCCTCGCTACTTTTGGGGTAGGAGAAACCAGCCACAATGTGTATTCTTTTCAAAGTACTTCGCCTATTTTTATGGAAAAGGGTAAGTACTATTATTACGAAATCAGACACAAAGAAAATAGTTGGCGCGATCATTTTAATCTTTACTGGAAAACACCCTTTCATGAACAACGGACATGGAAACGTATTTCTGACTTTTATCTTTTTGACTACAAATGCGAACTATCGTGTGTAGCCAACAATACACCTTGCAACGACGGCAATGCTTTCACCAACAATGATCGGTATCAAAATTGTGAATGTATTGGTACGCCCTGTTCGGGTCCCGATTGCGACGACACCGCTGCACGTTATCAGAAATATGATGCTTGCGCACCTACGCAAAATATCATCAACACTTCTGAAGCAGCTTGGGCTTCTTGTGCTAAATCTGCCAATCCTGCACGAGGCAATCAGCAACAACATTGGATCAAGTACGATTTAGGTCAAGTTTATAGATTGCAAGGTACACGAGTTTGGAATTACAACGTTCAAAACCAAACCAACAAGGGTTTTAAAACGGTTTTAGTAGATTACTCCACCGACGGCATTACTTGGCAAGCTTTGGGCGGCACCTACAATTGGCCACAAGCCCCTGGTACATCTGAGTATGCTGGTTTTGTGGGGCCTCATTTCAACGATATAAAAGCGCGTTACGTATTAATCTCAGCCACCTCCACTTGGGGAGACGCCACTTGTGCGGGCTTCAGTAAAGTTACTTTTGAGGCTGCACCTGCTTGCCAACCCAAAGATACTCCATGTGACGATGGCGACCCGCTTACGGTTTACGATAGGTTTGATAATAACTGTAATTGTCGGGGGGTAAAACTGGCTTGTTTGGAGGATACCATTAATACAGGAAAAGTAAGTTTGATTGAAGCTCCTCACAATGCGCGAAAGGCAATCATTTCGGAAGGTACTATTGGCTCATCCAAAAATATTTCATTCACAGCGGGCAATAGCATCGTACTTTTACCTGGCTTTGAAGTAGGAACAAATAACACCTTTTCTGCCCAAATTGCGAGCTGCATGAGAGCAGCTTTGATACAAGAACAACAAAATCAAGCACAGCTAAAAGATTCGACCATTACCAATTTTGGTATTACGCCAGATAGCACCGTTAAGCAAATCGTTTTTCGGTTGAACAAACCCAGTCAGATCTCTTTGGTGATAAAAAATAGTCGTGGGGCCGTGATTGCAACACTCATCGAAGCTTTCTACCAAAATTTAGGAACACAAATAAAATATTTACCTACAGGAAAGCTTGAAAAAGGTATTTATTTTGTAGAACTAACCGCCAACGAGAACCAGCTACGAGAGCAACTCATTATCCCATAAGATTTAATATTCTGCGTTTTTGCCCATTACCACCTCACCGACTGAAACTTCCATCCTGGTACTTTTTTTTGCATTTCGGGTTCGTCATCGCGTTTGGTAAGGCCACATCGGAGGTAGTTTTGGTGTAGTTTGGCCAAGGCTTCTCGATCGAGTTCTACCCCTAAGCCTGGCCCTTGAGGTAGGGCAACTTCCCCATTCTCAAATTTCAATCGCCCGCCTACAATGATTTCGTCCGATTGCCATGGATAATGCGTATCCAGCACATAATCCATGTTGGGTAAAGCCGCACCTAAGTGTACCATGGCCGCCAAAGAAATACCCAAATGACTATTGGAGTGCATAGACAAGCCCCGGCCAAACGTTTGACAAATGCCTGCAAGGGTCATAGAGGCACGCAAGCCGCCCCAAAAATGATGGTCGCTCAAAATAATATCCTCTGAGCCTAAAGCAATACTTCGCGGAATATCCTCAAAGGAAGTAGTACACATATTGGTAGCGAGCGGTATTTTTAGTGTTTTTCTGACGGCTGCCATATTTTCCTGGCCTCGTACAGGATCTTCGAGGTATTCCAAATAGGGTTCCAATTCGCGCCCGTATTGGAGGGCAGTTTCTAATTTCCAAATCGCATTGGGGTCTAAGCGAAGCGGGACATCAGGGCCAAAAGCATGATACAGCGCAATGATAGCATCCACTTCTTGGCGCGGCTCAAATACCCCTCCTTTCAACTTAATAGACTGAAAGCCAAACTCTTTACACATGGCTTGGGCTTGAGCGACTATTTCAGTAGGGTTAAGTCCACTTGCTTGCCTTGCGGCAGCCCAGCCTTGGGCTTGGGGGTCAATATCAAAAGCCAACTCCCCCCCAGCCCCTTCGTACTTATAAAACAAATAAGCAGCAAAAGGAACTCGATCGCGCATTTTTCCACCCAATAAATCTACGATGGGGCGATTGGTTACTTTGCCGATAATATCCATACAGGCTACTTCTACCGCACTAAAAATATGCACCAATTTTCGTTGATCCCAGGGCGATTCGCCACGATCGGCAGCTGAGTCAGTCCCAAAATGAGCCACCAATATTTCCCTGATTTCATTCAATTGAAAAACATCTTTTCCTATCAATAAAGGCTTGGAAGCTTCCAAAGCCGCATCAATGTCTTTTGTGCCAGGTATTTCGCTGATGCCTACGATGTTATCGTCTGTAATTATTTCTAAGATGGTTCTGAGAGCATACGGTGCGTGCAAACCAGCCGCATTGAGCAAGGGCGGATCTACAATAGCAATAGGAGTGATGATCAATTCTTTGATACGTGGGCCTTTGGACGAAGTCATAGAGGGAATGATGCTAATGGAGGATTAGGGTTGTTTGCCCATGATGGCAACTTTCCGAAAGTTACGATTTCTTTCGGAAAGTGATAGAAAAATAAAAACCAATGGATTAAGCATCTTCAGAAGCGGCCAAAAGCAGGCCTTTGATGTAGCCGTAGGCAAAAGAAAAAGCTTGTAGGCCAGCTGCTGAGTCGTGGTGGTGCGGCACGTGGTCGGGCATCACCATACCGTCATAACCCACATCGCGTAAGGCTTTTACTACTTTGAGAAAATTCATATCTCCATTGTCGGGATATACTTCTTGAAAGTTGTTCCAACCACCTTTGATATTGCGTAAATGCACATTAAAAATCTGTTTACGCTCTCCTACCCATTTGATGATAGGGAAAATCTCTGTTTTGGGGTCTTTTAGTCCTTCAGCAATAGAGCCAATACAAAAATTGAAGCCATGATATGGGCTGTCGTATAATTGAGCAAATCGTTGAATGCCTTTAAAAACATCGGGGCTATTCCAACGAGTAATACCCCGAAAGCCTACGGGCGTAGGAGGGTCTGCAATGTGATTGGCCATTTTTACTTTGTACTCTTTTGCCACAGGCAATATCCTGTCCAACAAGTAAGTGATACGTTCAAAGATTTGATCGGCCGAAACATCCCCGGCAATGGTTTTGGGTTCATTTCTTCTGACAGCCTCTTCATAATTCCAAGTGCTATACTCGGCATTCCCTCGTTTGGCATCAATGGTTTTGCCTGTACGCAATACTGGGTGAATGGTAGTGTTGTAGTTGAGCACTTTAATGCCCGATTGGCCCGCCACCCGAATCATCTGTTGAAGAATTTCTATTTCGCGGTCGCGTTCGGGGCTTTTTCCGAGCATGATATTGGGGTATTCTACTTTATTGATGCCTGCCGATGTCAGCGGGAAATGATACGCATCTAAGTTAATACCATATTTTTCGCAAGCTTCTTTTTTGGCTAAAGCGTCTTCCAAATCCCACCCTTTGCCAGGAATGGTTTTAGGCGAACCTCCATCAATATTAAAAATACCATGTCTGGCTTTAAACTCCAAATTTTCGATGGTCGTGCCACCCGATTGACAACCGGCTTTCATCAATACCTTTTTGGGAACATTGGGCCTACTGGCCAACGCTTCTTCTGTATCTAAAACCGCAGCAGACAAAGACCCTACCGCGACTGTTTTGAGGAAATTAGAACGTTTCATTATTTGAATAAGTTAAAATATGAAAAATGAAGGGTGTGTATAAATCGGAAAACTGGAGCAAGACTCAAATCAATGGGAGTAATTTGGCACCTATCATAATAACAACCAATCCCGTAAACCCCATCACTACCAGCAAGGGCGAAATGGTTTTTAGGGCTTCTTTTTCGGTCAAATTGCTGAGTTTACAGATAATCCAAAAGCCAGAATCATTCATCCAAGGTACAATTTTAGAGCCGCAGCCGATGGCCAAGCCGAGATACACAGGATGAAAGGCCAAGTCGGCATTTTGAGCCATACCAGAGAGAATCCCTGAAGCTGTAATGAGAGCCACCGTAGCCGACCCTTGAGCCGTGCGTACTACTGCGGCAATGAAAAATGCCATCGGAATCAAAGCCATTTGATACGATTGGGTGAGGGTAGCGATTCGGCTACTAATGCCCGTTTGTTGTAACATTCCTCCAAAAGCACCTCCCGCTGCCGTTATCAAAATAATGCCCCCGCCACTCATCAAAGCAGCCTGCACAAACGGCCCTAAGTCTTCTTTTTTCCCTTTTTTTTGATTGACCAATACCAACAATGCTGCAAATCCTCCTGTCATAATGGCAATGTTTTTGTCGCCAAAAAAATGGATAAATTGAAAGATACCACTCCACAAAGGCGATGTAACTTGTTTTACATTTACAAAGGCATTAATGGCCGTATCGGCACAGATAAAAAACAAAGGGATTAGAACGGGCAAAAGCGAAACACCCAAAGGGGGCAGATGCGCATCGTCTTTGACCGAAATAGCCTGAATATCTTCTAATTTAGCATCTAAGGAATCTCGCAAAGGAATGGGCGATTTTTTATTAGACCATACCGAAAAAAAATAGCCCGCTGTGATGGTAAAAAGCCCCACAATAGTACCTGCTATCATCATTAGGCCGATAGGGATATGCATTTCGCCAATCAAAAACAACGGCCCAGGCGCGGGCGGCACCAGCGAATTGGCCATGGCAGCGCCCGCCATAATGCACATCACAAAAAGCAAGTAGTTTTTACCAATGCGCATCGTCATGGCTTTGGCCAGAGGAATCATCAAGAAAATAACCGTATCAAAGAAAACAGGAATCCCTAAAAAGAAACTACTCACCAAAAAAGCAGCCGGGGCTTTATCCATACCAAACAATCGTAACATAGATCGAATGATGCGTTCTGCTGCACCGCTTTCGAGTAGGCATTTTCCTATGATGGCTGCCATCGCAATCAGGATGCCAATTTTAGCACAAGTATTTCCAAATTCGGTAGCGATGCGTTCGCCCACACTTTTTTTTGACAAAGCCAGTGCAGCGGCTGGGGCTGTACCTTTGTCTAAAGCAAACTGCTCAATCACAGCAGCAGGAGTGAGTAAAGCCACAAAAAATGCGCCCAACAACAAGGCCAAAAAAGGATGTAACTTCAAGCCAATAATGCCTCCTACAACGATGATGATTCCTACAGATAAAATAAAAAATGGATCGGCCATACAATGGAAATTGAAAGAGAAAAGTAAAACCCTAAACAGCTAAAAAGTAAATATGACGAGGTTTTACTTTTTATCCCACCAAATTCTGGTATCCATCAGATTGGGTCCTTGGCGCGTAATGGCCTGTTGTACGTTATTTTTATTGACATTCAACTCTGCATCTGTATAAGTTAGCCGGCGTATAAAAGGCTCGGTTTTTAAGTCTGTTCCAGGAAAAGTATTGGGAGTCAGCACAGGAAATCCACTCCGACGGAAATTAGCCCATGCTTCAGGGCCATTCAAAAAAGAAGCAATCCAATATTGTGTATTGATTTGCTCTAATTCTTTACCAGTCGTCAGGGTATTATTTCCTACAAAAGTTGTGATGGCTGCATCTGCAATGGCCGTACTTGTACCGTAGCTGGCCAATTGCTGCATATGCGCCCGAATTCCGTTGGTATAAGCTGTTGCGGCATTTCCCGTAGCCCATTTACGTACAATGGCTTCTGCCAAGAGTAGTTGTGTTTGTCCGTAGGTTACCAAAAAACTGGGTGCTAAAAGTGCCCCCATTCTGGTCCTATCCAACTGGCTATAGTCCCACAAACTCGCGAGTTTTTTCTCAGCTACTGCTTTACTAATCGTAGTATTGTCATAACCCAAGGGTGCGCCAATTTGCGAAGCAGCAGTACGGTTGGCTCTTGACTCGACCTGCTGCGCCCCACTGGTTGCTCCTACATAACGAACCGCGATGGAGGTCAGTCGTGGGTCGTTATTTTTACTTAAAAAATCCACAAAGTCTTCAGATAGATAAAAGAATGCCGACTGCCCTCCATTTAACTGTGATCCTATTGGATTGGTAAAGTTGGCATTGTGTCGAATAATAGCATTATCAGCATTGGATTGCATCAAGCCGCCTGCTACAGCCTTACCAACAAACTCAGCCGCTTTGGTGGGGTTTACTTTTGAAAGTCGCATAGCAGCTCTTAGTAAGAGTGAATAACCTAACCTTTTCCATTTTACCACATCACCATCATACAATAAATCGGTCGTAACCCTGGTTTTGGAAGCATCTAAAGCTGCTGATGCCGCATCTAATTCACTCAAAATAGCAGTATAAACCGACTCTTGGGTATCATAAACGGGTGTAACGATGCCTTCCAAATAACTTTTTCCAGCTTGAAGGTAGGGTATATCGCCGTAGGTGTCTGTCAATATCATAAAAGAATACGCTTGCCAAATACGCGCCATATTGTATAGATTAGATCGAGCAGGTACATCTTTGGTTTTGGCAATCACATCAGTCAATTCTTTGATGTTTGTTTGATAAAAAGTATTCCACATACCGTTTGAAACTGACCTATTGTCTTGGTTGAAATTAGCCGCCGACCCCGACCCACTGAATGGCGTTATCATTTGCTTTACAATCGTGGTTTCGTAACTCAAATTACCATAATTAGGTGCAGTATTGACAATAGAAGTGTTAAGCTGATAGCTCGGCTCTACACCAGTAAGGGCGTTAGGATTGATATTTAACTCATCAAAACCTTTGTCGCAACTTCCTAATCCTATTATTGAGAAAGAAAGTAATATATATTTGAATAGCTTTTTCATATTTTTGCTTGGTTTTAAAATTTGACATTCAAGTTGAAACCAATATTTCTTGTGATGGGTAGCCCGGTTGCTTCCAAACCCACTAAATTGTCTGATGGAAAACCAAACTGCTCGGGATGAATATTAGGTACCCATTTTTTGAGTACAGCTACATTATTGGCAACAGCATTTAATTTTATACCCTTGATAAATGATTTTGAAGGATTAATAAATTTACCAAAATCATAGCCAACTGTAATTTGGCGTAGTTGCCAAAGCCCTGCATTATAGACAAACTGTTCGGCAATATTCTGGGCACGAACAGTTTCGTAAAAGCCTGCACACCCGATTTGGTTTTATTTACTTCACCATTTGGATTTACACCATTTCCAATCACAAAATTATCCTCACGGCCTACAAGCGTTTCTTTGTGCAGGCCATGTCGCCAAGCATTGAAATTAGTACCAGAAATCATTTTATGGCCTAATTTAAAGTCAATTAAAAAAGACAAATTGATTCCCTTATAAGTAAAACTATTGGTAATACCTCCCACCCATAGCGGTATAGCACTCCCAAAAGCCACTTGTGTGGGTGTACGCAAAGGACGACCATTGCCTGCATCAAAAACTTGAGTGCCGTTGGCATCTCGCAAATACCCAAATCCAAAAAGTTGTCCCATGGGTTGGCCTACTACCTGGCGAAGTTCCCCTGTAAAATCTCCTGTTCCGACAGTAATCATGTTATCACTTACATCACTTCCCAAATCAAGGACTTTGGTTTTGTTGTAGGCGGCATTGAAAATGAGGTTCCAACTCATCAAAGGCTTTTTGATCGGGTTCAGATTGACAAGCATCTCCAATCCTCTATTTTGGCTTTTGCCTACATTAATGAGCTGATTGAGATACCCCCCCGCATTGGAGGTTTGAGCGCGTAAGATTTGGTCGGATGACAGCTTGTCGTAATAGGTAATATCCAAGCCAAGAAAATTGTTGAATAATTTCAGTTCCAAACCTACCTCTTTTTCAGAAACCCTCATTGGACGTAAGTTGGCATTAGGTACCGTCGAGCCACTGATACTTGCCAGAGGCTGCGCTACACCCGTAGGTGAAGGAAATTGCTGGGCATTGATGTTATAAAAAAGGTTATTGGCATAAGGCGACACGTCGGTATCGCTACCTACTTCGGCATAGCCTGCTCTGATTTTCCCAAAGTTTATCCAATTGGGCAAAGAAGAAGCAAAAGCTTGAGAAAAAACAAAACTGGCCGTAACAGACGGATACAAAATACTGCGATTGGCAGGTGAAAGTGTTGAAAACCAGTCATTTCTAACTGTTCCATTCAGGAATAAATAATCTTTAAATGAAAACTCTGCCGAAGCATATAACGAATTTACTTTTCTTTCCGAAAACTCATAGATTGCATCGCGCTGACGGCCATTACCAATCGTATAAAGATCACGGGTATAAAAATCCTGTACAAATACATTATGGCGACTAATACGTCGATACATTTGATTTCCACCCAAGTTTACATTGACTCCTACAACACCAAACGTTTTATTCGCTCCCAACAAAAAATCGGTGTTCAGTTCCCGTACATTTCGTGCGTCCTGCACAAACTGTCCATTGACAAAACCTGCTGGAGCTGCTGGTTGGCGTTGTGTTCCTGTAGGTAAATTGTAATCTTGCTCTCGCGAGTAATAATCTTGCCCAACCCTACCCTGCAAAAACAACCAATCTGTAAAATTATACCGAGCTGTTAGATTACCAAAAACCCGATCGTTACGGATATTGTCAAAGCGTTTCAAAGCAAAAAAAGGATTGGTTCGATTGGTAAATCGTGACCATACTACTTCATTCCCGTTGGCATCTGTCGAATATTTTTCCAACAAATCTAAAGGCATAGAGTTGGATAAGTTATAGATAATCACGGGGCTGTAATCTTGCTCAGCAATATTGGGCGGATTCTTGCGGTATTCGTTGGAGTAGTTTATGTTACCAGATACCGTTAGTTTTTTAGCCAAGGTTTGAGTAAATCCCAGATTGATGGTGCGGCGGTCATAGCCCGAATTACGCAAAATGGTGCGGTTGTCTAAGTTGGATACCGAAAGGCTAAAGCCGCCTGTTTCATTGCCCGAAGCCAGTGTCATGGTATTAGTCCAAGTGTAGCCTTTTTGATAAAACTGACTGATTTGATTTCGTTGTGGTGTATAAGGTACCTCTACATTGTCAAACAAAATTTGGGTCATGCCAGGCTGAAATTTTTCTCCAAAACTCCATTGACCAGAAGTAGGAAAAGGGGCAGTAGGCCGCAAGCCATTCTCACCTTGTCCATATTCATACTGATAATCGGTATAATCTAAAGGTGTTTCGGAGGTGAAATTAGAGTTATAGGTCAATGAAATTCCCGACCCATTGCCACGGGTTTTGGTGGTTATCATAATGACTCCATCTTTGGCCCGAGAGCCATATAGAGCCGATGCTGCCGCACCTTTCAATACGGTCATAGACTCTATATCGTCGGGGTTGATACTACTCAGGCCATCGCCACCATCAGAGGTACGATTACTTCCTCGTTCCGATACATCGCCACGTGCGCCATTGTTGGTATTATCAATGGGTACACCATTAACGACTATGAGTGGTGAGTTGTTTCCGCCAAAAGAAGACTGCCCACGAATACGGATTTTACTGGTACCTGCTGGGCCAGAGCCTAAGGAAGTAATATTAACCCCTGCCATCTTTCCCTGTAAAGCGTTCATAAAATTCGCACTACGATTAATGGTCATTTCATCTGTTCCTACCGTAGCAGTAGCATAGCCTATGCTTTTTGCTTGCCTTTTGATACCAAGCGCCGTTACAACCACTTCTCCCAGAGATTTACTTTCAGGCGAAAGAGAAATATTGATATTAGTTCTATTTCCTACTGTTACCTCTTTGCTTTCATAACCTACATAACTAAAAACCAATACGGATGCTGCGCTTGGCACATCTAATGTATAGTTACCTTCGGCATTGGTGGTCGTTCCCCTTTGGGTTCCTTTGAGCAAAACACTTACTCCTGGCAAACCTATTCCTTTTTCATCATTTACCCTACCTTTTACTGTTTGGTCAAGTACCTCTAATTGTTCAATACTCCTCAAGGGTAAAACCTCCAGTGCAAAAGATTTTTCTGAAAGAAGTTCTATATTAGCTTCTTGAGAGGGTATCTCTGTCTTGGCTGATTTTTTTACCTTTTTGGTCTCTAATATTAGATATGAACCATTTTTTATTTTTTTATAGCTCAAGTTTGAGCCTTTCAACAACTTGTCAAGGTTAGCTTCTAAAGTAGCATTAAAATCCAGTAAGTCGGCAGCAACAGTGATTCCATCTATCACTCCGCCCTCAAAAAGTATATCGGCATGATAATGGTTCTTCAATTCTTTCAGTACTCCCCTTAGTTTTTGAGCAGTAGGGGCTATCGCTTGCTCCAGTTTTTGAGATGGTTTTTGGGCTTTAGCAAATAGCTGCGACCAACCTGGCGTTCCATACATAGCAAACGTGATTAGGAGCAAACCCACCCGAAACAGTCTTTGTCGATTTTTTTTCATGTTATTTTTAGGGTTTGAGGTAATTTATTCAATTTGGTGATTCGAAAATGCTTCAATAAAAAGCTATTAGTATAAATTTACTCGGTCAATAGCCAAACTTTTCTTTCTTGTTTTTTGATTTTAACATCGAAAATTTCAGTAACGATTTCAAGCAATTCCTCAGCATTATCAGCTCTAAATGACCCTACAAGGGTACGCTTGGCCAGAGAGGAATCTCCAATGATGACTTCTATTCCATAATTTTCTTCCATGATATGGGCAAACTCCTCCAAGGTAGTGTCATCAAATACAAAGCGATGGTTGGTCCAAGCTGCATATTTTTCTGGTTGCTTGGTTATTTCTTGCTTGAGGTGGTTACTTTGATCAAACGAAACCAAATCACCTGGTTTCATCATCAGTTGTTTTTGCTTCTTTCCTTCTTGATAACGCAAAGCTACTTTTCCCTTATTAAGCACAACTTTGGCTCCCCGTTGACGGGCATACACGGTAAACTCTGTCCCTAATACTATCACATCCAACCCTTTGTTAGTTTTGACCAAAAATCGTTGATTATTGGGCTGGTGTGTCACAGAAAACTGCGCCTCTCCTACCAAGAGAACTTCGCGTGTCTTAACACCAAAACCAAAACGAGGAACTCTCAAAGATGAATTGGCATTCAAGGCAACCTTGGTATGATCACTCAATACCAGCGATTTAGTTTCGCCAAATGAAGTACTGAAAGTTTGGTAGATAATATTGTCTCTAAATAGCCATCCACCAATCAATAACCCCGTAAAAAATGATGCAGCAACAATCCAAGTCCAAAGTTCTCGACGCACTGGTGAGAGTAATTCTTTTTCGTCTTTAACTGGTGCTGGGTTTTCGTCAAATTGGTCAGCAAAATCTTGGAAAGAAGCGATTGCTTTGGGTACATCAGCTAAGTATTGTGGGTGTTGGTATTCGAATTCTACCAACCATTGATAAAACAATGCTTCGTTGGTAGGTGTTTTCACCCACGCATCTACCATCTGTTTTTGTAACGCAGACGTTTTTCCTGAAAAGTAATTAAATATAAAATCTTTGTTGATTTCCGCATTCATGGTATTAGCTTTTTTTGATAGACAACCCTGAAAGTAACCACTTGTCTTTCAATAAATTTCGGATAAACTGATTGGCACGGCTAAGCTGTACATCTACTGTCTTGACTGAAAGATGGAGTTCGTCTGCTATTTCTTGGTATTTTTTGCCTTCAAATTTTCGCATCAAATAAATGCGACGACGTTCAATAGGTAATTTATTTACGGCCTCTTCTACATCATGATAGAGTTCTTCAAATTGGCTAATTTGATCGGGTTGATGCTCATCAAGTGTCGGCTTTTGAGCTGCCTCTATCAAATCAGCTTTACGATTCAAATCCCAACGTAGATAATTATAGGCACGATTACGAACAGTACGAAACAAATAAATACGGTAGGAGGTATTGATTTCCAGAAAGGTTTTGTTGGCATAGAATTGAAAAAAAATCTCGGAGACAATATCCTCTGCTGTTTCCCTTGATCCTACAAATTTTACGGCATGGGTACACATGGGCTGATAATACCGCTTATAAAGCAACTCCACCCCCATCCGCAGATTGGCTTCCAAAGCTTTTCTTATAAAAAGCTCATCGTCGCCTTCAAATGGTTTTATAGGTTTATGTATTTGCTCGATGGGCACCAAGCTGGGGCGGGTATGCTCTTCCCAACTATTTTTGCTTTTATCTTCATAGATGTCCTCCATTATTATTTCCTTTTGGCAATTTTTTATAGGAATCATTCCATTTTATTCTTATTACTGTAAGACAAGCTAAGCCTTGAAAACTCCTTACAGAAATAGCATATTTTTTTTATTTTTTTGTAACTATTTCGGAATATCCTTTTCAAATGATAATGATATGATCAATTGTAATCTAAAATTTCTATATGATTTTACGCTCAGATTTAAAATTTATTAGGCAAGAGGCCGTATTTGGAATAACCGTTTTGGAGAAGTGGTTGAAATGGTATGATTTGCCTAATGAAATGGTCTATTCCTTGCAAGATTAAGTATTAGTTTTGAGCATATTACTTTATAAGAATGGCAATATGTTATTAGAATTGAACAAAATATAACAGATGCTATATGATATTTTGTCGTTCCTTTGCAGCATTCCTTCCATCAAAAACAATTCAATTTATTTATTTTAACCATGAAATTATACCGTACCCATCAAGGCATTATTATCGAATCCAAAGCATCCTTTTACTTATCTGCTCAAAAAGATTGGGATGTCTATATCAATCGTGATGATTTACACACGGCTATTTTAGCAGAAATCCAAGCGCTTACCCCTAATGCCACCTTAGAAGAAGCTATAAAAACGGATTTGTTACCCCCTATTGCCAATCAAGAAGTTTGGGCTTCGGGAGTTACCTACCTAAAGCCGCGAAGCCCGTATGGAAGAATCGAAAGATGCAGGTGGAGGTGATTTTTATGCGCGAGTGTATGACGCTCCTCGCCCCGAGCTTTTTTCAAAGCCACGGCTTCAAGAACTGTTGGAAGTGGGAGGAGGTGTTTATCCGACGGGATTCTCAATGGAATGTGCCCGAGCCAGAACTCACCCTTTTTGCTACTTCCAACGGTAAAATCGTAGGCTATACTTGTGGCAACGATATGAGCTCGCGCGATATTGAGGGAGAAAATCCATTGTATTTACCTCAGGCCAAAAGCTACGACGGAGCAGCAGCCATTGGCCCTTGCTTATATGTGCCCGCCCAACCCATCAGCCCCGATGCCCAGATTAGTATTACTATTGTGAGAGGTGGAGCCACTGCTTTTGAGGGCACAATCTCTATCAATCGAATGAAAAGGACACACTTGGAGTTGATTGGATATTTGTTTAGAGAAACTTCTTTTCCTTTCGGAACGTATCTAATGACAGGTACAGGTTTGGTTCCCCCCAATGAGTTTACATTGGCCGTTGGCGATGAAGTACGTATTACTATTGAGCATATTGGCACATTAGTAAATACGGTATCTCAAAAGAAACAATAAAGTTTAACATTAAAATACACATAATGAGCATTTTAGAAGGAAAACAAATTATAGGCTTTAGTTCATCGGCTGAGGGCGATGGTACTTTCCAAGCCCTCAACCCCACCACAGGCGAAAAGCTTCCTACCCTTTTCTCCAAAGCCACTAAAGATGACTTAGAGCTGGCCGCTGCCAAAGCCCAAACAGCCTTTCAAGTTTACCGTAAAAAATCAGGAACGGCCAAGGCCGATTTTTTGGATAAAATAGCCGAAGAAATAGAAAATCTCGGAGAAGCTTTGGTGCAAATAGCCACTGCCGAAACAGGCTTACCTGCGGCAAGAATCCAAGGCGAAAGAGGGCGTACTACTGGACAATTACGCCTTTTTGCCTCTTATCTCCGCGAAGGGTCGTGGGTCAATGCCCGCATAGAAACAGCCATCCCCGATCGCCTGCCGCTCCCCAAAGTAGATATACGAATGATGCAACAAGCCTTGGGGCCAGTGGCCGTTTTTGGAGCCAGTAACTTTCCTTTGGCGTTTTCGGTAGCTGGAGGCGACACAGCCTCTGCCCTAGCCGCTGGCTGCCCCGTCATTGTGAAAGCTCATTCGGCACACCCAGGTACTTCTGAGTTGATTGGGAGAGCTATCCAAACAGCCGCCCAAAAGTGTGTAATGCCCGATGGTGTATTTTCTATGCTACATGGAAGCGGGACTGAAATTGGCGCAGGTTTAGTTTTACACCCTGCCATCAAGGCGGTGGGTTTTACAGGTTCATACCAAGGTGGAATGGCTTTGTTTAAATTGGCGGCCAATCGTCCCGAGCCTATTCCTGTGTATGCCGAAATGGGCAGCACCAATCCTGTTTTTATATTGCCTCAAATCATGCAAGCCAAAGGCGGAAATATTGCGCAACAGTTTGCTGCTTCGGTTACGATGGGGGTAGGTCAGTTTTGTACTAATCCTGGCATGATGATAGTTCCTAAAACAGAGGGAAGTGAAACCTTCTTTACGGATGTTAAAACGCAATTTCAGGAGGTAGCAGGTGGGGTAATGCTTACCAAAGGAATCCAAGATGCTTACCAAAAAGGAGTGGCTCATCACTTAGCCCAAGAAAATGTGACAGTCATAGCGCAAGGAAAAGAAGTAGCAGGTTTTACGGCTGTTCCACCTGTATTATTCAAAACAGATGCACAAGCCATTGCTCAAAATCATGAGCTATCAGAAGAAATATTTGGACCTGCCAGTGTGTTGGTTGAAGCGCAAAGCAAAGCCGAAATGTTGGAAATTGCTGCCAATTTAGATGGGCATCTTACCGCAACCATCCACGGAACACCCGAAGAATTGGAGGATTATACAGATCTAATTGCGCTGTTAGAACAAAAAGTGGGACGCTTACTTATCAATGGCTTTCCCACAGGGGTAGAAGTTTGTCATGCTATGATGCACGGAGGGCCTTTTCCTGCTTCTTCTGATTCACGAAGCACCTCGGTAGGCACAGCAGCCATTTATCGATTTACACGCCCAATAAGTTATCAAAACTTCCCTGAAAACTTGTTGCCAGATGAACTAAAATCATCCAATCCTTTGGGTATTTGGCAATTAGTGAATGGCGATTTAAAAAAATGAAATAAATAAAAATGAAACATATCGTATTAAAAGTAAATCCTTCTGACAACGTCATCGTAGCGTTAAGAAACCTCGAAGCGGGCGAAATCATCGAGTTTGAAGGAGAGAATTATGTGTTGCCGAGAGCTATTGCGGCCAAACATAAATTCGTAACAGAAGATTTAGCCATTGGTGCGCCTGTCATTATGTATGGTGTTTTAGTGGGAAAGGCAACTCAGCCCATTCAACGGGGAGAACAAATCACTACTTTCAATCTTAAACATGACTCAGAAGAATATGGAGTAAGCAAGCGTCAACCACAAACCAAGTGGCAAGCGCCAGATGTATCTAAGTGGGCCAAACGCACTTTTATGGGATTTCCTCGCTCCGACGGCCAAGCGGGAACAGCTAATTTTTGGTTAGTCATTCCTTTGGTGTTTTGCGAAAATCGTAATATTCTCAAACTTAAAGATGCCTTCGACAAAGCACTCGGTTATGCTTTTCCTGATATTTATTTGCAACAAACACAAGATTTAGTACAATTATATCAGTCGGTAGGAATAGCCGAAATCGAAGGCTATGACGCTGGGAATAGTTCGGAAAAACCCACTAAAAAACCGCTTTTTGAAAACTTAGACGGCATCAAGTTCCTCACCCACGAATCGGGCTGTGGAGAAAGCAACCAAGAATCTGCACTATAGGCGGCGCTTTTTGGAGCATACGCCAACAACGCCAATGTAGCTGGCATTACGGTGTTGAGCTTGGGTTGTCAAAAGACGCAATTCACCGACCTAACCAATGAAATCAAGCAACGTAATTCCGGTTTTGACAAACCCATTTTGTTTTTTGAACAACAGGCGTACGGTACTGAGTTTGAGATGATGTCGGCAGCCATCAAAGAAACCTTCTTAGGATTGATTGAGGCCAACAAGCAGGTTCGGCAGCCAGTACCTTTATCTCAATTAAATATTGGCTTAAAGTGTGGGGGATCTGATGGGTTCTCGGGTATTTCTGCCAACCCCGTTTTGGGTCATTTGTCAGACATGGTAGTGGCCTTAGGAGGAACTACTTACTTGGCCGAATTTCCCGAATTGTGTGGGGTCGAACAAGAGTTAATCAATCGCTGTGTTAGTGAAGACAAGGCCATTAAATTTGAAAAACTGATGCGCGATTATGCCGCCAAAGCAGCCGCAGTAGGGGCAAGTTTTGATATGAACCCTTCGGCGGGCAACATCAAAGATGGGCTGATAACAGATGCCATCAAATCGGCAGGGGCAGCTAAGAAAGGAGGAACAGCCCCTATTGCAGATGTGTTAAACTATACCGAAGTAGCCACTGAGTCGGGTTTACACTTGGTTTGTACCCCAGGCAATGATGTGTTGGCCACCACAGGGCAAGCCGCCGCTGGTGCTACCATTACTTTGTTTACAACTGGATTGGGTACTCCTACTGGAAATCCTATAAGCCCCATGGTAAAAGTTTCGACCAATACCCGATTGGCTCAAAAAATGCCCGATATCATTGATTTTGATTGTGGGGCTATTATCGAAGGGCAAAAAACCATTGAAGAAACTGCTGAAGAATTACTTGAATATTGCATCGCTTTGGCAAGTGGAGAGTTTAAAACCAAAGCACAAATACTTGGACAAGATGACTTTATGCCATGGAAATGGGGCGTAAGTTTGTAAAAAAACTCATAAGTGCAAGTTTTGCACTTATGAGTTAACAATCTATTTATCAGTACAATACAGTCACTTTTTATATTTTATACAACGATACTTGTTCTGCTTCAAAACCTGCCTTTGCTACGCTTTCTTGAATAAGTGCACATGTTAAATCTTCTCCCGATACCGTTAGAATTTTATCGGGGTCGTCCGTATTTACTTTCCAGTCTTCTATCTTTTCTATTTGATTTAGAAAAGGGGTTACTTTGGCCACACAGCCTCCGCAATTGATATTAGTTTTGAATTGTAAGGTTTCCATTTTTTAGTCTTGAATTGTTTAGTGTTTGATATTTGGTGTTGATTAAGAAAAACGGATAGCTAAAAACGAACCGCCTAAAGCCGCCTACTTTTTAGCCTTAAACTATTAGCTACCACAGAAACAGAACTGAGTGCCATGGCTGCCCCAGCTATCATAGGGTTGAGTAAAAATCCATTAATGGGGTATAACACACCCGCCGCCAACGGAATTCCAATCAGGTTATAAATAAATGCCCAAAATAGGTTTTGATGAATAGCTGCCACCGTCCATTTTGACAAATGTATGGCTTGGCTAATTTTCTGTAAATCACCTGCAATGAGGGTTATCTTAGCCACATCCATTGCAATATCTGAGCCTTTGCCCATGGCAATACTCACATCGGCTTGGGCAAGGGCTTGGGCATCATTGATACCGTCGCCTACCATCGCCACTGTTTTTCCGTTATGTTGGAGTTCCTTGATAAAGTCGGACTTGTTTGTAGGCATCATCTGAGCCTTCCAATGTTTTATTCCTACCGATTCGGCCACTTTTTGAGCCGTGAGGGCATTATCTCCTGTAAGCATATATACTTCTACTCCTTCTTGTTGTAAGCCATTAATAGCTGGTTTAGAAGTGTTTTTTATGGCATCTTCTATACCAAATAAACCTAAAACTTGCTGCTCATCGGCAAAGATAATGACTGTTTTTGCTGATGATTGCCATTGTTCGATAGGTAAATCGGAGGTAGAAATACCCAATTCTTTCATCCAAATAGGGCTTCCTATAAAGTAGGTTTTCTGGTCATAAATAGCCTTTACCCCTTTTCCAGTTACATTTTTCAAACTGTTGGAGGTAGTGTAGTCAAACCTTCGGTCTTTAGTTTGGCTACCACTGCTACGCCAATGGGTGCGCCGATTGACTTTCCAATGACAAGGCTATTTGTTTTATTTCGTTATTTCAACAGCCCACAACACCTCACTTACTTGGGGTTTCCCTTCAGTAATCGTACCCGTTTTATCCAGTACTATGGCATCGACACGGTGGGTGAGTTCCAAACTTTCAGCATCTTTAATGAGAATACCATTCTCTGCCCCTTTTTCCTACCCCTACCATAATAGCCGTAGGCGTGGCTAATCAATGCACAAAGGAGCGCAATCACAAGTACTGTAATGGCCGCCAATAAGCCTTGAGTAAGCGCATTGTCTCCTCCTAAGAAGTAACCACAAAGAACGTCAGGAGAGCAATTACTATGACAATAGGCACAAAAATACCCGCAATCTTATCTGTGAGTTTTTGAATAGGGGCTTTGCTTCCTTGCGCATTTTGTACCATTGCGATGATTTGTGCCAAAAATGTTTCGCTGCCCACCTTTTGTGCCAGAAATCGAAAGCTGCCGTTTTGATTGACCGTTCCAGCAAATACGGACATCCCCTTACTTTTTTCAACTGGGATGGGCTCGCCCGAAATCATACTTTCATCCACAAAACTACCTGATAATACCTTTCCATCCACCGCTATCTTTTCACCTGGTTTTACCACCAATCGGTCTCCCACCCTTACTTGACTTATTTCGATTTCTTTTTCTTCTCCATTCTCAATAATCCAAACCGTCTTGGGTTGTAATCCCATTAACTTCTTGATGGCAGTGGTAGTGTTTCCTTTGGCTTTTTCTTCCAACCATTTCCCCACCATGATAAACACAATCACCACGGCAGCGGCTTCATAATAGACATGTGGATGTAGCCCACGGCTGTGTAAATTCGGGATAAAGGTATTGAAAATACTGAATAAAGGCGATTCCTGTACTGAGAGCTACCAATGTATCCATATTATTTCAAACCGTGCTTTGCTTGTTTCCAAGCATTGATGAAAAAGTTGCGACCAAAAACAAGGAGAACGGGTGTTGTCAATACCAGCATGACCCAATTGATATATGGCAAGTTCATGAAAAACATACCCAAAATAGCGACTGGAACCGTAAAAATACCCGCCCAAATAACCTTTTTTGGAGTGCTTCAAGTTGATTTTCCTTGATGACAGCTTGTTGTGCTTTGGCAGCTTGGGTATCTAAAAGCAAATCGTAACCAATGGCTTGTAATGATTTTTGAGGCTTTCTGGCGAAGTAAGGTTGGGATCAAAGTAATTTTGGCTGATTCGTTGGCAAAATTAACACTGCTTTCTACCACACCATTTTGTTTATTTAGTAACGTTTCTACACTTACAGCACAAACAGCACAGGTCATACCTGTTACTGGAGCATCTATACTTTTTTCTATTGCTTCCATAACTTAACAACTTTAATTATGCAAAGTTAGGTAGCCTTTTAGGTATTAGTGTTACAAAATTTACAGGATGTTTTATATGATTTTCTATTAATCATAGCCTATTTTAATTTTCTAAAAATCATAAGTGCAAAACTTGCACTTATGATTTTTAGAAAAATAATCAATTACTTACAAGAATTTTTTTAGCTCTTTCACTTTTTGCACGAGCAATGAATAATCAGCTTTAGAGGATAGGTTCATCACCAATTTCGCGATTTCTTTTCTTTTTTGTACTGCTTCTTCTCTTTTTGTATTTGTGGTTGAATAATGCGCGGCTTCCTCAATTTCCTCTAAAGATTGAATATCGTTTACCTTGGTTGCCTCTTTTTTGGCTAAATCTTGGACAAGTGTTCGACTCAATGATGTTTTTCCAGATAATACTTTTTGTTGTAATTCTGGCGATAGCTTTGCTATTCCTTCTGCAAAACGTCCGTCGTTTTTGATAGTACGCGCACTTACCTGAAATTCTTTAGCCAATTGCTTTGAGAGATCTCCCCCCTTTGTTTCTCTGTCATACTTGCCTTTACTATTTTTTTCACGATTATAACGCAACCCTCGAAAATAAGAAATCTGCTCTGGCGTCAAATTTCTCCTCCCCAGCTGAAAGTCAATCATATAATCCTTGACTTTATCTAAGTTCTCAAACTGAAATACAGTTATTTTGAAATCAATGTGGTATTGTTCGCAAATTTTATAGCGGTTGTGTCCATCTATAAGTACGTATATTTTTTCATTACTATCATCAATACCTGCAATTTCAGGAGTCGTTTCCCAGATAGTTAGAGGATCTTTACAGCCTTGTTGAATGATGTTTGATTCTAAAGTTTTGTATTCTTCAGTAGTAAGGGGAGTAATAAATTGACGTAGCTCTTCTACGACAATAATTTGTTTTTTTATTTTTTCAATTTCAGAAAATGTTGAAGAAGGTAGTTGAGTACTGACTTTTTTCATACCCGCCATGAAATCTTTTGCCATTTTTCTTGCGATTAAAGGGTGATAAGTTCTTGAGCCAAAGACAAATATTGATTGGCAGAAGGTGATTTAGGTGCATAATTAGTTAAATCTTTTTGCTACTTGCGACTGCTTAATAATCGTTGCTGTTTCAATATGCGAATCAAAAATTTTAAAATGTCCATATGCACCTCATGGATATGCTCCATCATATTGCGATGAATACTTTGGTTTTTGTGTACCATTGTAAAAAAAATTCCTCTTACTCGGAGCGAATAGTTGAGATGTTCTCTGATTTCTAAAATACGGTTAAATAAGTTTTCAACCCCGTGATAAGCCGATGCTTCGAGCTGAATAGGAATAATACACTCATTGGATGCTACCAACGAGCAGGTCGTCAAAACATTAAGTGCAGGTGGACAGTCTATGAGAATAAAATCATACTGATCTAAAAATGAAGCAATTTTATTGAAAAGTCTTTTTTCACTACCAATTGAATTGACCAGTTCCAGCTCGCGATAAGCCATTTGAATATCGGAAGGGAGGTGCAGAGTCGGCTCTATTATACAATAGGTAGCTGCCGTGTCCAACAAAGCATCTATGACTTGTTCATGAGGCTGATGTACCCCAAAACACTGGATAAGTTTCCTTGTGAATCCATATCTATCATCAATACACGATGGCCAAGCATACTCAATAGCTTTTCCCAAATTGATGGTGGAGGTGGTTTTTCCAACTCCACCTTTATGATTGACAATAGAAATAACCCTCGCTTTAGAAAATAATTCTTCCGTAAACCCATATCCACGAAGCACAGGGGCTAATTTGGAGAGATGCTTATCATTCAAGTTTATAAGGCCACCTTGGGCTTTATATAGGGTTTTAGGCGGTAATCCAGCTTCTTTTTCAATCTGTGTGTGATTGAGAGCTGGCTTCATTTGTAAAAATCGAAAAACAAGTTCTTGATTGAGCATTAGGGTGTTTAGTGTCGTTACAGCAAAAATAGATAAAAAAACACTGTTTTATAATTAATTAAGATAAAAAAATATCTAAAAAATAGGTTAGTAACTGCTAAAGCGACTTTCTACCCTAAAAATGTGATAATCAGTTAATTTACAAAATTATAACAATCTGATTATCAAATACTTTACATTATAAGAATTGTGCTTTTGTACTATTATCACAAATTTAGGGTAATAAGTTATAGACTCTTTTTCTTGCTCAAAAGTGTATTTTAAGCTTTCATAGATACTGTTTTTCAATTAATATTTTTATCATTAATACTTTAATTATCACATTTTTAGGAAATAATTAACTGTATATCAATTACTTAAATGTTTTTCGGTTTTTTGTTTTTGTGTGATAAAACCCCAATATTTTGCATTTATGATATTGACTAATTATCACACTTTTAGGGCAAACTATCACAAATTTAGGGGGCGAAACTTTTCTTTTATCATCCTTTATTATTATAACTAATTGATTTTCAGTAAAATAAATAAAAATAAAAAAAACATCATCAAAAAAAAAATTAGTGTTTTGATGTTTTCTATTCTTTTTAATACTTTTTCTCTTTTTCGGTCGTCATAACTCATTGGTTTTTAATCTATTATAAAGCGAAATATCACAAATTTAGGGTTAAGTATCACCAAATTTAGGGTTAAGTATCACAAATTTAGGGTTAAAGTATCACAAATTTAGGGTTAAGTATCACAAATTTAGGGTTAAGTATCACAAGTAATAAAACGACTGTGATATTTTGAGTATATTTGTAACTATCTCTGCCCTAAACTCATGGAAAACAAGAAAAAGAATAAGACCATTAGGCTCATTAGAAAATCGAATGATTTAGTAGAAGGAAAATATCGGTTTGATATTTGGGAAATGCGTGTATTTACAAAAATGCTCACCCTTATTCACAAAGATGATGAAGAATTTAAAGAATACCGTATTTTCCTAAAAGATATTATCAATGATTTTGGAATTGAAAACGATAAGAATGCCTATCGGTTTATCAAGCAAGGGGCAGAGAAATTGACTAAGAAGGAAATACGTATTGTACGAGACACCGAAGAAGGGGAAAAAGAGTTTTTGACGCATATAGCCGTCGGTATGGATAGTTTTACGAATCTATCTGAAGGACGATACATTGATATGTCTTTTCATCCTAAGATGAAACCCTTTTTGTTACAATTACAGACACAGTTTTTGATGTATGATATTCAAAATATCTTAAAATTACAAAGTTCTTTTTCAGTACGAATCTATGAATTGTTGAAACAATATGAACCTATTGGCAAACGAAGGATAACTATCGGAGAGTTAAAAGAAATGCTGGATGTAGTGGATAAATATAAATTGTATGGTCATTTTAAAGATAGGGTCATACTCAAAGCACAAGAAGACTTGGCAGCGTTTACAGACATTCGTTTTACATTTGAAGAAGAGAAAAAAGGGAGGTCGGTGTATGCCATCATTTTCTATATTGAGCTCAATCGGGAAGTAACCAAGGAGCGTCAAAATTCTACCTTGGAAGTCATAAAACAATTAATAGCAGTAGAGACCCCTGCTGAAGTAGAAATCTATGATTTGATTAAAGATTTTAAAGGAGTCAATAAAAATACAATCAAAGACTGGCTGAAGCAATTTTCATCCGAACATATCATTCAACGGATTACTTTGGTCAAAAACCAGATTACGTTAGGAAGTAAGGTAAGAAATCCGATGGGATATTTGCAGAAAATAATGATGCAGGCCAATCTATTTGACCCAGTAGAAGAAGTAAAACAAAACCAGAAACAAACCGTAGATTATCAACAACGGATTAAAGAACAGATAGACAAACTGGTAAAAGAGTTGGAACAGTGGCAAATCGACCACTATGAAACACAGACACAACAGATCAACCAATTACTGGCCGAAGATAATCAACTACGAGAAGAAATATATCATTTGGTTAGAAACAATAATTTTTACGACCACCAACTTTCCATTGACCAAAACCTCAAGAAGGGGATGATCCAGGGAATGGTATTTAGCAGAGTGAAACAATTGCGTTACGAAATGTTTGAGGAAACGGATAAAAAATTTGAATCTCAAGAAAAAGTACTTAAAAATCAACTTCGAGTTTTGGGTTGGGATGGTTGATTAAAAAACAAAAAAGCCTACTTTTGAAACAAAAAAAACAAAAAAATGACCATATTCTATACCATTGCTATTTTAATTACGATTTGTTCTATTTTTTCTTATATCAATATCAAATTTATCAAACTTCCGTCAAGTATAGGCTTGATGCTCATTTCGCTGCTTCTCTCTTTGCTCATTTTAGTGATAGGTAATTTTGACTCATCGCTCAAAAACCTCGTTGTTGAGTTCATGAGTAACCTCGATTTTGGGTCGTTTTTGATGCAATATATGTTGTGCTTTTTGTTGTTTGCGGGGTCTTTGCACGTCAATTTCAATTTGATGAAAGAACAGAAATGGGCTATTATGGCATTCACTATTTTGGGGGTACTGATGGCGACCTTTTTGATTGGTTATGGCTTCTACTATTTGGGTCAATGGCTCAACTTTAACGTACCTCTTATTGTTTGTCTCTTGTTTGGGGCATTGATTTCACCCACAGATCCCATTGCTGTATTGGGTATCTTAAAACAAGCCAAGGTACCTAAATCAGAAGAAGTAGTGATTACGGGGGAGTCGCTTTTCAATGATGGGGTAGGAGTAGTATTATTTTTGACCATTCTTCAAATAGCTAATGGAACAGAACCCGTTACGGGGGGCGAAGTAGTCAAACTTTTGTTTCAGGAAGTAGCAGGGGGTATATTATTGGGATTGGTTTTCGGTTTCTTGGGAAGTAAGCTATTGAAAACCATTGACCACTACCAAACAGAAGTGATGATTACGCTCGCCATTGTGATGGGAGGGTACTCCTTAGCCTCATTTTTGCACACTTCGGGGCCATTGGCTATGGTTGTAGCAGGTTTGGTCATAGGAAACTATGGACGTGAGGTGGCGATGTCGGATATTACCCGAAAATATGTAGATACTTTTTGGGAACTTGTCGACGAATTGCTTAATGCTTTTTTATTTGTATTGATTGGATTTGAGATTGTGGCTATTCCCTCTATTCAAAATTACTGGTTTATTGGCCTTCTCAGTATTCTATTGGCATTAATGGTACGTTTTTTCTCGGTCTATTTACCATTCAAACTATTTGGCCTCAGCAAGCAACTCAACGATAAATTCCCCATTATCATGACTTGGGGAGGGCTAAGAGGAGGAATCTCTATTGCCTTGGCTCTTTCATTACCTAATTCAGAACATAAAGGATTGATATTGGCGGTTACATATGCCATTGTACTTTTCTCTGTATTGGTGCAGGGTCTTAGCGTTAGTAGGCTTAAAGAGATCAATGAAAACGGTTCTTATGGAATTTTAATTTTAGATTAAGCTACTTTTAAGTTACGCTGCACCTTTGTATTATTACCTACTACCTTGTTAGTAGTATAAACTTTGATGACAATGCAACCCGAAACTCCTTATAAAATATTAGTACCCATTGATTTTAGTGCAACCTCCCAATGCACTCGATACGGCTATTGAAATGGCTAAAAATCAACAGGCACTTTACTCCTTATTTGTAGTGAGCACCACTACTGGCATTGCCTTTCCCGAAGGTGTAGCGGTGGTAGATATGGCCTATTATGATTTGCAGAATCAACCAAGAAAAACCTTGATACACTCTCAACCGACATCCAGCAAAAGTATGGTATTGATTGTCAGTCTTTGGTGGTTTCAGGGGCGGTATGTCCGGGCGGTTGTAGAAGAAGCAAATAATCATAAAATAGACTTAATCGTGATGGGTACACATGGTGTATCAGGGTTACGAGAATTTTTTATTGGTTCTAATGCGTATGCGGTTATCAAATTGGCAGAATGTCCTGTATTGACTATACCACCCCATAAAAAATGGGAAGGTTTCAAAAAAATACTTTTTCCTGTTCGGCCTGTAGCCAGCGCTTTATCAAAATATGAATATGCAAGAAAAATAATCCAAAAAAGTAATGCAGAACTGATTGTAATGGGATTATTGGAGTACGATAGTAAGCATAACTTTGAAACATTAACAGAAGATACAAAAACTTAGTGAAAGTATTGGAACATGACCATATTCAAATCCAAACACAATTTTTTTTCTGTGAATCTTTGCCCAAAAATTTTTAGAAAGCACAAGTATTATCAGTTGATTTGGTCATAATCACTGCTACCCTCGATTATAAAATACAAGATTTTTTTGTAGGTCCTTTGCTCAACAAGTGGTAAATCATGCAAAAGTACCTATACTATCGATTCGTAATACATAGCTTTTCACACACTCTAATTATTTAAAATTAATAAATTTATTTCTTACCCTACCCATGCCTTTGTTAGGAAGGAAGGGACTTTCTTTGACTATAAAATTGAAATTATATGAATGTTGAAATTAGAAAATTAACCCTTGAAGATTATGAACAACTAAAATCGGCTATGATTGAGTCGTATAGCAATATCGGGGGGAATATTGGCGCAAAGAGCGCATTAAAAAACTTATTGAAATCTTTCCAGAAGGCCAAATTTGTGTGATTGTGGACGATAAAGTAGCTGCCTGTGCGCTGTCAATCATTGTAAATCAAGCCCAATTTGGCGACCAACATACCTACAAAGTAACAGGTAATTTTACTTTTATACCCAACCCCAAAGGGGATATTTTATATGGTAATCGAACTCTTGTTCATCCCGATTACCGAGGTTTGCGTTTAGGCCGCCGCTTGTACGACGAACGAAAGGAGTGTTGTGAAAGATTAAACTTACGCTCTGTCATGGCGGGAGGCCGTATTCCTAATTATCACTTATATGCCGAAGAACTCACACCCAGACAATACATTGAAAAGTAAAAAAGAAAGAAATATATGACTCCACCTTAAGCTTTCAGTTGTCGAACGATTTTTATGTAAAAAGAATCCTAAAAAATTATTTGACAGGCGACACCGAATCCAAAGAATACGCTACACTACTTGAATGGAGTAATATATTTTATGAACCCAATAAAATACCCGCCAGTGTTAATGACTCCATCATTCGATTGGGTTTGGTACAATGGCAAATGCGTAATTTCAATGGCATTAATGCGTTTATGGAGCAAGTAGAGTATTTTGTAGATGTAGTAAGTGACTATCAATCCGACTTTATTTTATTTCCTGAGTTTTTCAATACACCACTCATGGAACCCTACAATCACCTGCCTGAACCCGAAGCTATGCGCCAATTGGCCACTCATACGTTGGATATTCGAGATAGAATTTCCGCGTTGGCCATTTCTTATAATGTCAATATTATTTCTGGTAGTATGCCTTTTGTTGAAGAGGGAGAGTTGTTCAATATGTCGTACCTCTGCCACCGTAATGGTAAAGTCGATCACTATCGTAAAATACATATTACCCCCAATGAACGGCGGCATTATGGCATGGTGGGAGGCAATGAGATTCCTGTTTTTGAAACAGACTGTGGTAAAGTGGGCATTGTAATTTGCTATGATGTAGAATTTCCCGAGCTGCCTCGTTTGATGGCCGACAAAGGTATGCAAATTCTATTTGTACCATTCTTAACAGATACCCAAAATGCTTATACCCGAGTACGTAATTGTGCGCAGGCACGTGCCATTGAAAACGAGTGTTATGTAGCCATTGCAGGTTGTGTGGGCAACTTGCCCAAAGTCAATAATATGGATATTCAATATGCTCAATCGGTGGTATTTACGCCTTCTGATTTTGGTTTCCCAAGCAATGGCGTAAAGGCAGAAGCTACGCCCAATACAGAAATGATGATTTTGGCCGATGTTGATTTGAAATTATTAAAACAATTGAACGCCAATGGATCGGTACAAATTTTAAAAGACCGCCGCAAAGACTTATACCAAGTAACCCAGTTGTCATCTAAAGCTAAAATAACTAAAAAGGCAACTCCTGAAAACGAAACTGTACTAATATGAAATCACTAAAAGAATTATTAGAGTTAGATATAATCCACCTTAAAAACTTCAATTTAACAGTTGCTGAATTGCTTTCCTCTATCTTTATTATTGGGGGGGCATGGGTTATCTTGTACTTTCTCAAAAATTATGTCTTAAAAGTTTTTTATAGAAGAAAAGGGGTGAATGTAGGACAGCAATACGCTGTTAATCAGCTGATTAGCTATACTGTCTATCCCATTGCTATTATTTTGGCGATGCAAGCCTTAGGTTTCCAAATATCTGTTGTCTTGGCAGGTGGAGCAGCTTTGATGGTAGGTGTTGGCCTTGGGCTTCAGCAAACCTTCAAAGATATATTTTCTGGTATTATTCTGTTGGTGGAAGGAGCAGTAAAGGTAGATGATATGGTAGTGATTGAAGATACCATTGTGATGGTCAAAGAAATAGGTTTAAGAACATCTAAAGTAGAAACACGAGATGAAACTGTCAAAATTATTCCCAACTCAAAGTTAGTGGAAGATACCGTCATTAACTGGTCGCACAACAACCGACCGACCCGCTTTCATGTGGATGTAGGCGTAGCATATGGCAGTAATTTAGCATTGGTTCAGAAGCTGCTATTGCAAGCAGCGAGCGAACACCCCAAAATATTATCTGAACCGCCAGTAGTAGTACAGTTTCGGGAATTTAATAGCTCTTCCTTAGACTTTAAATTATTTTTCTTTTCCTTAGATTTCCTTAAAATAGAGGTAGTTAAGAGCGACTTACGCTTTAGAATTGATGAATTATTTCGTCAAAATAAGATTACGATTCCGTTTCCTCAACAAGAGGTCTGGTTTAAAAATGAATTAGTAATGCAGGCTAGGGGCGAGGTAAAATAATCGTCTATCTTTGGCGCAAATTTTAATCATAATTACAATGGAAAAACACGCTAAACTGGGTGAATTGCCTGCATCTGCAATTTGTGGCAACGACATTAGTTCTTCTTGCCTCTATGTATCGGCACTCAGTATTTTGTACGCTGGCCAGTATGCTTGGATTTCACTCCTACTGGTGGGGGCCACGCTCTTTCTGTTCCGTCGAATATACGGTGAGGTAGTAGGCGCGCTTCCACTGAATGGAGGAGCATACAATGTGCTGCTTAATTCTGCTAATAAATGGATAGCCTCGCTGGCAGCTTGCCTTACTATTCTTTCTTATGTAGCTACGGGCGTTATTTCAGCCAACGAAGCTATTCATTATGCAGCTTCATTCAACCATGCCTTGCCTATCATTCCAGGAACGATAGGACTATTATTACTCTTTTTACTGCTTAATTTACTAGGTCTTAAAGAATCTTCTAAAGCAGCAGTTATTATTTTTATTATCCATATTTCTACGCTTGTTATTTTATGTTTGACTTGTGTGTGGTATCTTTTTTCCAATGGGTTGGGCAATTTTACTGTAAATTTTTCTGTAAAATCTGAATATAGTCTTGGTTTTCAGTTATTTGCAGGCTTCTCGGCAGCTATGCTGGGTATTTCAGGTTTTGAGAGCTCGGCCAATTATGTAGAAGAGCAAGCCAAAGGCGTTTTCCCTAAAACCCTCCGAAATATGTGGATTGTCGTGACGGTTTTCAATCCGCTTATCGCTTTGTTGGCTTTAGGAGTGATGCCAATGGGTGAGGTCAATAGCCATCAACAGTCTTTATTGGCGTTTATGGGCGAACGTTCGGGCGGAAATTGGCTCGCTTGGTTGGTATCAGTAGATGCCGTACTTGTTTTGAGCGGTGCCGTACTTACTTCTTTTGTAGGAGTAGGAGGGCTGATGAAACGAATGACCTTAGATCGGATTTTTCCACAATTTTTCCTCAAAGAAAACAAACAACAAGCGCCCTATTATATTTTGATGCTTTTCTTTGGCCTTTGTGTGGCCATCTTATTAAGTACCAATGGAGAACTAAAAGCACTGGCGGGCGTTTATACTATTTCGTTTTTGGCCGTAATGGGTTTGTTTGGCATTGGAAACCTTTTGCTAAAATACCGCCGCAAACGCCTACCTCGTCCCGAAAAAGCCACTATTGCTTCGGTATTGCTCGCCTTGGCAGCAGTTGGTGTGGCACTGTTAGGGAATATTACCCTCAATCCTGAATATGTGTGGGTATTTTTCCAGTACTTTATGCCTACTTTTCTAATTGCCCTGATGTTGATGAATCGTTCGCTGATTCTTAGAGGGTTACTATCTGTGATTTTGTATCTTTTTAACCCACTGAAAAACATAGTGCTGAAATTTACTCACTGGACTAATCAAAGCATAAAAAAGTTTACGGAACAAGAGTTTGTGTTCTTTTCAAAGGGAGATGACGTTGCTTCGCTCAATCGAGTCATGATATATATTCAAAATAATGAAGAAACAAACCGGCTGCGTATAGTCACAGTAGAAAATGAAAAATTTAAGGCACACCCAGATTTGTATCGAGATATAGAAACGCTTAATCGAGCCTACCCAGATATTCATATTACGTATGAAAAAATAGACGGACACTTTGGCCCTGAAATGATAGAAGAATTGTCTAAAAAATGGAAGATTCCCGCCAATTTTATGTTTATTGGCTCTCCTGGACAAAAATTTCCCTATCGTATTGAACAGTTGGGAGGTGTACGCCTTATTATTTGATAGTACTTTAAAAACGTTTTTTTCACCTTTAAACTAATCAACCATGAAAATCAATTTGCAGACCCCACAATTTAAACCAAGTGAAGATTTAATCGACTTAGTTGATAAAAAAGTAGCAAAACTATTTAAGCAAAATCCCGATATTATCAGGGCAGATATAATCTTAAAAACAGGAGAAAGCCACAACCTCAAAAGCCAATATTGCGAAATAAACTTAGCAGTAACAGGAGAAGATTTCTTTGTAAAAAAAAATGCAGATAAATACGAAAAAGCTATTGCAGAGGCAGTAGAGGCACTTTCTAAAATGATGAGAAGGCAAAAAGACCAAGCTTATCCTCCAAGATATGCTAAGAAAGCAATGGCTGCAACAGCCGATAACAATGAAGGTTCAATACTTGAAATAGAAGTATAATTTTATAGACCTGTAGCCGTCACTTAATAAATTGTTTAATTAAAATCAGTATCAAATATGAAATCGACCAGAAAAACAAAAGTATCATATATTCCAAAAGTCATAGATTGGGCAGGAGCACGCGGATTTGAGGAAATCAGAGCAGCTTTGCCCGATAATGATGAATATGAAAAACCCATCAGCTACGATCGCCAAACAGACGATCAAAGCTTCGTGCCTGACGTAACAGGCAAGCTTATGCACGAAAAGTCGTATTTTGAAGTAGTAATGAAGACCGACAAAATAGATAGACTTATCTCTAAACTAAAGCTAATGAGTGTTTTGGCCGCTCGTCGCGAAGGAAATCTATATGTCATGGCACCTCGCGGCCATTATCAGTTTGCCAAAGAGATTGTTTATGAAAATCAAATTACGGCAGAGTTGGTGCGACTTACCTAATGGCTATATAAACTAATCTACTTTTAATATTAAATTAAGCTAACCTTAAGGTTGAAGGGTGAAATTGGTAGCATCAAGTTTCACCCTTTAATTTTAAAGAATATGCCCCCCCTACAAAACGAAGAAATAGAAAAGGTCAGTCAAAGTACGGTACTTAAACTGTGGAATCATAAGTGGGTAGTTACTACGCTGTTTTTTTTTCTTTCAAGTGTTGTTATTTATTTTTGGAAGGACATACAAATCGAAAATATTAAACAGGACATAACAAATCAAGCCACAGAACAGATTACACAACATAACCAACAAATGCTCAAGGCTTTTGCTAAACCGCTGGTTTGGACGGTACGAGCAGAGTTACTTCGAGGAAATGTAGAAGAAATCAATATATTTACAAATGACCTTGTGAAAGTTCAAGAACTCCAGATGATGAACTTGGTGGATAATAATGGAACAATTATTAGTTCAACCAACAAAAATTACGAATCAAAACCTGCTGCCGATATCTACCCACCTCAATTGATGGTGAGCGATTCTATTACAATCCTCCCAAAATCAGATAAAGTTTGGATAGTAGCTGCCCCCGTGATGAGTTATGATAAACGCATCGGTACATTACTTCTTGATTACACCCCTCATCTATTTGTAAAAATAGATTCTACTACAAAATGAAATGATTTAACTCATTTTTTAAAGACTTAAATTAATCTTATTGCTGCCAATAGGTAGCCAATATCTTTGTTTAAAGATAGAGTAGATACAAGGTTTTCGCAAATATTTGTGTATCTCTCACCAACCCCCTCAAAATCAAATAAATCACCAACAATTAAATAGGAATCATGAAAACAATCAAAATACCCCTTTTGAGTCTATTACTGGGTTTAGGGGCGAGTGCCATGGCGCAATTTATACCCCAAATCAAGCAGTATGATGCAGTGATGTCCGAAGGTGTTCGTCCCGTTTATGAAATGCGCATCGAAAATACCCAATACAAGCGGTTACGTGATGTTTGGAAAGATTATGCAAAGGAAACGTTTAATAAACGCCTCAAAGGCCGTTCGGGTGAATACAATGCCACAAACATAACCTCTCCATTAATATCAAGTAATAAATTTGATTTGTTTAGTACAGTAGAAGAATCAGGCAATGATGCCGTGTTAAAAGTATGGTTTAAAACAGGCGATATATTCTTGAGTGCTGCCACCGATTCGCTGCACAACGCCTCGGCCATCGAAACCCTCACGCGTTTTTATAAAGAAGTAAGAAAAGACCAAGCCACCGATGCTGTAACAGCCGAAGAAGAAAACTTAAAGAAAGCAGAACGAGATTTAACCAATCTCATTGATAATAATGCTTCGCTCAAAAAAGGCATCGAAGATTACAAAGAAAAAATTAAAAAAGCAGAACAGGCCATTATCGAAAATGAAAAATTGCAGATAGAAGTACGAAAAACAATAGAAAATAGGCGTACAACCTTAGAAGAGGTTCGTGCTAAATTAAAAAAAATAGATACCCAAAATTAAAGTGTAAAAAGTTTGCATCTTGTTAAGATTCCGTAGTTTTGAACTTCGGATTTTTTTATGTAAAGGCTGCACTATGAAAACCCTATTAACAAAGACTTTGAATGATTTATTTCATATTTTAGATACTACTGATGCCCAAAAAACCATCAAAGAAATTTCGTCAGGGGTTTCTATGAGAGGTTACAATCTGTGGATTTTAATATGTTCAGCCATGTTGGCTTCTATTGGTTTAGATACCAACTCCACCGCCGTCATTATTGGTGCGATGCTTATTTCACCTTTGATGTCCCCCATTTTGGGGGTAGGATTGGGGCTTTCTATCAATGATCAGGATTTATTATTTCGCTCATTGCGCAACCTCACCATTGCCACCATTGCCAGTTTGACTACAAGTACACTTTATTTTTTGTTATCGCCTCTCAGTGAGCCTACTGCCGAAGAAATGGCGCGAACTCAGCCTACCTTACTGGATGTTGGCATTGCTTTATTTGGAGGGGTTGCGGGCATCATTGCAGGGTCGCGTACCGAGAAAAACAACGCGATTCCAGGTGTAGCTATTGCTACTGCCCTTATGCCACCTGTTTGTACAGCTGGGTTTGGTTTGGCTCATGGCGACTGGAAAGTCTTTGGAGGTGCCTTCTATCTTTTTGCCATCAATGCCGTTTTTATTAGTTTATCTACCTTTGGTGTGGCTAAATACCTTCGGTTTCCGT
The DNA here is from genome assembly GCA_041392315.1 of Spirosomataceae bacterium. GTDB lineage: Bacteria > Bacteroidota > Bacteroidia > Cytophagales > Spirosomataceae > Runella. The sequence goes on along the minus strand of JAWKMH010000020.1, from coordinate 40,713 downwards.
TGAAAGAATACATGAATGAAACCGTAAGAAAGCAAGTTAGAAATTCTATATATGTTGCGTTGGTTGTTACGCTACTTCCTAGCATCTATTTCCTTTATACTGTCTATGAAAAAAATCAAGAAAAGAAAATAGTAACGACACAAGTAGTCAATGAGATTGTAAAACAAGGTAACGAGGTCTTGAAATGGGAAATTAACCATGAAAAAGTACCCACCTTAGTAAAGATTTATTATTCAGGTAAATCTATTACTGCCGAACAAATCGACAACTTCAAAAAGACATTGGCTTTTTTTGGATTACCCAATTATGAAATTCAGATCACGCGTATGAATCTTTCTCGAGAGGAAATTTCTGAAATGAGCAATGAAGCCGTTCAAAATTTAGTAAAAACACTTACAGTAGGAACTAAACCCGATATTCCTGAAGAAATATGTACAGAAGTAATGAAAGAGATTCAAACGTTGTATCCTGATATAAAAAGAATGGGTATCAACGAAATCACCATTCATGGAGGTAAAACAGATACTATTACGCAAGTCTTGATGGGGTATGATACTAAAAAAGTGACCAGCGAAGCATTGACCAAAATCAATGGTTTTCTGAAAGTAAGACTTAAAAAAGATACGTTGCTTATACAGAGCCTTTAAATAGATACATGGACAATATAGCCAAAATACTTTTTGTAGAAGATGACAAACGGATTTCGGAAAGTACCCGCAAAGGCTTAGAGAAAGAGGGCTTTGAGGTTCAAACCGCCTTTGATGGATTCATGGGTGCAAGGCTGGCTACTACTTATAAATTTGATTTGATGCTGCTTGATGTCAATCTGCCGATGATGAATGGCTTTGATGTTTGTAAGGCTGTGCGGCAAGCGGGTATCAATGCCCCCATCTTGATGCTAACTGCCCTTGGCGATATCGACGACCGTATCAAAGGCTTAGACGATGGTGCCGACGACTATATGGTCAAACCCTTTGATTTGCGCGAATTGATAGCCCGCATCCATGCACTTTTACGTCGAACTAAAGCAGCCCATTCGCTCAATGCCGAAGTACTGAGGGCATCAGATTTAGAGATGAACCTTATCACCAAAACGGTGACACGTGCAGGGAAAACCATCGAGCTTACTGCTCGCGAATTTGAAATGCTGGAATATCTACTCCGTAATAAAGGGCGTGTCTTGTCAAAAATGGATTTTGTAGAAAAAATATGGGATTTGAATTTTGATACAAGCACCAATATTATCGAGGTTTATATCAATTATTTAAGAAAAAAAATAGACCGCGATTTCGACCCTAAACTCATTCATACTAAAAAAGGATTAGGTTATGTATTGAAAGAATCCTAAGCCATGAAAATCCGCTACCGCATCGCACTTCAATTTACGCTCATATTGGGTATTGTACTGTTGGTTTTTTCAGGGGTGGTGTATTGGAAAGCAGAGAACCAGCGGCAACAAAACTTTTATGACCGTCTTGAACGCCGCGCTTTTACTACTGCCCGGCTCTTGGTGGATGTCCGGGAGTTTGATGCCAATCTACTCAAGTTGATAGATAAAAACTCCTCGGCAAAACTGACCAATGAGTCGGTTTTTGTCTTTAACTATAAAAATGAGCTGATTTATTCTAATGTAGAACAGCGACCTACTTACATCACTCCTGCGTTTTTAGATAAGGTGAGGCTTCAACAACGAATTACACTCAAAACACCCGCCCGAGAGGTGATAGGCGTTCTTTTTGCGGGAAAGTTTGACCGATTTGTGGTAGTAGCGGCAGCCACCGACCCCGTAGGCGAAAAACAAATCCAAGATTTGATCCAGATCCTATCGGTTGGTTTTTGGGTAGGTGTGGTGTTGTCGGTCATGTTATCGCTTTTTTTAGCCTCTCAGGCATTGCGCCCGATTCAATCACTCAATAAACAAATAGATAATATCCGTGGGAAAAACTGGCGAAAAAGGGTTAGACAAGCTACAACTGGCGACGAAATTTCGCAATTGGCTGGTAATTTTAATGCCATGCTTGATCGGCTTGAACAGGCATTTATCCAACAAAAACAGTTTGTTTCTCATGCCTCTCATGAACTCAGAACGCCGCTGGCATCGCTCAAAACCGAAATCCAAGTAGGGCTTTCGCAGCCACACCAAGAGCGTGAATACCGAGAAATATTATTAAACCTTGAAAAAGATGCCGAACGGCTCATCAATTTATCCAACGACTTGCTTCAATTAGCCAAAGTGTCAGACAAAGCTGCGACCATTTTATTCGAACCCGTCAGAATGGAGGAAGTACTGCTCAATGCCATCAATGAAGTTCAGCAAAGCAATGCCTTGTATAAAGTAAGTTTTGATTTTGAACAACTACCAGAAGACGAAAATAGTACGCTGGTGACAGGCAATGAAAGTTTATTGCAAAATTTGGTAGTCAATCTCCTCTCCAATGCCTGCAAATACAGCCCGCACCATCAGGCTCAATTGCTATTGGGTTTCAATAACACCCATTGTATCATCAAAGTTGTTGATAAAGGCATCGGTATTGCTCAAGAAGACCTTCCACATATTTTTGAACCCTTTTATCGTGCTCAAAACGGTATCAAACAACAGGGTTTTGGAGTAGGCTTGTCGGTAGTCCATCAAATAGTCGAGTTGCATGGGGGGATTATCGAAGTACAAAGCCAGCTTAATGTCGGAACTACATTTGTAGTACAATTGAAGCACTTGTAGTGCAATAAGGATTTGTAAATATCAATAAAATTGTAGATCAGGGCCGCGCCAAGTAGGGAAAACTACCCGACGGAACGCCATGAAGAAGTCAAACATAAAATTGATACTGAGCAACAACAAGATTGTAAGCCTTTCAAAAAATGCAGCCCTAGACATTGTAGGCAGAGCCAAGTCAGGCAAAACTGCCGCCGTGCTTTCGGTATGCTGGTGCAATGACTAATAAGAAAAGATACATCTTATGTTAAAACCCTTACCATAGCCTTGGCCGTGGTGAGGGTTATTCTATTATATTTGGTTCTAAAATATTTTTTAACATGACACAAAGCTTTCCATTAACCCTTAAAGAAACCACAGACAGAATCCTTACACATATTTCACAAAGCCAATCGTCAGAGACACATGCTTCGTTGATGGGCGGCAAAATGGGATATGCACTTTTTGAAGCCTACTATAATCAGCTTTTTGGGGTTGAGGATGATAGTCGCCTATGGAAATATGTGTCCGATAGCCTCAATCAAGTGCAAGAAGACCAAATGATTCACTCTTTTGCGGGTGGGATTTCGGGAGTAGCTTGGGCTTTTTTGCATTTGTACAATCAAGGTTTATTACAAGAGGAAGAACTGGACGCAGAAGGCATTGTAGAGGGCTTAGATGAAGGTCTATTTGAGGTTTCGATGTTGTTACTAAAAGATGGTGACTTCGACTACCTGCACGGTGGGCTGAGTGCTTGCCTTTATTTTTTGGAACGTAAGCCTTCGGCCCAAGTAGAAAGCTATGTAGAACAAATCGTAACGCAATTGTCGGAGATTGCTGTTCGGTTTCCGAATGGAGACATTTCGTGGAAATTTCGTAACTTCAATCAATATACCTTAGCTAATGCACCTACTTGTAATCTCGGGCTGTCACATGGTACAGCCAGTATTGTGGCGGTCTTGAGCCTCTTATACGAGCGTGGCTACGCTCGTGAGTTATGCAAAGAACTCATCGAGGGCAACTTGCAATGGATGTGGCGGGTACGAAACAAGGCCAGTTACTCCATTTTTCCGAATACCGTTACAGATGAACCCCAAGAACAAGAAAGTCGCTTGGCCTGGTGTTATGGCGACTTGGGCATTGCTAATACCTTTTGGTTGGCAGGCGAAAAACTCCAAAACCAAACATGGAAAGATGTCGCCAATCAGACGATTTTAAATTCGGCTACACGCCAAGACGAAAATATGCGCATACATGATGCGCCTTTCTGCCATGGAGCCATGGGGGCTTCTTATATTTTCAGAAAGTTTGCTAAACGATTAGCAAAACCGTTGTTGGAAGTAACAGCTGATGTTTGGCTTCAAAAGGCACTGGACTTTGCCCTTCCAAAAGACCAAAAAGATGTGTTTTTGAGTTATCGAGGAGAAAAAATGGGTTATGAACCCAATCTTTCTATTCTGGACGGTGAGGCCAGTATTGGCATGGTACTTCTTAGTGAGATGGGGGCATCTACGGCCTGGGATAGGTTCTTGCTACTCTCATAATATACCAACTATTTTGACAAAAATCCTGCTTGCAATGGTAGGATTTCTTTTTGGTAGCGATGGACTTTTACACTTTGATAATCTGTTCCTACGCTTTAACCTCCATTTATTTCGCTTGGGGCTCTTTGATTTTGGTAGGGTGGTTTTAAGTTGCAACTTTGAATCATCAAACAAAAACAATTTAAAACAAAAAACAACTATGAAAAAGACAATTAACAAAATCACGCTTAAAACCGACAAAATAGTAAGCCTTACAAAAACTCAAGCCAAACAGTTAGTTGGTGGTGCGATATCCGTTTATTCTGGATTCGTTACTTGCAACAATTGCCCTGACTGAATCGGTAATTTTCAACATATTGACAAGCGAAGATTAGCCAACCTTGACTTGTTTTGTTGCAAACGCTTTGATGATTGGTTTTACGGCTCAATCTATTTTCCCTACGCTTGGGGCTGTTTGATTTTGGTAGGGTGGTTTTAGATTGCAATTTTGAATCGCCAAACAACAACAATAACACACAAATCAAACAATAAAAACTTAAAATAAACAACAACTATGAAAAAGACAATTAACAAAATTACGCTTAAAACCGACAAAATAGTAAGCCTTACAAAAACTCAAGCTTTTCAAGTAGTAGGAGGGCGTCCCCCAGTAAATTATTCTGGTACTTGTGTATGCCCAACCCAAGACCCTTGCTACTAATAATACCAAGAAAAACGAAAAGCGAAGGCTAAACAGCCTTCGCTTTTCGTTTTTCTTGGCTCTCCCAGCATGATTACCACCTGACTGCACCGTAGTTGAATTTCTGCACAGGTATTGGCTTTGTTTGAATCGTCAATCTCGACGATTCACTTATTAAACAACTCATTTCATCAAAAAGCAATTCGAAAAACTCCAACTACGCCATCGACTCATTATGAAGAGTGCTACAACATACAAAGCAAAGCCAGCGATGCCGTATCTGTTGGTTGTGGCTCGTATGATGTTTGTTTGAACGATGTTTGTAATGAAGTGGTTTACCGCCCACTACTACCGTTGTCATTGCTGACATAAAACTGAGTGGGTAGGTCATCTTTTTCAAAGATTTGGTTAAAAACCTCAATGATATCATTTTGTTTCATGTCCCACTTGATGATGTGTCCAATATGCCAACGACTAAAAACATCAAGAACAGTAGAGTATCAAACTTTTGACAAATTTCTTTAGAGCATTTTTGTTTTTGAAAATATTAATCGCAATATTGCAATATTAAAATAAAAAAAATATGGGCGCAACAAAGACAGAACACTTTACTGACATTCAAAATGAGATAGCCATTTTGGCCAAAGCCTTGGGGCATCCTGCCAGGGTGGCCATTGTAGAATACTTACTTTCGGTCAATACCTGCATTTGCGGCGACATTGTCAATGAATTGCCACTGGCGCAGCCCACGGTGTCGCAGCACCTAAAAGAACTCAAAAATGCAGGTCTTATCAAAGGCACTATCGAAGGAACGGCCATTTGCTATTGTATAGATGAAGAAGGAATTCAAAAATTACAAAACTATTTCGGACATATTACTACGCAGTTAGTAATCAAAAAATCAACTTGTTGTTAAACACTAAATCATCCAAAAATGACTTTATCAGAAATTAAAAAACACTTGGATACCGCCGAGAGCGTTAATTTTAGGCTTCCCTCTGGAGGATATGTACCCGCACATTTTCATGTGACAGAGGTGGGGTTGGTTACCAAACACTTCATTGATTGTGGTGGCATAGAGCGCTTAGAAAAAGTAGCTAACTTTCAGCTATGGGATGCCAACGATACTGACCACCGCCTAAAACCCCAAAAGCTGTTGCACATCATTGCACTTTCTGAAAAAGTATTGGGTATCGAAGATATAGAAATAGAGGTAGAATACCAATCAGACACCATCGGAAAGTACGGTCTTGACTTTGATGGAAGCGACTTTGAACTTGTCTCTAAGCAAACGGCCTGCTTGGCTCAAGACAACTGCGGGATTCTACCTGCGAAACAAAAATTACCTTTACAAAAAATAGCCAACCAAGCAGCATGCTGTGAGCCTAATAGTGGCTGTTGTTAAAATGATTGTACAATGGAAATTAGAAATCTTACACCCCAAGATTATGATCAAGTAGCCGAGGTGTATCGCCAAGGCATTGCAACGGGCTTTGCCACTTTTCAAAACGACATTCCCGACTGGGAAAGCTGGGACAAAAGCCATTTGCAGGTGTGTCGGCTTGGCGCTTTTGAAGGCGATATCCTCGCGGGTTGGGCGGCCCTTACGCCTGTTTCGAGCAGGTGCGTTTATGCAGGCGTTGCCGAAGTGAGCGTTTATGTAGGGGCTAATTTTAGAGGAAAAGGAGTAGGGGAGAAGCTCCTTCTCCAACTCATAGAGGCCAGCGAAGCATTCGGCTTATGGACATTGCAGTCTGGGATTTTTCCTGATAATAAAGCAAGTATTGCCCTCCACGAAAAATGTGGCTTTCGGATGATTGGCTACCGTGAAAAAATTGGCCAAAAAAATGGTGAATGGAAAGACAACGTAATCATGGAACGTAGGAGCAAATTAGTGGGTGTATAGAAAATAATGAAATCTTTTTTTATCAAATATAAAAAGCCAATTATCATTACTACTTCGGTGATTGTCTTACAGCTAATTTTTGGGTTTGATCCCAAATTTTGCCTCATAAATATTATTTGGTTGTTTGTTTAATTAAACTTAAAAAACAATGAAAAAAGTGTTAGTGCTCTGCACAGGGAATAGTTGCCGAAGTCAGTTGGCAGAGGGATATTTGAGGTACTTCGCGGGTGAAAAGGCCACAATATATAGTGCGGGAGTAGAGACACACGGTGTCAATCCCAGAGCCATAGCTACCATGAAAGAAGACGGCATAGATATATCCAACCATACTTCCAACCATATTGACGAATATCGAGACATAGACTTTGACTTTGTCATTACCGTATGCGACAATGCCAAAGAACGCTGCCCTTACTTTCCTACCAAAGCCCTCCAATTTCATCATGATTTTCCCGACCCAGCCAAAGCCATAGGAACAGAAGAACAAATAATGGCTCGGTTTCGGGAAGTAAGAACAGTTATTAAAACCTATTGCCAACAATTTGTAGAATCTAATTTGTGAAAACTGAGGTTATTAAGATACATCTAATGTACCATTAAGCTACGATTAAGTTTGAGGGGTGATCTTTGTACTATCAAAAAAGTATTCAAATATCACCTTTTAAACCAAACTTAACTCATGGAATGGACTCATAAAACCTCAAAAATTATCGCTTCGGTGCTTGCCGTACTTTTGGTAGGAGCGCTGGTAGGCGTTGTATATTTCAACCGTCAAAACGACGACTTGATTCGTACTAAAAACCAAACCGAGCTCAAAGCCGATTCACTGCTGTCTGTCAAACTCAATTTAGAGCGCGAAATAGCACAATTAGGGACCGACCTTAACAACCAACTTTCCGAAGCCAAAGACCAAAACCAATTCTTGGAAGCAAATGTAGAGAATGCCCAAAGGCTGCTTAGAACTAAGACTATCTTGGTTAATAAATACCTTACCGAAAGCAAGCAATTCAAAACATCTTCAGGGCAAATGGCTACTCAAGTGGCTGAATTGGAGGGGCTTATAGATGGTTTAAAATCTGAATTAAGTCAAACCAAAACTTCTAATGCCAATCTATCCAACGATTTATCAGCACTCCGAAACAACCTTATCGAAAAAAATCAGCTGATTGAAGACTTAGCTCACAAGATTGTGACTACCAAAACTATGGTAACTGCCGACGATTTTCGGGTGGATGTACAGAAAATAAACAACAAAGTTACAGCCAAAGCCAAGAAAGCCGATGAGTTGCTTGTTACATTCTTGCTACCGTCTATCCTCAAAGCCGATGTACAAGAAAATATTTACATGAGTATCACGGATTTGACCAACAAGCCTATGGCAGGTTCAACAAAATCGCAGTTGATTCGGGCGGGCAATGAAGAGTTTCAAATCCCTGTTCATGCCATGAAAACCATAGACATGAACCACGCACCACAGCGTGTTTCCATGACCTTTAAGCCTTCAGAAAAATTGAACCAGGGGTTTATAAAGTCAAAATTTATACCAAAGATCGCTACATAGGCACTACCGAATTTACACTTCGTGATAGCTTTTGGTTCTTCTAAGAAAATAGCTACTTTCCAAATCTTGAACGATTGTTGAAGAATAGATTTGGAAAGTATTCTCAAATGAATAATTTCTAACTCACCCACAGTGTGATATGCTTTGGTTATAGCAATATTCTTTGTGGAAATAAATCAAAAAATCCAATGAAAAAACTAAAACACATACTCCTATTGCCTTTGTTAGCACTTTCTTCTTTTCTTTTAGCACAAGACATTACAGAAGTTACTAAAAAAATTGAACAACAAAAATACACCGATGCCACCGCACAAATGGCTAAAATTTTGGAAGCAACGCCTACGGCTGAAACCTACTTTTATAGCGGCTATACGGCCATTAGAACCCAAGATTTAAAAGCTGCCAAAACCTTTTTTGAAAAAGGCATAGCTTTAGACGAAAAACGACACCCACTCAACAAAGCAGGCTTGGGAATGGTAGCTCATTTGGAAGGTAAGACCTCCGAAGCCGATAAAATTTTTGAAGAAGTACTCAAAGAAAGTCGCAGCAAAGACCCGCTGATTTTGTGGCGTATAGGCGAAGCTTATACGGGTTATAATAATGTCAATGGTGACTTGGAAAAATCCTTATACCCTCACCGCGATGCCACTAAGGCCATTTTATATTTGGAAAAGGCCCTTAAAAAAGACAAGAAAAATGCAGGGATTTGGTTGAGCCTTGGCGATGCCCGCGACCTCAACGAACCCCGTAATGGTGGCCCCGCCCTCACCGCCTACGAGTATGCCCTCGAATACGAAGGAGATAAAAGCGTAGTCAATACAAGAATTGGTAATATTTATTATCGTGGAAGAAGCCATAACATTGCCAGTGATTTTTACAAAGCAGCCATCAAAGCCGATTCGCTTTACACCCCCGTTTATTTACAACTGGCCGATTTGAATTTCAAAACCAACAAATACAAGGAGGCCGCTAAGTATTTGAATACCTACACAAAGTTGGTCGAAAAGCCCTCCACAGACTTACTTTACAATTCTGCCAAATACGATTTCTTGGCACGCGAGTACAACCGTGCCATCAACAAAATTGAGAACAATGATGCCCAAATCAATGATCCCGTCAAATACAGAATCTTGGGTCGTTCGTACTTTAACTTGAAAAATTATGCCAAAACCATCGAAAACGTACAGTCGTTGATGACCTATGCACCCGAAAAGGCAGAAGGCATTGAGTACAAGATACTGGGGCGTTCTTATCAAAATGGTGGCGTAGGTGTGGCCAACGACTCGCTTGCGATTGTTTATTTGGCCAAAGCAGCCAAAACCGACACGACCGAAAACATTTACAGTGAAATTGCCGAAATGAGTTATCAACGTAAGAACTACACCAATACCATTCGATTTGTGGAAGCGGGTGAGAAAAAATTCAAAAAATCGTCGGTCAAAGACAAATTTTGGTTGGCCATGGCAGCTTACAGATTGGGCAGAAACGATTCTACCATGTATCTAAAAGCAGATTCGGCTTTTGCCGCTGTGCAAGAAACCAACCCCGACCATCTGGCTACGGTACTCTATCGAGCCAAAGCCAACTATTATGGCCATGCCAACCCCGATACGGCTTATATGACCTCGATTCCGTTTTACGAGCGATTTGTAGAACTGGCCACCACCAAAAAGCAAGAGAAGAACTTCAAATATGACATGAAGATTGCACTTAAGTATTTGTATAGCTACTACATTGACGAAGACAAAGAACCCGAAAAGGCCATGTTGTTTGCCGAAAAGGGAGCGGAACTATATCCTGATGATACAGATTTCAAGCAAATGCTCAACCCTCAAACGATGGCAGAAGTAGCCAACAACACTACCAACACAAGATAATGTTTTCATGGCTGTATGTGTCAAACCCCACTACTGCATTTGCGGAAGTGGGGTTTTAGTGTAATACAGATTATTCCAATTCATCGAGTGTCAATAAACGGGGCTTTTTGGTGAGCCAATGGATAATCAGCCACGCTACAAGGTAGGTGAGTCCACAAATGGTAAAGATGATATTATAACCCTCTTGCAGGTTACCTGCGGCTTTGTAAGTATCTAAAAGGCTACCAATGAGTATCGGAAATAAAATACCGCCCACAGCACCCGCCATGCCGCCAATGCCCACTACCGAGCTGACGGCCTGTTTGGGAAACATATCGGAGGGGAGCGTAAAAACATTGGTAGCCCAAGCCTGGTGCAATGCCACAGCGAAGCTAATTAGGCCAACAGCTACCCACACATTGGGGGCAAATTGAATAAAAATCACGGAAAGTTCTAAGATGGCAATCACCAAAATAACCGTCTTTCGGGCTTTCATTACTGGCCAACCGCGTTTGATTAGCTGCGATGAAAACCAGCCACCACTAATGCTGCCTACCGTAGTAGCCATATAAATAAGCATCAGTTCAAGACTCGGTTTTTTGAGGTCTAAGCTAAACGTAGCAGCAAAGTAAGAGGGTAGCCAAAATAAGAAAAACCAATAAATAGGATCAATCAGTCCTTTGCCTGTAATGTAAGCCCAAGTTTGTGGAAAACGAAACAACCTCAACCATTTTACTTTTGATTTTTCGGCAGCATGTTGTTCATCTTGTTCTTGGCCATTTACGATATACTGGTATTCTTCAGTAGTTAGCCGTTTTTGTTGGGCAGGAATATCGTAGAAAATCAACCAAAAAATCAGCCAAACGAAGCCCAAAGCCCCTGTTATCCAAAATACTTCTTGCCAGCCGTAATGATTTAATATCCAAGGCACTAACAAAAGAGCTACTACCACACCCACGCTTGTTCCAGCATTGAAAAGCCCATTGGCCAAGGCGCGTTCTTTTTTGGGAAACCATTCGGCTACGGTTTTTACGGCTGCGGGATAATTGCCCGCCTCGCCCAGCCCCAACCCCACGCGGGCAAGTCCAAAGCCAAATGCCGAGCGGGCAAGGGCGTGCAACATACCAGCAATACTCCAAAAAACAATTGTAATGGAGTACCCCAATTTGGTGCCAATTTTATCAATAAACCAGCCAAAGGCCAATAGCCCCACGGCATACGCCGCTGTAAAGGCCATCACAATTTGAGCAAAGTCGGTTTCTGACCAATCAAACTCTTTTTCAAGGATAGGCTTGAGCAAGCCGATGATTTGCCGGTCTAAATAATTGATAGTGGTGGCTGTAAAGAGCAAAAAAACAATGATCCAGCGATAGTTTTTTATTTTGAGTGGGGTCATGGTTGAGGAAGTTGAAGGGTGAACTGTTGAAAATGGGCTTGCAATGCTTCCCAGTTTTTTTCTTGTATCATTTTTTTATCAAAAAGCTCGCTGCCCATTCCCAAGCCATTGGCACCCGCTTTGATAAATGTCAGCATATTGTCTAAACTAACCCCCCTGTTGGAATTACTTTTAAATGATTCAAAGGCGCTTTGATTTCTTTGATATAACTGGGTCCTAATTGGGTAGCAGGAAAAATTTTAACCATACTGGCTCCCCAACGCCATGCTTTATAAATTTCGGAGGGAGTAAAAGCCCCAGGGAAAATAGGGATTTGTTGTTTTACGCAAGATTTTATTACTTTTTTATCAAAATGGGCGTTACTATAAATTGCGCACCTGCATTCAAAGCGCTGTTTAAATCTGCTTTGGTACAGACCGTTCCTGCACCTATATTCAGCCCTTCTTGCTCATTTTCTACCGCATATTTGATGATGGCTTCCACATTCGGGGTGTTCATGGTGATTTCTATAGTGGTTAGCCCAGCTGCTCGATAAAGCGGTAAAATAGCTTTGACTTCCTCTATGGAAAGCCCTCTGATAATACCCACGATAGGGGCTTTTTGAAATAATTGCCAGGAGAAAGAAATGGGATTCATGTTTATAAAAGGCCAACTGTAAGTGCTTGATTTTGAAAAATTTTTATTTGCCCCATTATGGTGGCTCTATCTACTTTTTCGGGGTCAATGAGCGTAGTTTTATGAGTTATTTGCAATGCCTCAATGGCTGTTTTATAAAAAGGGTATAAATGACGACCACAGCCGATAATCAGCTCATCTACATTTATTGTTATCAAATGCTTTAACTCACCCCCGATGAAAATGCCACTCAAGTAGTGCGCGTTTTCGGTTTTAGTCATTTTTTGAAAAAGCTGATGGGTTCTTACCCGAAAAAGCAGTTGTAAAATATCGGTAGAAGCCACAGCCTCCACTCCCAAAGTGAAGGCCGCCATGTCTTGAGGGCTTGGGTGATGTAAGCTTGTTTTGTCGATAGAATCTTTTAAAACACTGTACGACGACACAATACTAAAAAGCTCGCCAGTCATATATGTTTGAAAGTGTTTTAGGGTGTTTCCTTCAACAAAAATGTGCTTAGAGTGCGTACCAGGCAATAAAACGACATATTTCTTGTGACTCGAAAATGGGAATAATTGCGCAATGCCAATCAACTGGGTTTCTTCGCCACGCATGACATCATTGTCGGATTTTATACCAGAGACAATCCAAGTCTCATGAGGGAATGTATCGCTTTGGGCCACATAAGACACCACTATTTCTTGACCCGACAAATCAAAGGGGAGGTCGGCATAATGCAGATCTATCATACCGATAGAAGAAGAGGCCATGCCAGAAATTACTATTGAGAGCCCCTCTAATGCTACATCAGATTGAAAGGATAACTTTTGGAGTTGTGTTTGGAGATAATTTTTAAAAAAAGTAAGTCGGTTGGTATAGGGGAGTGTGTTTTCCCATTCATTAAATATAAAAGCGACTCCTGATGGAGTAACTACCTCACTGATAGCTTCTTGAGATTGTATATTTATTAAACGTAGCCGAAAGGAGGAGGTGCCCCAATCGCATCCGATGATGAATTTGTTCATAGATTTCATAGATGGGCTATTTGTTGGTTGGTGGCAAAGCGAAAACTGCATATTTTCCACCAGGTTTTAGTCCATATCTGTTTCCTCCAGCCGCAATGGCCACATATTGTTTACCATTGATCTGATAGGTAATAGGTGTAGCAAAACCACCCGCTGGGAGTTTATATTGCCATACGATCTTTCCAGTTTTGGTGTCAAAAGCACGTAAGTTTTCGTCGTAAGTAGCGGCAATAAACAACAGCCCACCTGCCGTAACGACTGAGCCGCCATGATTTTCTGTGCCTGTATTTAGAATGCCCTTTTTGGTAAGCTCGGGATATTCTCCCAAAGGCACTTTCCATACATATTCGCCCGTATTGAGATTGATGGCATTGAGTGTTCCCCATGGGGGGCGAATGGCGGGGTAATTGTCTTGATCACGAAATTGTGCAAATCCATTGTTGAGATAACGAGGCGTGTAGGGAAAGTCTTTTCCTTGTTGGGTTGCTACTTTAGTAACTTTGTGTATGTCGTCGGGGGCAGCTTGAGAGGTTGTTTGTGTGTTTTTTCCCCATAGAAAATCAATAATAGCGTTACGGTCTTCTTTGGCAATATGCTGAAAAGAAGGCATCCTGTTTCGTCCCGTTTCTAACAATTTAAACACCTGTTCTTTAGTTAATCTTTTGCTTACCTCATACAAAGAAGGAAAACTGCTGGCTGTTTTTTTGCTTTTAGCGTCAATGGCATGACAAACACTACAATTGGTATTGAAAATCTTAGCTCCTTTCGACAAATTAGCATCCTTATTTTGTGTCGCTTTCATTTGATGAATCCAAAGCATGTTGTTGCCATTTACATACAAAATACCGTCGGGGTCGGCGGCGGTACGCCCCATTCTGCCCCGCCTCCAAAACCATAGTAGAGCGTTTGTTGGATACTTGGAGGAAGATTTTTTAAACCTCCTCGGCTTTGAGCAAATTGTGTTAAAGCATATACCGAAGATTTTGTGCTTATTTTTGACATATCGGCTTTAGAGAAATGCTGATTGGCAAAAGGGGCGGGCTTGGTAGGAACAGGCTGGGTAGGCCATGGTTTTTCGCCAGGCAAAGCAGATACTTTGGGAACAGGCACTTCTTTTACTGGGAAAAGCGGCTTGCCAGTTTCTCTATCAAAAACAAAGACGAGCCCATCTTTGGTGGCTTGTGCTACGGCTTCTATTTTTTTGCCATTGTGCGTAACAGTAACCAAGTTGGGCGGACACGGAATATCTCTATCCCATAAATCGTGGTGGGTAGTTTGAAAATGCCAAACTCGTTGGCCTGTATGGGCATCTAAAGCAATGACGCAGTTGGCAAAAGGTTGGAGCCGATGCGGTCGCCTCCATAGAAATCAACGGAGGAGAGCCTGTACCGATGAACACCATTCCGCGTTTATCGTCCACAACCATTCCTGCCCAACAATTGGCACCGCCTATTTTTTTATAAGCATCTTTGGACCACGTATCATAGCCATATTCGCCAGGCAACGGAATGGTACGAAAAACCCAAGCTAATTTTCCCGTTTTTACATCGAAGGCACGAATATGCCCAGGGAGGGCATCGCCCCCTTCAGACACAGAAGAACCCATGATGATGAGGTTCTTAAAAACTACCCCAGGCGTAGTAGAGCGGATGTTGTATTGATTGACATCGTAGCCCATCGTTGTTTCGTCCCCCAGCCCAGCGTGCAGGTCGGTCATGCCGTTTTGACCAAAAGAGGGAATGAGTTTGCCCGTTTGGGCATCAACGGCCAGTAATTGTGCGCCCACTGAATATAAAATGCGTTTGTCAGAGTCTTCCTCCCAATAGGCTATTCCTCGCATAGGATGATAACTGGGCTTTAAACCCGTAGCACTGAAAGGGTCAAATTTCCATCGTTCCTTGCCCGAATGAGCCTCTATAGCAAACAATTTGAGGGAGGGGGTAGTCCCGTACATAATGCCATTGATGACAATAGGTTGGCATTGAATATCTCGCCCTTTGCCGTCGGGGTTGTTATTTTCGCCCGTGTCATATTCCCATGCCAGTTGTAATTGATGCACGTTTTGGAGGTTAATTTGAGCCAGTTCTGAATACCGATTGCCGCCACTGTTGCCTCCATACTTGGGCCAATCGGTGTTTTCTGAAATAGGTTTTTGTTGGAAAGCCAACCAAAAAATAGCAATGGAGATTAGGGCAAACAAAATAAATCGTTCTATTTTCATAGACATATCAATCACGAATAAAAAA
The DNA here is from genome assembly GCA_041392315.1 of Spirosomataceae bacterium. Taxonomy (GTDB): domain Bacteria; phylum Bacteroidota; class Bacteroidia; order Cytophagales; family Spirosomataceae; genus Runella. The sequence goes on along the minus strand of JAWKMH010000020.1, from coordinate 25,196 downwards.
TAGTTACTTATCTATCTACCACAAAAGTGTACTTAATTTCCCAAGTTACTTCTTCATTGGGTTGAGCGGAGACTTTAGTGTAAGGCTCTGGACAGGCAGTGGTAGGACAAGCCCAATAGACTAATTTATTTAAGGGCTTGTCGCAGGTAATTCTTACACCCGCACCCGTTTTTAGGTTTTGGATGAAAATATCGTAGTCTTTGGGCGTATTTCCAAAACCTTTCAATCCGTCAGAATAGACAAATTCTCCTGGTGCTAAAGTACGCGTATAGTGAATAGCGTTTTTATTGGTTTGGGCAATCGTTCCCCAGTTTTTACCTTCTGCAGTTACTTCAAAAGGAAAACGTGTTTTGATATTGGGGCCAGTAGGTTCATTATCAATCATAAAGAAATTATGATTATAAACACTCGTTTCAATCATTTTTCGGCCTGTATTTTTAAGGCGGTGTGCTAAGATCATCTCGGGCTTACCTTTGGTCAATTTCACCGTTTTTGTGTAGAGGTAGCCATAGCCCGCTTCATCGGTCAATTCGTGGGTAAAAATCACCTGTGATTTCGCGGTTTTTATGGTCCATTTTCCTGCATTCTGAATGGGGTAGCGTTCGGCAAAAGAGTACTTTTTATCGGTTGTTTTGATGAGCATACCCACGCCTATTTTCAAGAAAGTAGCATTTACTTCGGTGGCTTCATACCCCAATGGTGTAAATTCTTCGGATATACATCCCATGATGTTGTCGTGCAGATGGGCATCATAAGGATAGGATTCCATTTGCCAAAATAGCTATGCCCTTGGTAAGTAAGCTGGGGAATCGTCCCTGACCAATCGAATCGAACCCCTTGATAATAGCCTTGGTACGTATCTGGTAAATAGAGAGTCGCATCTATCAACCCATTGGAGATATGTGCCGAGGGAAAGTCAGCGGAGGAAATAAATCCTCCACATATACTGACAAGCATGGATATAACAATGATGTTTTTTTTCATTTTACATTACCAATCGGTTACAGAACCATCTAAGCGTTGTAGGTTTCGGGGTTTTTCCAATCGTGGCCAATTTTATCTTTCATTTTATCATCGTCGAGTTCCACGCCTAAGCCTGGGCCTTTGGGAATCAATACTTGCTGCCATCTTTTTCTAAGGTAAAAGGTTTCTTTAAATACCCATCGCCCAATGAAACTTGTTCTTGTACCAAGAAATTAGGGACACTTGCTGCCAAATTTAACCCAACAGCCAACGAAATAGGCCCCATCGGGTTGTGGGGGCAATAGGCACATAGTAGGCTTCAGCCATACCTGCAATGATATGTCCTTCTGTAATACCTCCCGCATGGCACAAATCAGGCTGAATAATGCTTGCCGCTCCTTTTTCTAAAATCTCTCGAAAGCCCCATTTTGTAAAAATCCGCTCACCCGTGGCAATAGGGAGTGTGTGCCGCGGGCTATGTCCACCATGGTATCTACGTTTTGTGCCTGACAAGGCTCTTCCACAAACATAGGCTGAAAAGGCTCTAACTGTTTGATAAGTACCTTGGCTGTTTGAGGAGAAATATTACCATGAAAATCAATGGCTATGTCCATTTTGGGGCCACTCCGCTTCGCGAAGGGAGGCAAAATTGTCCACGGCATATTTGATAAATTGGGGGTTTTCGACGATGTTGGCTGGTTTTCTTAGCCACTCTGTTTTGATGACTGTAAAACCTTCTGCCTTTCGTTTTTTCATGTCTTCGGCATTAGAAGCACGTCCATAAATACGCACACGGTCGCGGGCAGGGGCCTCCAAGCAATTCATAAACAGGGACATTAAGTAGTTTTCCTTGATGTCCCAAAGCGCGTGGTCAATGCCACTCAAAGCACTGGTAAGAATAGGGCCACCACGATAAAAAGCATGGCGATAAATGGCTTGCCAATGATGCACTACCTGACGTGGGTCTTTGCCGATGAGGTAGGGTTCTACTTTTGATAGCTGTTTGAATGGTCAAAGCACGACCTTCCAACAAGGGTTCTCCCAGTCCATAAATACCTACATCAGTGTGTATTTTGAGGAAAATCCAACGAGGTTTGACTAAGAATGTTTCTAATTTGGTAATTTTAACTTTACTATAATCTTGGAAAAGGCCAGGATTTGAAGCGTATGAGGTTTTGGGCAAAGCCATGGTGGCTGCTGCCGCTACGCCCAATACCGACTGCATCGCGCTGCGTCGAGAAATACCTGATTTTTTATTGATGGATTCATAAGGTTCATGATGTTTTGAATTTTGAGTTAAATTTGTCCAAACCATTTACCAATTGTGGATTGAGCCATCGGGTGCTTTTAAGATAGGATGTGGGTATTTGGTTTTTTCTTTTACTTCCATGATAAAATCAGCTTTTTTGGGGTCAAACTTGACACCAAGGCCAGTGGCTGTCGTTGAGGTATAGTTTACCGTTTTTGAAGTTGATAAAATCTTCATTGAAGTAAGCTGGGCGTTCGGTTCACCGCCACCCAGCTCCATTAAGCACCGCGCGGGGCTACTCGAACCCAATACATGCACCAGCGCAGCCGTGGAGAGTGGCCCTGTGAAGTGGGGATCATACCTACATAATGCGTTTCACATAGAGCAGCCAACTTCTTAAATTCTATGATACCGCCTGTATTGGGCAAGGTAAAGCGGGTATAATCAATCAGGTGATTTTCTATCAGTTCGTTGGTATCCCAGCGGTCTCCAAATTGCTCTCCTACGGCAATAGGTACTTTGGTCATTGCCCGCACGGTTTTATAAACCCCGGGTTTTCAGAACGTACAATATCTTCTACAAAATAGGTTCAAGATTTTCGAGGGCGGAGCAAATTTTAAGGCCGTCGGTCAAATCAAAGCGTGTATGCAAATCAACCGCCCATTTGCCGCCTCCGCCCACAGCAGCATCTATTCTTTTGCAGAAGTCTATGGTTTTCTTTACGTTGTCATAAAAATCGAAAGGGGTATCGCCATTTCCACCCGTAGGGCCAATACGATAAGCCCTTAGCCCAGCCTCTATGCAATCTCGGATTTTTTCTTCTTCGGTTTTGGCCTTGGAAGCCCTAAAACCCGTAGCATAACACTCTATGTAGTCGCAGGTACTCCGCCTAATAATTCATACACAGGAACATTGAGGGCTTTGCCCTTGATGTCCCATAAGGCCATTTCTAAAGCACCTAAACCGTGTAGTTTTTCGCGTCCTCGAGGATAAAACATACCACGGTATAAATACTGCCAAAGGTGTTGATCTGAAAAGGATCTCGCCGATGAGCATCTGACCGCATTGCTCTATCATGTCTTTGGGCCGCCTCTCCAATGCCAATGAGGCCGCCATCGGTTTCTATTTCTACAATGCCACGGGCTTGATTGAACAAAGGTTTGGTATAACCTGGGAGCACTATAATAGCGTATTTTAGTGATTTTTAGCTTGGAAGCGGCTTGTGTTTCATAAAGAGGCAAACCAACTGCCAAGGCGCTTGTGCCTAAGGCAGCTGTTTTAAGAAAATGTCTTTGTTGCATAATAAACCTTGATTAACTATGAATTAATTCTGTGAGAGCATTTTGGTTAGTTTAGGTATAGAAGAGGCCCTCGCTATCAATTTAGCTTCCATCAATACTTGCTTCATTTCTACATCAGGATTCTTGAATTTACTGATTAAGTACTGAACGGACGTTTTTCCGAGTAATTCCAAGGGTTGCTGAAGATAGGTGATGGGGCAATAATACAAATCGAAGGCTTCAGCTTGACCAAAACTAACGATGGCCAAATCGGAGGGTACTTTGTATTTCAACTCATTGAGGTATTTTAATCCATTAATAGCTAAGCCGTAAGTGCAAACAAAAGGGCATCTATTTGGGTATTTGGATGAACTAATTCATCAACAGCCAGTTTGACTTCTTTTTCAATCTTTTCAAACCGCACTTTTTTCAGCCAGTTGTCATTTGTTTGTATGTTCTTTTCAGCAAGAGCTACTCATAGCCCCGAATACGCTCTTTCATATGATACATTTCTGATTGGTAGGCTATCAATCCAATTTTTTGATACCCATTTTTCAACAAATGTACCGTCGCATCATAAGAAGCTTTGAAGTTGTTGGTCGCTACAAAGTCGGTTTGAATTTCTGAAAAGTGCCTGTCTAATACAAAAGGAATGTTCTTTTCTTTCAAATAATGGACTTGCTTTTCAGTATTTTCAGAAGAAACAATAATAAAACCATCTACTTGGCGATTGATAAGCACGTTGAGGAGCGTCCAGATTTGTCTGCTTTTTCATCGCTACTTCCTATAATAACCGTATAGCCATTTTTATTGGCCTCATCTTCTATTACACGAGCAATATTGGCAAAAAAGGGATTGGAGATATCGGCGATAATAAGCCCGATAGTATGCGTTTTACCACTTTTCAAACTTCTTGCCAAATGGTTGGGTTGGTAGTTCAACTCTTGGGCAATCGCCTTGATTTTTTTTGCCATCTCTTCCCCCACACGACTTTCCTTTGCTTTTCCATTCAAAACATATGAAACCAAAGCGATAGAAACGCCTGCCTTTTGGGCGATGTCTTTCATCGAAACTTTTTTCATTTTTGCTCAGAGTTTTTAGGCGCAATATAAAAATAAAACCTTCCCAATAGCCATCATGATAGGAAGAATACCTTTTGAAAAATAACGGGGGCTATGGTCGTATAATCGTACCGTCAAATTTGCGTACTTGCCAATTTGATTTGGTGGAAATAGGATATTTGGCAGCTTCTTTTTCGTTGATGTCCACGCCAATACCTGGTACTTCATTGACCGACATATAGCCATCTTTCATGGTAGGGCAACCCGAGAAGACCTCTAAAGTCTTTTCATTGAACTGGACGGCTTCTTGGATACCAAAGTTCCAAACTGCCAAATCAATATGAGCATGTGCGGCGTGCCCTACTGGTGACACATCGCCAGGCCCGTGCCAAGCTGTTTTGATATTGAACCATTCGCCCAATCGAGCTACTTTCATGGCAGGGGTAATACCACCAATTTGCGAAACGTGAATACGAATATAATCAAACCACTGATTGACCATGGGCTCGACAAACTCATTGATATTATTGAATAACTCGCCCATCGCAATGGGTACAGAGGTGCTGGTGCGAAGTTGTTTAAACCACTTCATGTTTTCAGGAGAGAACGGGTCTTCGATAAAGAAGGGGCGATATTCCTCTAATTTTTTTATCATGTTGATGGCATCCATGGGCTGTACGCGCTCGTGGATATCGTGTAGCAATTCGATGTCATCCCCGCAACCTTTTCTGACAGTTTCAAACAACTTAGGAATAGACTTCAAATAAGTACGTTCATTCATATAGTTGTCGGTTTCGCCCCCAAAGCCTGCGGCTTTGAAGTCGGGTTTTTGATCTATACTACCCACCGCACCATAGCCCCCTTGTTGAATACGAATGTACTTAAAGCCCCGTTCCATGATACTTTTGACACTTTCTACGGTTTCTTCGGGTGTTTTACCATTGGCGTGGGTATAGCATGGAACGGCAAATCGAACTTTTCCACCCAATAACTGATAGAGCGACATACCTGCACGTTTGCCTTTAATATCCCAAAGTGCTTGATCTAAGCCACTCAGGGCGTTATTCAAAACAGGCCCATTGCGCCAATACGAACTCACATAGGCAGCATGCCACATATCTTCAATGTTATCAACATCTTTGCCCACGCAAAACTCATGGAGATAGGTATTGATGGCTACCACTACTGTAGCAGCACGCTGGGTGAAAGTAGCACAGCCCAAGCCATACAAGCCAGGTTCGGTGGTCTCTACCTTGACTACAATTCGATTGGACCCCTGCGGAGCAGTAGCAATAGCCCTGACACTCTTGATTTTGACAGGCTTCATGGCTTTGGCATAGGCAGGCGTGGTTTTGTCTTCGCGGGCTTGCGCACTATTGAGGCTTCCAAAAAGCCCTAATAGCCCTGCCGAACCACCAAGACCCAGTGTTTTTAGGGTTTCACGACGATCTAAATTTGTATTTTTCATAGCATAGAAAGGGGGTTAGTAGATTTTATCTCTTAGAATTACATGGAGTTTGTATGTAGCGGATTTTGAGTAAGCGGTAGAGACCGCCACCCAAAATCCACAAAGAACTTAATAAAACGTTTTTACTTTTTGTCCCACCAAATCCGCGATTCCATGTCATTTGGCCCTTGACGTTTAACGGCCTCGTTCATATTGGCGGAGTTGACGACGATTTCGCCATCAGGATAGGGCAATCTTCGAATGAAGTCTTCATTTTTAAGTTCGGAACCAGGATAGGGGTTTCTTTTCAATGCCGGAAAGCCACTTCTTTTAAAATTGGCCACACTTTCGTTGCCATCCAGGAAAGTAGCAACCCAATATTGGGTGTTTATTTGATCGAAACCCTTCGAGGCAACAAAGGCTTGTGAGGCAATATAGGTTTTTATAGCCTCTTCAGAAATGGTAGCTTTGGCATCGTAAAGGGCCATTTGTTCTAAGTTTGCCCTGATGCCTTTCTCATAGTAGGTAGCAGGGTCGCCAGGTATCCATTTTCTAAGAGCAGCCTCTGCTAAGAGCAATTGAGTTTGGGCGTATGTTACATGAAATTCAGGAGCATCGAGTTTAAGTACTGTATTGAGGTTGGGCTGGCTATAGTCCCATAAACTGACCACTCCTTTTTGGGCAAAAGTGGCCGAAATAGAAACATCATTATAGCCCATTGGCATGCCAATCTGTACTTTGGGGTCGGAGTTTGCTCTGGCGGCGGTCTGTTCTTGCCCCCCTTTTGCACCTACATGACGAACTGCAAAAATGCTTAGTCGTGGGTCATTATTGCTTTTTAGGTAATCTACAAAAGGCTCGGCTAAATAATAGTTTGTTTTTTCTCTCGCGGCCAAATGGTTGGCGATATAATTGTTGTAAATAGACGTGTGCCGTATGATAGAGTTGTCATCATTTGACTCAAACAATCCACCAGCTACTGCCTTTTTTACGAAAGCCTCAGCAGTAGCAGGATCTACCTTGGTCAGGCGCATAGCGGCACGTAGCATGAGCGAATAACCCAATTTTTTCCATCTAGCTACATTTCCTCCATATAGAATATCAGTAACCACGGGTGGGTCAGACGTTTTAAAACCAGCTGTGGCTTCTTCCAACTCTTTTAATATGTCTTTGTAAATCGCTTGTTGAGCATCATATTTAGGGGCTACTACTTGGTCTATGTATCCTTTACCTGCTTCAAAATAAGGAATATCGCCATAGTTGTCGGTCAAAATCATAAATGAATAGGCTTTCCAAATTCTTGCCGATTGATAGGTGTTGTTTTCGGAAGGCTTGTCTTTGGTTTGATCTACAGCAGCAACCACTTGTTTTAATACATTTTGATAAAAATTATTCCAAACGGCGGCAGCGTTTCCGTTGTTGAGTTGATTATAGTTGGCACCAGACAGCGAACTGCCATATGGCGTGATAATTTGCTGAACGATACCAAAATTATAACTCAACATCCCCAAAGTACTACCCCCGTCTAAATAAGTAGTAGAAATGATAGCCTTGTTTAATATCAAAGAAGGAGCAAGTGATGTGGGGTTTATTTTGTTGGTATTTACCTCATCAAACCCCTTGTCGCATGATAGAGCCGACAATACCAGCATAGTGCCCAATAGAAATTTAAGATATATTCTCATTGTATTGGTATTTAGAAGTTAAAATTTGAAATTTAGATTGAATCCAACGCTGCGGGTTGGCGGCAAGCCTGGCCAAAAATCAAGACCCACGGCATTGTCTGACGAAACGAGTGCTTCTTCTGGGTCCATGTTTTCTGTCCATTTTTTTATCATCAGCACATTGTTGGCTACTGCACTGACGCGGAGTCCTTTTACAAAACCTTTTTTAGAGAAGTGTTTGGTGGCATCATAGCTCAAAGTGAGCTGGCGAAGTTTCCAAAACCCAGCGTTGGATACCCAGTCTTCATTAATGCCCAGTGGGTTAATGGCTTCATAAAATGGCTGTACAGCTACCTGTGTTTTGTTTACTTCTCCATTAGGATTGACACCTTCGCCTATCACATAGCCAACATCACGACCGGGCAAAGTACGCTTTGAAAGACCGTGTCTTTGAAAGTTAGTATTACGGCCTGCAATCATTTTGTGCCCGAGTTTAAAATCTATTAAAGCAGATAAGGAAATATTTTTGTAAGTGAAAGTATTGGTAATTCCTCCCACATAGCGGGGTAGGGCACTACCCACATTTTGTAAGACATTGTTACGCAATGGAAGCCCGCTTTTTTGGTCAAATACTTTGTTTCCTTGGCTATCGCGTAGATACATAAAGGTGTATAGCTGCCCAATGGGTTTGCCTACTACTTGTGTAAGGTTGCGCCCACCCCCTGAAGCTACCGTGATAATGGTATCAGAAGCTGTGAGTCCTAACTGTAAAACCTTCGAGGTATTATAGGCTACATTGGCGTTGATGTCCCAACTAAAATCCCCTTTTTTAATGGGTGAAAAAAGCACCGCCAACTCTATACCCTCGTTTTTGCTTCGGCCTACATTGATTAGCTTGCTATTGTAGGAGGTAGCATTAGAAATTTGAGCGGCAAGAATCTGGTCTTCAGTAATTTTGTGATAGTAGGCAAAATCCAAACCGAGTTTGTTATCAAAAACTTTTAACTCTAAACCCACTTCTGCCTCTTTGATGCGTAATGGTCGAAGATTTGTATTGGGAACAACACTTGTATTGATGCCACCAACGGGTACAGATAATCCCGAAGGATTGGGAAAGGGATTGTTGTCGACAGCATAAAATAAGGCATTTGAATAGGGGTTTACGTTATCAGAACCTACTTGGGCATATGCGGCTCTTAGCTTCCCGAAATTAAGCCAAGAAGGTAGGTTGTCTAATGCCTGCGAAAAAACAAAACTGCTGGTAACAGAAGGATATAAGATGCTTCTGTTGGCAGGGGCTAATGTAGAAAACCAGTCGTTTCGAGCGGTTAAGTTAAGGTATAAGAAATCTTTGTATGAAATGGTAGCGGCCCCAAAAAGGGAGTTGATTTTTTTCTCAGAGAGGCTGTATAACGGGTCTTTGATGCGGCCATTCATGACTGTATAAAGACCAGGTTGTACAAAATCTTGCACTGTAACGGAGTTATAGTCGATTCTGGCATATCGCTGATTGCCCCCGAAAGTAAAATCTATACCGATTTTGCCAAAATTGCGATTAGCACCAATGATTAAATCTAAATTTCGCTCTATATTTTGACGAATATCTTGGGTATAAGAACCATTGACAAATCCCGTAGGTGCTTTTGCTATGGGCGCATAGCCATTAGGTATATTGTACTCTTGATTGCGTACATAGAAGTCTTCTGCAATTCGGCCCTGTACATAAAGCCAATCGGTGATATTATACTTTAGAGCGATGTTCCCAAAAATCCTGTTCCTATTTACATTTTCAAATTTGTAGGCCATGGAGTAATAGGGGTTATTACGTACTAAAAAACGAGAGAACACAAATTCGTCGCCATTGGGAAGAACGGTGTTATCGCGCAAGGCATCGAAGGGCATCGAATTGGCTAAGGTACCTATGACGGTTGCTACAGACACATCTTGGGTATTGAGTTGTGGTGGGTTGATGTTCTTTTCAAGAGAATAGTTCACATTTCCGCTGGCCACAAGTTTATCAGTGATATTTTGGCTGAAACCCAAATTGATAATTTTACGATCAAATTTATTGTTGGGCATGATACCATGATTGATGGCATTGGACAATGACAAGCTGAAACCACCATTCACACCGCTATTTGATACCGTTAGGGTATTGTTGAGGTTGGTACCTATATCATAAAACTTACGAATACGGTTATAAACTGGCTCATATGGGTAAGTTTTATTGTCAAATAAAATTTGAGTCATCCCTGGCTGGAATTTTTCTCCAAAACTCCAAACGCCCGAGGTTGGGTTGGGGGTTGTCGGTCTTTTGCCACCCTCTCCTTGCCCATATTCATATTGATAATCGGTGAAATCAAGGGGTGTATCGGTCGTAAAATTCATATTGTAATCTACACCAAAGCCTTTGTTTCTGCCGCCTGATTTGGTAGTAATCATTACCACACCATCCTTGGCACGAGAGCCATAAAGTGCCGCAGCGGTAGCCCCTTTGAGTACGGTCATACTTTCTATGTCATCGGGATTTATACTCGAAAGCCCATCTCCGCCATCAGAACTATTGGAAGCGCGGGTCCAAAATCTCCGCCTAAAGAATAGTTAGAGTTGTCAACAGGAACTCCATTGATAATAATGAGTGGATTGTTCTGGCCACTAAACGAAGATTGACCCCGAATTCTAATTTTAGCTGTACCTCCAGGGCCTGTTCCCATAGAAGTAATATTTACCCCTGCCATCTTACCCTGTAAACCTGACATAACATTAGGCTGGCGATTGGTCGCGATTTGATCTGCATTGACTGAAGCCGTAGCATAACCCAGCGTTTTGGTTTCTTTTTTAATACCTAAAGCAGTTACAACCACTTCGCTTAAGCTTCTTTCTTCTTGGGCCATTTTTAGATCAATGGTAGAGCGATTGTTTATTTTGATTGTTTGATTGATATAACCAATGTAAGAATAAACCAAAGAGGCATCAGAGGGGGCTTCTATCACATATCCTCCATTGGCATCGGTTGTTGTACCCTTGTTGGTGCCACTTACCAATATATTGACACCAGGCAGAGGCGCGTTGTCTTGATCGGTAATCTTACCTGTAATCCTCACATTTTGAGCCAAAAGAACACCTTGAGATAGGAGAGCAAGGGCAATGATAAATTGTAAGATTTTTTTCATTGTAAAATAGTGTTTAAAACGTAGTGGAATTAGAGAATAAAATGTTGTTTAAGGCAAGAAATAGATAGCCTTATAGAAGCATGAGAGTGTTTTTGCATAAAAATAGCAAGTTTAAAGGTTTAAGCATTTTTTAAATTTTATGATAGATAAAAAGCATATTTGATTAATAGATAAACTTAAAATAAGCTACAATAAAGTATTTACACAACTATTTTATAATAATTATAAGATTATATATTGAATATTCGGCTTGTTTTTTGTTTAAACGTTTAAACAAGACTTATCTACTCACTGATTTTATATTTTTTTTAGAAAATTTATAAAAATAAAATAGTGGCTATTTGTTTGTTAATGCCCTGTTGCACCTTTTTTTACCTTACATTTGTGTAAAGGAAAAACATTGAAAATAGCTTCAGGCAAATTTTAACAAGCTTTATGGCGCTACTTGTTCTTTGGGTAGATAACGGCTATGGCATATTGGAACATGGATGTGAGGAGCACAACACACTAATATATTCTTTCTCAATTATACGCTTTGGAAAATGTCGTTTAGCTGACAGCAATGACTTTATTTACTGACTATTTTTGCAAATCAACCTAATTGTTCTATTTTTAATTACCATTAAAATTCTTACAGATGAAAAATTTATTGTTATTCACATGTCTCTTTATCGGATTCACTTTGGTTGCTAATGCACAGCAAAAATTCAGAGGCTTAGACAAAAGCCCGATGGATATGGCCTATTACCCTGATGACTATGCCCACGACCGCAAATTTGCCCCAGCCAAAGTAGGCGATAAATTATTTGCGCGTATTACGTATAGTCGGCCTGCCAAAAAAGACCGTGAGGTTTTTGGTAAACTCATTCCGTTTGGAAAAGTATGGCGCGTAGGGGCTAATGAAGCTACCGAAGTAAAATTTTATACGGATGCTACTGTGGCAGGCAAGAAAATCAAAGCGGGAGTTTATGCTTTACATGTCATACCTAATGAAACAGAATGGACATTGATATTTAATTCAGATTTAGACCAGTGGGGATCATATAGTTATAAGCAAGATTTCGACGTGCTTCGTGTCAATGTGCCTATCAAAAAAACAGATGAGGTAGTAGAGAATCTTTCTATTCAATTCAAAAAAATGAGTGATAACTTCTTGGAATCTCATTTGATGATTGCTTGGGATAATGTCATGGTTGAAGTGCCTGTTAGTTTTTAATTTTTGGGGAAAATTAACTCCACCCCCTGCCCCTCCCCTCTGAGGGAGGGGTTCACTCTTTCCTTTCACCTTTTCTTTTTTTTATTTGTTAGATTTATAACGAAATAATTTCGTTATAAATCTAACAAATAAAAATTAAATCACTAATTTTATGCCTACTTAAATTTCTTTCTTATGCCTCAATTAGATCGTTCCAATTTTAAATACAATGCCAAAGTATTTGAAAAAACCTGCCTTTGGTGTGGCACGCCCTATTTTGCCAGTCGCTCAACCGCTAAATATTGTTCGAGTACTTGCCGTGGCTATGCCAATCAGGCCAAACAATCGGAAGAGGCCGTGCCATACGACGAAACTGAAAAAATGATTTCAGCACTTCTTTCAGAAAATGCCTATTTGAAAGGGCAAATACAACGGTATGTAACCGAAAACGAAGGGTTAAGGCAAGAATTAGAACGCTTAAAAACGCCTGTTTCTAAATAAGCTCCAGTATGGAGTGGTTTCTTAGGTTCTTATAAATACCCCTACCATATCGTTAATTTCCTAGAAATTACAGGAGTAATTGATGATTTTTCCCTTTTGAAATAAGGTGGTTTTATTTCTTATAAAAAATCTCAACTTCTGTATAATGACAAAAGCAATTATACTATCGTTATCGCTTATTTTAGTAAGTTTTGGGTGGTTTTATAACCTTTTTTCATCTGCTAAAACCCTTACGTTACCTTCTCAAAATCAGTCGTTACGCATTGTGGAGGACCAGCAAGCGGGTACTATCTCCATTTACCTAAAAGATGGAAGAACACCCCTATTAGTTCAGCATGTCAAGGCAGATTTTCGACCGTATATTCATCCGATTGTAGCTCCTGATGGCAAAGGTATTTTAACAGAGTATAGCCCAGGCCATCACAAACATCAAACAGGCATTTATTGGGGCTACACCCGTGTCAATGGTCGCGATTATTTTCATCATCCCGAAGGCGACTATTGGAGGCGTGTAGCAACCAAAGTGATTAAAAACAATGGTGAAGAAGTCAAATGGGCGACGGTTTACCATCTTTTGGACGAAAAAGGCAATCCCGTATTAACCGAAACGCAAACATGGGTCATGCGTGCACAAAACGGTAAATACCTACTAGATTTAGAATGGGCCGGTGAGGCTCAAACAGAGGTTACAATTGGGAAATATGACTATGGCGGGCTTTTTGTCAGAATGCCTTGGAAACAAGGAATAGAAGGTGAAATTGTCAATGCAGCACGTCAGAAAAATGACAAAGCCGAAGGGCAACGTGCTGGCTGGGTGGACGTGGGCATGAAAATAGAAGGCCGCAGCGACTGGGCACATATTGCCGTACTCGATCACCCCGAAAACAAGGGATTTCCGCAATACTGGCGCGTGGACGGGCAGTTGGGCTTTGGCCCAGCACGTGCCAGAAAACAAGATTGGCACATCAAAAAAGGAGCAGTAGAATACATCAAACATCAGTTAGTGATTTATACAGGCGAGCTGAATGATGTTACTTTAAACAAAACTTGGAGTGAGTACAGTGGTCAAGAAATGATGTATTCACTATGGGGAGTGGCGCAACAAGAAGGCCGAGATGCCAAATTTTTAACGCCCGAAGAAGCTGTCGCCAACATGACACTCAAAGAAGGGTTTCAAGTAAATGCTTGGGCATCAGAGCCTATGCTCACGCAACCCATGGCTTTTTGTTGGGATGACCGAGGGCGGCTTTGGATAGCCGAAAACCGTGATTATGAGTCGCGGGGAAGCGGTTTTTCAAAAGCGGGAAATAGTCGGATTTTGATTTTGGAAGATACCAATCACGATGGTGTAGCCGATACCAAAAAAGTATTCTTGGAGGGCATTGCTTTCCCTGCGGCCATGGCTGTTGGGTTTGATGGCCTATACTTAGGGACACCCCCTAATTTACTTTTTGTACCCGACAAAAACCATGATGACTTGGCCGATATGAGTGACATTGAGGTAAGACTTACGGGCTGGGGTATCCGCGACCGCCACGAAACGCTCAATAGCCTGCACTGGGGGCCCGATGGTTGGCTCTATGGCTGCCAAGGATTTGCCACACCTTCCAAAGTACACAAGCCCCAAGGTAAAGGAAAGATATATCGTCACAACGACCCTTTTCCTGAAGATATTTTACAAGGTGAGGGCATAGACATTAATGGTGGTGTGTGGCGATACCATCCCACCAAAGATAAATTTGAAGTAGTAGCCCATGGTTTTAGCAACCCTTGGGGGATTGACTATGATGCCAAAGGACAGTTGTTTATCAGTGCTTGCGTCATTCCTCATCTGTGGCATGTTATTCCGGGTGGCATTTATCATCGCCAAGGTGGGCAGCATTTCAACCCTTATATCTATAGTGATATTCGTACCATTGCCGATCATAGCCACCGTTCGGCACATGGTGGGGCACGGGTGTATCAGTCGGATGCCTTTCCGAAAGAACACCAAGGCCGTATTTTTATGGCCAATATCCATGAACACGCCGTTTTATCGGATATGTTAGAAAAAAAAGGGTCGGGTTTTGTGGGTAAACATGGCGATGAATTGCTCATGGCCAACAACGCCCAATGGGTGGGTTTTAGCATGGAAGTAGGGCGGATGGCGGGCTGTATGTATTAGATTGGCATGATGCCGATATTTGCGGTAAAGAAGTATTGAATGGAGAAACAGGGCAGATTTTCAGAATCATGCCCAACGTCAATCATTGGCTCAAAACTGGACAAGCCGCTATGAAGACCTCAATAAACTTTCTGATTTACCATTGGTTGAACTTCAAAAGAGCCCCAGCGACTGGCATGCCCGACGCGCACGAGTGATCTTACAACATCGCGCAACAAAAACCTCTTTAGATAAAAATGCACTTGCCCAATTACAAACTATTTTTGAGCAAAATTCCAACGCAGATCATCGCTTGCGAGCTATGTGGACTTTGCACATTACCAATAATTTGACCAATGAAACACTACAAAAATCGCTGAATGATACCGATGCTTACATTCGAGCGTGGGCCATTCAGCTACTATGCGAAGACAAAAATCCACCAGCAGAAGCCCTTGCTTTATTTGTAAAAATGGCCAAAGAAGATGCCTCTCCAGTAGTACGGTTGTATTTGGCGGCTGCTATGCAACGCATTGATAATGAACACTCTTGGAAAATAGCGGAAAACTTAGTAACCCATAGCGAAGATTTTGAAGATCATAATTTACCCAAAATGATTTGGTTTGGCCTGGAGCCTTTGGTCAAAAGTAATCCTTCGCGTGCGCTTGCCTTAGCCTCAAAAGCAAAAATTCCGCTGATTGCAAAATATGTAGCCCGGCGCTTGATTGATGATAATAATCCTGATGTAGTGCTTTCAACTTTAGCAAAATTTCAACGTTTATCCAAAACCACCACCATCAACCTTCTCGAAGGCATGCGCGACGGCTTGGAAGGTCGCTATGATTTGAAATCGCCCGCCAATTGGCCCACTATTTACAATCAACTAAGACAACAAAAGGGGGATATCGCTGCTTTGGCTTTACAAATTGCCCAGCGATTTGGCGATACAGAAATAACGCAGAAATCAATAGTAACTTTGAAAAACAAAAATGCCCCCATCGTACAAAGGCAACAAGCTCTTGTGGCAATCTCCAGCCGCAAAAGAGAAGAATTGGTGGCCGAATTTCCTGCATTGCTCAACGAACCTAAAATTCGAATAGATGCCATACGTGCCATCGCCGAATACGACAAAGAGCCTTTGGCAAAACTATTGATTGCTAACTACCAAGATTTTACAACTGCCGAAAAACTTCAGGCCATTCAAACGTTGTCATCGCGCCCTAAATATGGCTGGCAATTGACACAAGCCATTAAAAATCAAACAATTCCCAAACGTGATGTTCCTGCCTATTCGGCCCGCCAATTGCTACGAGTAGTCGGCAGTGGCTTCATTGAAGTGTGGGGGCCTATTGAACAAGAACCCTCTTTAGAAAAATCATACGCCAAGTACCAGCGCATGATTACCGACAAAGCTATTTTAGCTGCCAACGCCACAAAAGGCAAGGCTGTTTTTCAAAATACCTGTGGAAGCTGCCACAAAATGTACGGCGAGGGTGGGAATATTGGGCCAGACTTGACCGGCTCTAATCGGGGCAATATAGATTATCTTTTGTTCAATGTACTAAATCCAAGTGGCGAAATTCAAGAAGATTATAAGTTGGTGGTCGTTACTACGCGCGACGGGCGCACCTATTCAGGAAATATTGTTTCAGAAAATGAGCGACAATTGACCATGCGTATCGTAGGTCAAGAAGCTACAGTGATTAATAAATCGGCCATCCAGTCGCGCGAGGTCATGCCCACATCCCTTATGCCAGTAGGCTTGTTTGACGCACTATCCGAAACAGAGATTTTAGATTTGGTCAAATACATGAGTACCGTTGGAGAAGCTAAACAAGCAAAGAAATAAGATGAGGGTAGTATATTGATTTTACCTACGATAAGCAAAGTTTATCACAAGTAAAATGCAATTTGCACTCATTATAAATAACCCAACGACCGCAAAAAATCATCCGCTTTTTGGAGTGTTTCCTCTTTGAAAGGCGATTGATTGAAAAAGCCGTGTGGCTGATTATCAAAAAGGTGTAAATCGCAACGCCCCCCGAGTATTTCTATTTGTTGCTTGAATTTTTGGCCTGTTGCTACAGGAATCAATTTATCGGCTGTTCCCAAAAAGAAAATCGTGGGAGGAAAACCTTTTTTGAGGTTGTGCATGGGCGAAAACTCGGTATATCGCTCCCCTACCCTTTCGTAGCCATAACCGTCAGGACCATTGTCAATCACGGGATTAAACAACACCAAAGCATTGGGTTTGGCACTTACCGACAAGTCGTCTGTGGTTTCGTTGATGCTTTCATTGGTGAAACAGGCCGCAGCCAAATGCCCTCCTGCGGAGCCTCCCGCTCCTGCAATGTGCTGAGGGTCTATTCCCAATAAGTTGGCATTTTTTCGGACAAAACGCATGGCCGATTTAGCATCTTTCAGCGATTCGAAAGGCGTGGATTGGTTTCTTTTTGTTACACGATAATCGGCCAAAATAGCCACCATACCTCGTTGAGCGAGGTACTCGGCTTGGGTTTTAAACTGCCCAATACTACCCGAAACCCAACCTCCGCCAAAGAAAAAAACAATCGCTGGTGAGGCTTTGCTCCTATTTTGAGGCTGATAAATGGTTAGTTTCAGTTGGGTGGTATCTATCTTTTTATAAATGAACTCTTGAGGTTGAGCTACCTCTTGCCCCACCGAAACCAAAGACCATAATAGCAATACGATTATTTTTCTCATTTTTTAGTTTACTTTTTCTATCTCTTTGATTTTATCTCTAAAACTTCCAGAAAGACTCTCCAACTGTTGATAAGCGGTAGTGGTCAAAGCGATTTTTTTCTGAATCAGTTGATCAACCAATTTTTCTAAAATAAGTTGGTGGGTTGTTTTTAAAATCAAGGTAGTAATTTTTTGATTTAAGGCGCTATTTCTACTACTAAGATTTTCAATCAGCAAAGACTCCAGCGGCTCATTTAATACTACGCTGTTTAATTTGTTCAATAGGGCCAACTGGGTATAGTAGTCAAAGTGGGGATAATGAGCGATGATGAAGGCTTGGTTTTTTTGAAAAACAGAGGAGGGCATTTTTTCAATGGCGTTTTTACTAAAATACCCCTTCCCTTCTTTGATTAATGTCAGCACTACACCTGTATTTTCTTCAAATTGCTTATCTGTCAGATGGTTAATCAAAAAATAGTTGGCCGATTGTTTCCTCAGTTTAGCCACTTGCTCAATCAACACTTTATCCAATTTCTTTAGAGTATGCTGTTCAATGGAATCAACGACCGCTCCATGGGCGATATGCCAAAGCGTGTAGCAAGTATATAATGCACCTTCAATGATTTCTTTTTTGATCGTTTCTTTGGTTGCGCCCGAGTAGCCATCTACCGAATCTTTTGGCGTTTTGACCACCAACTCTTCTGCGGGTATTTTCACGAAACTGAGATCTTTGTCCGTTAAAATAAGTTGCAGTTTTTCATAGTCTTTTGGCAAAAAGGGAACATGGTCTAATTTTGTAAGTGGCTCTCCATCAATCATTTCATAATTCATAAACTCCCCGATAAGATTCCAGTTGAAAATCAGACTTATTGGGTAGCAAACACCTTCCTCGCAAACAGGAGCTTGAATATTGGCGGTATATTTTTCTAAACCACCCATCTCATTTTTGACTTCAAAGACTTCAAACGAACCGCCATTTTTTAATTCAATCTCAAAAGCAAAACCCTCTTTCTTCGGAGGAATCCAGAGAAAAGAGAAACAACCCAAGAGGATTAAAAAAGCAAGGGATAATTTCATTTGTTTACATTCAATAACGTTCCGCCTAAGTTATAGGTTTGTTTTTGAGGTATATTGGTTTTACCTACTCCTTTTTGCATGAGGCTTTCGAGTTCGGCAAAGTAGTTTTGATAAATACCCCGTGGGTTTGTATTTTCTTTTTTACAAACAGCTGCTGCCATACCCAATACCTCGCCCATCATACCGCCAGTGCGCATGAGTCTTACTGTACCCAGAGCCACGTGCGACACACTTATATCTCTTCCTGCCATCATCAAATTGTTGATGTTTTTTGAATACAAGCACCTAAATGGGATGGGATAAGGATAGATTTTGACGTGTTTGGCAATAGATTTAAACGCTGCCCCTGGGAAAAGTTTTGAGTTTTCGGGGTCAGGATAATGCAAATCAATGGTCCAAGAGGTGGGGGCTGTACCGTCGGGATAGACGCGGTGTTCGGTCAAATCTTGTTCAATGAGTACATAATCACCTTTGAGTCTTAAGGATTCGCGTTTGCCCGCTACAAATGCCACCCATTTGAGGCTCTCATTGGCGAATTTTTCTTTATTCTTCGCGTTGTTTTTGAGATATGACCAATTGGAGTAAACCGCCAACATACCATAATCTCTGATTTGTTCAAAGTCTAATTTCATATCCAAGCCCATGCCCGTTTCCCACTCCCAATCGCCTTTGGTGATTTCTTCAGCTTTTTCTTCGTCCCAAGGCAATCCCCACTTGATATTGGGGAAAGGCACTGGCTCGTTTTTTTTCTCCGAAAACCATTGAACAGAAGCCCCCATGGTAAGGTTATCGGCTACCTCAGGCGCGGTGGGTTCGCCGTAGGTGGCTTTACTTTCTCTGCCAGTCATGTATTCGGCCCCGGCCAAGTAGCCGATGGTACCATCGCCTGTGCAGTCGGCAAATAAAGGGGCTTCAAAAACCACTTTTTCACCTGTTTCGATATTGGTGGCAAACACTTTTTCAATGTTACCCTCTTTAATTTCAACTCGATTGGCGTGATAATTCAAGAAAAGTGCAATGTTTTGTTCTTTCAACACCGCTTGTAGTTTTTTATCATCTTCATAGTATTCTTTGGGTTGGGCATTTCCTCCTTCATCTGGACCAATTTCATTGACCAAATTTCCCAATTGTGGATAGGGTTCTAAGTTGATTCTGCCCCCTAAATGTACTCGTACTTCGGAGCTATTATTACCTCCCAAAACAGGTCTATTTTGAATCAAGGCCACTTTTACGCCATTTCGGGCTGCCGATATGGCTGCACATGTACCCGCCATACCACCACCTACTACCACAAAATCAAACGGGCCTACTTTTTTGGGATTTTTATCAAAACCAAAATAATTATTTCTAAAATCAGCCAATTTTTGAAGGTCTTCAATGGGCTTAAAGTTGGGGTCGTTGGTAAAAATCAGGGCATCGCACCTACCATTAAAACCTGTGAGGTCTTTTAGAGAAATCTTTGTTTCTTTTGCCATGATTTTTACTGTTCCTCCCTCTGACCAGTGCCACTTTGGGTTGTCTTTACCGAATACCCTTTCGAGCGGTTGGTCATTGATTAACACCTGAAATTGTCCTGCGGCTTCTACCTGCGACCATTGCGCACTCCAGTTGCGTGTACGCACATAAACCTTGTAAGTGCCTATTTTAGGAAATGTAATGGTCGTACTGGCATCTTCTACTGTCTTTCCCATGCCGTGTGCCATCAAGAAAGAAGACCCCATCACATCCATGAATTGTTGATCTACTACCCATCCACCTTTATTTTTAAAGCTTTCGGCTTCTACAAATAGGGTAGTAAATTTTTGGGAAAGGCATATGTTTGCTACCAGTAGCATTACTAATAATGGTAATCGTTTCATTGTATTTTGTTTTTTTAAGTAAAAGACAAGTTAGTCAAAAAATACACTTAGTGTAGCCCATAAAAATTTTGAGAAAACCAGTAGCTATCTAACTCTTTCCAACATCAGCAATCGAAAATCCATGACTTGTTTTCCTGCTATGTCAGTGGCTTTCAACATCAGTTTTCCTATTCCTTTTTCCAAGTGTATTGTTCCTATTTTTAGGGGTTTAAAATCTTTGATATACGACTCCATTCGTGGAAATCGGTCATGCTCCATCCCTCGCAGTGGTGGGTCGTGTGCCTCCGTAATTTGGGCGGTTAGTGTTTGTTGATTAAATGATAACTGAAAAGTAGAGCCCACGTCGTTGGCTGGGCAAGTATAATAGAGTTCTACTTCAAAATCTCCCTCCTCAAGCACTTCTATCTCCCACACAATGGCATCGTTTATAGAAGTCCAGTGAGTCATAAAGGTAGCGTTGGGATACTTATTTGAGCGTTTTATCCCTCCCTGTGGCTGCGCATCGCGGGCAGGGAGCTGCGTGTATTTGTAAGCTATATGCCCCACTGGGAAAGTGCGCTTATCTTCTGAAATCCCTATCAATACTTCTTTTTTCCATGCGTCTATTTCTTTTTGCAACTGTGATGACAATGTTAAGTTTTGCGCAGCAACATTGATAGTCTGCGATGGGTCGGCTACCATATCGTAGAGTTTGCCTGTGTGATCCAAACGGTGTTGTTGGCTTCGTACACTTATACGACCTCCCCAATGAGAAAATAGCAGTCTATTTGGCCAATTTTGAGTATTTTTAAGTAAAAGAGGCTTCAAACTGATGCCATCCAATGGTTTGGAAGATTGATGTTTTATACCAGCCAAATCTGCGAGCGTAGGCAGCAAATCAATGGCTCCTGCTATTTGTTCAATCTTTGTTCCAGCTTTTATCGCCTTGGGGTATTGCATCACCAGTGGCGACCTTACCTCCTTCGTCGGTTGAGCCTTTGATGCTTCTCATGCCGCCGTTCAGCGGAGGGCATTGGGGCCGTTGTCGCTAAAATACAATACAATTGTATTGTCTTCAAGATGCAGTTGTTTTTAGTTTTTCCATTAATCGCCCCACATTCCAATCTATGTTTTCACACATGGCCAAGGCTGCGCGGGTAAAGTTGGGGTCTTCTTTCTCGACCGTCATCGAAAGGGTTTTATCTTTGAATTTGTTCCACCAACGGTCGGTACTTGCATGGGCGAATGGGGCGTATTGAAGGGTAAATAAAGCAAAAATGGCTTTTTTTGGTTTTGTTCTATGTAAGCCATGGCTCTGTCGGTCAGATCATCAGCCATGCGACCTTTCCTTACAATGAAAAAACCATTATGCTCCAAGATGCATCGAAGTAGTCGCCCCAATGCCCCGAACAAAGCCCATAAATTCATCAAATCCCCACGTCCGTTGGGATAGTAAGGATACGTATTCCATTGTGCCATTTGCCAAAAGCCGCGGTAAGCATAGCCTCTTTTGAATACCTCAGCAAAGGGTGGTTTCATCAGGATTCATGCGTTCACCACCTTCGGAGGTACTATACCTTCTTGGATGATGCCTTCCCGTGAGTAGTTCGGCACGTGTAGGGGAGCAAACAGGCTGCACAAAAAAATGCTTGAACTGCCCCTTTTGAGCGATACGATCAATGTTGGGGGTTTGGATATTTTTATTGCCATGGAGGCTCAAATCACCCCAGCCTTGATCATCGCTCAACAAAATAACGATATTAGGGCGTTGGGTTTGGGCAAAATTCAAAAATGGAAAGATAGGCTAAAAGATAGCCATATATTCATTAACAGTATGTTGTGATTCCATTGTAAAAATCTATTTTTTAGGTTTTTAAGTCATCTGTTCCTTTAAATACACAGACCTACCATCAAAAAACTCAACCCCCAAAACTTTCTACTTTACTTCCTGTTTTGAATGTTACTCGAACTCAATTAACAAAAGTATTTCAAATCCTTTTTATAAGTCGTGCAGCCTTTTTTGAGTGTTATCCGTCAATGTTGTTTGATGCGCAGCCAAACTATTTTTTCTCACTCAAAAAGACTTCCAAAAGAAAATAAATTGTTTCTATCGCTTTTTATTGCTGCTATTTTTTGCTTCTCTGGCTGCGATACTTTCAAGAAAAATGAAGTAAATATTTTGCCCACTTCCGAAACTATTAATCAGTCAGTTGTGGACTTAGTAAAACTTTATTATCCTAATGCTTCCGATATCAAGATAAGGGTTATTATACCAAATAAGGTATGGGAGGCGAGTTTTAATGATGACGGCACGCAAGCCATGGATTTTGACGATTGATAACCATAATAACATCCTGAAAGGACTTAGGTTAAACAGCGATTATGTTGATTTGCCAGATAACATTATCAATTATATAAAAACTACCTTCCACCCCAATGTGAGCATACAACCCATCATTTCGTTGGATCTTGATGAAAATAGTACCTTGCTCAATTATATTGTTTCAATTACTGCCCATGATGGTAGCAACAATAATGGGATAACATTGGTATTTGATAAAAATAGTACCTATAAAGGGATTTTTAATTCTACAACAAATAATCTCGGCAAATATAGAAGGCAATATTGGGTATCAAGTATAGATAATTTACCAGAAAATATCAAAGGGTTCATCAAGAAAACAAAATAGACACGTTCAACTTTTCCTCTGAAGGCTGGTCAAAACAAGGCGGACAAAGTGCAAGTAGTTATTCAGTCCAAGTCAATCAGTATAGTAATGGTTTTACTTATGTTTTGGCCGTCTTTTATCATAGCGAAAGTTCCTACTCCTCATTCTTTGTTCCCACTGGCGAGTGAACGCAGGCAAGATTTTTATTAGTTTTCTTCAGATGGCACGTTTCTTAGATGGAGTGCCAACCCGATGAGTGCTGGTAGAGGCTCAAAAATAGTTGGAGTTTCGGAAAATGAGATAACTCCACAAATGCTTCAAACACTCAATCAAACCTTTGGATTAGGCACCTGGACGCTATATTATGGATTTGATAGCTATGAATGGTTTACAAGATATTCACAAACACTTTTGATAGAATTAAAAAACCAACACAGCTTATATTATGACTTTTTCTTGGCCAATGACGGTAATCTATTCTAATGGTTCAACACTTAGCGTGAGGCAATTTAAAATGATGAAGAAAAGCGGGATATACCCAGCATCTGCTTTGGAGTTTTTAAATCAACAGTTCAATAACTGGCGCATCGTGGCGGGAAGGCTCGATTTGGGTTCTGCAAAAAAGTCGGAACAGGAGAGAAAACAACTCTTGCCAGTCCTTTTTTGAGTTTACGGATAGAAGCTGGAGGAAAAAAGTATGATATGAGTGGTTCAGATAATAATTATAAAATTACGGTTCGTAGTCTCTAACCAAAACGATTAGAAACCTTGAACGAGCAAGAACTTTTTAAAGGCTTGTCAGCGTAACGACCGCAAAGCACAATATGCTTTTTATAAACATTATAAAAATAAAATGTTGGGGATTTGCCGTCGTTACGTTCGTTTAAGTGCCGAAGCTGAAGATATTTTGCAAGAGGCTTTTATTAAGATTTTCACCCATATTCATACAGTTCAAAAAAATTGAAAATGTAAGGAAGCTGGGTCAAGCTATTGTAGTAAATACGGCCATTGACCACTATCGAAAAAACTTGCCATTAGCCGCAAATATTGATTTTGACGATGCTATTGAAGTAGTTGATGAATTACACGTTTCTACTATTAGCCATTTAACCACCCAGAGGAACTCTTGAAAGTGATACAACAACTGCCCGATGGCTATCGAATTGTATCAACCTTTATTTGATAGATGGTTATACGCCAATCATAAAATGGCTTGCTCAATATTAATCAGGGGACATCAAGTCTCAATTGTCAAGGGCAGCAAGGGGATACTGAAAGATAAATTAAAAAAATGGGAATAGTAGCTTAAAAATAAAATGCAAACACCTAACGATAAAAGAACTTAGCAGTTTTCTTCGCAATAGGTTTATTGATTTTGAATCTGAACCTACTGAGGCTGTATATGGAGTCTATTGATAAGGCTCTCCCAACAAAAAATGATAGACAAAAAGCACGTAATTGCTTGTTTTGTAGTGCTATTTTGTTGTTGATTTCAACCCGACATCCATTGATATATTTCAAAAAAATTTGGTGTTGCAAAGGAGAAAAGAAGTTTAATCATAAATCAAAATACGCTGCTATAATTTCCCACAAATCAAGTAAAGATATTGTTAGCCATAAAAAAATGCGCCAAAGACACTAAATTTACATTAAAAAATAGCTTTAAAAAACCAAGCGTTTTATTAGAAAAAAGTATCCGTAAAGTAGAAAAAACAAACACTCAAAATAATGATAACCTTATAACCTTTGAAAATCAAAAAACCGAAGTTGAAAGTAAAAAACCAATTACTGTCTCTATCAGTGAATTGAAACCCCAACAATTCCGTAACTCTTGCTGCTATATTTCCTCTCCCAGTCGTTGACACCAAATCAGAAACGCCAATATTGCCGATTAAATATTCGCATAGAACAGCATGGTGGATTACCGCATCGCCCACGTTTACTTATCAAAATGTAACAGCATTGCCCCAACCAGAAATTGGATATTTGATAGATTTGCTGTCTCAAAAACCCCTATCAATAGGGCGTATGGGTTGTAAGTAAAGGCTTAATTTTCGTAAACCTATCACAAAAACGATTAGCGCGCAATTGGGTTTGGGGTATGACTATTACCATTAAAGGCTAATTATGAGTGGTTTACAGGAGAGTTTAAAAGTAATACCGTTGAATATTGTATATTGATTCAGAGAAATGCCATTTTGTTTCAAGAAGATTTCTCGACCCACTTTGTTAG
>JAWKMH010000002.1:0-565807 GCA_041392315.1 Spirosomataceae bacterium | reverse complement strand
GCATTGAATGTACCGAGGATACCATCAAAAAAAGTGTTAGCCCCTGCTGCCTGATGCACCCGATTGAGTGGTAAAAGCAAGCGCAAGCTATCGGGTTTATAGGTGTTTTTAAAGAAATCAAAAACGACTTCGTCGCTACCCAACCAGCCTGTTTTGTAGGTTTTGGCACGGATGGTCGCACTTTTTTGCAAGGTCGTTTGGCCTGTAAACAGCAAAGAATGAATACTATCTGGAGGTGAGTTGTCGGTGGTGTAGCGAATGTCCACGCCATTGATAGGGTGCGCCAACTGCACTAAAACAGAATCTTTAAAAACCATCGAATGATTTTTTACTTGTGGCGGATTGAGTTTGATAGGATTACTACCATCATCTCTAAAGCCAGCAATGAACTCAATGCTTGGATTTGCCTTTTGTAGCTGCTTGATTTCATCAACAGACACACTCGTTTCCCATAAAGTCAGGGTAGTTAGACTTCCAAAGTTTTTTATCATGGGTTGTAAATCTCCAAAAGTTACTTTCGTACCCGATACCGACAAGCGCTGGAGTTTTTTTAGAGAGGTAAGTATCTTCAACCCTTTGCCTGTAATATCCGTAAAATTGAGGTCTAATTTTTGAAGATTCTCAAAAGTGGCAATTGTATTCAAATCGGCATCGCTCACGGGCATTTTGGGTAGATTGAGCGCGACAATCTGACTCTTAATCTCGCTGAGTTCGGCCAATTTTTGGGAAGCAAAGTTGTTTTTATTGAAAAAACTAACCGACAATGCGGGAGATTCTTGCGCCAATGGCGCAATGGTTCGATAGGCCGTTTGGAGTTTTTGGATGGTCTTTTCGTCAGCGGCAGCAAAATCGTAGCTCTCTTCCTTCTCTACCGCAGGTGCTAAAAAAGTCGTTGCAATCAACCTTAGCGAATCGTTGGCAGGCAAATCCATTACTTTTTTTGTAAAATCAGCATTGCCTTTTATCCAAAGCGACAACAGCTTTATTTCCAATGGGTTGAGCTGTGGTTTTCCCACTGGGGGCATATGTTTTTTTTCTTCCAGGGGCAAGTGGATTCGTTGTAACAATAGGCTTATTTCAGGATTTCCTGCCACAAACAACTTGCCTGTCTTTCCTCCTTTCAAAATAGCCTGTTGATTAGTCAATAACAATCCACCTTTTGTCTTATCTGGGTTGTGGCAACTCACGCACTTCTGTTCAAAAATAGGCTGAATCACATCGGCAAACACCATCGCTTTGTCGAAGGCAACAGATTCATTTTTAGTCATAGGCTCAACAATAAAGTTGGTACCATGGGTGAGGGTTGCGCCATAATGCCCCGTCAAAATCACCAAAATAGCCGCTATAATGGATGATGGTTGGGCTATGGAACTTTGTACCAGAAGACGAATCAATCGCAGCAAACCAATAAAGAGCACTATTAGCTACCCAAAAGCTACGACTCCTCCCATTATCTCATTTCGCAATACCTCGCCTTCACCAATGATTCTTTTGACAAAAATAATGACCCCATAATGACCGTCAGTGCCGCCGAAAGTGCGCCTATCAACCATAGATGATGCAGAAACACCTGGTAAAATCATTATTCCAGAGTATAAAGGGACCCAGATCGAAAAAACTCCATCCCAAAGGCCGACAACAATACCACGATAGGAAAGTGCAGCAACAAAGAAGGGTGCATGCGCCCGAATTGCAACCACGTAGGAACAACCAGTTTGTTTTTCAAAACAACAAAGACAAAAACAATAAAAATATTGGCAACAGTAAAAAGTTGTTCGGCGTGCCTTGGAAGCACTTTCTATTCATTGACTCTGATTAGCAGTTTGGCCTTTATTGGCTGATAATGTGTTAATTAACACTATACACCTCATGTGGTGCAGATGTCGTACTACCTTACCAAAATATCAGCAAGCCTGTACCTACGCCCTAAATGCTTAAAAATCAGCTTTTCGTGGTTGAGTCCCAATAGATGCAGTACGGTGGCTTGAAAATCATGAACATGCACAGGATTGACTGATAATATGACCAAAGTTCGTCAGTTTAACATGCCACCATACTACAATGATACCGCCCTGCCATCCAAATCGTACCGTCTTTCAATGGGTGATGGTCGCGGCCATAATTGTCGATGGTGAGCTTTCCCTGACTATAACTGGTACGGCCAAACTCTCCGCCCCAGATGACGAGCGTTTCGTCGAGCAAGCCGCGTTGTTTTAGGTCTGTTACCAATGCCGCCGAGGCTTGATCTACATCTTTGGCTTGGCTTGTGATTTCAAAGGGAAGGTTACCGTGCTGGTCCCAGCCTTGGTGGTATAGCTGCACAAAGCATTTTCCATTTCGGAAAGTTTGCGGGCCAATAGGCAGTTGGCCGAATAGGTGCCTGGCACCAAACATTCGGGGCCATAGAGTTTGACAATATCATCTGACTCTTTAGATAAATCCATCACTTCAGGAACGGCTGTTTGCATCCTGTAAGCCATTTCGTATTGCTTTACTTTGGTCGTAATTTCGGGGTCGCCAAACTCATTGTAGGCCAAGTCGTTGAGTGCTGCAGAAAGTTATCGGTATCTCATGGCGCTCTTGGCGGGTTCCTTGTACCTTCAGGTCGCGGATGTAAAGCACGGGGTCTTCGCCTTTGCTAAACTGCACCCCTTGGTGGATAGAATCTAAAAATCCATTGGACCACAGTTTGGAATATGTACCCCACCGTTGCCAATTTCCCGCGAGAGCAATACCGTAAAATCGGGCAGATTTTTGTTTTCATTGCCCAAACCGTAGCTCAACCATGCACCCATGCTGGGGCGGTTGCCTTGTTGCGAACCTGTTTGAAAAAACGTCAGCGCGGGGTCGTGGTTAATGGCTTCTGTAAACATCGAACGCACAATACACAGATCATCCACAATCTTCGACGTGTAGGGCAATAAGTCGCTCACCCATGCACCCGACTGGCCGTATTGTTTGAAATTGGTAAAAGAACCCGCCAATGGAAATGAAGCCTGATTGGCCGTCATGCCCGTCAGACGTTGCATACCACGCACCGACGGGGGTAGTTCTTCTCCCATCATTTCACAGAGGCGGGGTTTATAATCGAAGGTTTCTAATTGAGAAGGAGCGCCGTTCTGAAAAAGATAAATGACCCGCTTGGCTTTGGGTGCAAAATGCGGAATCCCTGACGTGAAATTGGCCTCGTCGCGGTCGCCGCCATTGAGTAAATTGGGAATCATCAGCGAGCCCAGCGCCACACTGCCCAGCCCCAAACTCATGGTAGAGAGAAAGCGTCGCCTGTTAAAATTGAGGCCATGTTCTAAGATTTCTTTTTCCATTACAAATCGCTATTTAAGTTATTCCAAGTTTTTCCTTCGCTGATTTTAAAACTTAGACTGGCTATGATTTCATGATTGTTTCTTCCAAATTGTATATCGTGTTGACTACCCGCATCATGGCTGCCAGTAGCACCTTGTCTATTTTTTCGGGCAGATGGTACTCGCCTACTTTCACCCATTTTTGGGCTTGCGAAGCGGTCATATTTTTACGTTCCTTTTCATAATAATTCATCAAAATAGTCAATTCCTTTTCGGTGGGTTTGCGCGATACGATGCGCCTAAAGGCTTTGTTGATTTTTTCTTTTGTCGTGCTTTTTTCTTCCAAAAGCCGCGCAGCCAACACCCGCGAGGCTTCCAAAACGGTGGGATCGTTCATCATCACCAACGCCTGCAGTGGGGTGTTGGTTTTGAGTCTTCGTACTTCGCACATATCGCGGTTGCTGGCATCAAAAATAGTCATGGTAGGCGGTGGAACGGTACGTTTGATAAGGGTGTACATCCCACGACGGTAGAGGCTTTCGCCATGGTCTTGGACATACATCGAGAGCAAGCCACGGCCCGACGTAGCCCCTTCCCACAATCCTGCGGGCTGATAGGGCTTTACGCTTGGGCCTCCGATTTTTGGTACCAGTAGCCCACTACTTGCCAGCACGGCATCACGCACAAACTCTGCGTTGATCCTGTATCGGGGGGCGCGTGCTAAGTAAATATTGTCGGGGTCGGTGGCGAGTTTTTCGGGGGTTACTACCGCTGACTGGCGGTAGGTAGCCGACATTACCATTTGTTTGACCAAACGCTTGATATTCCAGCCGTGTTCCATGAAGTCCACAGCAAGCCAATCCAGCAACTGCGGGTGCGAAGGCAGCTCACCTTGCATGCCAAAATCGCCTGATGTTTTGACAATGCCTTTTCCAAAAAACTCTTGCCACATCTGATTGACAAACACCCTTGCCGTCAACGGATTCTTCTTGTCAAAAAGCCACCGAGATAAGCCCAGCCTATTTTTGGGGTATTTTTTGTCAAAAGGCAAAATAAATTCGGGGACATTGGGTTGTACTACTTCGCCTGGGGCATCATACGCACCACGCCGCAAGATATGGGTTGGACGGATGCTGTCTAAATCACTCATTACCGATACGATCAGTTGATTGGTATCGGGTTTATTGATAAAAGTCAAAATGTTTTTAACGTCGTCATTGCTGATTTCCATGAATGGTTTTTTAGCGTAGGTTTCGGGTCCACCAATCACCGATTCACGGCCTACTTCCTTGACATTGTTGAAAAATGCAAACAGTTGGTAATATTGCTTTTGCGAGAAAGGATCGTATTTATGATCGTGGCAGTGCGCACATTCGAGTGTTACGCCCAAAAATGCTTTGCCGAACAAATCGTTGCGGTCGGTTACGTAGCTAATGCGGTATTCTTCGTCAATGATGCCCCCTTCTTCTGTAATTTTGTGATTGCGATTGAAACCTGTGGCCAATAATTGTTCTTTGGCCAAAGCAGGGCTTGCCTCGCGGTTGGGTAGTAAATCGCCTGCCAATTGCCAAGTCACAAACTGGTCGTAGGGCATATTTTTATTGAGGGCATGAATGACCCAATCGCGCCAAGGCCATTGGGTGCGGTAGCCATCGTCTTGGTAGCCATGCGAATCGGCATAACGGGCTAAATCGAGCCAATACACAGCCATTTTCTCACCATATTCGGGTCTTTCAAGGAGTTTATCCACCATTTTCTCATATCCGTTGGCGTTATTATCGGCCAAAAAAGCATCCATCATCTCCAGGGTGGGCGGCAGTCCGTTCAAATCTAAACTCAATCGCCGCAATAGCCGTTCTTTATCGGCTTGCGGATTAGGTTTGAGTCCTTTTTGCTCTTGCTTGCTCAAGATAAAATAGTCTATTTCATTTTGCGGCCAATATTTATCTTTGACGGTGGGCAATGATCCTTTTTTAGGGGCAACAAAAGCCCAGTGTTTTTCGTATTTCGCGCCCTGCTTTATCCACCTTTCGATGAGGTCAATTTCATGCGAAGACAGTTTGAGGTTAGATGATGCTGGTGGCATCAGCTTGCTGGTATCTTTGGAAGTAATGCGCAAAAACACCTCCGATTGTTGGGGCTTACCTGCCACCAATGCGTGGGCTGTGGGGTGTTCTTGCAGGGCTTTGAAGGCACTCTCGGGGTCGTCGAGTCGAAGGCCCGCTTCTCTTTTGTTGGCATCGGGACCATGACATGCCAAACATTTATCCGAAAGTATGGGGCGAATATCAAAGTTGTAACTGACTTCGTCGGGGAGTTGTTCGTGGGTAGCAAGGTCTCCGTTGCACGAGTACAACAGTATCGCAAATACTGGAAATACTATTGAATAAAATATATACTTTTTCATAGCAACAATTCATCCATAAATCACCCCTTATAATATTGCTTTTGCATGCTGGCAATAGGTGTAAACGCTGCCTTAGATGCTTCCTATCGTTAGCATGACAAAAGAAACTCATCGTCGGCATGACAAAATTTATTACCAGCAAAAAATACTCATTTAGTAATAAAACTTAACCTTTGATGTTTCTCTGATAATTTTTCTCAGAGTAATTCACAATGTTTTACGAAGTTATAAATATTTAATTTTCAATGATTTAACTCCAAGAAACCCCGTTTAAAAACATAGTGCAACTTTGTGTCGTAAAAATTACCAAAAAAATGTCAAACAACCACTTTTATCAAACATTCTTTCCTAAGATTTCATATACTACAAATACAGTCAAGGTGTCTGGTTATGCCTTTTGCAGCAGCTCCATCACAGCTTTCCTTTGCCATCGGGTGTAGTATAGAATGGGCGTTTTTCTATTTCATACTGTGTATCGGGCGGGATGCCGAGCGCGTGGTAGATCGTTTGGTGGATACCATCAATTTTTACAGGGTTCTCGATGGTTTTACAGGGGCGTTCGTCGGCGGTTTTGCCATACACAAATCCTTTTTTAATGCCTCCACCAAATAGCGGCATCGAGCAGCCGTCGGTAAAGTGGCGGTGCATACCATAAAATTTCATATCGGAGATAATGTCGGGCTGTTTTACTTGCTCTTGTACCTTCAACTCAGGGCGGCCTTCTACCATCATATCTCGGCTAAATTCGCTGGCCAACACAATCAATGTCCTGTCTAAATGCCCCGACTTGTCCAAATCTTTGACCAACTGCGCCACAGGGCCATCAATCATTTTTCATATCCACCAAGCGTGTATGGCCGTTTTCGTGGGTATCCCACCCAAAAAATGGTTCGTATTCGGTCGTAACACTGATAAAACGAGCACCCTGTTCGGTAAGGCGTTTGGCCAACAAGCAGCCTAATCCAAAACGACCTGTGTTGTAAATATCATAACTTTCTTTGGGTTCAGTGCTGAGATTAAACGCTTTCGACTCGGGCGAGTTGAGCAACATATAGGCTTGTTCCATCGAGCGTTTGAGCGATTCTTTTTGGTAATCACTCCCAAATTCTCCCAAAGGACTACTACTGATGAGTTCGTTATAAAGCTGATTGCGGCTTTCAAAACGCTTGGTATCCATTCCCACAGGAGGGCGCACACTTCTCCAAACCCTGACTGGGGTCAGGAATAAGAAATGGCCCAAACTCATTGCCCAAAAACCAGCAGTATGAAAGGCTTTCAATTCTTCGGCTTCGCCTACCGTAAACCGCTGCCCAATGTCAATAAAAGCAGGAATCACAGGGTTTTTAGGGCCCAACTCTTTGGCAATCCAAGCCCCAATGTGCGGTGCGGCCACGGTTTGCGGAGGTTCGTAGCAGGTATGCCAGTTGTATTGATGACGCGAATGTAGGATATGCCCCAAATCCGCTGCTACATAAGAGCGTATCAGTGTACCTTTATCCATCACTTTTCCGATAGATTGGAGTCCTTCTGAGAAGTTAATCCCATCCAATACCGTCGGAACAGGCTTGAAAGTACTCAGTACAAGATTACTCTCCATGTCTTTCTGATAGGGTGTATATCGCTTAGGGTCAAAAGTTTCGGTATGTGCCATACCACCCGCCATCCATAGCAAAATCACGGTATCTGCCGTGCCATTGGTCTGCCCAATGGCTTTGGTTTTACAGCCCGACAATAGGCTTGCCATGGGTGCATTGGCGGCCATCGCTGCTAAGGTAGCAGCACTGGTTTTTTGTAAAAATTCTCTTCTATTCCAATTATTCTTCATCTGTATTTTTTAAGGCTATCACTACTCGGAACTCACTACTCGAAACTCACTACTCGGAACTCACTACTCACTACCGCACGGGCGGCCCCGTCGGAACTCACTGCTAATATATCAACTGAAACTCTGGGTGTAAAGTCATGGCCCATACCAAATCTTCTATACCTTCTACGGAGGGCTTTGTACCCACTATCTTTTGGGCTACTGCTATTTCTTTAGAAGTTGGTGTTCGTCCTAAAGATTTTTTGTAAAGTTCCTTTACCAACACATCGGCAGAAGTATATTTAGCTTGCCAAAGTTTTGCGCCTTCTTTGAGGGCATTATTAAATTTTGAGCCATTGGTTAGTTCCAGGGCTTGTAACAAATTGGCCTGCGATACCCGGCTTGTACTTACTGTTTCGCGATTGGGCCGACCAAGGGCAGTGAGAAAAGGGTCATTTTTAACCAAAGAAGCCCTTGGAAAAGGCATTTCTTGTTGGATAGTTTCGGGAAGTAATTTAAAAACCACTGCTGAATCGGCATATACAGGGTTAAAAGCTACACTCACGGCATCGGCAAACTGCTCGGCAGTGAGCCGCCGCCGTACCATGCCTTCAAACACATAATCTTGCGCTGCCAACAAGCCCGCCTCTTTGATACCAACGGAGGGTAGCTGGTAGGTTTTGGAAGTCAGGATGTGGTAGATTAGTTTTTTGATGTCATACCCATTGGTGGCAAAATCGGAAGCAAGCCAATCGAGCAAATCTTGGCTCCAAGGCACATTGTCCATCGCGTCCACAGGTTCTACTATGCCCCGCCCCATAAGCTGCGCCCAGATACGATTGACGAGCGTGCGATACAAACGCCCGTTTTTGGGTTGTACCAAAAAGGCTGCCAATTCTTTGAGCCGCTCTTCGGTGATGGGGGTTTCTTTGAGTTGGCCCAATTCCTTGAACAGTAGCCCTCGTCCTGCCAATTTACCTGTGGGCTTGTCGCAGCGGTGGATTTCGAGGGTAGTATCAGCAAATACATTGGCAAAGGCGTAAGCATCTTCGAGTTTCCAATCGCTGATGAAACTATCATGGCAAGACGCACATTTGAGGTTGAGACCCAAAAACACTTGGGCTACATTTTGGGCGGCTTGCATTTCGTTGCGCTGACTGGCATTGATAGTACCACGCCATTTGATACCCTTGATAAATCCTTTCGACTCTTCGGTAGGACTGATTAATTCTTTGACAAAGACATCGTAGGGTTTGTTGTTTTTCAAGGAAGCGTACAACCATTTTGTAATGTCAAAACGCCCTTTGGTAATATAGCCCGTTCCCGAATAATCATTGCGAAGGGCATCGTTCCAAAAAGTGAGCCAGTGTTGCGCATAATCTTCATGGCGATTGAGCAGATTGGCTACCAGTTTTTCGCGTTTATCAGGACTGGCATCCGCCTCAAAAAACTGAATATTCTCGGGCGTGGGCAATAGCCCTACTACATCGAGATATACGCGGCGGATATAGGTGCGGTCGTCCACTACGGGTTTCCACGCAATTTTATTTTTTTGGAAATAGGCATTGACCAAGCGGTCAATCGGTTGGGTAAATTCAGAGGTAGCTGGAGGCAGCAAAGGCAAGCGTGGGGCGAGTGCTGCTACCCGATAAATGCTTTTCTCTACGCTTGGCCACGGGGCTCCTTGTTTTATCCAGTATTCCAAGGTTTTTATTTCTGACTCCGTCAGTCGCTTGCCTTTGGTCGGCATGGCTTCTTTGTGGCCTGTGGGCAGCGTCACTCTACGAATGAGTTCGCTGCTTTCGGGTTTCCCGACCTCAATCACAGGCCCGTGTTCGCCTCCTTTGAAGATAAATTCTTTTTTATCGAGTCGGAGTTCGCCTTTGGTTTTGGCTTCGCCGTGGCAGCTATAACAATTGTGGGCCAAAATAGACCTCACTTCTACATTCAATTCTTGGATTTGGGTGTCGGTGAGGGGGCCATTCACACTGGCGAAGGCAAAATGAGTGTTCCCTGTTGTCGCCTCGTTTTGGTGCTGATTAAAAGGCAAGGTACTGGTAAGATAATCGTCGCCGTGAGTAAGCATAGCGCCCCAATGCCCTGCCACCGCAACTCCAATGGTACTCAAAACAAGTGAGATTCGATAGAGCAACGCCCGTTGGGTTTTTAGGGCAAAAACCGCGAGTCCTGCCAATAGCATCGTAGCAATACCCGACCATTGATGGATAACAACCGTATCACCACCATATTCTTCTTGGTTGGCCAACATCAGCCCCAACACCACAGCAATGACTGAACTAACAGCCCCAATCCTTCCAAAGCTTTGATGCCCACTTTTAGGTTGGGGGTCTTCTGCCGCCAATCCATGATTTGTAATAAGAGGGCAACACAAAGTAAACTTACTGGAAAATGTACAACAAGCGGATGCAGTCGAGCTAAAAACTGCCAAAGCCAAAATATTTGTGATGGTTCTTGCACGTTTATAAGGCAATAATTAAAGTGGTGGATGACTTAATGAATCTATCGTATCTATTTAAGTAACAGATACGATAGATAATTGAAAAAATACTATTATAAAAAGGATGTGGATAAAGAAAATCTAATCGACTATTCTCAAAATGAGTGTATTTAATAGCCTGGATTTTGAGTGAGTTTATTGTTTATCAAAATCTGTGGTGCAGGAATTGGTAGGAAATATTCAAAGTCACTATATACATAATCTAAGGCATTAAAGGCAATTCCTCCTCTTGATACTGTCGGATTGGTCTTTTCTTTAGCTGCATAAGCATTCATGAATGTAGCCAATTCAGAGGGCGACTTAGTGCGTTGTAAATCAAACCAACGATGATTTTCAAAAGCTAGTTCTACGCGTCTTTCCTTCAAGACGGCGTTTCTAAAAGTATCTTTGGACAAACCAGTCAATTCTGCAAGCCCCGCCCGTTTACGTACTTGATTGAGATAGC
The DNA here is from genome assembly GCA_041392315.1 of Spirosomataceae bacterium. Lineage (GTDB taxonomy): Bacteria > Bacteroidota > Bacteroidia > Cytophagales > Spirosomataceae > Runella. The sequence continues at coordinate 555,331 of JAWKMH010000002.1, read as the reverse complement.
CAAGTGCTTCGGCATCGGGGCCAGTAGCTTCATTGATTGCCTCCGCCAACATCAGCAATACATCTGAATACCTCAACACAGGCCAGTTGTTATCTGAACGGCCTGTAATCGTGTGTGGATAGCGATATTTGTTAATAAAAGGAATTGCTACAAATGTGCCATTAAGCGTATAACCTGACTGTATAGAAATATCTTTCCGCAAATCGCCTGGTTCGTAGGCGGCAATCATGTCGTTGGTAGGGATGTTTCGTCCACTTGGGGTAGTATTAGCAAACCCAGTAACAGCCCCTTGCGATAGCCTGGGTGCAAATACATAGACAAAGTTGCTTTGTTCTCCCAAATCATTTCCTCCTTGGTATTGTACTTCAAAAACAGACTCTACCCCATTTTTTTTGGCGGGATCAAAATTATCTTTGTAGTTTACATAGAGAGAATATCCCAAAGGCAGTACTTGTTTAAGCGTGCTAACAGCCTCTGGGTATCTTTTTAGAGTCAAATAAACCTTTCCTAATAAACTTAATGCTGCCCCTTTGGTGACACGGCCTTTCCCTGCTGCAGGATAGGTGATGGGTAGTAAGTTGACTGCGTCTTTCAAATCAGCCTCAATTTGCTTATAAACATCTGCTTGAGGAGATCTTACCAAGTCAAAAGCTCCATTGGGATTGCTCAATGTTTTGGTCACTAAAACTACATCGCCAAAATATCTCACGAGGTTGAAATAATGAAATGCTCTGATAAACTTGAGTTGGCCTTCTATAGCGCTTTTGGCAGCAGCATCAATGGTACTGGATTCGAGTTTTTCGAGGGCATAATTGATATTGTACATAGCAGCGTAATGATTATTCCACAAAGTAGAGATTTCACCATTGCCTGGATTAACAGTTGAAAATTCAAATGCTTCCCAGCCTGCTGCTCCACCACGATCAAGTGGGTTAAAGTCGAGTGTAGTATTATCTGAAATAAACTCTTGACCTAAGTAAGCAGTGTTAGTGATAGTCTGCAACTGGCCGTACACACCGTTTAGTGCTTGTTCAAATTGAGTTTGATTTTGGTAGAACAGGTCAGCATTGATTCTCGTCGGATCGGTTGTGATTAAGAAATCGTCTTTGCAAGAAAACTGTACAAAGCAAAGCGTAGCGATTATATAGGAAGTTATTTTTTTCATTTTTAGGATCATTTAGAAGTTAAACTTTGCACCAACGGCCAACGTTCTGGGAACAGGGTAAGACTCGTCGTCATTATTCAGTTGTGTTCCACCTCTTACACCCGCATCAGGGTTATTGCCCGGATATTTGGTGAACAAAAAGAGGTTGTTGGCAGTAACAAATATTTTGGCATCACTCAAAACAGATTTGAATTTGGGAAGAGTATAACCCAAAGTAATACTTTTGAGCCAAATATAGCTACCATCATACACATAACGCTCGCTACTCTCACGTGACCATTTGAAGTAGTTGGTTCCTCCTTGTGAGTTTTTAGCCCCAGGGTTTGAACCTGGGTTTGAAGGCGACCTCCAGCGATCTTTAGCTTTGTCCAACACAATGAAAACACCGTCCATGTTCATCGTAGAAGCCTCAATATTTCGATATATATCAAAATTTTGAGCTCCTACAAATAAGATATTCAAATCGAAATTGCGATAATCAGCTGACGTAGTCCAAGCCCAAGTAAACGCTGGATTAGGATTCCCAATCTCCACCATGTCCTGGGTGTCATAAGTAATCACGCCATCACCATTGGTGTCGGCAAACTTCATTCCCCTGGAATTACCCCATCTTGCTTAGGTGAGGCATCTATTTCAGCCTGTGTGTTAAAAATGCCCAACTTTTTGTAGCCATAAATCATCCCAATAGGTCGGCCTACTTTCATGACGTTGTATCCTCCATAAAAACCACCATACCAGAGCATATCATTCGCTCCTTTGATAGCTAATATTTTGCTCCGATTCATGGTTACATTGGCATTGGTACGGAAATTAACCTTCCCAATAGTAGTTCTAAAGTCTGCGCTTATCTCTACACCGCGGTTTTGTACTTGCCCGATATTATCCAAACTGGTGGTAAAACCAGATACGGCTGGGATAGAGATAGGTAATAACATATCATTGGTAAGCTTATTATAATATTCAAAGGTAAAAACCAGTTTATTCTCAAAGGTGGCTAAATCAAGACCAATATCCAACTGATTCGATTTTTCCCATTTCAACTGGCTATTGGCAAAAGAATTGACGACTTTGCCAGCAGCAAAGGAGTTGCCTAAGATATAATTGTTAGCTCCCATAAAGGCTAAACTTGGATAATTACCAATGTCGTTGTTACCCGTAACGCCCCAGCTTGCCCTTAGTTTTACGTCGGTTAGCCACGATAATTTGGGCATAAACGACTCTTCAGTCAATCGCCATCCTACTGATGCTGCAGGAAAATCTCCATATTTATTCTGTGTCCCAAAACGAGAACTACCTTCTCGACGAAATGAAAGGGATGCTAAATATTTGTCTTTGTAAGCATAGTTGACTCGTGCCAAATAAGCCAACAAAGTCCACCCATATTCGTAAGAATTAGAAGATCTAATAGAGGCTGCACCCAAATAAGGCACCAAGTCATCTGGAAAGGTATTACCCGACCCATCCACTCCATATACAGTTTCTTTTTGTGAAGTAAAACCCACTAAAGCATCAAGGGTATGACTCACGCCAATTGAAGGTGTATAAGACAATAGCTGGTCAAATGAATAATTGCGAAGCTGTTCGGTAATGTCTCTTGCAGTAGCAATTCGTGGGGGAGCTCCTGCCGTACCCGAGGCCACAGATAATCCAAGAGTGGAGGGCACATATTCTTTGAAGGTATTAAAATTAATTTTGGCATTGACCGAAGACCTAAATTTGAGGTTTTTCAAAATCGAAATTTCTGCAAAACCATTGGCGAGAATATCGCCAATATTTCTTCTTCTAATGACATTGTTCAGCACAAAGACAGGGTTAGGAAAGCCAAAGGCACCATCTACTCCTCCAATATAAGGACGCATTGAGCCATCTGCATTATAAACAGGCTCGCGAGGGTCCATCAGTAATGCTCCTCCTACCAAATTACTTCGTCCGTCGGTATTGGCAATATTTTGTTTGGTATAACTTCCATTTACATTCAATCCTACATTCAAGAATTTATTGACTTGGCCACCCAAGTTGCTTCTGATAGAAATCCGATCATAGTTGGTCTTAATAATTGAACCATCTTCCTTAAAATACCCTACTGAAAGCATCGATTTCATAGGCCCTTTTCCCGATGAAATCGTCAAGTTAACATCGGTATAGGCAGCATTGTTATTCATTATTTCTGCAAACCAATCAGTAGAATACTTGGTTTGCTCTGGAAAACGGAAGCCAATAGGCACTTCTTCCAAGGTAGGTTCTCTATTTTGAAAATAGCGAATATTATCCTCAAAAACTTCTTTTTTGAATTGCGCAAACTCTACCCCATTCAGCATTTTTACTCTGCGGGTATTGGGAATGTTCTGAACGCCGTAATCAACCGAGAGATTAACATTTACTTTCCCTTCTTTGGCTGTCTTAGTCGTAATGAGGACTACCCCATTAGAACCTCGTGCTCCATAGATAGCCGTGGAGGCCGCATCTTTCAAGATAGAAATACTTTCAATATCATTAGGGTTTAGGTTTTGACCTACTGAAGTTCCAACGGCAAACCCATCAATCACATAAAGAGGGTCGCTACCTGCTCCCAAAGAGCCAATACCCCGAACACGTACTTCAAAAGCTCCGCCAGGAGTTCCGCTTTTGCTTGACGACCACGCCTGCCGCACGTCCTTGCAAAAGTTGATTCATGTTGTTGGCAGGTTGTTCACCAATATCTTTCATATTAATAACCGATACTGCCGACGTAATATCTTGCTTTCTCTGCGAGCCATACCCTACCACTACCACCTCTCCCAGGGCTCTTTCGTCCACTTTGAGTGTAATATTAATTGTTGTCCTGTTGCCAACGATTATTTCTTGCGACTCAAACCCAACAGAACTGAACACCAATAGAGCCTTATCATCTGCTACTGAAAGCGAGAATTTACCATTTTGATCGGTAGAAGTACCCCGTTGTGTCCCTTTGACAAACACGCTCACCCCTGGCAGCCCTACCCCTTTTTCATCTACCACTGTTCCCACAACCTGCAAGTCGGCGACCGCTTCAAGATGGAGACTGGGAACCTCCAATTTTTCTTCCACACTACTGCTGTTGGCAGTGGTAGCCAGTCGTGACAAAATAATTTGATTCCCAATGACCTTGTATTTAATTTTCAAAGGATTAAATACTTTGTCAAGTACTTGCGACAACGTTTCATTGGTGGCATTGAGCGAGAATTTTTGAGAAGAGGCAATCAGTTTAGGGCGGTAAGTGAATTTTACATCCGCCTGCTTTTCGATAGATGCCAAGATGGTTATAACCGCTTGATTTTCTATTTGAATGCTAATTTTACGATTTAGCAGTTCTTGAGCGGATACATCTCGCGCCAATGATATCCCCGTGAAAATCATCGCAATAAAGCTTTGTATGAGCGAGAGTTTCATGAAGCGAATCAGTCTTTTTTGGATTTGTAATCTTTTTTTCATTAGTTTACTGAGGTTTTTGTGAGAGAATAGGCAAAAACAAGCCTTCGCATCTGCTGGAATCAGATGTAGTGCAACCGAACACATAGAAGGAAATCTGAAGCCGATAACGCTGGAATCGTTGTCGGCTTTTTTAGTTTTTAAGTGGCTTTTCTAATCATATATCTTAAGGGTTTAGGGGTTTGTATTATCTAATTACAGCCTTTACTGTTGATTATTACATGGGCATCCACTACTTTGTAGGAAGCTTCAATTCCTTCACAGATAATATCTAATCTTTCAAAAAGGGTTTCATTCGATAATGAGGTAGTAAGAAAACAATTGGCTATTACTTCTTCGTCAAACACAATATCTACTCCATAGGCTTTTTCGAGTGCAGCAAAAATGTGAGCTACTGGGGCATTATTGAAGGAAAATTGCTGTACTTCTTTGGGCGATACTATCAGCGTAGGCTTTTCTATCAAGGTACGGGTTAGTCTTTCACTTTCTTTCCCAAATACGACTCTTTGATTGGGCGTAAGTACTACTCCTTCCATCTCTGGGTCGAGCGTTTGAGAGGTTTTACGTGCAAAAACCGAAACACGTCCTGTTTTGACTAAAACCGTTACTTGCTTGTCTTCTTCATATGCCCTGACCCAAAAACTCGTACCTAACACCTTTGTAATCAACCCATTAGAATATACTAAAAAGGGCTTATCTGGATTCTTCTTTACCTCAAAAAATGCTTCACCTGAAAGATAAACTTCTCTTGTAGCTCCAGTAAAAAACTGATCATGACTTAGCCGACTATTAGGTTTTAAGATCGCCTTACTGCCATCAGGCATCCTAATAGTGAGATTTGACGAAGTAGTAGTGTTTACTACCTCTTTTAGTGGCCGTGTGGGGTGAGCAGTCAATTGCGCATACTCTCCCTTTGCTTCTGTTCTTGATTTGACAATCCACCACGTACCCAAACCTACGACTAACACAATAGAAGCCGCTGCCACCCAATGTTTCCATCCAATTTGAAAAGAACGGAGGGGGGCTTCAGTTATATCTTCTTCAATATCCGACCAAATAATAGGCCCCTCGCTCTTTGGAGCATCTTGTTTGGACACTATCGACAATTGCTGCACCACCGAACGTGCATGATTGACCGCTGCCCTCTTTTCAGGATGGGCATCCATAAAATTTTGCCAAAATTCATCAGACTCTGTGGTAGGATACTTTGACCAATGAATAAAATAATCGTCGGTGATAAATTCTTCAAGTGTAAAATCCTTGTACGATTTAGCCATGTTGTGTTCGATAATAACTTCTAAATCGGCACATTATGGTTTTGTACTCATTTATCTTGAAATATTTTTATTTTCAAGGTTTCAAATAAGCAACAAACAGATATAGAATCATTGAGAAATGATGTCGTAATTCGGTAATAGCTCGATGCAAAAGATTCCTAACCGACTGGTTATTAATTTGCATCATTTCTGCAATTTCTTCAAAACCAAAATCATGATAATAGCGCAACTGAATGATTTCTTGCTGTCGCTTAGGGAGTTGTTGTATCGCTTGCTTGAGTTGTTGGAGTTGTGCGCTCAGTTGTTCATTCGCAATTAAATTATCTTCAAAAGATAATTCACCAATGATATTTTCAAAAAGGTGGGCAAAATCTATGGCTACATGGTTGTTTTTTTCGCTATTTCTAATAATTCGATTGCGTAAAGAACGGTACAAGTAGAACTTAATAGAATCTGTATCAGTTAGACTGGCACGACTGCGCCAAAGGTACAAAAAAAGATCTTGAATACTGTCTCTTATGAGTTGCCTATCGGAAGTGACTCGGTAGCCATAAATAAGCAAGTCTTCGATATACTGATTATAAAGTTGCGTAAATGCCTCTCTATTACCGTCTTTGAAAGCCTGCCAAAGTTCTTTATCAGTTGTATAATTCAAAACAAGGCCACTTGATTAAAATATTCTTTTTTAAAGAAAAAATTAAACCCATTTGTTCCCAAATTTGATTCTATATGCCAAAATAGTTATCCTGTACTTACCTGTCTTAGCAATTATCTCTGTGTCAAAGTTCCCCCTATATCACCGCGCTTTCCAACAGGCGAATCGTGCCTGCGCTGGCATCCATTTCGGCTTCTATGCCTATCGGAATCGTAAATTTGTGGCGTATATGGCCAATCATCGCGCCAGTATAGGCGGGTTTGTTGAGGGGACGTATATGGTCGTTCCATACATCTTCTAACGTTAGCGAGCCGTAGCTGCCTTCTCCTACCTCACATTCGGTACATTTGCCAAAGATAAACCCATTTATTTCGTCCAAAATACCGCAGAGTTTCACTTGCGTTATCATCCTGTCCATACGATAGGGGGCTTCGTCCACATCTTCGCAGAAAAAGAGTGCCCCTTTCCAATCGGGTACATATTTTGATCCCAATAAATGACTCAATACCGTAAGATTGCCACCCAGTAGTTTGCCCCGTGCCTTGCCTGCACCGATGGTATCGATGCGGTCGGTTACTTGCGTGAGGTTGTCGCCTATGGTTTTGGGATTGGTATAGACAACGGCTTCGCCTGCCATGAGCACTTTTTTGAAGTAATCGACCGTAAACTTATTCCAAGTGGCTGCCCCTTCGGGTCCATGAAAGCCCACCAGCCCTGTTTGGCTGTAAATTCCTAACAAGAGTGCTGTAATATCGGAGTAACCAATCAATACTTTGGGGTTGCGGCGAATGGACTCATAGTCCAACAAAGGCAACAACCGCGCACAGCCCCAACCTCCATGCACGCAGACGATGCCTTGGATGGATGGATCGGCAAATAGTTCGTTTAAATCGGCGGCGCGGTCGGCATCTTTACCAGCCAAATAGCCGTAGCGTTCCCACAGATGTTTGCCATACTTTACTTTAAATCCCATGGCTTGCATAGATTCTACAAGGATTTGTACGGTTTGGCGGCTATAAGCAGGAGCTGCTGGGCAGGCCAGCCCGATGGTGTCGCCAGGCTTGAGGCGCGGGGGTTTGATGGTTTTGTTTTGTAATGAAGGCGAAGCAGAAAGAAGCGAGCCAGCAGCAAGGGTTTGAATAAAATTTCGGCGTTGCATGGATATAGTCAGTTATATTTTTTAGGCCAAGATAGAAGGTACTCCTCTAAAATTCAAATAGCTCTCTCAAGTTTTTCTTTTAAAATATCGTTGAAATACTTCATTTCTATTTACCCTGGTCTGCCTCTCATATACCTGCCTGCAACTGCCTGATTTTATTCCCTTTAGGCTGATAGATTTAAAAATTGCGCATGAACAATTCAATATACTCTAAAACATTGATAATCTGATATTTATCAATCATTTTTTTAATTTTTTACAAAGTTGGTTGATATGATAGGTATATGAGTTAAATCGAGGTATTACAAGGGTTTTATCCAACCCTTTTTGCATTTCTTTCGATGCTATCTTGAAAACCTTTAGCGCCAAATAAATCATCATTTTTGCCCTGAATCACTCCAATAACCCGTTGCAAATCTATTGTAGGTCAGCAATCAGTCTATTGCAATGGAAAGAGCTATCCGTCAATTCCATGATTTTGCTACAAAGATCAATACTGAAAGATAAGGTGATTCAAAGCATATTGGGGGATTATTGAATTTTTTTATTATATTTGGACTCTGTTATTTCTGCCAAAGTTCGGGCCTAAAAACCTCCGTCTTTGACAATACCCAACTGTTGCGACGAAATCCCTTCCCTTGACTACTGCATTTCGTCGCAACGGGTGTGCGGCCTCCAATGTTTTGTTTATGATTCCGCTGCACTCTATCAACGCAAAAGTACTGCGTAAATCTTCGCGCTCATTATAAGCACGATTAGAAAATCTCCCCATCACAAAATGGGTTGATTATAATTTCAGGAACACCAAACAACTAAGGCAATTACACCAAAATAATTGTTATGAAATCTAATACGCTATCAACCATTACAGGTCTAAGTTACTTGATTATCTTCTTTGCAGCCATATTTGCTAATTTTCTGGTACTTGAATCAATTCAAAAAAATCCATTGGTGGCCATACAAGAAAACAATGTCATGGTAAGATTGGGGATTCTGGCCTTTTTAGTCACTGTTGCTTTTGATGTAATTGTAGCCTGGGCTTTATACGAATTGTACCGTCAAGATATTTTTATCGGGCCTTAGTACACTTTTCAGGATGATGCACGCTGCAATAATGGCAGTTGCCATTTTTAGTCTTGTACTTAGCCTGAAATCAACCACAGCGGAGGAAATCCTGAGACAAGCTGATGTTTTTAATACGATATGGCTCATAGGGTTGTTCTTTTTTGGAATACATTTAGTGCTATTGGGCAGAATAATTAAGAAACCGAAAATTATATCTCTTTTTTCTCATCATGGCAGGTGCAATGTACGTGATAGACACCACAGCACATTTTCTGCTTCGAATTATGCCGAATATGCCTCTGTATTTTTATTATTAGTTGCTGTGCCCAGCATTGTAGGAGAGATGTCTTTGGCCGTTTGGTTACTTATAAAGGGAGCAAGAACAATCTAACCCAAATTAAAGAATGAAAATTTTAGAAGATTTAGGCTACGATTACTGTCGGATGGTAAAATTGCACAATATGTAGAATACGCTTTAGGAGAAATAGTACTTGTAGTCATTGGAATTTTAATTGCGCTCCAAATAAATAATTGGAATCAAACTTCTATAAATCTTAAGAATGAAAGGATATATCTGCTTGGCCTGAAGGAAGAATTTCAAACAAGTAAATTGAAACTTGATGAGCTGATGTTAGTCAATCAGAAAAACTACAACAATGCTTTGAAAATTCTACAATTTATCGGTTCTAAAAATGTGCTTCCTGGCGAAGCCGAGTTTTCAAGCTTAATGTACGACACCTTTGCTGAGGATATTTCTTATAACCCCAACAATTCTCTCTTATTCGAGATGATTAGTTCGGGTAATTTAAAAAACCTTACTAATACTGAGCTCAGAAAACAATTAACCAACTGGATTTCTACACTGGAAGATATCTCCAAGCAAGAGATCGAGCTCGGCAATCAACGTAAAACTGTACTTGATATGTTTCAATCAAGTAAGTACAGCATAAGAACCGTTTTGAAATATTCGGGAACAAACAACGATTTACGATTAACAAATCATGCAATCAGTAATTTAGGCTTATTAAAGTCCGTCGAATTTGAAAATAATCTATTGATGTTCATTCTGTCTTGTAAAGCCACAGAAAAAGCGCATTACCTGCCGTTGCAGCAAGATTTAGATTTGATTTTGAAATTACTTAGTTAGGAATTAGCGTACTGAAATCAATTTGTATGATAAAGAATAAACAAGCAAAACAGGTAGTGAGATTGATATTATTGATTGGCACTTCGATATCACTCTACTTTGTACCTTGGCCGATACTGAAAGCCTGGATAAAGCCATTACCCGAAACTGTCCAAGAGCAGGTAAATCAAGCTATAAATATGGGCTTTGATGGTATAATTGTGTATGTGGATGAAGAAGGTCTCCCCCCCCAATCATATGCAGCTGGCTATAAAAACCGAGCCAACAAAACTCCTGCCGACCCTCAAGCTATATTTAAAATAGCGAGTGTAAGTAAACTGTATGTTGCGCTTGCCATTGCAAAATTGGAACGCAGCGGGCGCATTTCGATAGATAAGCCATTGACCTTTTACTTGGATGAATTGGAGAATCAAATAGACAATGCCAATGAAATTACGTTGAGGATGATGGTAAGGCATAGAAGTGGAATCCCTAATTTTACGGATACACCAAACTATTGGGTTAATCCACCAGAAAGCGAACAACAGAGACTTGAATTGGTCTTTAACCTACCCGCCAATTTTGAACCTGACCAAGATTATGAATACTGCAATACCAATTATTTATTACTGGGCAGAGTCATGGACAAGGTGCTTGGATACAGCCACAAACAATTTATTCAAGAATCTATCTTAAAACCTTTGCATCTAAATCAAACATATATTTCCTTGAAAGATGTAAATATGGATGATGTAATGAGCGGTTACTATGTAGGTTTCGATGAAGATCTCAAGTCAGTTGACAACGGCTCTATTTTGGCTACTGCTGAAGATGTAGCTGCGTTTATTAGGGCACTAAATAATGGTTCAGCATTTACAGACAACAAAGAACAAGAAATTTATACCGCCATTTATGAATTGGGACATACAGGCTTGATACCAGGCTATCAAACTATAGCCAAATACCATAAAGATATTGATGCGGTAGTCGTCCAATTTACCAATACAGTGAATTTTGACGGCTACAACTGGAGTTTATCAGAGATAGAATACAATCGAATTGTCAAAATCTTAAAAAAGAAAAGAGACTTATAGTAAAGGGATAAGGTGATTTTCCTGCCTCATAGTTTTTGTCCTCACCTAAATTATATACACAAGGTAAGGACCCAAACCATGGATTTGGGAGGGCGACACCCTTAGTATATTACCTTTTTTTGGGCAAGACTGACATCTTTTACACAAAATTCAGGTAATGTGCGTTAGATTAGGAAATATAGCTCATCCCATGGCCAAACAAATCATTTTTTACCTCTTTATTGTCTTTTTATGTCCCGTTGAAGTTTTAGCACAAAAACTATCCAACCTCCGCTACGAAGATCGTACTTATGAAACGACCATCAAAACGGCAGCTATCTATCCCGCGCCCAATCAATTGCAAGACCCTGCCCGTACTACCTACCCGCCTGTGGTAAGTTTGACAAGCGAAACACCCCTATTGGCCGAGTTTGATGACTTGACGGCGCGTTATCGCAGTTTTAGGTATAAAATATTTCACTGCAATGCCGATTGGACACCCTCTACGTTGAGTGAGATTGAGTTTACTTTTGAGTACAACGACTACCCCATCAACAACTACCAAGCCTCGTTCAATACCAAAATACCCTACTACCATTATACCTTAGAAGTACCCAAATTAAAACTTTCGGGCAATTACGTGTTGGCTGTCTATGAAGATAGCCGCCCTGCCAAATTAGTATTGACACGCCGCTTTATGGTGTATCAGCCACGGATCAGTATTTTCCCACAAGTACGCCTTTCGACAGGCATCGTAGAGCAGCGCACCCATCAGCAAATTGATTTTGACATTGATTATAAAGGCTATGAGATTTTATCGCCCCAAGATGATTTAAAGATTGTGGTTCGTCAAAATTTTCGTTGGGACAAGGTTATCAGCCCATTACGAGCCACCAACGTAAGGTTTTTGATCAACGACTCGAATACCGTCCTTTCGATTTATCCAACAACTTTTTGGGGGGCAATGAATTTCGGTGGTTTGATACACGCCTGTCGCGCGGGGTGGGCATGAGCGTCAATGACATTGAACAGCTCCCCGACCAAACCATCGCGCGGCTACGTCCCGATGCCTCGCGGGCAGGGGGCGGGGCTACGTTTCAGGCCCAAGATTTGAATGGACAGTATATTGTGCTTAACCGCGATGCTGCCAATAGCACCAACGAGGCCGACTACCTCAATGTTATTTTTACGCTCCAAAGCCCTCCTTACCCCAATGCCGAGGTGTATGTAGGCGGAGCGTTCAATCTATGGCAACGCGAAGATGCCAATCGGATGACTTACAACACCGAGCGCAATGCATATCAGGCAAGTATTTATATCAAACAAGGTGTAGTCAACTACACTTACTTTGCGGTACAAAACGACGGCAAACTCAATGAAACGGCTTTTGAAGGTAGTTTTTCTAATACTGCCAACGATTATGAGATTTTTGTGTATCACCGCCCTCCCGCTGCCCGCGCCGACCAGTTGGTGGGCTATCGTTTGGTAGAGTTTGGGCGGCGATAAAACCTGTTAACTCAACCACTACCATACCTCAAATGCTACAAAGTTGTCGCTTGATTTTTGTCCTGCGTGTATGATTTTTAGCGGGGTTTTATCGGTCGTTTCCAATTGATAATTGACCCAAAAAGGTTCTTTTTGATGTTGAAAGTAAATTTTTACAATGCAATAATAGAGGGTAGAACCGTCAAAGATATTGCCTGCTTCTTTCACATCGTGTAGTTCCCAGCGTACTACATCGCCATTTTTATTGAACTTGTCACCCCATTGTTTTTGGTAAGATTCAAAGCTAATTTGCTGCTGCCATTCGGTCGAGAACGCATTGTACGCCTGCTTGTAATCATGGTGTTGGAGAGCAGTGAGATGACTTTCAAAAAACGGGGTAGTTACGTTTTGGCTTTTTGTTTCACTCTTTTTATAAAAGTACATGACTAAACCCAGGATGCCTACGAGTACGAAAAAAATGACTAAGAAACCACGCATAAGGATAGGAGTTAGATGAGACCAGAAGTCTTGGCAATGACCACCACATACAGCAACAAAAACAAAGCGCCCTCCCAAGCAGAAATACGCTTATCCAAAGCCAAAAGGTAGAAAAACGCCGATGCAGCTACCAACATAGGCAAGGCCAAGGTCAGTAGTTGCCCGCTGGCGGTTAGGTTTCCTGCAAAACTCACTACACCAGGAATAATGAGAATATTAAACACACACGAACCCATCACATTGCCAATGGCCAAGGCAGCTTTGCCTTGTTTTACAGAAAAATAATTCACGGCCAATTCGGGAAGGGTTGTTCCTAAAGATAATACAGTCAGGGCAATAATAGAGGAAGGAATGGCCAAAATTTCGGCTATTTTAGTAATACTTAATACAGTGTAATCTGCCCCTAAGTAGATACCTACTCCGCTTATTAATAAAACAATCAAGACTTTCCCCCATCTAATTGAGGGAGAGGTCTCTTGTGCAGGCTCGTCTTCGCTACCTGCTTTGAGCAAGTATAAACTATAAATACCAAAGATAAGCAACAAAAATATGCCTTCTTTCCAAGTAAGAACACCTTCTTGAAAAAACAAATAAAATACCAATGTTGCTCCTAAAAGGTAGTGTAAGTCTATCATTAAGTAGCGTTTTCCAAGTTCAATAGTACGCCGATTCATCAGGGCTGTAAAGCCTACTATCAAAAATAAGTTGGAAATATTAGACCCAATCAGATTTCCTGCTACGATATCGTTGTGGCCCGTTCGAACAGCGGCCAAGGCCGTTACCAATTCGGGCAAAGAAGTACCAATACCTACAATAAAAATCCCTGTAACAAAGGTGGGTAGGTTCAATAATTGCCCCATCCATTCGGCAGCCGTAGTGAAATAACGGGCTGCTAATATCAATACAAACAGGCTTCCAACAAAAACCAAAATCCAATTAAAAAGCATGATAGCATGGCTTATTTTTGAGGATGCAAAATGAGTTATTTCTTGGAATTCTCCATGAAAAATCTCGCTTTTTACGCAAAAAAGTGGCATTTTTGCATGATAATCAATTTTCCCACCATGATAACAATTATTATTTTTGTTTTCGTATTAGGCTATTTCCTCATTACGATTGAACACAACATTCACCTTAACAAAACCGCCACCGCCCTACTCACGGGGGTAATATGCTGGGCCCTATATGCTTTAAGTGGTACAGACCCACACCTCGTAGTGGAATCGCTCTCCCACCATTTATCTTCCATTGCCGAAATCTCATTTTTCCTTTTGGGGGCCATGACCATCGTCGAGCTGATTGATGCACACCAAGGGTTTGGGCTCATCACCGACCGTATCAAAACCAAAGATACACGAGCATTGCTCTGGATTGTGAGTTTGCTTACCTTCTTTCTTTCGGCGGTATTAGACAACCTCACTACGGCCATTGTGATGGTGTCTTTGCTTCGTAAAATCATCAAAGACGATGAGATGCGTCGTTTTTTTGCAGGGATTGTTATCATCTCGGCCAATGCATGCGGTGCCTGGTCGCCACTGGGCGATGTTACCACCACCATGCTCTGGATAGGTGGGCAAGTATCGGCTCCTAATGTGGTCAAAATGCTGATTTTACCCAGTTTAGTAACGATGATTGTGCCGCTTCTTTACCTTTCGTTGCGTTTGAGAGGTACTATTGAACCTCCTGAAACAACGGAGGAGTCCGTGGCCAACCGCTTGCCCGAGTTTGAGAAAAATACGATGTTTTTTGTAGGGGTAGGTATGTTGTTGTTTGTTCCCGTTTTCAAAACTATCACTCATTTACCTCCTTATATGGGCATACTTCTGGCCTTAGGAGTAGTGTGGGTAGTTTCTGAAATGCTACACCACAAAAAAGACGATGAAGACCGTAAGCCTTTCACTGCCAGCCATGCCCTGAGTAAGATAGATACCAGCAGTATTTTATTTTTTGCAGGTATCTTATTAGCCATTGGAGTACTTGAAGTCACTCATACATTGAGCGATTTGGCCGCTTGGATGAATGACAGCATCGGCAATTTGGATGCCATTGTCTTTATCATCGGTATTGCCTCGGCGGTGATTGACAATGTGCCGCTCGTCGCAGCGGCTATGGGCATGTACGACCTGGCCACCTATCCACAAGACCACCGCCTTTGGGAGTTCATGGCTTATTGTGCCGGTACAGGTGGCAGTATGCTCATCATTGGTTCGGCAGCGGGCGTAGCCGTGATGGGCATGGAAAATATCAGCTTTTTTGGTACTTAAAGCGTATTAGTTTACTGGCATTATTGGGCTATTGCGCAGGAGCATTGATGTTTTTGGTGATGTAGCTACTTTTGCCTTTTCGTCTCTTTCTTGACGTTTCCATCTATGACCAGTACCCAATCTTGCCCTTCTTGAGGGGGTAAAAGTCTGTATTCCATCGGCTTTTGTTACTGAAACAGGGGTATAAACCCCTGTTCGAGGGTTAAACCAAGAAATGAGTCTGTATTTCCCCATTATTTTACTCAAATCTACCCTAACGTACTGATTTTTGGGCAAATAAACAAGGGCATACTTCCCAGCTTCATCTCGAGTGGCTACCACATAATCAGTCCAATCAGTGCCTTCTACCGAAGCAATGATGCTTTGATCAGGAATTCTGGAAAAATAAGGGCGAGAAAGTAAGAGATTTTTAAGATGTTGCATCTGCGTAGCAGCCTCTGCTGTGGCCGCTCTCTGCCAACCAATGAGGGTATCGCCTATGTTAATAGCAGGGTTGAGTTCGGTATTGAGAAATTGCCAAATTTGATGGTGTCCATAGGTTACACCACATGCTCCTGCAAAAACGCTCCGATACACCCGCGCCCGTACATCATAGGCATTGAAATACCCCCGCTGTCGTGTCCATTTTCCATCCCAAGGGTTTACGGGGTGGTCTTCGTAGCAAGGTTCCATGTCGAGAGTAGGTTTTTGGGGCTGCAAAGCCAAATCTCGTGCTACCCAATCCCATACCTTCACTTGGCGCGACCCATGCCCCGACTGCATGGCATTCATATCAAGCCAAGGTTCTTCATGAATGTATTGGCTGGTAGAATTTGCCCCCCCTGGAGGGTGGTAAGTCATAAAAGGTTTTTTACCCATACCTTCGGTAATTCCCTCTGCCATAGCTCGCCAAATAGGCCGATCATCTATTTGTTGATTGCTTTCTTTTTCCCTTGATTTATACACAGCAGGCCGGTCACCACCCAAAATCCAAATAATATTCCATTGTTTAGCGTAGCGTTGGCCTAAGGTTTTACCATAGTTTTTTGCATTTGTTACATTAAAAATCACAGGGCCATCGCCCCAGTTTCGGGTGAGTTTATCGCCCCAAGTGGGCAATAGCCCTATATACATTCCTTTTTCTGCCGCTACTTGAATAACAAAATCCACATGATCCCAATAATCATACTCAGCAGCGTTGGCTGGACTACTACCTGGTGTAATAGCCAACTGATTAGGATCTTCATTAACTAAAGGAATATCTCCATAACGATTGGGTTGACGAATGCCGTTGAATTCGGCCAAGGCTACCGCTTGGATAACATTAAAACCCTGCTGCCGGCGGGTTTCCAAAAAAGCAACGGTCTCCTCCGATTGAGCCGGTGGAAAAGCTCCCAGTCGGTATCGCCCAACCAGAAAAAAGGCTTTCCCTCTTTGGTTTGTAGAAATTTTTTGTTGGCACTGACCTCTATTTGTGCGATAGATACAAATGTAAATAGACACAATATCAGACTTAATTTGGTTTTTTTATGCCACATGACTGTGTATTTTTAAATAAAATTTCTACTTCTACGAAGGTAGTTACGTATTATTTCTACTTATTTGGGGTAGTTTTGCTATCATTGAAAACATCCAATTGAGACATTTATGAGGACTCATAAACCAGAAAACATCGACAGCTATATAGCTGATTTTCCACAAGATATTCAAATATTATTGGAGCAAATGCGAGCTACTATCCGCCAAGCTGCTCCCGAGGCTGAAGAAGGTATAAGCTATGGAATGCCTGTTTTTAGGCTCAAAGGCAATTTGGTTTATTTTGCTGCTTTCAAGAAGCACATCGGCTTTTATGCCCTTCCTACTGGCAATGAAGCCTTTCGAGAAGAACTTTCTGCTTATAAAACAGGCAAGGGGTCGGTACAATTTCCAATAGACCGCCCCCTGCCTTTAGCACTAATTGCCAAAATGGTAAAGTTTAGGATAGAGGAAAATTTGGCCAAAGCAATTGTAAGTAAATGAAAGCCCTACCTCTTCCGAAATGTCTTTAACTGCCCTGTATTCATTCCTACCAACAATTGATTTCCTACCATCGCCAATCCGCGTACATCGCCGCGCAGTTGTAGCCCCGATTGGCTTTGGGAAAGGTAGTTGAAGTTTCCTTTGCGATCGTTGAGAAACACTTGTACTTGGTTGGCATCTATGTTGCCAATACGAACCCGCCCACGGGTTTGATTTCCAGCCAACAGCAAATCTTTGTAGCCATCGCCATTCAAGTCTTGCGATAATATCGCAAAAATAGGGGCGAATTGCGCTTCCAGTGGCAGAGATTTAGGCTCAAATTTTCCGTTATTGTTCACCAAATAAAGCGTCGAGAGTGTAGAAATACTTTGCTTAAAGGGTGTTTTCCCTTTGAAATTAGCCAGCACGTCGTCGGTAGTAGCAGTCGAATATTGCTCATGGGTAGTATAGACTTTTTTGAGTGGTACGAGTTGGTCTGTCAATTCATCTTTTCCGTAGGCAGGGTAGTTTTTTCCTTGAATGAAGTACGATAAAATCGGATCCAAGCGCCCATTACCATCAAAATCGTCGGTAGTGAGGGTCATGGGCATTTCGAGCGAGGCTTTCCATTGGGTATTGAGGCCATTATTGCCTACAATAAGGTCTTTGTCGCCATCGTTGTCAAAATCGTCGGCAATGATACTTTGCCAAAAACCTGTGGTTTTGTCTAATTCATCACTCATTCGTTTGAAAACGCCCTTGTCGTTTTTAAGGCAGATAATACCCGTCCATTCCCCCACTGCCACGAGGTCGTCGTAGCCATCTTTGTCAAAATCAATCACACAGGCATCGGTCAAAATACCCAAAGTTTCAAACAATGGGTTGGCTACTTTGGTAAACTTGCCGTTGTCGTTGCGATAGAGTCGGCTGGGGTTATATTGTGGGTATTGCTGCGGTAGCACGCCACCACACACAAACAGGTCTTGGTCGCCATCTTTATCAAAATCAATACATTCTACTTTATTGTCAGAAAAATTTTCGGGAACGAGCCTTTCAACATCTTTCGTAAAATTGCCTTTGCCATCATTGAGATACAATCTATTTTGTAGCATCAAGTCGTTGGGTAGGTATTCGTAGCCACCGCTGGTTACATATAAATCTAAATCACCGTCTTTGTCCACATCAAAAAACACGACATCGGTATCGGTGCAAAGCTCATCTTGTTTGAAAGCGGGTTGGGGTTTCGATAAAAACTGGCCATTTTTTTGTTGGATAAACAACGCCCCTGGTTGCCCCTTCCCCCCTATGAATACATCTTCCAAACCATCTTGATTGACATCGCCTTTGGCCAACCTTGGCCTCTGATAAGAGTACATTTGGGGTAACAAAAACTGCTTGCTAAAATCGTTCAAGGGCATTTGTTGATGCTCAAATACCAACGCATTGGTTGCTTCAAAAAGAGGTGTCGAAATAGGCAATTGCCATGTCGCGTTTGGTTTATAGGCTACTTTAAGGGTTTGATTGGCGGCAATATTAAGCATTTTTTGGGCTTTTCCGTCAGGCCAAACAATCACCAAACTATCTATGGTTTTGTGTTTTCCTAATCCAAAATGTATGGGAGTCATCATACTACTTTGGTAGCCATGCGTAGGAGTAAAGGCCTTATATTGCTGCAAGCTGTCGCTAAATACGTATGGTTTTGCGCCTGTGATGGGCTTGGATGAAGTCAGTTGGATATTTAAATAGTTGGCCTTGCCCGATTCTGTACAAAGATTTTGATACACAAAGGCTTTTTCGTTGATATTGTTGGTGATGATTTCCAAATCGCCATCATTGTCTAAATCGGCATAGACGGCCCCGTTGGAGATGACAGGCGTATCAAAGCCCCAATCTGCCTGTTTGTTGGTAAAAGTGAGGTTTTGGTTGTTGCTGAAAATGTAGTTGGGTGTAGTGGTAGAAGGCATTTTTTTGATGATTTCCAGCACGCTCTCCGTGGTGTTTTTGCCTGTTTCAGAATAATATTTGATAAAGTCGTTGTTGGTATAATCGCGTAAGTAGCCATTGGTTACGAATAAATCTTGATAGCCGTCGTTGTCGTAATCAGCCAATAACGCCGACCACGACCAGTCGGTATTGGAGATACCTGCTACTTGGCCGATTTCGGAGAAAAGCTCCGTTCCAGTGTTCAAATGCAGCATATTACGCATGGTTTGGTTGTGGAGGCCATTGCGTAGCATGGATAAATAGGCTTCGTACCTATCGGGTCCAAAGAGCAGTTTTTGGCGTTTATTGTCTTCAGGCAGCATGTCCATTGTGATAATATCGGGCAGCAAGTCATTGTTTATATCGCCAATATCGTTGCCCATAGAGAAATAACTTACATGGTTGGTTGCTTGGGTGATTTGATCCGAAAACGTCCCATTTTGTTGATTGATGTAGAGGTAGTCATTTTCGATATAGTCGTTGGAAATATAAATATCCAACCAACCATCCCCATTGACATCGGTAGTGCTGATGCCCAATCCAAAACCAATCGGATTGCCTTTGATACCTGCCTGTGTACTTACCTCTATAAACTTGCCGTTGTCATTGCGCATGAGCCTATCACCTGCGAGCGAGTCGCGCATAGCATGAACGGCCTCCACATCAAAGCGATTGAAATCGCGTATGTTGTGGTTGAGGATATAGGCATCCAAATCGCCGTCGTTGTCATAATCAAAAAAAGCCGTTTGGGTAGTAAAAGTTGCTAAGTCAAGGCCATAGTCAGCCGCTTTTTCAACGAATGTTATCTGTCCTCCTTTTGTAGCAGAGGTATTGATATAGAGTTTATTTTTTCTTAGTTCAGGCTTATCTACATTACCCGACACCGACACATAGAGATCTTGCCAGCCGTCGTTGTTGATGTCCACTACGGTTACGCCTGTTTTCCACTCCCCTTTCCATTCGATGCCCGCATTTTTGGTAATGTCTTCAAATTGGAGATTACCTTTATTGAGGTATAATTTGTCCTCTCCTTGGTTGGCAGTAAAATACAAATCGGTGAGGCCGTCGTTATTGAAATCGGCGGCAGCTACTCTCGCCACCGTTGTAGAAATACTCGTAATTGAGGACTTGTATGGAAAGTATATCTAATTGAGGCCAGCAATTTTTATTTAAGTCTTTGTCCGATTCTTTCAGACATTGCTCAGAAGCAGTATTAAGAAGTAGGCAATTTTTGGTACCAGGTTTTCCAGAGAATAATCATACAAACACCCAATATCAAAGCCGTAATGATACTTTGAATAGGCATTAGTAATACCATAAAAACAGGCAAAGCGGTGATAGCAGTTTGTCCTATCGTACCTATCAAGACATTAAACATATCTCTTTTGAAATTTTTATTCGCTTCAAAAGTTGGGTCTTCTTTTAATACTGCTTCATGAATAACTCCCCAATAGCCCCAAGGGCGAACATTCTTATAGAAGTTTTTGAGTACCTCTATATCTGTAGGTTGACTTAGTAATGACCCCGCTATTGCACTTATCAGAGAAAGAAGTAAAATCAATGGAAAATAATATAGCGGTAGGGCATTAGGAAATATAGATGGCAAAATCATAGCTGATAGAATTCCTGCTAACATTCCGAAGAAAAAACCGTTACCATTAAATCGCCACCAGTGCCATTATAATACAGTGGCCGTTACAAACCCCCCATATAAAGCTCCTACAATCCATTGTAAAATACTATTTACATCTTTGGCAAAAAGCCCAAAAACAATACTAATAACTACCACAACCGCTCCCGTCACGTAGTTCATTCGGCTAATTTCTTGATTAGTTGCGGTAGGTTTAATTGATTTGATATATATATCATTGACTAAATAGGCTTGTGCAGCGTTGAGTGTTCCTGCAAATGTCCCCATAAATGCCGCCATTAAGCCCACCAAAAGTAGTCCCAGCAAACCTGAAGGAGCAAATTCATAGATAGCAGCCGGTAAAATCCGTTCAAAATCTACTTCTCCTGCAGCAGTTTGGAGATTCAAATCCTTGTAAAACAGTAGTGCTAATACCGCAAAACCAATAATCATAAAATAGCGTGTGGGCGGCAAAACTATATTAACAATCATGCTCATTAAAGCTGCTTCACGAGGACTCTTGCTGGATAATACCTTTTGCATATCATAGCTGGGTACGGGCCCAGCCATACTTGACAAAATACCCTTGGCAAGCATCAATGAAAAAAAAAGGCCAAATGGCTCAAATTTATCCTGTTGAATTTTCTGGTTTACTTCTGCTGCGATATTTGACCAATCCAAGTTAAGATGCCAGTTAAAAAATAAATCTCTCCACCCCTCCGGAACATTTAGCGTATGCCCAGAAAGCTTTGTCATAGCAATAACAGCAATGGAAATAGAGGCCAATGCCATAAAGACATACTGCAATACATCAGCCCATACAATACTCGACATCCCCCCCATAACAGCATAAAACACGGCAAATAAGGTAAAAATAATACCATAAAAGTGAGGAACAAAAGAAGCAGAAATTGTAAATGGCAAATACATTTCAATAGCAGAAAAAGGGATAAATATGGCTATAAATTTGCCTAAGCCAATGAATCCATATGCCATAAATCCAAAGCAACTCAAAAGGGCAAAAGCCACAATGATTCTGTGCGAACGCATAGCATCACTTCCTATACCAAAGCGCGTGAGCATCCACTCTGCTCCTGTTGAAACATTTGAGCGGCGAAGCCAAATAGACAAATAAGCGAACAAAAATACTTGATTAAAAACAGGCCACAACCAAGGTAACCAAATACTTTTAACTCCATAAACAAACATAATAGAAACCAACCAGATAGTACCTGAAATATCGAACATTCCTGAAGCATTTGATATGCCCAACATCCACCACGGAATAGTATTACCTCCAAGCATATAATTTCCTTTTGACTGTTTGGCTTTTTTAGAAGCAAAAAAACCAATAAATGACAAAGAAATAAGGTAGGTAATGATAACGATAACATCTAATGGTTGTATTTTCATATTAACTTGGAATTGATAAGCTCTACCTTACTGTTATTCTTTTTTAGGTAGTTTTCTCCCTTTAAAAACACTTACTAACAAGCTAAAAACAATGCTTGATTTTTTTCTTAGGGGTATAGCAATGGTGGCTAAATACCTACAAATTAAAGAAAGTTTTGTACGATATTCATAGTATTATTTTATCCACAAACAATCTTAAAAAGAAATCGCTTCTCATTAAAGTTTAAGTACTCTCATAAAAAAAATATAGTTTTAGGTGTATAATCAAAATTAATTCAAAAACTTATTGATTTACTTTAGAAAAATGAAAGCTAAATTTTTTAGAGAGATAACACCCCTCAATCAATTTGATTGTTTCACTATCTTTAAGCGAAAAAAAAATATATTTGATTTCCCACTGCATACCCATGAAGAATTTGAATTGAACTTTATTTTGAATGGAAAAGGAGTGAAAAGAATCATTGGCGATCATTCAGAAGAGATTGAACCCATCGAATTAGTATTAGTAGGGAGTAATTTACCTCATGGTTGGTTTGCCAATCATTTAGATACTGTGGCAGAGGAAGTGACAATACAGTTTCATAAAGACCTTTTCGATCAAAAATTCTTAAAGAGAAATCAGTTATATTTTATAAGAACTTTATTAGAAAAATCAGCTAATGGAATTCTTTTTTCTAAAGAAACAGCACAGGGAATACAAGATAGAATCCTCAATTTAGTGGACAAACAAGGCTTTGAATCGATTTTAGAGCTACTGTCTATTTTGCATAGCTTATCTATTTCCGAACAGATGCGGTTATTGTCCAGTAGTTCGTTTGAAGAAAACAATATTTCATACAATAGCCGCCGAATAGAAGTAACCTTTGAGTTTATTAGAACTAATTTTTTGACAGACATTAGCCTTGCCGAAGTGGCAAAATTGGCCAATATGACGGAAGTTTCTTTTAGCCGTTTTTTTAAAAAACATACTGGTAAAACCTTCATTGATAGTCTTAATGAAGTAAGATTGGGTCATGCAACCCGATTACTGATTGATACTACCCAAACCATTGCAGAAATAGCTTTTCAATGTGGTTTTAATAACTTATCTCATTTTAATCGGCTTTTCAAACAGAAAAAAGCTTGTACACCCAAAGAATTCAGAGATAAATTTGCGGGCAAACGCACCTTTATTTAAAGCCATGTACCTATCGTAGCCGCTTCAAAAACCTCCAACTTCCTGAATTATAAGCCATTACTAAACTTTGATAAGATTCTTTCTCCTCCAACCGCGTGGC
Source organism: Spirosomataceae bacterium (assembly GCA_041392315.1). Taxonomy (GTDB): domain Bacteria; phylum Bacteroidota; class Bacteroidia; order Cytophagales; family Spirosomataceae; genus Runella. Next base: position 531,837 of record JAWKMH010000002.1, on the reverse strand, counting down.
ATAATGCCTTTCATAAGTGAGAGGGTTTATCCAAAACGCTTGTGGAGGTGTGGATTCGAGTCTTTCAAAACCTAAGCGTTCATAACTATGGCCGTCAGACCAGTCGCGGTCAGCGTATGTCATAATATCGTCAGGGTTGAGCTCTTTGGTAAATGCTTTGAGCAATTTATCCAATCCTCCCACTACAGTACAGTCAAGCAGATTAGCAAAGCGAATCAATTCAAAAGAACGATAGATGGTGCTGTCTCGTAAGATATTTTTACCCCCACTAAAAGAGGCTACCGCCACGAGCAGTTCTTCTTGATGTAGTAGTTCGTTGTTTTTTTCGTTCAACACCCTGAAATACTGCTTGGGTAGAAAAAGACCATATTTGAATTTGGCCTTAGTAGTCACTTGCAGGTGATTTTTCTCCAGAAAAGCATCTAAAGTAGGTTTGTCTATACGGCTTACTTGAGTCAAGCGGGCTGGAATACGTTGAGAATCGCCCAAAATCGCTCTCAAGCGTGACTGTACAATGGCTGTTTTGGTACGCCAAACATCCTCCCACAGACAAACGACTTTTAGTTCTTTTAAAGCCTGCTGCTGGGTGAGTTGAAGAAAATCAGCTCTTGAAGTAGCATGAGAGGCATTATCTAAGGAGATACAATAAACCAAAAGCTGCCGATTTTTCAGGTAAATACTATCAGCAGGAAAACCTGATGCAGCGATTTCTCCCCCCCAGGGGCGTAAGAAATTTGTTATTTCTTCGATAAAAGTAGAGAGCTTGTTCAAACAATAAAATGATTTTTAGAGCAATATAAGGTTAGATAAAAAATGCTCCAACTTTTAGAAGTAAGTAAATACTAAATGAGTCTATGAAAAATAGGATGCGTTCGGAAAGATGGCTTGAAGGCAAAACAATTGTTATTGTCGGTGGCACAACGGGCTTGGGTCTTTCTGCAGCTCACGCTTTTGTAGTCCAAGGAGCCAAGGTTGTGGTAGTAGGGAGAAGTTTGGAAAGCTGCCAAAATGCACAAAATCAGCTTGGTAGTACTTCTGCAATCGCATTACAAGCCGATGCCACCCACCCCGAAACCGCCCTCAAAGCCATTGAATTGGCCCTTTTGGTGTTTGGTGGATTTGATGGTCTTTATCATGTAGCAGGCGGTAGTGGTCGAAAATATGGCGATGGCCCTCTCCATACCCTAACACTGGATGGATGGGACAAGACCTTTGAGCTTAATCTCACGTCGTTGATGCTATCTAATCAGGCAGCCGTGCAGCAATTCTTGCATCAAAAAACCAGTGGTACTATTTTGAACATAGGTTCGGTATTGGGTTATTCACCTTCTCCTAAATACTTTACTACTCATGCCTATGCTGCCACCAAATCGGCCATTATTGGTTTCACCAAATCTATTGCCTCCTATTATGCCAAAGACAATATTCGAGTGAATGTCTTGGCGCCAGCCTTGGTAGAAACCCCCATGAGTCAGCGAGCTTCACAAGATGAAGTCATCATGGAGTTTGTGAAAACAAAGCAACCCTTAGACGGTGGTCGAAATGGACAGCCCACCGATTTAGACGGGGCAGCCGTCTATTTTATGTCCGACTATTCGCGGTTTACGACTGGGCAAGTATTAAGCATAGATGGTGGCTGGAGTTTAAGTGAAGGACAATATTAAAAGCACAAAATGAAAATAGCTATCGGAATTTACCTTGGCGGTACCAATATCAAGGGAATGATCATAGATGAATCGGGCGAAATCTTAAAGCAACATTATGTGGCGACGCAAGATAATGCTAATGGTAAATGGCGCGAAAATGTACTGGAAATGGTGACTTATCTACGAAACTACTGGCAAGAGCCTATTGATGTCGTTGGTATGTCTTCGCCTGGCCTGCCCAATTCCGACAATACTTGCATTTCCTTTTTACCCAACCGCCTCTATGGAATCGAAAACTTCGATTGGACTGCTTATTTCGGACAACGAACCTATGTCTTGAACGATGCCCATTCGGCATTGATGGCCGAAGCGCGTTTTGGTGTCGCCAAGGGTTATCAAAATGTAGTATTGCTTACACTCGGTACAGGTGTAGGCGGTGGGCTTCTTATCCATGGTCAATTGTACCAAGGCCTCGGTCAGATGGCGGGGCATTTGGGTCATTTGTCTTTGAATGCCACTGATGATGAACTCAGCATTGTAGGTACTCCTGGCAGTTTAGAATATGCTATTGGCAATTATTCGGTGGCCAAACGTTCCAAAAATCAATATGAATCTACTTGGGAATTGGTAGAAGCGTACCGAAAAGGCAATGCTTGGGCCACGTTGGTGTGGCTTACTTCTGTACAAAAATTAGCAGTAGCATTGAGTTCACTTGTAAATGCCTTGTCGCCTGAGTTAATTGTGTTGGCAGGGGGTATTACCTTGGCCGATGATGCGCTTTTTCAGCCACTCCATCAATACATGTCGCTCTATGAATGGCGGCCAGGTGATAAAAAGACACCCATTGTTCAAGCCCAATTTGGCGACATGGCAGGGGCTATTGGTGCTGCGGGTTTTGCTTTATCGAAAATATAAATGAATACAGATTTAAACAATATGACTGTCGTCGAAGATTACTTACATAAATGCAAAGGCATTTTACAAACGGTTGAAAATCAACAAGAAGCCATCCATAAAGCTGCTAAATGGTTTACTGATTCTATTTTGGTAGGCCGCATGGTACATGTATTTGGCAGTGGCCATAGCCGCATCATGGTCGAAGAAATGTGGCCACGTTACGGTTCATTCGCTGGCTTTAACCCAATAGTAGAGCTTTCGCTTACTTTCCATAATTTAGTGGTAGGTGCTAATGGGCAGCGGCAAGCCATGTTCTTGGAAAACGTAGCTGGTTTGGCAGATAGAATCTTACGAAATTTCGATTTGTCAGGACAAGATACTGCTTTGGTGATTTCCTCGTCGGGTACTAATATTGTCCCTGTCGAAATGGCCGAAATATTCCAGCAACGGGGTATTAAAGTAGTTGCTTTGGTTACTTCTCTTCACTCTGCGGCCAGTGCTTCCAAACGCGCCGACGGCAAAAAGCTCACCGACTTTGCTGATTTGATACTGGATACAGGTGCACCTGTAGGCGATGCCATGGTGTATGTCCCAAATTTAGATACGCCTATTGCACCAGGCTCTACAGTAGGAGGAGCGATGCTCATCAATTGCCTCAAGGTCGAAACTGCCCGCCTGCTCACAGAAGCTGGCCACCCCCCAAAGTCCTCAGTGCTGCTGCCGGTAGGAGCAGAACGTGCCACGTCACTGCTTGAAGCTGCCTATGATGAACACGCCCACCGCATTGTGAAAATGTATCAAAAAGTAGGAATACCGAGTTATGTGAGTTCCGAGTCCTTGTCACCCTGACGTAGGAAGGGTCTAAGTTCCGAGTTCAATACCCAAATCTTAAATGTACCAATATGCAACCTATTCTATGGCAAAAACTACCGTAGTTGGCTCAATGCCTTTTCCTGGTTGGCTTGAGTTTGCCAGTATGAATCTCGATCAATTTGGCCTTGCCGACATCAACGAAATGATTGATGATGCCGTCATTGCTGCTGTCCACGACCAAGTAGCAGCAGGATTAGACGTGATAACCGATGGCGAACAGACGCGCTTAGATTTCAACCTCTCGTTTTATGGTTTTATCAAAGGCATCGAAAACGATAGTTCCGAAACCCGTAAATACGGTCCTCCTGCCCACGACCAACGCGGTAAGAATAGTATTTTCGCCCCGCTAACAGCCCCACAAGGCTTGGGAGTGGTCGAAGAATATAAACGGCTGAAACGTCTTGCCCCCCAAGGCCAAATGGTCAAAATGTCTATTCCAGGGCCTTATACCTTGGCTGGAAGACTCAATCCAGGCGCATTTTATAAAGATCGCTGGGAAGTAACAGAAGCTATTTTTGCCCTTGGTACGAAAAGAAATCGAAGACTTGGTAGCCTTGGGCGTACCCGAAATCTGTGTGGATGAACCCTCCATGTAGTTACACCAGTCATGAAGATAACCAACGGTTTGTAGATATATTTAATCGTACAGTAGCCCCTGGCGTAGGCAAAACGCGCCTTTCGATGCACCTTTGCTTTGGCAATTACAAAGGCCGTTCGGTAGGGAAGAAGACCATCGCGCCTATGTTGCCCGATTTTTTGGATATGACCGTAGATGAACTCCATTCGGAAATGACCGTCTTAAATTTTGCAGAAGTACACTTACTGGAGCGGTTTGCAGAAAAATTTGATGTAGCCGTGGGCGTGATTGACGTAAAGAGCTATTACATAGAAACCCCCGAAGATGTAGCTGAACGTGTTCGTAAAATTTTACCCTACGTACCTGCCGAAAAGCTGGCCATTGCACCCGACTGTGGTATGAGTCAAACCGCCCGCTGGGCTACCAAACAAAAACTCAAAGCCTTGTGTGAGGGGGCTAAGTTAGTAAGAGCGACCTTGTAAGAGAGTCCTTCATCATTTCTAATGCTCAAATGCTCGTGTGTTTGAGCTTTAGAAATTATTCAAAAAACTGTGGATGAAAGTTCATCAAGAATACTTCGTCAGTAGCACGCGTAACTGCTGTGTAGAGCCAACGTACAAACTCCCGATTGACCTGTTCTTCGGGTAAGTAGCCTTGGTTAATAAATACACTATTCCATTGCCCTCCTTGCGATTTGTGGCAGGTGAGCGCATACGCAAATTTAACCTGGAGGGCATTTAGATATACATCTTGGCGGAGGGCTTCGGTGCGTGCTTTTTTAGATTTGAGGTGTTGGTAATCTTCTGCTACCGCTTCATACAAACGACGGTTGTCTTCTTGGCTCAAGGAAGGGCTGGCGCTATGAAGTGTATCTAAAAAAATCTTGGCTTCAAAAGGAGGCTGTTCTTCGTAGTCGAGTAATTGTAGCTCAACCGTCGCAAACCTAAAACCATGTACTTCTTCTTCTCTACGAATACGCTTTACCTCTACGAAATCGCCATTAGCCAAAAAACCAGCGGGCGATTCTTCGTCCAAAATAGTGTAATTGTTTCGTACAATCATCAATAAATCGCCCGCTTCAAGTTCTTCTTCTGCGCCATTGATTTGGCGGCGCACAAACTGGTTGAGCTGTACAGCTTCCCGATTAGAACGTGTGATAATCGTTACATTTTTACGGCCATGCTTACCGTAAGCATACCTGAGACCATCCTCGAGGCGGTCGCTGGGCATTTTATAAAAATCCTTGAGACCGCGCGTCTGCAGTTGGATATCCCATTTTTCGAGAGGTAGTACATCGCGCAGTCGAGTGGCATTGAGCAAGATACCTGAATTTTGTCCTTGGCGGGTTACTTCCGTGAGTTCTTGTTCGAAGAGGGTCATATAAAAAGTACTTTCAAGCAATGATTTATCAAGGGCGGGGCTAAGGTCTTTGTTGATGGGCGGCAATTGAGCTACATCGCCTACGATGAGTAGTTTGTTACCAATACCTTCAAAAACATATTCAATCAAATCAGATAATAAGCCTTTTGAGCCAAACTCGGCCTCATCTGAAATCATCGAAGACTCGTCCACGATAAAGAGCGTATCGCGGTGTTTATTAGATTGACGCTCAAAGTGCAACGAGCCTGTGTAAGGATCGGCTACTTGTCGGTAAATGACCTTATGGATAGTATTGGCTTTCTTTTTGGAGTAATTGGCCATCACTTTGGCCGCCCGTCCTGTGGGTGCCAGTAGCACTGTTTTGAATCCAAATTTGGCAATGACCTTGATCAATGCACTAATGAGCGTTGTTTTGCCTGTTCCCGCATAGCCTTTGAGTAAAAAACCGCTCCGCAAGTTTTCATCAGCCAAAAATTCGCTTATCTTTAAAAAAAAATCAGACTGACCAACGGTAGGTTGATGAGGAAAATGTTTCATTAATAGCTCCGTTGGGCTGGGCGGTGGGCTTTCTTTCATAAGAGTCAAAACTACGGCACGAATATAAATTTCGCAACCCTAAAAATTATTCTTTCCATAAATCTTTATTTTTTTTGAAAAAGGTACTATTTTCATTCTCCTTTTTTGTCCTCTATTGCTCATATTCAAACCTAATCCAAGACATGAAAATCAAGAATGTATTACGCGACAAAGCCCTCAATGCCATTTTTTCGGTCACATCCAATACTACTGTTTATGAGGCATTGCAGCAAATGGCCGAAAAAAATATTGGTGCTGTGTTGGTCATTGACGACGGGCAGTTGGTCGGTATTTTCTCCGAGCGCGACTATGCTCGTAAGGGAATTTTGCAAGGCCGTGCTTCCAATCAAACACTCATCAAAGATGTGATGACTTCTAAATTGATTACAGTAACCTCAGAACAAAAGTTGGAAGAAGCCATGCTCATCATGTCAGAAAAGCATATTCGACACTTACCTATTGTTGATGAAGGAAATTTAATAGGTATTATCTCTATCAACGATGTAGTAACAAGTATCAAAGAACAAAAAGTACGTATTGAATCGTTGGAAAGTTATATTTCAGGTAGCCCTTACTGATATATTATTATCTTTGCAGCCGTTTTTGACATATAATAGATTATAGCTTGATGCTTACAGCTAAATTATCAGAAATTGGAAAAAAGCAAGAGAAGAAGTAGCGCTGGCCTTATGGAAATCGTCTAAGAATCAGGGTGTGTGGCATCTGTATTGAAAACGATAAAATTTTGATGTTAAGTCATCGGGGCATAGGCTATACCGATACGTTTTGGGGTGTCCACCTGGCGGAGGTGAATTCAATTTGAGAAAACCACCCACGACGCACTCCGTCGTGAGTTTCAAGAAGAAACGGGTCTTGACGTTGAAATAGGCAACTTATTGTTTGTCAATGAGTTTATGCAATCGCCACTTCACGCACTTGAGTTGTTTTTGAGGTAAAACGTAAAGGTGGTCATTTGTATCTTGGTATAGATCCAGAAATGACCGAGGACAGTCAAATTATCCAAGACGTACGTTGGATGAGTTTTGGCGACATCAAAAAATACCCTTCCAATGAAGTACATTCGCTGTTTAGCCACTTTGTACACTTTAGAAGATATTCACCAATTAAAAGGATATTTGGGTAGGATACCCCTACTCAACGATATAAGTACATCACAAATCGTATATTCATAAATTTAATGATTGACACCCAAACAGCCATAACTCCCTTAGTGGAGATAAAAGATGAGCGATTCGATTCCGAGAAATGTGCGGATTATGAATTAATCATGGAATTGGGTAACGAAAGAATGTGTTTTTTTGTGTTGTAGTCATCCAATAGGCATGTACTTTGTTTAGAAGATTATGCCATAGGAGGCTTGCCCAATGAAAAAAAACAGATAAGTTGGTTAGGGCGACTATTTCAGGAACATCCTTTCTTAGGAACACAACTTTGGAAAAGGGTTGTTATTTGTTTTAATACCCCTGCTTTTGCCCTCGTTCCCAATGACTATTTTCGTAAAGAATATGCTAAAAGCTATCTTGAGTTAGTACAAGGCAAATTGGCTGATACAGACCAATTGACCCATCAACAAGTAAAAAGAATAGAAGCACGAAATGTGTTTGCTGTCGAAAAAATTCTTTGGGAATGGTTACTAAATACTTATACCCCGCAGTTACCCGTGTTTTTGCACCAAACCAACGCCTTGATTGAAGGTACGCTCAGGCTGTCGATGTTGGGGAAAAATGCGACCCTTATCACCTTTCATTTTGAAGATAATTTTGTAACAATTACCATTACTACATCTGAACATCTGCTATTTTGTAATAAGTTTGGGTACAATACTTCCGCCGATATGGTTTATTTTACCATGTTTGTCTTGGATTCATTACAATTAATCCCAGAAAATATTCAAGGCTATCTGTATGGAGAAATTACTCCTTATTCTGATGATTACCAACTTCTTCAAAAATTTTTACCTCATTTATATTTTGGTAAGAATCCTTTGAAATTAATCTTAGGTACAGCCTTTGAAGATTTGCCTGAGCACCGCTATTTTAGCTTATATAATATCTTTTTTGCAACCCCAACTCTCTCCAAATGAATAAACGGATTGCGTTATTCCCAGGGTCTTTCGATCCTTTCACCAAAGGACATGAAGACATCGTACTCCGTGGTTTACATCTTTTTGACGAAATTATCGTAGGGATTGGACACAACTCCAACAAGAAACGTTATTTCCCATTAGAAAAAATGCAGGGCTTAATTCAACAAACTTTTGCTGATTATCCCCAAATTAGCATTGTAACTTACGACGATCTGACTGCTAATATTGCTCGTCAATCAGGGGCACGATTTCTATTAAGAGGTTTGCGCAATACCACCGACTTTGAGTACGAAAATAGCATTTCACAGGTAAATAGGCACGTATATGAAGAAGTAGAAACTATTTTTCTCATTACTTCTCCCCATTTAGCACCTATTAGTTCTACTATCATTCGCGAATTGCATAAATATGGTTACAATGTAGATGAATTCCTTCCTTACCAGCTTTCTAAAGCACTTTGAAGACCAACTACCTACAAAAAATTTGGTCATATCGCAATATTGCCGTAGTTTAGCGATTGCCAACATTTAACCCCACCTTATTAATATGGCTATGTTAAGTCGTGTTGCTGATTCTGTCTATTGGATGAATCGCTATATAGAGAGAGCCGAAAACTATGCTCGTTTCATCGGAGTTAATTTTAACTTAGCTTTCGATTTGCCCCCTAATGTCAATGAACAATGGGAACCACTGCTCATTGCTACCGCCGACCATTTTCTTTTTTATGAGCATTATGACCAACCTACCCGCGAGAATGTCATTAATTTTATGACATTTGATAAGCGAAACCCTAACTCTATATACAGCTGCTTGCTATTGGCACGGGAAAATGGACGCACCATTCGTGAAAGTATCTCTAAAGAAATGTGGGAAAATTTAAACGAACTGTATTTGTGGGTACGCAATATAGAGCCAAAAGCAGAATGGGATCTCAATCATATGCAAGCCTTCTACGCCCATGTAAGAAACGGTTCTCAATTGTTTCATGGCATCGTAGATTCAACCATTACGCGTAATGAAGCATGGCATTTTGGTCGCTTAGGTCGTTTTATGGAGCGGGCTGATAAAACATCACGCTTTTTGGATGTATCTTATTTTACGCTCAAACCCGAATCAGACATCACCCATTCTACCTTAGAATTAGTGATTTGGACTGCTGTACTTAAATCTGTGAGTGCTTATAATATGTACCGTCAGCAATATCAAACGCTTTCACCTAAGCACATCGTTGAGTTTTTGATTTTGGATAAGCTATTTCCCCGTGCTATGGCCCACTGTATTCGCCAAGCCGAACTATCTTTATATGAAATTTCTGGCACTCCACTGACCAATCGTTTCAGTAATCAAGCAGAAAAAATGATGGGAAAATTACGTTCTGAAATCGATTTTACGGATGTAGAGGAAATTTTCGGCTTGGGCTTACACCAATACCTCGACCAATTCCAAATCAGAGGCAATGAGGTAAGCAAATCTATTTTTGAATGTTATTTTGATCTCAAACCCGTAGAATCGTACCAATTCCAGTCTCAATCTCAAGGATAAATTTTCTTATATCAATGACTTATTGTCTGGGCATAAAACTGTAACTTCGGGGCTGGTAGCCATAGCAGATACACGCCTTACTTCTGGCACTGAAGTAAGCACCAACAAAAAAATTTCGGTGCACCAGCTCGAAAATCACTCGTTGTTTATTATGACTTCGGGCTTGCGTTCTGTGCGCGACAAGGCCGTTACCTATTTTAAAGAAGTGCTGGAAGAAGACAATCATCGCTTCAATAAGTTATACAAAGCTGTTAATGCTTTAGGGCACCAACTACGGCGCGTAGCTCACGAAGATAAAGAAGCACTCGACAGCGCTGGTCTGCGATTCAACCTACACGCCATTGTGGGAGGGCAGCTCGAAGACGACGACGAGCATAAACTCTACTTACTTTATCCCGAAGGCAACTGGGTGGAAGTAGGCGAGACCTATCCTTTCTTTGTGATTGGCAACTCCAATTATGGCAAACCTTTATTATTTAGAAGTTTAAAGTACAACTCTTCTATCAAAGAAGCCCTTAAAGTAGGTTTCTTGTCTTTTGATTCCACCCGCGTCAGTGCCAACGACGTGGACTATCCTATTGATGTAGTAATATACGAAAAAGATAGTTTTCAACTCACCCAGCATCGTTTTCAAAAAGACGATTTGGCGCACTTATCGCTTCAGTGGAGTATGCTCCTCCAAAACTCCGTACAACGCCTCCCTAACGATTGGATGGCCCCTATCCTTGATAAAAATGCACGAAAAGGTCTGAAGGGAACACCTGCTGAATGTACTAAGTAATAAAGTAACAATTTTCAAGTATTTTAGATTGCTTTATAACTCTGATTATCAGCCAAATAAAGTCCTCCCCACAGGCCGCGACGGCATACCACGAGGATTTAGATGGTCGACCGCTGCCGTGGGTTACTTAGTACCCATTCGATTTTACGCGGTGCCTCCACGCACAGGATGCCCGATTGGTGGGTTTTAGGTGAAACGGCAACCACGAAGTCAACGAAATCATTCAAAAAACATACGCAGTGATAGCTTGGCATCATCTTTGAGGTGGCCTTTTATCGCCTTGCAAAAGGCTGATAGATGCATAGAAAATAAATATCTGCTTGCTTCATAACACCTTAGACCTACTTTTTTATAGCTTTTACATACCAAAATTCTTTTGGCATAGATATTGATGTAGAAAAAAGAAATAGCATCCCTTCACATTTACATATGTTATCCAATGAAAAATTTATCCTACCGAGTGAATAAAATTTACAAATTAAAAGTAATGTGTATATCGAAAGAACATAATTCTACATTTATTACTGAAACTATGTTTTGGTTATTTGTATTGTCTGTAAGCTTTATTTACCTTTTTACCAATTCAGTAAAAGCCCAATGTACATTAGACGTAAACCATTACGAATTGATTTGTAATGATAACGGTACTGCTGCAAACCCTGCCGATGACTATGTGATAATTAAAATCAATGCCGCTGGTACAAATGCAAGTGCTAATTATAGGGTTTTAGTCCAAACCATTGGAGGAGGAACTACTCTTTTCACATCTGCCAATACAGCGTATGGTACAGAAGTTACAATTACAGGAGATGGATTGGGAGGAAACCCAACTTTACCTGCCGATGGCACTTCTACTTGGCAATTGACAGTAAGAGACCAAAGTACAGGAACTTGCCGCCAAATTTTTGAAACAATTCCTGTAAACCCATGTAGTCCCCCTTGTCCAGACAAAAATTGTGGTGATGTAACAGTAGATGGCACACTCCGAACAGGTACAGCCCTAAACAGTAATGGATTTGAATTAGAAGATGGTTATATAAGGTCTGGAGAGGGTGTAACAACACCTCCGAATCCTAGTGGAGCAAATGGTGGTATTGCATGGGATGTTGCCTATTATAACTCAAGTAGATTTGGAGCGAATAGGGGAGGGGCGAGTTATAGTGCTGGCTATCATACGGGTGCTTGGACACAAGTTGTACCACCTGATAAAAATGGATATATAGCAAAGCACACCTATCGTTCTGTAACAGCTTATAATCGTTTCGGATTGGCAGAAGGGCACATGCTTGGTATAAATACGATGAGCGAAGATGTGGTAACTGGCATGACTTATAATTATAATTTTGGAAATTATGATTTTGGAAACAATATTGCCCCAAATACATTGACCGACGGAGATGTAATTTGGGATACATGGTTTTGTCCAAGTAGTAATACAAATAGCTCTGTAAATGCCACCAATGATAATACATTTCATACCATGAAGTTTAAAGACGGCAACGGAAATGTGATGTTGGAGTTGGGTACAGGAAACGTGTGGTTTACAGGAGCAAGTGGATTCCCCGAGTCGGCTGTTAGTGTATGGACAAAAGCCGACCAAGATGCTACCTTGCTCAATAGAAGTGCAAATGGAAACGGAATCTTTGCCAATGTTGATGGTTGGAGCGAATGGAAAGTCATATTTCACATGAATAGCACAGGCCCCGATTCGGTTTCTGTAATCTTAATTCCTGCTGCACAAGACGCAGGATTGGGTGTTCTTCAAACCTATAATGCTCCCATTGTACTTTTAGATAGAGTACCATTAATTGGAAATTTAGATGCCAATTATTTAGCCGACTGGGAAATTACAACCGAAGGTGGAGGTAACAAATATTTTTATGAAGAAGGATATAGTTTTACCTGCCCACAGAGTAGTTCTGTTGTAATCTGTGATAATGGCAGTACAAGTACTGTGCTAACAGCCCCCGCAACCCACACCAATGTAGTTTGGTACAATAGCGAAGACACGCAAGTAGGCACAGGAAGCTCACTTACTGTAACATCGAATACAGCTGGAATGGGCGATGGCTCCGATTTCTTTTATTACAATGCCATAGATGCTGCTGGATGTGCAATTAATCTATGTTGTGTAGTTTCGGTAGAAACTAAAACATGTGTAACCTGTACCATATCAAACGCAGTGCGAGCTTTCAATCCAACATGTACGACTGCTGGGCGACTACAACTCTTCAGTACCAATGGCGATAAGTACGGTATTTCTAAGGGCAATACCTACACAGGTCCTGCCTACGCCAGTGCGACAGCCGTGCCAGGGACCTTGCCTGCCAATATCAAGACCAACATCAGCCACGCGGCAGACTCTACGTGGACGATACGGGTGTTCAACAAAGCCAACGACTGCTTCAAAGACACCACCGTAACGGTGAAAGCGTTGGTGAAAGATGCCACGGTAACGGTCGCCAACGGCTTCCCCGCCTGCCGCAGCAATGGCACAGCCTATACCATTAAGTTCACCAAGTCGCCAGCAGCCTCGGTCGTAACGGCCAAGAATGTAGCCACAGGGGGCGAGTATCCCTGTTACTGAGACTCCGTAGCCAATATCCCCCTCACAGTCGCTTCCGTACGTTTGATTGTTACCAACGGCGTTTGTATCGACTCTATCACCGTCAATGCCCCCACTTGCGATAAACCCGTGGGCAGCATTGGAGATTTCATTTGGAAAGATGTCAATGACAACGGTTTGCAAGATTTGCCAGCGGAGAAAGGCGTGTCGGGCGTAAAACTCAACCTCTATGCAGCCAGTGGCGGTACGAAGACAGGGCCCGTGTTACAAACCAAGACGACGGATGTCAATGGATTGTACTTATTCACAGGCTTGATGGCAGGCAGCTACATTGTCGAGATAGACAAGACGAGTTTGAAAGACACCTGTGCCATTACACCCAAGAAAGATGTAGGAGCCAATGGGAGCGATGCCACCGACAGCGACTTTGATGCGACCAGTGGCTTGAGTCAAGTGGTAGTATTGAACCCCGTGTTCAACCCCACGACCCCTGCCGAGATATTGGCGACCAACAACCTGACCGTAGATGCAGGCTTGGTGAAAGTGTGTATTCCACCCACCCGTGCAGTGCGAGCTTTCAATCCAACATGTACGACTGCTGGGCGACTACAACTCTTCAGTACCAATGGCGATAAGTACGGTATTTCTAAGGGCAATACCTACACAGGTCCTGCCTACGCCAGTGCGACAGCCGTGCCAGGGACCTTGCCTGCCAATATCAAGACCAACATCAGCCACGCGGCAGACTCTACGTGGACGATACGGGTGTTCAACAAAGCCAACGACTGCTTCAAAGACACCACCGTAACGGTGAAAGCGTTGGTGAAAGATGCCACGGTAACGGTCGCCAACGGCTTCCCCGCCTGCCGCAGCAATGGCACAGCCTATACCATTAAGTTCACCAAGTCGCCAGCAGCCTCGGTCGTAACGGCCAAGAATGTAGCCACAGGGGCGAGTATCCCCGTTACTGGTGACTCCGTAGCCAATATCCCCCTCACAGTCGCTTCCGTACGTTTGATTGTTACCAACGGCGTTTGTATCGACTCCATCACCGTCAATGCCCCCACTTGCGATAAACCCGTGGGCAGCATTGGAGATTTCATTTGGAAAGATGTCAATGACAACGGTTTGCAAGATTTGCCAGCGGAGAAAGGCGTGTCGGGCGTAAAACTCAACCTCTATGCAGCCAGTGGCGGTACGAAGACAGGGCCCGTGTTACAAACCAAGACGACGGATGTCAATGGATTGTACTTATTCACAGGCTTGATGGCAGGCAGCTACATTGTCGAGATAGACAAGACGAGTTTGAAAGACACCTGTGCCATTACACCCAAGAAAGATGTAGGAGCCAATGGGAGCGATGCCACCGACAGCGACTTTGATGCGACCAGTGGCTTGAGTCAAGTGGTAGTATTGAACCCCGTGTTCAACCCCACGACCCCTGCCGAGATATTGGCGACCAATAACCTGACCGTAGATGCAGGCTTGGTGAAAGTGTGTATTCCACCCACCCGTGCAGTGCGAGCTTTCAATCCAACATGTACGACTGCTGGGCGACTACAACTCTTCAGCCACCAATGGCGATAAGTACGGCATTTCTAAGGGCAATACCTACACAGGTCCCGCCTACGCCAGTGCGACAGCCGTGCCAGGGACCTTGCCTGCCAATATCAAGACCAACATCAGCCACGCGGCAGACTCGACGTGGACGATACGGGTGTTCAACAAAGCCAACGACTGCTTCAAAGACACCACCGTAACGGTGAAAGCGTTGGTGAAAGATGCCACGGTAACGGTCGCCAACGGTTTCCCGCCTGCCGCAGCAATGGCACAGCCTATACCATTAAGTTCACCAAGTCGCCAGCAGCCTCGGTCGTAACGGCCAAGAATGTAGCCACAGGGGCGAGTATCCCTGTTACTGGAGACTCCGTAGCCAATATCCCCCTCACAGTCGCTTCCGTACGTTTGATTGTTACCAACGGCGTTTGTATCGACTCCATCACCGTCAATGCCCCCACTTGCGATAAAACCCGTGGGCAGCATTGGAGATTTCATTTGAAAGATGTCAATGACAACGGCTTGCAAGATTTGCCAGCGGAGAAAGGCGTGTCGGGCGTAAAACTCAACCTCTATGCAGCAGCAGCAGGGACAAAAACTGGTCCTGTCCTCCAAACCAAAACCACCGATGTCAATGGGGCGTACCTCTTCACAGGCTTGCCAGCGGGTAGCTATATCGTCGAAATCGACAAAACCTCTCTCCCCGATACTTGTGCCATCACGCCTAAGAAAGATGTGGGTGCCAATGCCAGCGATGCCTCCGACAGCGACTTTGACCCTACCAGCGGATTGAGTCAAGTAGTGACTTTGAATCCTGTCTTCAACCCAACCACTCCTGCTGAAATATTGGCGACGAATAATTTGACAGTAGATGCAGGATTAGTCAAAGTCTGTGTTAAGCCCAATGCTGGCCCAGACCAAACACTAGCTTGTAGTGCCAATGGCGCACCCTCTACGGCCAACTTGGTGGACGCTGCCGCTGGTCAAAAATGGAAAGTCCTCACTGTCCAGCCTAATACTACTGTTACAGTAACAACCCCGCAGGATTGGTGAGTGGTATGACCCTGCCGGCACTTATCAATTTGTGCTCCAAACACAATCTTCTGACTCACTCACTTGCCGCGATACTGTCGCCATCATTGTGCCCGACTGTGCTTGCCCAACAGTCAATGTCCTCACCCCCAATGCCACGGTTTGCAAAGATAGTCTCTTCCCAACCCTGAACATCGCCATTGTAGGTAGCAACACCCAAGGCGTAACCGCCGCTTGGTTTGCCAATGCCACAGGGGGTACGGCATTAGGGACTGGCACCAGCTTTAAACCTGCTGGTGTGGCCATGACCACCGATACTTTCTATGTACAGCTCAATGGTACAAGTGCCAACTGCCAACAGAACCCCCGTACCGCTGTGATTGTCACGGTAGAAAACTGCAGAAAAAATCGTGGACTTGGCCCTCAACAAGTATATCAACAAAAAGATAGCGCAAATAGGCGATGACCTGACCTATACTATCAAGGTCTATAATCAGTCTAAATTTGCTGCCACGGGCGTAGAAGTAACCGACTCTATAGCAAGCACAGTCCAGTTTGTAGCCAATAGCTTTGTGGCATCGCGAGGTAGTGCAACAATAGTAGGCAATGTCATCAAGTGGACCATCGGTGGCATTGCTGCCAACACAGGTACCAATGGAGATACTGTTACACTGACCTACAAGGTCAAAGCCATCATGGAAGGTATTCATTTCAATACGGCTGAGATTTCTAAAACCAATGAAAGAGATGTGGACAGCACGCCAGGCAATGGCCAAGAAGATGAGGATGACATTGACCGTCAATGTTTTACCGTACCATTTAAGCTATGTCCAGCAGAGAAGATAGAAGTCTCTGTCCCAGCTACGTTGACAAATGTACAATGGTTTAAGGATGGTGGCACTACGCCTATAGCGAGTGGAAATGTAGTGATGTTTAGCGAAGTAGGAAGCTACACCTTCACTGCCACCAACAATACTTGCCCTGCCAGTGGCTGCTGCCCCATCATCATCGACCCAGGCGACAACTGCTGCCCCGCTGATCTCTGTATTCCGTTTACAATTCAAAAAACAAAAAAGAAATAAGGTAAATAGTCAGTAATAATAAACCCCGTAAGCAGCACTGCTTACGGGGTTTATTCATTTTTAGGGCGTATATTTGCCCAATATCATTTAAAATTATGCTAAAAACCATTGTAAAAATAAGTAATGTCACCAACCTTTCAGATGCACGCTATTGTGCAGGAATGGGGGTAGAAATGTTAGGGTTTTCTATAGACGAAACGTCCGAAAGCTATGTTGACCTTAAAAAATTCAAAGATATCCGTTCATGGATTGCGGGAGTGCAAATTGTAGCCGAAACTAAAATGAAAGAGGCTGAGTCAATTCTGCAAAATATCGAACAATACCAACCCGATGCCATTCAAATTAGTCATGCCGAGCTATTACCTTGGCTTAAAACCGAAACAGAAAAACCATTAATTTTGAGGGTCGAGGCTGATCAAGATGCTGATACTATTGAGGAAATATTGACTAAAAATGCCCCTTATGTCACCTACTTTTTGTTTGAATCTAGTACCAATAGCCCATTATCAGGCGATTGGTCATTTTTTTTAAATACCCTATCAGCTCGATTTCCTATTTTATTAGGTTTTGGAATTACTACCGATAATGCTTTTTATCTTCTTGATGATATTGAGGTAATAGGAATAGCCCTGCATGGAGGCGATGAAATTCGACCCGGGTATAAAGAATTTGGCGAGTTAATGGAAGTGTTGGAAGCTTTAGAGGAGGAATAAAACAAAAAGGCCCTCTAATCATTCTTAAAGGGCCTTTCCATTCCTAATTGAGATGGGTATATAAAAGTTCTTGTGGCTTTCTTACTTTTTTGAGTTTGGCAAGCCAATCATTTGCTTCATCTCGGTAACCTAATGCTAAAATAGCTGTGCTTTTTAGGCTCTTAGAGGGAAGCTCTAACAATTCATCCAAGAGTGCCGCATTGAATCCTTCCATAGGAGTAGCATCTACTTCTTGTTCGGCAGCCGCTACCATCGCAATTCCCAAAGCAATAGCCGCTTGTTTAGCTGTATGAGCAAAATTTTCTTCGGGTGTTTGACTGGTAACCGATTCAATTAATCTTTTCCGATAACCATCCGTTGCACTTTCTGGAAGCCCTCTTTCTGCATTAGAATGATTAAAAAAATCGTTGATACGCTTTTCCGTGTACTTATCCCAAGCCGTAAATACCAAAAGATGCGATGATTCAGTGATTTGACTTTGTCCGTGAGCTATTGGCTTTATTTTCTCTTTCAAATCCTGATTGGTAATGACAAAAATTTCGTAGGGTTGCAAACCAGAAGAGGAAGGCGAAAGTCTTATTGCCTCCAATATATAATCAATTTTTTGCTGTGGAACTACCTCTCCAGTCATTTTTTTGGTAGCATATCTCCATTGTAAGTTTTCTATTAAACTCATATTCGTATATTATATGTTGATACATTTATTGTTGATACAACATATACCATTCATGTTTGAAAATCGTTCAGATATGCTCCCAAAAAATAAATAACAAAGAAAGTTTAGAGGGAGTCTAATATCTATTAACTTATTGATAAACAAACAATTGAATAACTTTCAATAAAAAACAAAAAAACGAATGGTGACATCACCATCCGTTTTTAAAAGAAGAATTGATTCTTTATTGGAGTAATACATCCAAAAGAGGTGTAAATGTTGTTCCCAAAGGATTAGCATTTATCCCTGGGCCAGCGTTTTGCCAAGAAAACACTCTGCCATCTTTCATTATTACTACAAATCGAATACGAAGACGATCATTAGCTCTCAAATCAGCTACTTTCATTCCTGTTTTAGTCAATAATTCACTTACAGCCACCTGCTCTTTTCCATTAATGCTGGCAAGCGCCTTGAGGAGTACACCATGCGGTGCAGCAGTAGTCGCAGCAGGAGTAACTGTTGTTCCTCTCAGATGGCTTGCATATACCTCTACTTTTTCTATTTCATTGGCATTGAGGCTTTGCGTTGTAAAGGTCATATTAGCAGAAGCTACATTAACCAACGCCACATTCATCGTAGTGATGTTAGCGGCCGTTACAGCGGCGGGCAATGGGTCAGGGCGTGCTACAAAATTAGCCCCATTTTTGATTTCGGGAAATGGGCTTTTGGGTTCACAACTTGAAAAAAGGGCAGTTGTTATTCCTAAAAAAACGATTAGTTTCAATGTATTTTTCATCTCTTTAATTATTTCTATTAACAATTTATTTCAGACTAACTACTTTTGCCAGAATACCTTATCGGTGGCAATCACCCGTTGTGCGGGCGCATTGGGGTTAAGTTGCAGTTCTCCAGGAACAGGATAAGGGTACGACAATGGGTAGCCTCTATTGACATTAGTAAAGGCGATACCATCGGTATTAGGGTCAAATACCTTGGGAAAGCCCGTGCGGCGAATATCATTGTATGATTCCAACGCAAAACCAAAATTAGCAATCCATTTCTGGGTCATAATCAGTTCTAATTTGCCATTATCATTGGCTGCATCATATTTCACCAAGACAGCATCCACATAGTCTTTGATAACAGCGGCTGTAATAGCTGGTGCTCCGCCACGTGCTGCTGCTGCATTGACTTCTGCAAAGGCTGCATTGATAGCATCGGTAAGCAATTGCTTGGCATTGCCTGTTCCTACGCCTGTTTGAGCCAGTTCGGCACGGGTAAACAAATAAGAATGATAAGGCAAAATACGCTGAGGGCCATCACCACGGGCAGAGGCACCACTTACGCCAGCAGCAGTTACGCCATTGCCATCGTCAAAACGCCCCCCACAATAATACAAGCCAACGATAGTATTAGACGACGATTGGTCAAAGCCTTGATTAGGTCCTTGAGAGGAGAAATAAATCGACACAAAATTACCATTGCGGTATTCTACTGGATTTTGGGCATTGGGTCGGGCATTAGAAAGCTGATTGAAATAATAATAAGGAATACGCGGGTCACGAATACCATTCATCACGGTATTCAATGTGCTGGTTCCCAATAAAATCTCATGAAAATACGGACTGATGTAGTTATCTCTCCCAGAGGTAGTGATGTTATAATCTTCTCTAAAAATAGGGTTTCGGTTGTCAGGGGCACTTGAAGTGCCATAATTCAGAGAAAAATTACCACCTGTTGTCATCAAATCCCCTTCCGAAATCAGCGCATTTACTTGTGTACTCACATTTTGGGTAAGTCGAATCTGATTATACAATTTCAGTTTTAGGGTTTTGGCGAATTGCCTCCAACGCACCAAGTTTCTCCATAAATGAGGTCATCTGTACGCGGGCTAAGAGGTGAGGTCTTGGCGATATTAGCAATACCTTCGTCTATCAAGGTAAAAAGCTGTGGGTAGATATCCTGCCCTTTGTCAAATTTAGGAAATTGTACTTTGGCTGCCGTACTTGCCTCTGTAAAAGGCACATCGCCCCATACATCCACCATATAACTAAAGGCTACGGCTTTCATGATTTGAGCTACTCCTGTGTATGCAAAATTCTGATTAGTATTTGCTTGTTCAATCAACCCATTCAAGTTTTGGATAGCGCGGTATAGATTAGCCCAAGCTTGTGTACCTGAAAAATCTTGCCCTGTAATGGCATACTGATCATTATTACTGCGCTGTGTAACTTGGTGAGCAAATACCCCTGCCGGATTGGCCAAACCTGGAGGCCCTGCTCCCAAGGAATTGACAATATCTAATTGCGCATTGGTGAGAAGTTGCGCTGAATTGACCGCCGAAGGATTATTGGGATCCGTATTGATGTCTAAGTTACAGGCATTCAACACTAAGAGCATTGTCAACAATCCTGTGTATTTGATAATTTTGATAGTTGGATTCATGTTTTTTAATTTTTTTAGTCAAGATATACACAAGAAGTCTTTAGAAAGTAACGCTTAAATTCACGCCAAAACGACGTACTGAAGGTGCTGCAAAAAAGTCGATTCCTTGGGTATTCCCATTACCAAAAGTGTTGACTTCTGGGTCAAAATTGGCGTGTTTGGGGAAGTTGGGTGCAAGAAACCACAAGTTACGGCCACTTAGTGTGAGATTAATAGCGCCAAACGGTGTTTTGGTCAGTAGGCTTTTGGGTAAGGCATAGCCCAATGTGATTTCGCGTAGCCGTACTACTGAGGCATCCCAAACAGAAAACTCATTGGGGGCGTTGATGGCCAACGAACCGCCCGCCGCTTGAAACCACAGGTTGTTTTCCAATACTTGAATGGTGTTAGGAATGGGCTGTCCGTCACCTCCTAAAAGTGGTTGTAACGTATTGGCATCGCCCAATACTCCAGCTACTACTTTGGGCATTTCACGATCTTCGGTGTCTTGAGTTACACCACGGCCCAACAAAAACTGGTTTGTCCATGAGTACAAATCACCCCCATGACGATAATCCACAACTCCGCTCAAGGTAAATCCTTTGTATTTGAGGGTATTTGTTACCGCCAAAATAAATTTAGGATTAGGATTAGCAATAATTTTTTGCTTCGTGTCAGGAATGGTCAGTCCCGTATTGGGATTAATGAGGGCATTGCCGTTGGCATCTCGTGCTACGGCTGTGCCACGCAGCACGCCAAACCATTCGCCTGGGCGAACCACAGGCGTGGGTTGATTGGTGAATATATTGCGTAAGGTTACCTCCTCTACCCCATCGGCCAGCGACTCGACGATGTTTCTATTTTGGGTATAAGCAGTGAAAATATCCCATTTGAAGCCATTACTCAATTGAATAGGTACTAAGGTCAGTCCTGCTTCAACGCCTGAGTTGCGTATCGAACCAAAGTTGGTTACAAACGAACTGAAACCCGATGACTGTGGCAACGACCTACGTGCGATGATATCGGTACTGAGGCGGTTGTAGTAGGTCAAATCTAATACTGCTCTTCCTCCAAAAAACTCAAGATTAGTGCCTATTTCTACCTCTTTAGTAAACTCTGGTTTGAGGTTCGGATCAAAAGCCGAAGAGGCTACCGAAGCACCCGGTTGCCCGTTGAAAGGATAATCATTGTAGCGGGTTGAGCCTGTTTGCCCTGAACTTTCTCCTAAATTGATTCTAAAAGTATTCAATGTTTGATACGGGTCGGCATCGCGCCCTACTTTGGCATAACCTATTCTTAATTTGGCATTGGAGAGTGCTTTCGACTTCAGATTGAAGGCATCTGTCAAAACAAAAGAAGCACTGCCCGAATAATAGAAATAGCTACGGTTGGATGCTGGAAGGGTTGAAGACCAGTCGTTGCGGCCTGTGAGGTTCAAAAATAAGAAGTCTTTGTAGCCTAACGTCATATCGGTAAAGGCTGCATAAAGGCGGCGTTTGCTCATGCCCGTATTGCCTGTATTGGGTGTAACAGTACTTACATTGGTAATCAAATCAATGCCTCGTGTTACAATTCCTAAACCATTTACGCTGGTTTGGTCAAAACTACGTTGATTGTAGTTGCCCCTACGATAGCTCGCAGATTAAAGTCAGAAGTCAGGTTACGACTCAAATTAAACAATAAGTTATGATCTTGCTCTTGAAAAGAAATAGCATCAAACTGCATGCTTCCTACTCCTTGCGCCCCGACAATGACCCTGCCGAAATCCGTTGAAATCGATTGTCATTGAAGGTATTGAAACCTCCTTTATAAGTGATGTTCATCCCTGGCGCAATATCATACAAAACACTGCCATTCAAGGCAATACGATTTACTTTGCTTGTAAAAATGCTGTTATTGACAGACCAGTAAGGATTGTCGGCCTGCCCAAAAGGGAAGAAAAACACTCCATTTCCAAAAGGGTCTTCGTAAGGAAGTTGGTCTAAAGGCCAGTTGCGTGGTTGCTGAAACATCCTTGAAAGTGGCGAAGTACCATCAGCTCCAAAAGAGGGCTATCTTGTATCGTATTGGTATAAGCCAGATTGGCCCCGACCACAAAGCCATTGTCTAAACTTGTATTGCCACCTACGCTGATATTGGTACGTTCAAAACTTGAGCCAGGGAAAAAGCTCTGTTGATTGGTGCGAGAAATAACCGATGTAACACTCGCCTTAGGCCCTCCTCCTGTGATACTTACCGAGTTCTCATAGACTTGTCCTGTACGGAAAAATTCTTCACATTGTCGGGATATGCCCGATAGGCCACATTACCCCCTGCGCGTAGTCCATATTGAGCCGCCAAACCAGGATAGGTTGCCGCATATGTATTATAACCCACCCACACAGGAATCGAATCTACGGGAGCTGATGAGTTGACCCAGCCTCCTGCAGCATTGTAGGTGCGTCCTAAACCAAAAGCAGGGCCCCAAGTCCCATTGGCATTGGCATATACTTGTTGCGAACCTGCCCCATATTTGTTTTGAAAATCGGGATAGCTCGCAATGTTTTCTGTCGAATAAGAAGTATTATAAGTAATTTCTAACCCCTTCTTAGACAACTTATTAGTACCCGATTTTGTGGTAATCACAATGACCCCATTGGCTGCTCGCGTGCCATACAAAGCAGCTGCAGCAGCTCCTTTGAGTACGGTCATAGTGGCGATGTTGTTGGGGTCAAGATCGGCGATACGGCTCGAAAATGCCGCGCCATTGTCGCGAAAACTTCCACTTTCGTTGAGGTCGTTGTTGTAAGGAATACCATCCACCACAAACAAGGGTTGATTGGAGCCAAAGAAAGAGTTGGCCCCGCGAATGGTAATACGAGAAGAACTGCCTGCCGCTCCCCCGAACCGTTGATATTGACCCCAGGAATTTTTCCTGCATGGCTTTTAGTACATCAGGTTCGGATTTTTGCACCAGCTTATCAGCAGACAATCTTTCTACTGAGTACCCCAAGGTTTTGTTGCTTCTCTCAATACCCACTGCAGTTACCACTACTTCGCTCAACTGCTTTACATCGTCTTCTAAAGAAACATTGATTGTGGTCTGAGTGCCTACCACTATTTCTTTGGACGAATAACCAATAAAACTAAAACCAATGTAGCTCCATTGGGTACTTGAACTTGATACGTCCTTCGGAATTGGTCGAACTCCCGTACTGGCACCTTTAAGAAGCACGTTTACACCGGAAGCGGGCTACCATCGGCGGCAGCAGTTACTTTTCCTGTGACGGTGCGGTTTTGGGCATGACCATGTATAAAACATAGTAACATCCCAAGCGTCAGAAGCAATAGATTTTTTTTCATAAACTGAACTGGATATTTTGGTTTTTGAATCTGTTGAAGCACCTATGATAGGTTGCCACAGCAAAGTTCTCCAATTCAATTATTCCATAAATCACCCATTTTTAGTGGTTTATTGAGGGAATATTATCAAAATATGAAGTTTAATATTAGCTACAAAAGAAAAATTTAACCTCATTCAACGGTCAGAACATCCGAATTTTAAGTAAGCTCCTTCTCAAAAAATAAAATATCGTTTGGATACCTCCCTCATTTTTAGCTACCCCCATAGTCGGGGATGAAAAAAAACTTAAACAAAGCCTAACACACCATTTAGTCTTGAAGAAATAACACTTAGTTACCTTTGACACATAAAAAAAAGGCCAAAAATGGCGCATTACGGGTGATTCGTGCTTTTGCTTTTTTTAGACTTTTGTTCCAAGATTTATAAATAGATACCTCATTAAAGATTCTCATACGATTTAGTTTAGGTTAAGAAAGATAGCCGTAGGACTTTGTCTTACGGCTATTTATTTTGCTTAAAACCCTACTTCTTACACTCACTTGCGTATATTTACTTCCTCAAAAGTTTGTTGCCATTGCTTCTATGGCTCTAATACTTAACCTATGATAAATATCACTGATTTTAAGCTAATTGAACATCTGGAAAACTCCCTTTTTCCTGCTTACTTCAATCGTTGCCGCTGGTTTGCGGGAAAGGCAAGGCCACAAAAAGGATTTCGTATCAGCAACGCGCTGCCTTTTGGAGAGTCTTACCTCTTGATGGTGGAAGTAAGCTACCAAGATGGTCCTTCAGAATTGTACCAATTGCCCATTGCACAGAGTAAGCCCATCTATTGAAATTCCCGAGAAAGGAATCATTGAAAAAACAGCTACTGCCCAATGGATAGACGCCATCTATGACGAGGGGTTCAGAATGGAGTTATACAGCCATCTATTTACCAATGCCGAACTATCACTCAAAGAAGGCAAACTAACCTCCCGAAGTGGCCGTGGTTTGGCTGAAAGCGATACGCCCGACAGCATTTGGAGCCGTGTGTTGCCTGTGGATTCGAGCAATTCGGCCATGCTTTTTGGCGATAAATATTTCCTAAAACTCTATCGTAAGCTATTCGATCAAACCAATCCAGAGGTGGAAATGGTTAGTTTCCTGACTCAACAGGCTGATTTTAACCATATTCCTGCCTTTGCGGGTAGTATTACTTGGCAACGTGCCCAGCAACCCGACATCACATTGGGCATGATGCAGCAGGCCATCCAAGCCGACAAAGACAACTGGATGCTGACAGGCGATTTTCTCAACGACTTTATGTATGGTGTACCCAACGGGCTTTTTGGTATCAAGGAAAATGTATTTGACCAAGTGGCCCTCTTAGGGAAACGCACAGGCGAGATGCACTTGGGCCTCTATGCCCCCACCGCCAAAGAAGAATTTGTACCCGAGCATTTCAACGATTTTTACCGCCAATTTTTATTACATCGCCTCACCGACCTTCTCGACCGCCGCTATGCACTGCTCATTGATAACTATGAGAAACTCGACCCACCTACCCAGCGATTAGCATGGATTTTTATGGAAGCCCGCGAGTTGATTGACGACTTTGCCCAAGAGATGCTTACCCGCCCCTTAGAGTCACTTCGCATCCGCATTCATGGCGACTATCATTTGGGGCAAATACTTACCGAAGCTAACGATTTTATTTTGATTGATTTTGAAGGCGAGCCCGAGGCCAGTATTGCCGAGCGCAAAATCAAACACTCCCCCCTCAAAGATGTAGCAGGCATGATTCGAAGTTATCATTATGCCGTCAGTGCCAAGTTGTTTGAGAGCAG
This sequence comes from Spirosomataceae bacterium, assembly GCA_041392315.1. Classification (GTDB taxonomy): domain Bacteria; phylum Bacteroidota; class Bacteroidia; order Cytophagales; family Spirosomataceae; genus Runella. Next base: position 506,257 of record JAWKMH010000002.1, on the reverse strand, counting down.
TGAAACCAAAGATATTTCTTCTGAAAAACTTCAAACAATAGCCGACCGCTGGTACAAACTCATGCGCGACACCTATTTAGAAGCCTATTTAGAAGCCTTTGGCTGGCCGCATCCATTGTTTAAAAGCCAAAACGAAATCAATTTTTTGCTCTTATTCTTCTTGCTCGAAAAGGCCGTCTATGAACTGGGTTATGAAATTAGTTACCGTCCATCATGGGTAAAAATCCCATTGCGAGGCATCGTGGAAGTCATCCGAGAAATCGAAAAGTTGAAAGAACCCACCGTCAGAATTAGCCGTTTAGGGCAGTAAACCTTCTTAAAATCCATGAAAACTGTATCTTCATCGCTTTGGTATTTGTTATTTGTTACTTGTTTTTCTTTTCAATCAATGTCTCAAATTCCCCTTCCAAAGGTCAAGGTAAAAGGGAATCAATTTGTAACCGAAGATGGCGAGAAGGTCGTTTTTAGAGGTTTAAATCTCGCCGACCCCGACAAATTGTTTCAGAGTGGACATTGGCGAAAAGATTTATTTGAGGAAGCAAAAAATTGGGGGGCCAATGTTGTCCGTTTCCCCGTACATCCTGCCGCATGGCGCAAACAAGGTAAAACAGATTACCTCAAACTCCTCGACGATGGCGTAAAATGGGCAACCGACTTGGGCTTATATGTCATCATCGATTGGCATTCAATCGGCAATCTACGCACCGAAATGTACCAAGCTGATATGTACGAAACTACCCAAAAAGAAACCTTTGAATTTTGGCGTACCATGGCCAAGCATTTTAAAGGCAATACCACTGTCGCTTTTTTTGAACTTTTCAATGAACCTACAACTTACAACGGGCAACTGGGTACCTGCACATGGGCTCAGTGGGCTGCCCTAAATGAAGAAATGATTGGTATTATCAGAGCACACGGCAACGAGGCCATTCCGTTGGTGGCGGGGTTCAATTGGGCCTACGACCTTACACCCGTCAAGGAAACCCCCATCAAAGCGGAAGGAATTGGATACGTGAGCCACCCCTATCCGATGAAAAGACCCCAACCCTGGGAACCAAAATGGACTACCGACTGGGGATATGTAGCCGAAAAATACCCCCTTATACTTACCGAAATTGGTTTTAGTGGTTCAGAAGAAATCGGAGCGCATGTACCTGTCATTAGCGATGAATCATATGGCGATGTTATCACAAAATATACTGCCCAGCGAGGCATCAGCTGGATAGTATGGGTATTTGATGATCGCTGGGCACCACGTATGTTTTCCGATTGGAATTTTACGCCTACTCGCCAAGGCAAATACTTCAAAAAAGTACTTTTAGAGTCGTTGAAGCCATGAATCTCCCTCCGAAAATACCTTAAATGACAGTAAAATAATATATCCTTTGGGTTTAATAAATATAATCCAAATCTCTATATGAAACGTATTTTACTAATTTGTCTCCTTCTTGTTCAAATTCAAAGTTTTGCCCAGCTCAAACTGGCGCGTTTGTTTTCAGATCACGTCGTACTTCAGCGTCAAAAACCTATTCCTGTATGGGGTTGGGCTAACCCCAAAGAAAAGATTACCGTTACTTTGGGCCAACAAAAACTATTGACCACTACCGATGCTACCGGCAAGTGGGTAGTAAAATTTGGTGCTATGGAAGCTGGCGGCCCTTATCAACTGACCGTAACAGGCAAATCAGGCAAATTAGAAGTCAATGATATTTTGCTGGGCGAAGTATGGCTATGCTCGGGGCAGTCGAATATGGAATGGCCTGTCAAAAGAGCTAATAATTATAATATAGAAAAGAAAAATGCTGATTTTCCGCAAATACGTCACTTTTTTGTAGCACACGAAGTAACTCTTGATACTCAAACCGACCTCAAAACGGGCGAATGGAAACTCAGTAACGAAGAAAATGTAGGTGATTTTACAGCCATAGGTTTCTTTTTTGCACGAGAGCTATATCAAAAACTCAATGTCCCTATTGGATTATTACATTCGTCGTGGGGGCTCACAAATAGAAGGTTGGATAAGCAAAGAAGCCATGCTCAGTAGTGATGAGCTGAAAAACTATGCTCAAAACTTACCCAAAACTTGGGAAGAAGCTGACGCTATACTCGACCTCAAAGTCAGGCAACAGCTACTCAAAACAGACATTATGCCTACTTTGGCAGACGAACAAAAATATACCCAAGCAGGCTATGATTTCTCAAAATGGTTTTATGCCAACAACCCCTCGGCCCATGGGCAACCAAAGCCGTGCGCGTGGCGCGTGGAAAAGGCTTTATGGCCCGAACAATAGAAGTTTCGGAAGAAATGGCTCAAGAAAGCACCACCTTAGGGCTGGGCATACAGGATAGTTTCAATGAGATGTATATCAATGGGAAGCGGGTATCAGAAGGCATCGTAGAAGGAGCGCGTAAAATTTCCCTTCCTGCCAATACTTGGAGAAGTGGCCAAAACCAATTGGTCATTAAATTGAGCAATATGGTACAAAACCCCAACTTCGGATTAGGGGTCAATGGTACTACCGACGATTTGTTTGTGGCTTCAAAAGATAAAAAACTAAGCTTGGCCGAAGGCTGGTATCTAATGCCCTCTTTTGCTGAATCCCATGGCTACATTCATAATCAGAACAGTATTGGTACTACTATCTATAACGCTATGATTGTACCACTTCTACCCTTTGCCATACGGGGGCTTTGTGGTACCAAGGGAGTCCAATGCTGGACGTGCCTATCAATACCGCCAAACATTTCCACTTTTAATCAACGATTGGCGCAAACAATGGGCAGACGAGTTCCCATTTTATTTTGTTCAACTTTCGAGTTTTGGTGGCTATCAAAATAGCAACCAAGGGAGCAACTGGGCCGAACTCCGCGAAGCACAAACCATGACGCTGGCATTGCCCAAAACAGGCATGGCTGTCACGACCGATGTAGGGAATCCCAAAGACATTCATCCTACCAATAAGCAAGATGTAGGCCACAGACTGGCGCTGAACGCTTTAAAATTTGACTATGGCCAAGAAGTGCTACATTCGGGTCCCATGTATGAATCTGTACAATTTGAAAGTGATAGAGCCGTTATCACCTTTCAATTTGTAGGTGACGGTCTCCAAGTAAAAGACAAATATGGCTACCTGAAAGGTTTTGAAATAGCAGGCGACGACAAAGTGTTCTACTATGCCAAAGCCGAAATCATCGGCGATAAAGTAGAAGTTTATCATCCTAAGGGACAAAAACCCGTGGCAGTACGCTACGCCTGGGCCGATGCCCCCGAAGAAGCTAATCTTTTTAATAGCGACAACCTCCCTGCCAACTCATTCCGAACCGACGACTGGCCAAGCAAAACCGTAGCACAAAAATTTGGGCAGTAGAGACGCAAAATTTTGCAGCTCTCCATATCAAAAAAACCAAAAATTTTGCAGTTCTACAAAACAACATATTAAAAAACAAACCAATGACTTACCTTCCCAATTCTGCTCGGTATGAGCAAATGACCTATCGCCGCTGTGGCAAGAGTGGTCTCCTATTGCCCGCTATTTCGTTGGGCTTATGGCACAATTTTGGCGGCGTAGATGTCTTTGAAAACTACCGCGCTATTCTCCGCACAGCCTTCGATGCGGGCATTACGCATTTTGACTTGGCCAACAACTACGGCCCACCTCCTGGCTCTGCCGAGGAAAACTTTGGTGTTTTAATGAAAAAAGACTTTGCCCCCTACCGCGACGAACTCATTATCTCTTCCAAGGCGGGCTATCTGATGTGGCCTGGGCCATATGGTGAGTGGGGGTCGCGCAAGTACCTCATCGCCAGCTGCGACCAAAGCCTCAAACGCATGGGCTTAGACTATGTGGACATTTTCTACTCCCACCGCCCCGACCCCAACACGCCTTTGGAAGAAACCATGGGGGCGTTAGATAGCATTGTTCGCCAAGGTAAGGCTTTATATGTGGGCATTTCAAACTATTCGGCGGAAGATACCACCAAGGCCATACAAATTTTGAAAGACTTAGGAACACCCTGCCTCATACATCAACCTAAATATTCGATGTTTGAACGCTGGGTAGAAGGTGGCTTGATGGACGTATTGGGACAACAGGGCGTAGGTTGTATTCCTTTCTCCCCATTGGCCCAAGGACTCTTGACAGATAAATACCTCCAAGAAATTCCAGCCGATTCGCGGGCGGCCAAATCGCACGGTTTTTTACAAACAAGCCAAATTACGCCTGAAACCGTCGAAAAAATTAAAAAACTCAACGACTTAGCCTTGCAGCGTGGTCAAACCCTTGCCCAAATGGCCTTGGCATGGCTGCTCAAAGACCCCCGCGTTACGTCGGTGTTGATTGGCGCGAGTCGCGTATCACAATTAGAAGACTCCTTAAAATGTTTGGAAAATCAGGAATTTTCTAACGAAGAGTTAGTGCATATTGAAGCGATTTTGAAGTAATTTTTTTGTCATATTGACTAATGATTATCAATAACAACACACGCATGAAGTACAGAAGATTAGGGAAAACAGGTTTTGATATTTCGGAAATAAGCCTTGGTACTTGGCAAGTAGGAGGAAAGTGGGGCGATGATTTTAGCCATGAAAATGCGGCGGATATTCTCCACACAGCCGCCGATGCAGGTATCAACTTCATTGACACTGCCGACGTATATGGAGGAGGCGAAAGCGAAAGAGCCGTAGGCAAGTTTGTCAAAAGTCGCTCCGAGCGTATCTATGTAGCTACCAAATGTGGCCGTCAGCTCAACCCGCATACCAACGAAGCCTATCAACCTGCTGTATTGCGTAAGTTTGTGGAAGATAGCCTACAAAACATGGGGCTTGATACCTTAGACTTGATACAGCTGCATTGCCCACCTACGGAAGTTTACTATCGCCCTGAGATTTTTGAACTCTTTGATCGCCTCAAAGAGGAGGGCAAAATTTTGAATTTAGGCATTAGTGTAGAAAAAGTAGAAGAAGCTCTCAAAGGCATTGAATATGAGAATGTTACTACGGTACAGATTATTTTCAATGTGTTTCGTCAGCGGCCTGCAGCTTTGTTTTTTCAAGAAGCCCTAAAGAAAAATGTAGGTGTTATTGTGCGGGTGCCTTTGGCAAGTGGCCTATTAACAGGTAAGTTTTCAGCTCAATCTTCCTTTAGTGAAGGTGATCATCGACAATTCAACCGTCAAGGCGAAAAGTTTGATAAAGGAGAAACCTTCTCGGGCATTGATTATGAAACAGGCTTGGCCGCTGTGGACGAACTCAAAGCACTGTTTCCTGATACTAATAACTTAGCACAGATGGCTATTCAGTGGATTTTAGGGTATTCGGCTGTAAGTACCGTTATTCCAGGCGCTTCCAACCCAGCACAGGTGCTTTCAAATAGTAGTGTGACAAATATGCCTGCACTTTCTACCCAACAAATACACGCAATGAACGAAGTTTACCAACAAAAAATCAAATCTTTGGTACATCATTTATGGTAGTAATTTATGAAAAAAACAATCATCTTCGCCCTCTTGCTGATAACAACCACTTGTTTTGGTCAGTATCAGCCTATTGCTTCTAAAGTTTATGCCTGGAATGAAATGACTGTCAGCAAGAAAGCCCATGTAGAGCAACGTCAAATATTGGAGGGGACTACGCCTGCCTTCAAGCACCTAAAAGTACACGCTACTACGCTCGATGCACACCAAGCACCACACCCCGCTCATAAACACAACGACGAGGAACTTATCATCGTTAAAGAAGGAGAACTTACGGTTACGATTGAAGGAAAAACCGAGACTTTAGAGGCTGGCAGCATTGCTTTGATTATGCCAGGCGATGAACATGGCTTTGAAAACAAAGGAAATAGTAAAGTTTCTTACTATGTGATGCGCTATGAGTCAGTTGAGCCTGTAGATTTGGAAAGGGGCAAACAAGCGGGTGGTTCGCAGATGGTGCACTGGAAAGACGTAGCGTTCAACCCACACGATAAGGGTGGAAGAAGAAATTTTATTGATCGCCCTACGGCTCATTCAAAAAGATTTGAGATGCACGTAACGACCCTCAATGGCAAGTTTATGAGTCATCCGCCACATACCCACAAAGCAGCCGAAATCTTGATACTCACCGAAAACAAAGCTGAGGAAACGATTGATGGGAAATGGTATAATTCCGATATTGGCGACATTGTTTTTCTACAATCGAACATACCTCACGCGCTTCGAAACGACACCAAAAACCCTTGCACCTATTTTGCTTTTCAGTTTGAATAGGGACCTTTATGAACTAAGGTTTTCTATATAAGTGATTGAGCAGGCAAAAAGGGAAACTTTTCAAAAGTCTCCCTTTTTGCTAATTTTGTGCAAAACTATCTTTGAAGTCTTCGTATGATTCATATCCCTTCCATTATTCAAGCCTCTATTGACACCAAAAACCGCGTTTTATCAAATCAAACATTGCTTGATACGGTTACTCAAGTAGCCGAAGCGATGACGACGGCTTTTAAAAATGACAAAAAAGTGCTCTTCTGTGGCAATGGAGGTAGTGCTGCCGATGCACAACACCTCGCCGCGGAGTTCAGTGGCCGTTTTTATTATGACCGTCCGCCTTTGTATGCTGAAGCATTACACGTCAATACTTCTTATATCACTGCCGTTGGCAACGATTATAGCTATGATGTTATCTATTCACGCATGATTCAAGCCATGGGACGAGCGGGCGATGTGTTGGTAGGAATTTCTACCTCAGGCAATTCAATGAATGTCATCAAAGCTTTGGAAGTAGCCAATCAATTGGGTATGATTACTGTAAGCATGACAGGCGAAACAGGCGGAAAAATGAGAGAAGTAAGTAAATATTTACTCAATATTCCCTCCAAAGATACCCCTCGTATCCAAGAATGTCATATCTTGTTGGGCCATATCCTGTGCGAAATCGTGGAGGCAAATGTATTTCCGAAGTAAAAGAAAAATCAGTACAAACCATGTTTATCATGGTATAAGTTTAATCTCAATTCTCAAAAAATGAACTTATTACACAATAAAGTAGCAATTGTCACTGGCGCATCAAGAGGCATCGGCAAAGCCATTGCCACCCGTTTTGCCCAAGAAGGTGCCCAAGTGGCGTTTACTTATTTGTCGAGTGTAGAAAAAGGCCAAGCCTTGGAAGAAGAACTCCAACAATTTGGCACAAAAGTAAAAGGCTACCGCTCCGACGCTTCCGATTTTAAAGCCGCCGAAGACCTTATCAGTCAAGTAGTTGCTGACTTTGGCACCATTGATATTGTAGTAAACAATGCAGGCATTACCCGTGATGGCCTCTTAATGCGTATGACTGAAGAACAATGGGACGAAGTTATGCGCGTTAATCTAAAGTCTATCTTCAATCTGACCAAGGCCGTTACGCGGGTGATGATGAAAGCACGCAGTGGTTCATTGATCAACATTACGTCGGTGGTGGGACTGACAGGCAATGCAGGTCAGGCCAACTACGCTGCCTCCAAAGCAGGCATGATTGGCTTTAGCAAATCGGTAGCGAAGGAATTAGGTTCGAGAAATATTCGTTGTAATGCCATAGCCCCAGGGTTTATCGAAACCGAAATGACAGGCGAACTCAATGAAAAAGCCATTGAAGAATGGAAACAAGGGATTCCGCTCAAACGTGGTGGCCAACCCGAAGAAGTAGCCGATTGCGCTGTATTTTTGGCATCAGATTTGTCTAAATATATGACTGGCCAAGTGCTACAAGTAGATGGCGGTATGGTGATGTAAATTGAATAGTTTATAACTTTTTGAAATGATAATAGCAGCTGAGATAATTTTCCAAACCCCGTTGTGGTATATTGGTGTATGTGTGTTGGCTGGGGCGGCCTATGCTTATTTTTTATACCAACCTAAGCCTATTTGGAGCAAAACCGTCAATTATGCCTTGGCGGCTGCACGTGGAGCATTGGTAAGTATCATTGCTTTTTTGCTGCTCAACCCGCTTCTGCGCAGTATTCAAACCCTCACCGACAAGTCGAAAATAGTCATAGCTATTGATAATTCTGAATCAGTGGCCAACTATAGCCCTAAACTGCTGGCTACCCTCAATGGCTTGCGCGAGTCTTTGACCGACGAGGGGTTGGAAGTGGCCGTTCAAACCCTCAACAACGAAAACTACCAAGACGAACTCTCAAAACTCTCATTCAACCAAACCACCACTAACCTCGCATACCTACTAAGCAGTGCCAAAAACAACTACGAAGGTCGCAACCTTACCGACGTAATTTTACTCACCGATGGTATTAGTAATCAGGGGCTTTCGCCTGCCTATGGTTCTTTTCCTTTTCGGGTTCATAGCATTGGTGTAGGAGATACCCTACCCAAACGTGATATAAGCCTTAAAAATATTTCGGCCAATAAAATCGCGTATTTGGGCAATCAATTCCCTATTCAGGCCGACCTCACCGCCAGCGGTTTTCAGGGGCAAACCGTTACGGTTTCGCTTCGACAAAATAGCACTACGTTGAGCAGTCAGCGTATCACTTTTGGACAAAAAGAAGATTTTAAGCAAGTTACTTTTCAAGCCACCTCTACTACCAAAGGCGTACAGCACTATGTGATAGAAGTAGAAGTACTGAAAGGAGAATTTACACCACGCAACAACCGCCGCGATGTATATATAGATATTATTGATGGCAAAGAAAAAGTGCTTTTACTGGCCCTGGCCACCCACCCCGACATCAAGGCCGTCAGAACTGTTTTAGAAAAAAATCTCAACTACGAGGTGGACATTAAAATTTTTGGTATTAACCCTGCTGCCGAAACCTACCCCGACAAAAAGTACGATCTCATCATTCTACACCAACTTCCCGATTTGTTTGGTGTAGGAGCCGACATCGTCCAGCGGTACTTACAGCGCGACAACACCCCCGTTTTCTTTATTTTGGGTACACAATCCAATGCTACTAAGGTAAGCCAAATGAACTCGGCGGTAGCCATCAATGCCAATGCAGGGCAAATTGATAAAGTAGCGGGGCGGTTTAATCCCAATTTTAGGTTATTAAACCTCGACCCAGAAAAATTACGTGTTTTAGAAAAAATGCCGCCATTGACCGTTCCTTTTGGCGAATATCGGCCTTTGCCTGGTAGTGAAGTGGTACTGTATCAAAATGTAGGCAATCTCAAAACCAATAAGCCCCTTTTGATACTCAATACAGGGGGCGCAAGAAAAACCGCTGTCTTGGCAGGAGAGGGAATTTGGCAATGGCGACTGGAAGAATATGCCCTCACCGAAAAACAAGAAGCCGTGGACGAGCTGCTCCAAAAAGTGATACAGCTAATTTCCATTAAAGAAGACAAACGTAAATTCCGCGTCTATCCCTTGGCCAACGAATACAATGTAGGAGATAAAATAAGCTTTGAAACCGAAGTGTATAATGACATTTATGAAAAAATATTTGGACAAACAATTCGCCTCGATATCACCGACGAACGTGGTAAAACCAAGCCTTACTCTTACACAAATGAGGAAGGAAGTTCCCGATTTGACTTGAGTGGCCTCAATCAGGGTGTGTATCAATACAAAGCCACCACCAGTGTAAAAGATAAAGTAGAAACAGTCACAGGACAGTTTATAGTGCGCGACTTAGCATTGGAATCCCTCAATCTCACAGCAGATTTTGGCTTGCTACGCTCGCTCTCTCAGCAAACAGGTGGGCAGTTTGTAAAGGCAACTGAAATAGAAAATTTAAAAGAATATCTACTCAAAAACAAAGCTCCCGACCGATTAGACAGTACCGAAGATCTTTCAGAATTAATCCAAAATAAATGGCTTTTCTTCCTCCTGCTACTCTTAGCCACTTTAGAGTGGGGTACACGCAAGTATCAGGGAAGTTACTAAAAAAATATTTACCTTCTCCGACCTTAGGAGAGATTCATTTATTCAATATCATCGTACCTTTTTGTATAAAATGAGCGACCTATTTGTCATTATGAAAGGGTCTATTTCGCACCTTAAAGGCTATTTAGATGCTTTCAACACGACAAAATATTACTTCATTGTTGTACTCTTCACTCTTGAAGTAAATGCCCAAGCCGACACCCTTCTTCACCCCAACTACCGTGCTTTACATTGGATTTTTGCAGGTGAAACAGTCGCTTATACAGGTTCTATCTTTGGTTTGAGTAAGGCATGGTATACAAATAACTCCGTGAGCCGTTTTAGCTTTAATGACGACTCGCACGAATGGAAGCAATTAGACAAGGTGGGGCATTTTTTTTCGGCCTATCAGATTTGTCGGCATACAGCAGCCTTGTATAAAAACACGGGAATTTCGAGCAAACAGGCTGCTTTATATGGGGCTTTGTCGGGCTTTATGTTTTTGACCCCCATCGAAATCTTAGATGGCTTTCAGTACCCCGAATATGGCTTTTCGGTGAGCGACATGACTGCCAATGTGCTGGGGCCTTCTTTGTATTTGGGGCAACACGCCCTTTGGGGAGAAGAACGTATTCAACCCAAATTTTCTTTTCATCCTACTTCGCTGGCGCAAGTGCGCCCTGAGCTTTTGGGAAACAACCTAAGCGAACAATGGCTCAAAGATTACAATGGCCAAACCTATTGGTTCTCTTTTAATGTAGCCTCTTTTGTCCCTAATTCCAATTTACCCCAATGGCTAAGTGTATCATTGGGTTATGGTATTCAGAACATGGTAGGAGCAGAAGTCGAAAAAAGTCGAGCATTAGGGTATAACCCCTATCGGCAATATTACCTATCTCTTGATGTGGACTTCCGACGTATTTCTACACGCCACAAAGGGCTAAAAACGTTATTTTTTTTACTTAATACCCTCAAAATCCCCGCTCCTACTTTGGAGTTTAATCGCAAACAGGGATTGCGAGGACATTGGCTGTATTTTTGATTGTCATTTTATTCATCGTTTTGGGGAATTTAAAACGCCTCCCCAAAACGATGAAATCTATGGGTTATGGGTGATTTATGGCATTGGCCGCAATCAAGCCATTGGCAAAAATATCTTCTGCAATGGCCAGCCCCAACGGCACCCCTCCTATACCAACCATGGTAGGTACAGCTGCATTCACGTTGATATCCATCTCATTGATTGCCACATCTCGACCATCTGCTCCACCAGGATTAAGGGCGTTGGGTACTAAGTCAAAGGCATCAAAATACCAGTGAACACCTAAAAATACACGACTTAATCCATTCTCAAAAATCATTTGCCACAGTCCATCTGGAAATGCCCTTACATGCTTTGGACGAGTAGTGCCATTCGAATCATGGTTCACACCATTGAATTCGTCCGATACAAAAGTCAAACCATTAGTGATATTATCGGGTTGGAAATTGCCTATTGGTACGCCATAAAAAAGGCGCGTAATATGCAATGCCGCTGCACCAAAGGTAGCATGACCAGAAGGATAAGCAGGGAAAGGGGGCGTAAAGTCATTTTCTCCTTTTATGTTGGTTTTGGGTGCACCCAAAGGCAACCAGCAGGGGTCGCATAGGTTTTCGTTAAAATTTCCTCCTCCTACGCCTACTACCCCCATGGAGTTATCATGTTCTCTAATACCCAAAATAGGCCGCCAAAAGTTATGTTTGTATTTTTGTTCCCATGCCAAAATACCTGCATCTCCCATAGCAGCATTGGCCATGGCAAAAAGATGTGCGTTCTGCTCTAAGTTATTCACTACACCTGTAGCAGGATTAGGTACATTCATCGCGATATGGCGAATGATTTGGTTAAAAAACCTTGGTGGTGTTCCAAGACCATTGGCTCCATCATATCCCCAATAAATTCCGATAAGCGTTTCTTCGGAGGTTCTTCTGCTTGCAAATGATACCGTACCCATTAATTCTGGTTTGATACCCTTGCTACGTACTTGCCGCACTGCACGGGTATAATCAGCTGATGCTAAGGCAGGTGGCGGAGCGATTCCCCATCGTCGTGTAGCTGCAAAACAGTTAGAACCAGCACCATAAAAAGGGGCGTTATTAGGAGCAGGGTTATTAGGGTCGGGTCGGTGGCGGCCTTTGGCAAAAGAAGGTGCAAAGCCGTCGTCGCTATCACCAGGGTCATTTTGGCGCAAGTTCCACATAGTTGTGGCCACCCTCATTCCAAAACTGAAGCCCTCATCATAGCCTGCTGGACTGATGTTTAAACTTGCGTGTTGAGCATCAAAATAGGGTTTTTGCTTGGGGTACAACTTAGAAAGCACTGCATGGGCTGCCGTTGCAATAGCTACATCCGTAGAAGCCCCCGCTGCGGCTGATGGTAATCCCAAATAAGATACAAGTGCCGTACCAGGACTTGTACCTACATAAGCATCATACATGGCCAAATGAACCATGGCTAAAGCTCTTGAACTTAAAGTAGGGCCATTAACCCCCACATCGCCACTTCCAGAATGACTTTGGCGGTTAGCCTCAAGGGACACAGCGTTCCAAAAAAGAATTTGATCTTGCATTTTATTAAAAAGGTGAAAAATAGTCTTACTCTGTTGGAAGGATTTTCAGAAACTCCTACTCTTGCGAGTAAACAAATTTTAACCTTATTTTTATGGCAAGAACGAAATATCTATCTAACGGTATGGGTATTTATTTAACGGTTTTTTCAAGTAAAAAAAATTTCTAATTTACCTTCTTAATCTCTCATAAACCAACTGAATAATACCATCCTTGAGTCCTAAATCAGGGACTATGATTTCTGTCGCCCCTGACCACTTCATGACCGAAATATAAATATCTGAAGCTGGAACAATGACATCGGCACGGTCGGCATTGAGACGTAGTTTATGCACGCGTTCTTCTTGGGTGAATGAAGCAATATAGTTTCTCATTCTTTCCAATTCTGCCACGGAGGTCGCATTATCAGATGTTTTGGAAACGAGATTAAAGAGTTTAGAAATATTTCCGCCTGTTCCTACAGCAATCAGTGGTTCAAAAAGATCTACATTATCTTCAATCCATTTCTTTATTTTATGCCAAGCTCCTGTGTGCTCTTTCCCTTCTAAGAGTCGAACAGAGCCTAGTTTAAAAGATTTAGTAGCGATTTTTTCTCGATTAAAATAGAGATTGAGTTCTGTACTTCCCCCACCTACATCAATGTGTAGATATTGTCCATCCTCCAACGACTTTACTACTACGTTGTTGATTAACTGCGCCTCTTTGATACCATCTATCATTTGAATTTTTATGCCTGTTGTCTTGGCTATGCGCTCTATTACGTCGCTTCCATTGGCAGACTCCCTCATAGCAGAAGTGGCGCAGGCCATATAGCCTTCTACTTCGTGAAGTTCCATCAGCAGTCTATAACATTCCATGAGCTTGGCAGTACGAGCTTCGCTTTCGGGGGTGATACTCCCGAAGCTAAACACATCGTGTCCTAAACGTAGTGGAAAACGTACGTATTCTACTTTTTTAAAACTCGTATTTTCCCCATCATGCAGCACAGACGAAATCTGCAAACGGGCGGCATTAGAACCAATATCGATGGCAGCGATTTTCAATTTTTTAAATAGTTTGGTTGATACAAATGTAAAGACTCAAACCGTACCTTTAAATAAGGTCTTCGTTTAATTTTTGAAAAATCGCGTATATCTGTTTAGTTTTGCGGCTCAATTTCAAAAGCTTCAATGAAAATACTGGGAATTTCCGCTTTTTACCACGACTCTGCCGCAGCCCTTATAGATAATGGTGAAATCGTAGCCGCCGCGCAGGAAGAACGTTTCACACGCAAAAAACACGACCCCAATTTCCCTACCAATGCCGTAAAATATTGCTTAGAATATGGCGGCACTACCCTTAATGAATTAGATGCTATTGTTTTCTACGACAAGCCGCTCCTTAAATTTGAAAGGCTATTAGAAACCTACTATACATTTGCGCCCAAAGGTATTCGCTCTTTTATTACGGCCATTCCTGTATGGATTAAAGAGAAAATGTTCCTTAAACGCCTCATTAACGAAGAGTTAGAAAAAATCGGATATGACAAAAAGAAACCCGTTAAACTACTCTTTCCAGAACATCACCTCTCTCATGCAGCGAGCGCTTTTTATCCTTCTCCTTACGAAAAAGCGGCTATTTTAACCATTGATGGCGTAGGTGAGTGGGCTACTGCTTCGATTTGTTCGGGTGAAGGCAACAAGATTTCGATATTGAAAGAACTTCGCTTCCCACACTCTTTGGGGCTGTTGTATTCAGCATTTACTTATTTTTTGGGCTTTAAAGTTAATTCGGGCGAATATAAATTGATGGGTCTGGCTCCTTATGGCAACCCTACTTCGCCAGAGGTGGACAGGTACGTAGAAATGATCAAAAAAGAGTTAATCACTGTCAAAGAAGATGGTTCTATTTGGTTAGACCAAAACTACTTCGACTACGCTACAGGTCTAAAAATGGTCAATGAAAGCAAGTGGGAAGAGTTATTTGGTATGAAAACCCGCAAACCCGAAGACCCATTAGAGAGTCACCATTGTAATCTCGGCCTTGCTATTCAGCGTGTTACAGAAGAAGTAGTCGTCAAAATGGCCCAAGAAGCCAAGAGACTTACGGGGGCCGATTACTTGTGCTTGGCAGGGGGAGTAGCGCTCAACTGTGTTTCTAATGGCAAATTGCAGAAATCAGGCGTATTCAAGGAGGTATTCATTCAACCTGCGGCAGGTGATGCCGGTGGGGCTTTGGGGGCAGCCTTGACGGCCTATTATATTTATTTTGACCAAAAACGAGTCATCAATTATACCCAAGATGCCATGAGTGGCTCGTATTTAGGGCCTACTTTTTCGGATTTAGACGTAGAGTTAGTAGCTAAAAAATACAAAGCAGCCTACAAAAAGTTTGATAGCTTTGAAGAACTCACCCAAGAAGTAGCACAAATCTTGGCCGACGGCAACGTAGTAGGCTGGGTGCAAGGCCGCATGGAGTTTGGACCACGGGCATTGGGTGCAAGGAGTATCTTGGGCGATCCACGCAATGCAGAAATGCAGAAAAAACTCAATGTAAAAATCAAATACCGTGAGTCATTCCGTCCGTTTGCACCTTCTGTATTGGCCGAAAAAGTAAGCGAATACTTTGATTATGAAGGTATTTCGCCGTACATGCTTCTTGTGCATCCCGTCAAAGAATCGCGCAGGAAACCTCTACCCAAAGATTTTGACGGGTTCGATTTACGCAATAAACTTTACTACTTACGTTCGGACTTACCTTCTATTACACACATTGACTTTTCGGCACGTATCCAAACCGTTCACAAACAGACCAATCCACGCTACTATCAGCTTATTAGTGACTTTGAGAAACTGACAGGTTATGGCGTAATCGTTAACACAAGCTTTAATGTACGCGGTGAGCCAATTGTAAGTACTCCCAACGATGCGTATCGCTGTTTTATGCGTACTGAAATGGATTATTTGGTCGTTGGCAACTATGTGTTTGACAAACGCCAACAGCCTGAGTGGCAAGATACCGACAACTGGAAAGAGGAGTTTACTTTAGACTAAATATGGTTTCCAAACTCATCACCTCCGTTTTTAGGCTGCTTTTGCTGGTCGTACCATTTGTTTTTTTGTTTTTCCCTGACAAATGGCATATCCAATTTGACTATCCTTACGCAGGTCTGGTGGACAATTTCTATATTCGGTTGGCCAAAGTGATGTTGCTATCGCTTATCTTAGTAGAGTTTCTCAGGATGTTTTACTATGGTATTATTAAAAATCCCAAAGTCAACAAAATAATAGCTAACATAGCTACACTTGGTATTATGGTGGTTTGGTTGTTGGGGATGTTAGAGGTGATTTTTATGTTTATCTCGCAGAGTCACGAAGGTGATTTGAGCAAGGCATCCCAGATTTGGTTTGCCAAATATTGGCAGCCTATCACATCAGAAGGTTACCGTGATTTTCCCAAAACCAATACTGAGAACAAAAAGAAAGTGTTGGTCTTGGGCGACTCCTTCGCTGCTGGGCATGGCTTAGAAAATACTGAAGACCGTTTTTCTGACCAATTAGAACAAAAACTGGGTGCTGATAAATTTGCCGTTTATAACTTGGGAGTTTCTGGTTCAGATACCCGCGACGAGTTCCAACGACTCCAAAAATTTCCTGTCAAGCCAGACGTGCTGGTATTGGAATATTTCCCTAATGATATTGAGAAAGCCGCCAGAGATGCCAAGCTAACACTGGCTGAGTTTAAACCTTATGATGATATAAAACTGCCTGGCGTAGGCTCGTTGGTAATGCGGTTTTACTTACCCAATTTTATTTACTGGCAATTTCCGCATATCCCGCCTGCTTCAATCACCGATTTTGTACAAAAGTCTTATACTGATACCACGATTCTGAATCCACATTTACGCGATTTACAGCAAATTGTAGATTATGCCAAGCAGCATAACGCTCAGATGTATGTGGTAATGGTGCCCTTTTTACAAAACATCGAAAAAAGCAATGGATATACCCAACCGATTGAAGATTTTTTTGTCCGTCAGAAAATACCCGTAGTGCGCCTAAGCGATTTCCTGGAAAATATTCCTGCCAAAGAGCGTATTGTCGGAAAAAATGATGGCCATGCCAGTGCCAAAGTAAATACGCTCATTGCCGAAAAGCTATATGAAAAAATGAAATAGCTTATTTTTTCATACCAAACCCGTATTTTTGTCTTTTAGTTACACAAAAACATATTCATAGAAATGGACTTTCTCAAAGATTTATTGGCCTTCATGGGCGAGCGCAAAAAATGGTGGTTGGCCCCTATGATTATCCTACTATTATTGATAGGCATCATTATCGTTATCGGGGGAGGGTCCGCTGTCGCGCCTTTTATCTATACTTTATTTTAGTCTTGAGTACCGAGTACCGAGTCGTGAGTCATAACTCACTACTAACTACTATAAAATATGTCTGAAGCCGAAAAAAGCAAAGCCCAACTGGTTATAGTAACTGGATTGGTCGTATTTTCTTTTATTTTTAAGTCTGCCACTACCTATTTGCTCTATGCGGCGGGTATCGTGGGCGTGTTATGTATTTTCGTCCCTATTTTTGGTGATTTGTTGGTCAAAATTTGGTTCAAAATAGCAGAAGGTTTGGGGTGGTTCAATTCAAGGGTCATCCTAAGTATCGTGTTTTACGTATTTCTTTGGCCTATTGCTGCCTTATACAGACTCACTTCTAAAAACCCCATGGGTGTAAAACGCCCCGAAGGCAATAGTGTGTATGTAGAACGTAATCATACATATATACCCAAAGACATTGAAAACATCTGGTAATCAATGAACTAATTATGATTCAGGTACATTCTTTTTGTTTTCTCACCTTTTGCCGAAAACACCTATATTCTTTATGACGAAACCAAAGAGGCCGTCGTTATTGACCCAGGCTGCTTGGCGCAGGTAGAGAAAGAAACTTTAGCCCAATTCGTCGCAGAAAACGGGCTAAAAATAACCGCTTTATTACAAACTCATGCCCATTTAGACCACGTTTTTGGTAGTGCGTTTGTAAAGCGTAAGTTTGGGGTAAAGATGTATATGCACAAAAAAGAATTGCCTATTCTAACTTCTGTAGAAAGTCGCTGTAAACTATGGGGCATTGATGGCTACGAGCCTGTAGAGGCTGACGAATGGATTGAAGAAGGAGATATCATCACATTTGGGAGCTCCTTTCTCGAAGTTGTCTTTGTACCAGGTCATGCTCCAGGACATGTGGCTTTTATTAATCATCCGCAAAAATTTGTCATAGGTGGCGATGTGCTTTTTAGAGGCAGTATAGGACGAACTGATTTTCCCCTCTGCGACCACGATGCACTTATAAATAGCATCAAAACTAAATTTATGACTTTGGGGGATGACTATCAAGTATATGCAGGCCATATGGAGCCTACTACGATTGGCCGAGAACGTCGTTCAAATCCTTTCTTAAACTAATTACTGATGTCTAATACACCTGCTCCAAGTACCTCTATTCGCCTTTTTACAATCCCTAATTTAATGACTTGTGGCAACCTGCTTTGCGGATGTTTAGGCATTGTATTCAGTTTTAGAGGAGATTTACTCTTGGCAGGAGCATTGATTTTTGTAGCGGCAATCTTAGACTTTTTAGATGGGTTTGTGGCACGTTTGCTCAATCAGTCTTCGTCTATTGGAAAAGAGTTGGACTCCTTGGCCGACATGGTCACCTTTGGATTGCTACCCTCCATCATCATCTTTCAGTATATGGAGCGCACTACCACCACCATTGAGACTGAAAGCATGATGCTTTCTTTTTGTGCCTTTATCCTTGCTATTTTTTCGGCTCTGCGTTTGGCCAAATTTAATATAGATACCCGCCAATCCGACTCATTTATCGGTGTGCCTACCCCTGCCAATGCTATCTTGGTAGCTTCTCTGCCTTTTATACTTCGTACGCATCCTACATTAGAAGGGTTTATTGTGAATCAAAATGTCTTATTGGTTTATACTTTTCTAATGTCTTTTTTACTGGTCATGGAAGTACCACTGATGGCCTTTAAATTCAAAACATTTGCTTGGAAAGACAACCAAATCAAATATATTTTCCTCACTTTATCGGTGGTTTTGCTCTTTTTGTTGAAATTTGCAGCCATTCCTATGATTGTCGTTCTGTATATTTTTGTATCCCTTTTACAGTACCTACTTAAACAAAATCAATAACTATTTAGCCTTAAGTACCAAAACAAAAATACATTGCATTATTCGACCCCGTCGGGGTCGCGTATTTGTAGCCAATGGTTGACCTCTATGAACATCTGACCCCGACGGGGTCAAACCGAAATAATATAAACTAAATGAGCTCAACTACTTAGGCATAAATAATTTTCCATCTGTTATTTATTAAAAAAACGTAGTGTTTATTGCTTATTACTAAATAATAAAATCATTTTCTCTATGAAATTTATTGCTGAAATCAACGTCATGCCCCAAAAAGAGATTCTTGACCCACAAGGAAAAGCGGTTAAGTTAGGACTTCACAACTTAGGTATAGACGACGTATCAGATGTACGTATTGGCAAACACATTACCATGCGTTTGGAAGCTTCTACCGAAGCCGCTGCTAAACAAATGGTAGAAACTGCCTGTAGTAAATTGTTGGCTAATATGATTATGGAAGATTATACCTTTACCTTGAAAGGGGAATAAAATGCCATATTCCAAAATAACAGGACTGGGGTATTATGTACCCGAAAACATCGTAACCAACGATGATTTGAGTAAATTGATGGATACCTCCGATCAGTGGATCCAAGAGCGGACGGGTATCCAAGAGCGGCGTTATTTTTCATATGGCAAAGATACCAATGCCAGCATGGCTACGGCTGCTTCTCGCCAAGCCATCGAACGTGCTGGCTTGCAACCTTCTGACATAGAAATGATTGTCTATGCTACCATTACACCCGACTATTATTTTCCTGGTTCAGCATTTTTAATGCAACGCGAATTAGATTTGGTTGGGATTCCAGTAATTGATATTCGAGAGCAGTGCTCGGGATTTGTCTATGCTATTTCTATTGCCGACCAGTTTATCAAAACAGGTATGTATAAAACCATCTTGGTAGTGGGGGCTGAAATCCAATCTACTTGGACTGATAAGAGCAATAAAGGTCGTAATGTGGCTGTCATCTTTGGGGATGGTGCAGGCGCAGCAGTGGTGCAAGCTACTGAAGATACTGCCCACCGTGTACTTTCTACACACCTACATGCAGATGGTCGTTTTGCTGAAGACTTATACGTCAAAGACCCTGGTAGTAGCCGTCCTGTACGCTCTGCTACCAAAGAAATGATAGATGAAGGTGGCTTCGAAGTCGTTATGAATGGCAACGCTGTCTTTAAGCATGCCGTCGTTCGCTTTGCAGAAGCTATCAAAGAAGCTTTAGAGGCCAACGGCTACCAACCCGAAGATATTTCTCTGTTAGTACCTCACCAAGCCAATATCCGTATTAGCGAATACATTCGGCAACAAATGGGCTTAAGAGAAGATCAGGTCGTCAATAACATCCATAAATACGGCAATACCACAGCAGCCTCCATTCCTATTGCACTTACAGAAGCTTGGGAAGAGGGACGTGTAAAAGAGGGCGATATTATTTGTTTAGCCGCTTTCGGAAGTGGGTTTACGTGGGCTTCAGCCCTCATCAAATGGTAGAAATATGAACATGCACTACATTCGTTTATTGCAATACGAACATTGGGCTAATTTACGTATCATTGAGGCCTTAGAAAAACTTGAAACACCTCCCGAAAAAGCCCTCGCGCTGATGAGTCATATCCTCAATGCACAAATGGTATGGTTTACACGCGTCACTCACGACCATTTGGTAGTAGGCGTATGGGATTTATTGCCTGTTTCGTGGCTCAAAGAAACTGCCGACCTCAGCTACCTCAAATGGGAGAGCTTTATTAAAGACACCAAAGACTCAGACTTCGACAAAATCATTGCTTACCAAAATACCCAAGGGGTTCATTACGAGTCTGCGATTAGCGATATTCTGACACACATGAGCCATCATGCGGCCTATCATCGAGGTCAAATTATATTGCTTCTCAAACCCATTTTAAATCCCTTGCCCGTAACTGATTATATTGTGTGGATGAGGGATAGAGGGTAGTTTTTGAAAAGCAATACTATTTTCTTGCTTCCCAAAGCGATTGACTTATAGAATACCCTCTATTGCGATAGGCTTGGAGCAGTGTTTCCATTTCTCGTATTTTCTCAGGATACCGCTCATATAGATTTACGCGCTGTTCTGGGTCATTTTTCATATTGAAAAGAAGTCCTTTGGTTTCAAAATCTTTGTAATTTTTTAACTTCTTGAATGATTCGGGCATTTTTGAATGCTCTCCCGAAGGACCATCCATATAAAACCACTCGCCTTGTCTAAGTCCCCAAATTTTCGGATAGGTGTTGTGTACAGTCGCCTCTCTCAAGGGTACTTTATACTTTTTTTCTTTGATAACAGGCCATAAATCATAACTATCAGGTGCTGCATTTTTGGGTAATTTTGTAGCTGTAATCGTGGCGAGTGTAGCCATTATATCCACTTGTGAAATAAGCTCGTTTGAAATAGCTCCAGCCCTGACTTGCCCTGGCCATTTGATGATAAAAGGAATATGATGCCCTCCTTCCCATACATCTCGTTTTAGTCCACGAAAATCTCCCATACTAAAATGATTGTATTTCTCGGCTCTTGTAAAAGCATAATGTTCAGGGCCATTGTCGGCGCTAAAAATAACGACAGTGTTTTCTTCGATGCCTTTTTCTTTGAGTGTTTTTAGCACTTGCCCTACTACCCAATCGGTCTGAAACATATAATCACCATAACCACCCGCTTGAGATTTTCCGATGAACTCATCATTGGGTATAATAGGCGCGTGAGGTGAGGGCAATGCCAAATAGAGAAAGAAGGGTTTTTTAGGGTCTTGATTTTGAATCCATTCCATCGTTTTCTTGGTGATGGTCGGTAACACTGTGTAGGGATTCCAGCCTTTTACTGCTGGCCCAGGGCGAAACTCCCAGGCTCCTTCTTTGGTTTTAAAACCTATATTATTGATGTCCATTACGCCCGTTGGTAACTCAAGAAACGTGTTGTTCTCTATCCAGGCATATGGAGGGAAGTTGATCGTACCATCGCCAAAATAGTAGTCGAACCCACGTGCTAATGGCCCTCCTCCAATAGGCTTGCTCCAATCAATATCTTCATAACGATAAAA
The DNA here is from genome assembly GCA_041392315.1 of Spirosomataceae bacterium. Taxonomy (GTDB): domain Bacteria; phylum Bacteroidota; class Bacteroidia; order Cytophagales; family Spirosomataceae; genus Runella. The sequence goes on along the minus strand of JAWKMH010000002.1, from coordinate 484,568 downwards.
TTTCCGTTTTTGCCCTCCTTGCACTACCTCGCCCATTGGTTCGTTATTGAATTTCCAGTCCCACCCAAGATGCCACTTTCCTATACAGGCTGTGGTGTAACCTTTCTTTTTCAACAATTGTGGAATAGTGATATCTGTATCTTTAAAAAATGGTTTTCCAAAAGATTCTACAATATCATGCTGTCTTCTCCAATGATAAGTCCCTGTAAGTAGGGCAAAACGGCTTGGAGAGCAAATTCCTGAAGAGCTATGTGCATCTGTAAACCGCATACCCTCTGAGGCCAGTTGATCCAGATTGGGCGTTGGGATTTTAGAATTAGGATTTTGGCAGTTGAGATCGCCATAGCCCATATCATCAGCATAAATAATAATGATATTAGGTTTTCTCTTCTCAGTGCTGGGTTCATTTGCCCACAGTGTCGCAAAAAATGCTAAAGCGAGCATTACAACTATTTTCATTTCTCTTTTAGTTTATAGCAGGTAGAAGGTATCGAAATCTAAAAATTACTTATAGGTCAACGTATTTGTTAGTGTATAACGCCTATCGAGCAAATTTTCCCAAGAAGGTCTTTCATTATTTATGGAATAAGGTATTAAACGATTTCAAACGTTTGCAAAGCACATCCCTTTTTTATTGCTTTTTTATAAAAAATATTATTATAGTATTGTGGTGTCATTGTTGCAAAAAAATGGTTAAACAAGCCTCTAAATTTAAAAGAATTCTTAATTTAAGAACCTCTTGGTAATAGCGCAGATTAGCGACTTTTGCATCTTTCATTGTCCATTACGCTCATCTATTCTTTTCATTATCTCCTTTCTCTTATTAAACAAACCATTCAAACTATGCCTCATTTTTTCCATTCTCCTCCTCCACTAAAACTAATTTTTAGTGTTTTTTTATCCGCTACAATATGGGTACAAGTTTCTTTTGGGCAAACACAAAGCCTTGCTTATGCCTCAGCGCGTACTACACAAAAACAGTTGAAATTACGGTGAAAGGGCGTGTCATCGACGCTACCACCAAAGAGGCCCTCGTTGGGTGCAGTGTGTTGTTAAAGGCACCCAAAAAGGTACCAATACCGATGCTAGTGGTAGCTATAGCATTACTGTTCCCAACGAACAAGCTGTGTTGGTCTTTGGCTTTATTGGTTATGACAAGCAAGAAATCGTTGTAGGTAACAGAAATACCATTGATGTTGTGCTTACTTCGGGCGCGTCAGATTTGGCGCAAGTAGTAGTAATCGGCTATGGGAGTACTACTAAAAAAGACATGACGGGTTCGGTAAAATCCATCAAAAGCAACGATTTTAACAAAGGGATTATTAACTCTCCTGAGCAGCTACTACAAGGAAAAGTGGCAGGGTCAATGTTACCTCGGCCAGTGGCGAGCCTGGAGGCACGCAACGTATCACGATTCGTGGTCCGGTGGGGTTCGTACAGGAAGTACACCGCTGTTTGTCATTGATGGTATGGCGCTTGATAACTCAAGTACAGGTGGGGCAACCAATCCCCTCAACTTCTTGAATCCAGACGACATCGAGTCGATGGACGTGCTAAAAGATGCCTCTGCTACGGCCATTTATGGCTCACGAGGCGCAAATGGTGTGGTATTGATTACTACCAAAAAAGGGAAATCGGGTTTTTCATCTCTCAATATTTCTTCCAACCTTGGGTTTTCGTCGCTGTCACGGCCACTTGACCTTTTTTCAGCAGATGAGTTCCGTCAAGAAGTGGCCAAATTGGGAGGGGCTTTGGTAGATCAAAAGGAAATACAGATTGGCAGAAGGAAATCACCCGCGTAGCGATGACCCAAAACCATAATTTGTCTTTTTTGGTGGAGGAGCCGACAAACTCACCTACTATGCTTCTATTGGGATACAAAATCAGCAAGGTATTCTGAAAAACAACCAGCTTAATCGCTATACGGGCCGTATCAATGTCAATCAAAAACTGTGGGAAGACCGCTTCAAGTATTGATTTGAATCTAAACGCTACCAATACCATCAATGAGCGTCCTCCTATTGGGAGTATGCTCGAGGGGCTATTTCGGCCAACCCTACTCTATCCTGCCTATGATACCAACGGGCAACCTTGAAGTATGTAGATGGAACCAACCCGCTGATTCCATTAGCATTAGAAAAAGATATTACGAGCATCAACCGTGTGATTGGTAACACATTCCCTCTTTACGATTGGCCAAAGGCTTGGTTTATAAACTCAATTTTGGTATTGACAATTCTACTTCGACCCGCGATTTGCAGTCGTTGCCCAACGCTGTGCCGCTACAAGACGGGCGTTTGGAAACCATTTATATTACCAACAAAAACAAGTTGATTGAGAATTATCTTACTTATACTCTCAATCAAGCCGATCATAATCTAACGGCTTTGGTAGAGTCATTCTTACCAAAAAATATTTGTTCAGGGACGTAGTAACAGCATCAATAAATTTCCTATTTCAAGCATTGAGCCCATTTATAATCCTGGCTTAGGTCAAGATTTAACACTGGCCAACAATAAGCCAGGAGGCTATGCTACCATCAATGAACTTCAATCGTTTTTTGGAAGAGCTAATTACCAGTATAAAGACAAGTATTTGTTTACGGCCACGGTTCGTGCCGATGGTTCTTCTAAGTTTGGCGCCAACAACAAATATGGTATATTTCCTTCTTTCTCGGCAGGTTGGCGATTGTCGGAAGAAGCCTTTATGAAATCATCGCCATTTAGCGATTTGAAACTACGGGCAGGATGGGGACTCACGGGCAACCAGGAAATTCCTTCTAAAATCACGCAGGCTTTATTTACCTCGCAGGTTTCGGCTACTACAAGCTATCCGCTTACCCCAACAGGTGCTTTCCCCGCAGGAACGTCTTATTCTCGATTGGCGAATCCCGATATTCAGTGGGAGTGTTTCTACCCAAACCGATATCGGTTTAGATTTTGCCCTGTTCAATGGTGCATTGTCGGGGACAATAGATTATTTCAACAAGGTGTCTAACAACATTCTCTTGGAAGTAATCCCTGCCGATCCCGTGCAGCCTGCAGGTACTTTTTGGACAAACGTAAAGGACATGACCATCACCAACAAAGGGCTAGAGTTAGAGTTGAATTACCGTTACATTGCCCAAAAAGGACTACGTTTTGATATTGGTGGTAATATTACTTTTATCAATAATGTTGTCAATAATTCACCTTATTCGGTCATTCCGTCGGGTTCGGCTTCAGGTTCTGGCCTTACTTCGGCCACCATCAATGGCTATGTAAATGGCCAACCTATCGGTACGTTTTTCTTAAAACAATTTACAGGCTTCGACGACAAGGGTTTGAGTACTTACTTCGATGCTGACGGCGATGGGCTGATTACCGACAAAGACCGTATAGCAGCAGGAAGTGCCTTGCCGACCAAACAATACAACCTCAACGGTAGTATCGCTTATAAAGGCTTTGATTTAGTTGCCAATTTCAATGGTGTATCGGGTAATAAAATCTACGATAATACGGCCAACTCCAATTTTTACAAACTTCGCTTATCGAAAGGGATTAACACCACACCCGAAGCCATCGCAACCCCCAATGAATCTATCAATAATGCCGCTCCTGTTTCGACACGCTACTTAAAAGATGGTGCCTTTTTCAGGTTAAATAATCTCGTACTGGGTTACAGCCTCAATACAAAAGTATTAGGAATTAATAAATGGATTTCGAGTGCGAGACTGTCTGTAACAGGTCAAAATCTATTTGTCATTACTAAATACGACGGCTACGACCCCGAAGTAAATACCGATAGAACCATCAATGGTATTTCTTCATATGGTATTGACTACCTGAGTTATCCCAAAGCGAAGTCATTTATTGTTGGTTTAAACCTTTCATTTTAATAAAGTAAAAACATGAAAAAGAAACTATATATCTTACTTACATTGACGGCCATCATGGTAGTGAATAGTTGCACTACTTTAGATGAAACCATCTTAGATGAAACCTCGGCTACGGGGCTTTCAGACAAGCAAGCTGCCGAAGGTATTATCGCCCCTGTCTATGCGTTGTTACCCAATATTTTCCAGCATACTACTTATTTTGCCTTGCAAGAAATATCAACCGATGAAGCTATTTTACCTTATCGCGGTGGCACTGACTGGGGCGATAATGGCATCTATTTGGCCATGCACCAACATACACACACCAGTACTGACCCTAATTTGAGAAAAACACTTGGAATTTTGTCTTGCAAGGTATGTCGAGGGCTATTACGGCCATTAATGCGCTACCTACCCTCAATGACCCATCTGCTAAGACCTACTTGGCCGAAGCAAGAGGGATGCGGGCCCTATTATTCTATGCTGACTTTGGATTTGTTTGGTTTGGTTTTCGTCAAAGATAACTTAGGTGAAAATTCGAAAATCATTCGAGGCGATGAAGCCGTAGAATACATCAAAAAAGAACTCCTCGCCATCGAACCCGATGTAGATGCCAATGTAGGTCCAGGCCGTGTTTCCAAAGGCGTTGTTTGGGGTTTATTGGCACGTTTGTACCTCAATGCCGCTGTTTATCAGTGACCGTTTTGCAGCTCAATTCACCTTCAAACCTGAAGACATGGACAAGGTAATAGAGTATTCTGACAAAATCATCAATTCGGGGCAATATCAGTTGTCTAAAGATTATTTCTCAATTTTCAACGACAACAACCATGACAACAAAGAGTTGATTTTTGCCGTAGATCAGCGAGCCGAGCTCAACGGCCACAACCGAATGGCTTATTTTTCTTTGTCAGGCGACCAGTTTCCATTGCCAGCCTACCCCAACGCCAACGGTACCGATGGGCCAGGTATCACTTCTGATTATTACCAAACATGGGCCACGGCATATGCACCCAAAGACCCTTCTATTGACCCTCGGTTCTATCAACAAAACTTAGGTGCCTATACCAATCCTGCCGATACTTGTGTAGCAGAAGCCAGTTTTAATATCAATCGCGGCATCTTACGCGGGCAGCAGTATGGCCTCATTCGTAGAAATGGCGTATTTTTGAAATGCCCCGATGGACGTTTCAAAGTAGGGAAACTCTTCCACGACACCCGCAATAAGCCTACGCTGGCTGTTGATTTTACCGAAAAAATTGACTTTACAGTAGCAGGCAGTAATTATAATACGGGCTACCGCGTAGAGAAGTATCAGTTTAGCAAGAAATCGGTCAGTGGGCGTAATTTCGGGGAAGCTGACATTGTCATTCTCCGTTTGGCCGATGTTTATCTGATGCGGGCAGAAGCCAAACTGCGTAAGAGCAATGATGCTGCAGGGGCTTTAGCCGATGTAAAACTTGGTAAGAGCGTCAAGAACAGCTACTACACCTCCGCCTGCTCCTTACATCTATGTCGTTAGACTTGCTTTACCGCGAGCGTGGGTTTGAGTTTTATTGGGAAATGCTTCGTCGCCCAGATATGATTCGTTTTGGCAAATACGAAGGGCTATGGACAGAGAAAACCAACACCGATAAACTCAAGCGTATTTTCCCGATTCCGCAAACTGCCATTGATGGGGCTTCCAATATTCCTGGTTATTTAAAACAAAACGATAGCTACTAAGCAGTTGTCAGCCTTCTGCCATCAGATTTGTCATTGACTTTTATTAATTTACAAAAAAGGTTGTTTCGATTGAAACAACCTTTTTTGTCTTGTGTAACAAATATTACATTGTTTCACCTAAAATTGTCCCGAAATTAGTGGTCTTTATTATCCCTTTCTCCCAACATGGATTTATTCAAAGTTTTACGACTCCTCACCTCTCTTATTGTTGTAGCCACTACCGCTACTGTATTGCTTATTGGCTGGTATATTTTTGATATATCTCAATTCTTACCAAAAAACACTACTGAGGTGATGGAAAATAAGGCTGTAACGGTATATGATACCAACTTCCATGCCTTATGGACAAGCCCCGCTGATTGGCGATTGGCACGGCTTTCTCCTTCAGAAAAAGCCTTGGTGAGTTATGGCAAAGAGCTCATCGCCCATACTTCCGAGTATTTGGGGCCTCATGGCAAAGTAAAAAAGATGTCAAACGGCATGAACTGCCAAAACTGCCACCTCGCTGCGGGTACACAGCCTTGGGGAAACAATTATTTTGGTGTGCAGGCCAACTATCCCAAATTTCGCGAGCGGTCGGGCAGTGTAGAAAACCAAATAAAACGAGTCAATGATTGTTTTCAACGAAGTTTAAACGGGCAACCTTTGGACTCTACCAGCCGAGAGATGAAAAGTATTTTGGCTTATATCAAATGGTTGGGGCAAGATGTTCCCAAAAATAAAACACCGCGCGGTACGGGACTTTATAAGCTCAAGTTTATGAATCGGGCCACCGACCCCACCAAAGGAAAAATAGTTTATGAGCAAAAGTGCCAAAGCTGCCACCAAGCCAATGGCGAGGGCGTAATGGCCGCCAATGGCCTAAGCTATACCTACCCGCCGTTGTGGGGCGAGCATAGCTACAATATCGGTGCAGGGTTGTTTCGCATTTCCAATTTTGCCAGCTATGCCAAGTTTAATATGCCTTTTGGCACGACTTACGAGAAACCCCAACTCACCGACGAAGAAGCTTGGGATGTAGCCGCCTTTGTTAACTCACAACCACGCCCTACCAAAGATTTAAGCAAGGACTGGCCCAAAATCTCTGGGAAGCCCACAGATCATCCTTTTGGCCCTTACGACGACCCTTTTTCAGAACAACAACACAAATACGGCCCTTACAAGCCCATCAAAGAATGGAAAGACAAGCATAAGAAGGCTGCACCGAAACTGGCCAGTAGATAAGCCAAATCCAAAAATCAATCTTATTCCTAAACAAATGACATCAAGAAGAAAATTCATACAATCGAGCCTGTTGGCAGGATTGGCCACAGAAAGCCCCCAAGCATTGGTTACCAGAGAAAAAAACGAGGTAACACCCATTGAAAAAAACGGTACAATTACCTTACTTCAAACTACCGACGTTCACTGCCAGCTACATGCACATGATGAGTTATTTTGGGAAAACAACCAACTCACTTTCCGAAAAGCAGGCGGCTATGCCCACCTTGCCACCGCTATTGACCAAATAAAAGCCAAAAACCCAAGCAATACTTTTGTGATGGACACAGGCGATATGTTTCAGGGAAGTATGCTTTCGGTCAAAACCACCGGGCAGGCTTTTGTCCCCTTGCTCAATGCCATGAACTACGACCTGTATCTTCCAGGCAATTGGGAAGTAGTTTATTACAAAAAAAACATGCAAAAACTTTTGGGCAGCTTGCTTGCCCCTAAAATATGCGCCAATATGTACCACGATACGGGCGAAGGTAAGCGCGGAGAATTGATTTTTCAGCCTTACCATATCATCCATCGGGTAGGCATAAAAATTGGTTTTTTGGGCTATACCGACCATTTAGTCCCCGTTCGTCAGTCGCCTCTGTATAGTCAAGGCATTGTTTATACCAAGCCCGAAGAAAACATCAAATACTGGGTAGAAGTACTACGCCAACAAGAACAATGCGACTTTGTGGTTGTCTTGGCGCATATCGGATTGTCCCAACAAATTGCCCTGTCCAATCACCCCGACACCCAAGGCGTGAACTATATTTTTGGGGCCGATACCCACGAGCGTGTCCGCAAGCCTATCCAATGCCAATATGCCAAGGTAGTAGAACCAGGGGCATTTGGGTCGTTTATAGGACGGCTTGACTTGGAAGTTAAAAACGGAAAAATTGTAGGTGAAAGCTATGAATTAGTGGAAGTCAATCCCCAAAAATACCCTGCTAAAAAGGAGATAAAACAGCTCATAGACGAGATAGAACAACCCTATCGGGCCGATATTAACCGAATCATAGGCCATAGCACCGAGCCACTATATCGAAACATGGTTGTAGAAAATACCATTGATACGCTCATTGTAGATGCCTCCAATGGAAAGTAAACACTGATATCGTACTATCCAATGGCTTTCGATTCTGTCCACCGCGTATTGCTGATAGTACTGGGAAAGTACCCATTACCGAAGGCTATTTGTTTGATATGCTTCCTGTAGATGCCACTGTACGCGTAGGAAAAGCCACAGGAAAGCAACTGACCGATTGGCTGGAGCGGGAACTCCAAAATGTCTTTGCTCAAGATGCTACCAAGCGTTTTGGTGGCTGGGTAGTGCGCTTTAAAGGCATGGAAGTAACCTTTAAAGCCTTTGAGCAAGCAGGCCGGCGCGTGCAGCAAGTGAGTATGAATGGAAACCTAATAGACCCCTCAAAAACTTATACCATTGCGGCTTGCGAGCGCGAGGGCGACCCCGACGATATGCTGTGCCGCATGAAAGGAGTCAAAGAAGCCCATAATACGACCTATACTCTGCACTCAGTAATGAAAGAAGACCTCAAGGAGTTTTCTCCCGTGAGTCCAAAATTACGCCAAGCCGCCAAAATACTGGACGGCCCTCAAAACTTACTTACTCAAGTGTATGGCGTGGACTATCAGTTTTTGTAGGTATGTAACAATTGTCACGGATAGGGCTTAGACAACGACTTACCTTTGTAAAAACAATCCACAAAACGTCTCGATGTCTTTTCGTCTATCTTTCTTTTTCTTAGTAACCTATTGGAGTTATCCGTTATTAGGGCAAGGGCGCGCTGAAAAGGATTCATTAGAAAATTCAAAACAAACTTTGAGAAAGGGGCATTTCCGCGGCCATGTTCGTTCTTTTTGGATGCTCACCAACAATCAAGCAGAATTGACCGATTTCCATGCTTGGGGTGTTGGCGCAGGGTTAGGCTATCAAACACCTCTTATCGCCAAACATCTTCAAGTAGGGTTCAGTGGTTTTTTTATGGCCAACTTGGTTTCTTCTAATCTCAGCCTCCCTGATCCAAAAACTGGTCAGGCCAACCGCTACGAAGTAGGGCTTTTTGATGTTACACAACCCAGTCAAACTCGGCACTTAAATCGGGCAGAAGAACTCTACCTTCGTTACTTTTTTAAAAAGAAATCATCAGTAACCTTAGGACGGCAACTCCCCAAAACGCCTTTTATCAACCCCCAAGACGGTCGCCTAAGTCCCACTTTTGTTGAAGGTATCGTATTTGAATGGAATGAGTTTAAAAACACTAAAATTCATGCGGAGTATTTATATCGTATTTCACCTCGCTCTACCGTGGGTTGGTACAGCATTGGGGAGAGCATAGGGCTTTACCCTGTAGGACTCAATACCGACGGCAAGCCTTCTTCTTACGCAGGAAATAGCCACACAAAAGGCATTTTTACGGGGGGAATTACACAAAATGTAAACGCACTTAACATACAGCTTTGGAATACCTACGTCGAGAGTATATTTAATACAGTTTTTTTTCAAGGTGAATGGAAATCATCGCTCAACAATAAAAAAAGCTGGATGGCGGGTATTCAGGCCATACACCAACGGGCTACAGGTAATGGCGGCAATGTTGATGCTACAAGAGCTTATTTTTCACCCAATGGCCACTCTACCATCTTTTCGGGGCGTGTGGGGTATCGGTCGCCTCTATGGGCTATCAACCTCAATGCTACACGCATTACTGCCGAGGGCCGCTACTTGATGCCTCGCGAATGGGGAAAAGAGCCATTTTATACTTTCCTACCTCGCGAACGTAATGAAGGTATGGGCGATACACAGGCCTATTCGATTAATATTTTTTATCAACCTCATCCCCTGCTCAAATGGGAAGCAAGTGGTGGATATTATAAACTTTCTGATGTCAAAAATGTGTTACTCAACAAATACGGAATGCCAAGCTATGCCCAACTCAACCTTGGGGTAAGTTATGGTTTTTCAGGTATGCTCAAAGGCTTAAATACACAGTTATTGGTAGTTCGTAAACAAAGTGTTGGCCCTACATATAACAACGACCGTTTTGTCTATAACAAAGTAAATATGACGCACCTAAATTTTATCGTAAACTATCAGTTTTGAGGTATAACTATTGGTAAATAAGCAAAAAAATAACCTAAATATCCACTTAAAATCAATCCCAATTCTCACAAATGGAAATCATTGAATTCATCAAAAAACCTTGGCCTTGGTATATAGCTGGGCCGCTTATCGGGCTCACTGTACCTACTTTGCTATTGATTGGCAACAAATCTTTTGGTATATCGTCTTCTCTACGGCATATATGTGCCGCTTGCTTTCCTGCCGACATTTCTTTTTTCAAATACGATTGGCGCAAAGAAATCTGGAACTTGTTTTTTGTAGCAGGTGTGCTGCTTGGTGGTCTTGTGGCTGTTCAGTTTTTAGAAAACCCCAATACCATTGTGATTTCGGAGGCTACCATCACTGACCTCAAAGCACTCGGTATCCAAGACTTTTCAGGCTTAATGCCCGCAGATTTGTTTGCCGCAGCAAACATTTTTTCCATCAAAGGATTAATTTTCTTCGTCATTGGGGGCTTTTTAGTGGGTTTTGGTACCCGTTGGGCAGGTGGCTGTACCTCGGGCCATGCCATCATGGGCTTGTCTAATCTACAACTACCCTCGCTGATTGCCACTTGCTGCTTTATGGTGGGAGGCTTTGCCATGACCCACCTGCTAATGCCATTCATTTTCAAACTTTTTTAATCAACTATTAACCCATTCTGACGACAGAAAGGGTCTATGTCACTCTATTATGCGGTTTTGGATTCCTACTGAATGACAAAAACCTTCTTTCTATTCGTTCTTTATTTCGACTTACTTAGATTCAAAAAAATAAAAATCAAGATGCAAACTATTCAAGAAAATACACTGCTCGAACCCATCGAAGAATTTGTATGCGATGCCCCCAATGACATGACCAAAAGAGAAGGTGGTTTTGCCAACCTCAAATATTTGGTTGTGGGTCTTCTGTTTGGTATTGTGTTTGTCAAAGCTGAAATCATTTCATGGTTTCGTATCCAAGAAATGTTTCGTTTACAGAGTTTCCATATGTATGGCGTGATTGGCTCCGCTGTAGTAGTCGGAATGATTTCTGTTTTTCTCATCAAGCAATTGAATATCAAAACTATAACAGGTGAAGTAGTACAATTTCATCCGAAAAAATTTCAAAAAGGCCAAATTTATGGCGGTCTGCTTTTTGGCTTAGGGTGGGCCATCACGGGGGCATGTCCTGGGCCATTGTTTGCCCAAATTGGTAGCGGCTACCTTGCCGTCATTGTTACTCTGCTGAGTGCCATTGCGGGCACTTGGGTCTATGGATTTTTTAGAGAAAAATTACCCAAATAAAGCCTTATGCTCAAAGGAACTAAATTATACAGTATCCTCTTCAACAAGTGTCCGCGTTGCCATGAAGGAGATTTTTTTGAAACCAAACATGCTTACAATCTGAGTAAGTTTGATAAAAATGTATAGAAAATGTGCTCAATGCGGTGAAGATTTTGAACGCGAACCTGGATTTTATTTTTGGAGCTATGTATATCAGCTACGCGCTTTTCATGTAGCACTTATCATAACAAGTTTTATAGGCTATATTGTGGTCTTAGGTGGAGATGAAATAACGCTTTTGTACTACTTAGTTCCTGCATTGATTCTTGTCATGCCCCTATTTTTTAGGTTAGGTCGTAGGGTATGGATTAATATTTTTGTAAAATTCAAAAAAGAAAGGAGCAAGCTTGATTTTTCAAACAATTAGGCTAATCTTAAAAAAAGAAAACAAAATAGCTTTTATGTGATATTTATCACGAAAGTTGAAGGAAAGGTTATTCTTTCAATTTTGGGCAATCAATCTTTCCTTCTTTTATCATGAAATCACATTATCAAACCTTAATCGTCGGTGGGGGCAATGCTGGTCTTTCAGCGGCCGCTCAATTATTACACAAAAACCCTTCTCTTCAAATTGGCATCATTGAACCCTCCGAAAAGCACTACTATCAGCCTGCTTGGACACTGGTGGGTGCGGGGGAATTTGACATCAAGGCTACAGAAAAACCAGAAGCTAACTTTATTCCCAAAGGTACTACCTGGATAAAAGATGCAGTAGTTACTTTTCAGCCTGAACAAAAACCAAGTAACCTGCCAAAGTGGTGCGACGTACACTTACGATACCATGATTGTAGCTCCAGGTATCCAATTAGACTGGAAGAAAATAAAAGGATTTACAGATACATTGGGCAAGCACAGCGTTTCCAGTAATTATTCTTTCGATACCGCTCCCTACACATGGGAATTAATCAAGAATTTTGAAGGTGGAACAGCCGTTTTTACTAATCCCTCTACACCTATTAAATGCGGTGGCGCTCCTCACAAAATCATGTACTTAGCCTGTGATTATTGGCGCAAAAAAGGCATTTTAGACAAATGCGACGTACATTATATCTCGGGTGCAGGGGCGATTTTTGCAGTGAAAGAATATGCTGAAACCCTCAAAAGGTCGTCGCTAAAAATAATATTCATGTCCACTTTCTGAGCAATGTTACTGCCATAGACGGTGCTAACAAAAAGTGACTTTCGAATCAAAAAACGAACAAGGAGAAACCATCGCTCATGAACTTAATTTTGATATATGCCATGCAGTACCACCGCAATCTGCCCCCGATTTTATAAAAAACAGTCCCTTTATTTCTGACCCTAAAAATGTTAGGCTATGTAGAAGTAAATAAAAATACCTTACAGCATAGTCGCTATTCTAATATTTTTGCCTGTGGAGATTGCACCAATGCTCCTGTAGCAAAACAGGTGCAGCTATTCGTAAACAAGTACCTGTAGTCGTCGGTAATCTACTTTTCATGAAAAAACAATCAGCAGAAGCACAATATGACGGTTATAGCGCGTGTCCTATTCTAACACAGTATGGCAAGCTCATGTTGGCTGAATTTGATTATAGCAACACCCCAAAATGACCTTCCCGTTTGACCAAGCTGTACCTCGCTGGAGTATGTGGGTCTAAAAAACATTTATTTCCTTTGGTTATATTGGAATAGAATACTCACAGGAAAAGCCTAAAATAGCTTTGGTCGGTTGGCTATGGGCTACACTTTTTGCTAACCGACAATAGCCAAAATAGATACCACTCTTCTTCACTTCTCAATAAACAACAAGCCAGGGGTTGATTAACCCTTGGCTTGTTTATGAATGGGACTTTTTGAGCATAAAGAAGTATTTCAAAGTAGTTTTTTGTATTTTTGACAGACGCAAGACCCTACTAAAATGCTTACCTTGAAATCAATTTTATATACTGTTACGCTATTTTTATTATTTATACTTAATGGTCATTGGGCTTTCAGTCAAGACTATTCAGGTTATTGGTTGGGGGTAACTTACCCTCCGGACCCCAATAGAGCCGTTTACAACTACTTCGCCAATTTTACTCAAACGGGTACTACGCTTGGGGGTACTGCCCAAACGGCCAATCCTGGGGGTAGCATTTATGGATTGGCGTATGTCAAAGGGAGCACCTCAAGCACCAAGATAGTTTTTAAAGAATACGATCAAAATGGTAGGTATAATACCAATCTTACTTGCTATTGGGATATTAATATGACCTACGACCCTGTCGAGGAAAGTTTAAAAGGTACATATACCAATATTCAGAATCCCCCTTATTGCAACGAACCTTGAGGTGGCAAAGTAGAGTTGTATCGCATTGTGTTACGGTCAGGCACAAAGTACTGCAAAGGAAGCCCTATCAATCTGGTCGTAACAGGCAAAAAACATTCGTTGGTATGATTCAGACAAGAAAACCAAACTACTTGCCACAGGCAATAGTTATTCGCCCCAAATTGGTCAAACCACCACTTTCTATATTACCCAAACATTGTATAACTCGGAAAGCCCAATTGGTCCTAATGCAGAAATCACGAAGTAATTGTCAGCGAGAAGATTACCGCGCCAAGTTGTGGCAAAAAAGATGGAAGCATTGCCCTCACTGCTACTGGAAGCACAGGCTACCAATACAGCGCCGATGGTGGCGTGACCTACCAAGCATCTCCCACTTTTTCGGGGTCGGGCCAACAGTTATAAAATCAGCGTAAAAGATGCCAATAGCTGCATTACTACCAAAACCATAGAAGTAAAAGAAGCCACCTCCCCCACTATTTCAGAGGTAAAAGTACAAGACCCCACTTGTGGACAAGCCAACGGAAAAATGACCATTGCTGCTACAGGCGGTACAGGCGCATTGCAATATTCGTTGGATGGTACCTACCTTCAAGTAAGCAATGTTTTTGACAAACAAACCGACGGTAGTTTTACGATTTCAGTCAAGGACAACAACGGATGTATAGCGACCAAACAAGCTACTTTGGCCAAATCAGTTTCGCCCAAAATTACTTCTACGCAGCCCACACCCACTACTTCCAGGCAAAGACAACGGCAGCATCGGTATAAAAACAGCCGCAACCAACGTAGTTTAGCATAGATGGTAGCAGTTTTCAGTCCAATACCACTTTCCAAAACCTAAAAGCAGGCAACTATACCGTTACACTCAAAGATGCCACGGGCTGTACCGACACTCAAACTACTACCATAAATCCAAGTACGGGACCAAATTATCGCTTTAGCTCCTTCGGCTGTTTCTTGCAATGCGGCAGATGGACGTTTGGTAGTGCAAGCTACAGGAAACAACCTCCAATACTCACTGAATGCAGGCACCACCAAAAGCAACAATACCTTTGATCAACTCTCCGCTGGCGACTATGTGGTTTTAATCAAAGATGCCGCCAACTGTACCGCTACCCAAAAAATTACGCTTTCCTCTGACTGCCGAAAATCGGTTTTCATTCCTACGGGTTTTACCCCCAATGGCGATGGCCTTAACGATCAACTTTCGGTTTATTTTCCATTCGCTACCCTCAAATTTAATTCAGTACAAATCTATAACCGATGGGGAACGGCCATTTATGGTGCAACCAACCTCGCTCTAAAAAGTGGTGATACGCTCTGGGATGGCACTTTTTCTGGAAAAACCCCCATGATGGGTGATTATGTAGTGGTGGCCGAGGTCGCTTTCGACGATGGCACCACCCACGTTTTCAGACAGCAAGTTGCTATTTTACGTTAGCTTTTTATTTTGCCGCTCATCAAATTTTTTGGTTTAAGCACCTCAAAAGTGATTTTATTTGAGGTAAACCTAAAAAACTACATGAAAACCAAAGAAAACCGTCGCTCATTTCTACAAAAAATAAGCATCGGGGCGAGTGCTATTGGCCTAACCCCATTGATTGCTTCCTCTCACAGTCATCTCTCTCCCTATAACGGCCCAAAGCTGCGCGTTGCCCTTTGTGGCTTGGGACGCTATGCGGGTTATTTGGCCGAAGGTATTGCGATTTCTGAGTATTGCACCGTAGCAGGGATTGTTACGGGTACGCCAAGCAAAGCCGTAACATGGAAAGCAAAGTACAATATTCCCGAAAAGAACATCTACAACTACCAAAATTTCGACCAAATTGCGGCTAACAAAGACATTGATTTGGTGTATGTGGTATTGCCCAATGGAATGCACAAAGAATATGTCATCCGGGCTGCCAAGGCGGGTAAGCACGTGATTGTAGAAAAACCCATGGCACTCAATGCCCGCGAGTGCGAAGAAATGATAAAAGCATGTAAAGAGGCCGGCGTGCAATTGGCGATGGGCTATCGGCTTCATTTTGAGCCACACCACTTAGAAATCAAGCGACTGGGGCAAGAAAAAGTCTTTGGACAAGTACGCCTTATTGAGGTTTCTTTGGGTTATGGTATCAACAAAGACCCCAACGATTGGCATTTCCAAAAGGCATTGTCGGGAGGTGGGCCGCTCATGAACTTGGGCGTGTATTGTGTCCAAGCGGCTCGCTATGTGCTGGGTGAAGAACCTATATCGGTTACAGCACAAATAGCCCCTGAGATTGACAAAACGATAAAATTGGAAGTGGAAACCGCCATTACTTGGCAGTTGGAGTTTCCAAGTGGAGCAGTGGGTACTTCTACAGCTACTTACGATTGTGGCATAGACCGATTTTATGCAGGGGCCGACAATGGCTTTTTTGAGTTAAGCCCTGCGGTAAGCTACGGCCCTTTCAGAGGGCGAAGCCCCAAAGGAGAGATTCGTTTTGAGGACATCAATCAGCAAATGCAACAGATGGACGAAATTGCCAAGGTGATTTTAGCCAAACAGCCACTACCCGCCCACATCACAGGCGAAGAAGGCCACAAAGACATGAAAGTGATTGATGCCATTTATCAAGCAGCTAAGACAGGTAAAAAGGTACAAATCTAACTTCTAAATGATTTGTTAGAGTCTTATTTCACCGCCGTAAATACGCGCAGATTGCTAAATACCGCCTGTTCTACCACGTTTTTGTTGTGCGCACAAACAAAAATCCCCACATAAAGCTCTTCAGGGAAATCTATGTCGGGAATCTCTACCGACCAAAAAGGGCTTCCAGCTTTGGCTACCGAAACGATATAGCTACGCCCACGCCGCTCTAATTGTAAAATATCAGGATTGACCACTGGCGATTTCACCTCTTCGATGTTGGTATTGTTTTTTTTGCGGTATTGAAAAGCCGTGAGGCCATCGCCATGGACCGTCAAACACACCATGGCAGCACTGGTATCAAGACTGGTACGCGCCATCCAGCCAATCTTACGATGCGCATCTGTGCCTGCGCCTATAAATTTGACATGGGTTTGCAAAAGAAAATCACCCTTTAACTTTCTCCAAGCTAAATGGAGTTCATCTTTCTTAAACCAAATATTCTCACCCGACCCCGATAGTTGATACGACTGCGTAGTCTTGTCGTAGGCGGCAGTACCAGTATGCAGTACTTGTCCAATATCGGCGTGGTTTTCAAAAATGCCTATGGGTACTTGAGCCAAAATACCGAATGAAGAGAGCAAAAAAATGAGTACTATAGAAAGAAGTTTCATTGTATAGCGAAAGTTTACCCCTACTTTCGTCGGGGGTGGCAGGTTGAAGTATTTGCGTTATTCTATCAATTTCAGCAACTCCACCAACGTATCGGGTGAACTTGGACGGGGGGCATTGGGCGCGATGATTTGCCCTTTTTTATCTACAATCACATAACGTGGAATGCTGCTTACTCCCAATTTACGGAGAATTTGGGCGTTTTCGGCTGGTTTTAGGTGGCCATTTTCACCTTCCAGCTTTAGGGTTTCGAGGGCTTTTTTCCAAGCCGCTTCCGACTCATCAACAGAAGCGTAGAGGAATACAATTTTCTTTTTTTGCTTTTCGGTGAGTTTGTCGTACATGGCTTTGGAATGTGGAAACTCTGCCCGACACGGCCCGCACCAACTCGCCCAAAAATCAATGTAAACTACTTTTCCCTTAAAATCAGAGAGATAAAAGGTTTTACCTTCTACGTTTTGTAAGGTTATCTCATCTTCTTTTCCTGCCTTGGTAGCTACTTGGGTAGGCTGAGGTTCTTCTTTTCGGGTAAGTACTTCTTCGCATTTTGTGGTAGCGAGCATCAGGTATTTGTCTGCATTAGGCAGCTTTTTCAATTCTTCTACGGCATTGACTACGGCCATTTTAGGTGTATTGACACAGTTTTCGCGTATTACCCGACACAAATAGTAAGGCAAAGCGGCTCCGCCAGATAGGTACTTTTTAGCAAAGGCCACTTTGTCATCCATTGACCTTCCCATGTCAGCATATTTGGCAAAACCATGTTCACGTGAGTTAAAGTAGGTCACGAAAACGACCAAGAAGTCGCGGTAAGTAGCTGTTAAAAAAGCCTCATCGTCGGCTATTTTTTTGGGGTCAAGGGCTTCTGTCATGACATTGGGCAATGCCGACATTTTTAGGTTTTTGGTGTCGGCATTGCTACGTACTACGGCATAATTTAGCACCCAATACCAGTAATTCCATCGGGCGGTGTTTTCAACATACCTTTTGAAAGGGTCAGACATTTTAGAGAAATCAGCGTGATTTTTCAAAAAATCCATCTGCGCTTTACGGGCCTTGAACAACGCTATTTCGCGGCTGTCTATGTGCTGTGCAAACAGTAATTCTGTTTGTTTTTGGAGTCAAAATCGTCGGCAAATTTTTGTTGAAACGCTTCCCAAAAGGCTGTGTGTACTGGATTTTGCCATAGTGCCTTGTATTGCTCAATTGTTTTGTTGTCTGCGCCTTTTTGAAAAATAGCGACGGAATCTTGAGCAACAACAGCCGTATTAGATTGGGCAAAAGTCTGTGTTATTCCCCAAAAACAGCAAAAGAGTAGCAAACGAAATGACATAGTTGAAAAGAATCGTTGTTTCAGGCGAAGTTAGTAAAAAACAACCACACTCAAAACCCAATCGAATTGCCACCATCTACAGGCAAAGAAACGCCCGTTACATAGCTTGCCGCATCAGACGACAGATACACCGCTGCCCAGCCAATATCTTCGGGTTTGCCGAAGTAACCGATAGGAGTGCGATCGAGCGCTTTGTGCATACGACCAGGGTCAGAACTCATGGCTGTTTTCATCATAGCGGTTTCGATAAAGCCTGGTGCAATGGCATTGACTCGCACATTGTACTGCGAAAATTCGGTAGCCAATGCTTTTACCATGCCTTCTACACCTGTTTTGGAGGCAGTGTAAGCTACTACCCGATCTATGCCATAATAGGCAGCCATAGAAGAAATCATCAAAATTGAACCTTTTTGACGGGCTATCATGCGCTTGGCACAAGTGCGTGTAAGCGAAAAAACAGCACTCAAATTGGTATGAATGATGCGGTTAAAATCTTCATCCGATACTTCTACGGCGTGTTTTTTCATATTTACACCTGCATTATTAACCAAAATATCTATGGCTCCAATCTCTTTTTCGATGTATTCTACCAATCCCTCCAAAGTATCGAGTGCGGTCACATCGTTCACTACATAATGCGCCCTGCCACCCAATTCTTCTATGGCCTCTTGTAAGGGGGCTTCGCGTCTGCCAGTAATCACTACAGTTGCACCTGCAGCGTACATACATTGGGCAATGGCGTGGCCTATGCCACTGCCTCCACCTGTAATGAGCGCGAGTTTCCCTTCTAAAGAAAATGCGTGCTGATTATCAACTACTTTAGTTGCTTCTACCATTAGTTCTTGTTTCATCATCATAGGTTTTATTATCTTAGGTGGTAAATTTTTACTAACTCTTTTACTTCTTCTAACGTTCTTTGGGGCGGTACTAAAGGCTTTAAAATGGGTATTTTGGCGTATTCTCCAAAATACAACACGCAAGCGTCTCGCCACCACACTGCTTCTTTTTCTTGTATTTTTAGTCTGCCTTCTACATTTTCAAAGGTTTCTGAATCTATATTTGACTTGACACTCTCCCAGATAGTTTGTAATCCTTTTACTTGCTCTGCACCGTCATAATAACGCACACAAAGTTCATCCCAAAGGCTACGGCCTGTACTTAGTTTTTTTGACCAAGGGACATGATGAAACCACAGTAAATAGTCGAGCGGGCAGTTGTCGGGGTTGCCCCATTTTTGTTGGACCTCGGGGCTGTACAATTGGAGCGCATTGCTTACTTTGCCTGTTCTGTCAAAACCTAAGCCAATGGAATCGGCACGGTGATAGTAAACCGAAGTCCAGTCGGGTCGCCCGCTCTTAGCCAGCCACGGCTCAGGGCCATAGTGGTGGCCTTCGCCCATCATATGGGCTGTACCCAACGGATAAGTGTAGCTAACATAAATAGGATGCGATTTTAGCATCATTTGAACAATTTTTTGCGCTGCAATTTTGTCTTTTGTAAGTGTCATTTTTGTCCATTCTGAGGCAATTTGTTCAGAAGAAAGAGTATGATCCTAAGCCAAACGCCCAAAGGCATACCAATTACTTTGATTGAAGGGTGGCCGCACCAGTTAGCATCGGAACCCGTGTTGGCTACCCCTGCTATTAAAGAATGGGAGGTGTTGTATAAACTTCCATCCACCACTTTGGCTACGGTCGAGCCTGAACCTTTGGCGTGGGTGTCGGCCTCCAAACATTCTTTGAACATAGGGGCAAGGTAGGTCAGGTGGGTGGACTGACCGAGGTATTCTTGGGTAATCTGAAATTCCATACCCAAGGTGGTTTTGGGGAACGCCCCAAACATGGGATGAAACGGTTCGCGTGGCATGAAGTCAATAGGGCCATTTTTGACTTGCACAATGACATTAGAGGCAAATGTGCCATCAAGAGGTTTGAACTGCTCGTAGCCTTCCTTGAATCGGTCACCCTTGGGGTCGGCATTATAGACAAAAGCCCGCCACACTACTACTCCACTAAAAGGCTTCATGGCTTCGGCCAGCATATTGGCTCCATCAGCATGAGTACGGCCATAGTCTTGCGGGCCAGGCTCACCTTCTGAGTTGGCCTTGACCAAATAGCCACCAAAATCGGGAATGAGTTGATGAATCTCTTTAGTTTGTTATTCCACCATTGGCGTACTTCAGGGTCTAAGGGGTCGGAAGTTTTAAGCCCTCCCAAGGTGCGTGGCGACCGAAAATTGACCGAGATAAACACCCGAATACCATATGGACATAACACGTCGGCTACGGCTTTGATTTTTCCAAATACTCGGCTGTCAAAACCGAGAGCTGGCATTGACATTGTTGATAGACGTGGCATTGATTCCAATAGAAGCATTAGCGCGGGCATAAGCAATGTACCGAGGGTCTATGCGATGCGAAGTTCGTTCCATTTCCAAATAGACGACCCTGCATAGCCGCGCTCTACGGTGCCGTTGGCATTGTCCCAATGATTCAACATTCTAATTTTTATCTTTGGACTTACTCGTGATGGCTATCTTTGCCAGGGTTTACCCGTTTGGATAGTTCTTAATAATTCAAACACGCCATACAATACACCTACTTCAGTGGTCGAAGAAACTATGATATTTCCCTTTTCTGTATAGATTTCAAAGGCTTCCTCGATGCTTTTTGTGGTAAAAAGGCGTATTTTTATTGACGTTCAGGATAATCCCCCCTGCTTTGGTCGCTGTTTTTACTAAAGTTATTTTTCCCTAAAAGCCCCTGCAATCCCATTTGTAGTTCTACTGAAGCTACTTTGAGCGTAGAGTCGGCGGTATCAGGAAGCAACAAATTGTATCAATTGGGCATAACTTTCACGCTGTTTTGTGTCTTTGAGCAAATCATATCTGAGCCAAAGGCGGCCTCCATCATCTGCAAAAGCAGCATTGATAAGCAAAAACAAGAGAAAGAAACTATATTTTTTCATAAGTACTTGTGTATATTTAGTTTGCATTATTCTGTTTGACCCCGTCAGTCAGATATTCATAGAAGCCAATAACCTGCTACAAATAAGCGACCCCGACGGGGTCGAATAATGCAATGTGTTTTTGTTTTGGTACTTAGGTGTCCATGTTAATCTTATTCAAAAATCCCTGTGGGATACCCATCTAAACTCATGGTATTTTTTTGTGCCAATAGTCGTTAATTCCCTCATCGCCCTGTTTTTTAGCCCAATTTTTTCAATTCTTCACGTTCTCGGTTAAAATCCATAAAGGGCACAGCCATCCGCTAGGATGTCTGAACCATCTCTACCTCAATGTCAATCAACTGACGCGCACCAGGCAGTGCAGGAAATAAATGAATGTATTCTTCCCAAGCGGTGTCTCTTGGATGATACACTTTTCCTTGACCGTATAACCTTAGAATCAGCGGCTTTCCTTCAAAAGCGCAAAACATGACTGTAATTCGACTGCTTTCTTGCAGGTGGGTGGCGGTTTCGTTGCCGCTGCCCGTTACATTGAGCCACATCACCCGATTGGGGTTGATAATTCTGAAAGAATCCATTCCTTTGGGCGAGAGGTTCACTTTGCCTCTCGGCATGGCCGTTGCCACAAAAAACAAGGGCTGTTTTTCTATAAACGCTTGTAAATCAGACGAAATTACTCTAATTGTTTTCCCACGATAGTTATTTTTTTGGAAAAGTCATTCAAACGTCAGTCAAACCTCTTTCGATGGCCATTTCCAAACCCCGCAATTCGGCCAAGCCTTTTAAACGACCTATGGCAGAATAACCTGGGTAGGATTGGTCTTTGCCCGTTTTGGATAAATCGTCGAGCATCAAGTGCCCATGGTCAGGGCGCATCGGTATTTCGCTATCTTTTGGCCCTGCTCTTTTCTCTTGCTCGACTCTTCGACCAATGCTTTCACGACTTCATACATATCCACATGGCCCGCAAGGTGTGCGGCTTCGTGAAAATCCAAGGGGTTTTGTTCGCGTTTGGTGGCACGCAAATGCACGAAGTGGATGCGATCGCCCAATTGTTTAATCATTTTGGGTAAATCATTGTCGGGCCGCACACCCAACGACCCCGTGCAAAAAGTAATACCATTGGCTCTTACATCACAAGCTTGCATCAATTGAGTCAAATCTGCTTCTGTACTAACCACCCGCGGCAACCCCAACAATGATTTTGGTGGATCGTCAGGGTGGATACAAAGATGGATGCCTACTTCTTGCGCTACAGGTGCTACTTGCTGAATAAAATAGTGCAGATTTGCACGTAGCTGTTGCGCGTCAAGGTTTTTGTAATTGTCTAATAATCCCTGAAAAGTAGCCAATTCAAAGGCTTCATTAGAACCTGGCAACCCCAATAAAACCGTATTTTGAAGAACAGCTATTTCTTCGGTAGTCATGCTTTGCCACTTCTTTTTGGCGGATGCCTGTACTGCCTCGGTGTAATCGTTGGTAGCGTTGGGACGTTGGAGAATATACAAATCAAACAAGGCAAAATCTTCCCACACAAACCGCAACGCCCGCGCCCCGTCGGGCAGTTCATAGTTTAGATTAGTGCGCGACCAATCAAGCACAGGCATGAAATTGTAGCAAACGGTCTTAATACCGCATTGGGCGAGATTTCGTAGAGAAATTTTATAGTTTTCGATGTACTGTTCTCTTGTAGGCAGTCCTTTTTTGATGTCTTCATGCACAGGCAAACTTTCTACTACTAACCAATGTAATGGTACAAAACGGAAATTGTCGGCCTCTATCAAATTGATTCTTTCTTGAATGGCCTCTACCGTCCACACGTCGCCTACCGAAATTTGATGTAACGCACTCACGATGCCCGTACAACCAGCTTGCCGAATGTCCATGAGTGATACGGGGTCGTTCGGTCCAAACCACCGCATTGTATGTATGAAAGTCATTTTTTGAGTTCCGAGTTGTGAGTTAAACATCCATTGTCCAACATCCTACTTTACATACTTCACTACTTGTGCATTTTTCTGGGCTTTGATGGCCAGTTCTGTGGCTAATAAGCAATGAGTTTGCGACATGGCTGTTTCGGTGCGGTTCAGTACGTCGTCCACCAGTTGACGACCATACGGCAAATCTTGCTGGGTACAGTCTATATAGCGTGTTTCTTTGTGATCGGTAAGAAAGAGGTGATTGCCTCCTTCGCGCCCTCCTATGTCAATATTTTTGCGAATTTCTATAAAACCTTCTGTTCCCAAAATAGTCAGTCGGCCATCGCCCCAAGATTTGAGGCCATCGGGTGTGAACCAGTCCACGCGAATATAACCCATTCCCCCATCGCCCCGCAGCATCACATCTCCAAAATCTTCAAAATCAGGATATTGTGGATAATGCACATTGCCAACTTGCGCCGCTACGATATCGGCCTTTGTGGATTCTGTGAAAAAGAGATACTGGTCAAATTGATGCGAAGCAATGTCGCAGATAATACCCCCAAACTGTTTTTTATGAAAAAACCATTCGGGGCGCGACTTGGGATTCATGCGATGGGGGCCCAATCCTATGGTTTGAATCACTTTTCCAATAGCCCCAGCTTTCACTAATTCGCCTGCTTTGACTGTTGCACGATTTTCGAGGCGTTCGCTATACATAATAGAATAAATACGGCCTGTGGCTTTTTGTACACGGCGTACTTCGGAGAGCTGCTCAAGGGTAGTAATACCAGGCTTATCCGACATAAAATCTTTGCCATGCTGCATGACCCGCACCCCAAGTGGTGCACGCTCGTTGGCAATGGCCGAGCTCAATACAAGCTGAATGGATTGGTCTTCCAAAATTTCCTTTTCACTGGCAGCTTGCTTTGCTTTGGGGTAGCGTTTGGCAAAGGCCGCCACCAAATCAGGTTCTTTGGCATAATACGATACCAATTCGCCTCCCCCTCTCGTAACGGCCTCTACTTGCCCATAGATATGGCCATGATTCATACCAATCACAGCAAATTTGATACGAGGGGTATCATATTGAGGTACAGCCATGGTGGTTACTTTTTCGGTTTTGATAGCCCCCAAGGCAGCCTCCGGAAGTATGGGTAGTGCCATTAATCCTGCTGCTGATTCTTTGAGGAAGGCACGTCGTTGGTAATCAGATTTTTTCATAGGTTTGAAGTAGGTTTTTGAGCTTTGAAAAACGGAGCCGCATGAGCGGCTCCGTTTTTCAAAGTTACATTTTGATATAATTTGTACCATATGGATAACGCTGCGGGCGGCTCAACATTGAGTTGGCCTCATCGTCGTTGGTAAAACGCTCTGTTGTTGGATTCCATTGCAGCACACGCGGTAACTTCATCGCAATATGGCTAATCAAGCACACACTACAAGCGCGGTGGCCTATTTCGGCAGGCGAGATAGGGGCTTTGCGGGTTTTGATACATTCGAGCCAGTTGCCGTGCTGCTCATCACTTTTGTAGAGATGAATCTCATTTTCGCCAATCACAGAAGTCAATATTTTGGGATCACTCGCATCGAGGGCTTTGCTACTCTTGGCTTTCGCTACAGGATCGCTGGCAGAGGCCACATAATCGCCACGCGACACAAAAATCCATCCTTCTGTACCTTCATACCGAATCCCATTGGGAAAGCCACCACTGGTGTACATCGTAATACCGTTGGCGTATTCGGCTTTAACCATAAAATCGCCATGCACATTCCATAAACCAGACTTAGGAAACTCGGCCACGGCTTGCACCGATATTGGACCTGTGTATTCGGTGTCCATACCCCAGGCGGCGGAGTCGAAATGAGTGCTGCCCCCAACCCGTAATCATGCCCGCCCCAAACTGCTCTAAACGCAACCAGCCTGGCCGACCATAACCTTGCTGTGGATGAACGCCTATTTCGGTATAAGGCACTTCGGGAGTAGAACCCAGCCACATATCATAATTAAAGCCTTTAGGCACAGGCATCGCGGGAGCAGGTGGGCCAGAAGGGTCGCCAGGAAGTCCTATCTTGACGGTATGGAGTTTTCCGATACGGCCATTTCTCACCAATTCAGCCGCGATTCTAAACTGCGGCGATGAACGTTGCTGTGTACCCACTTGAAGAATCGTTCCTTTGCGGTTGATGATATCGCTCAATAAACGCCCTTCTGTAACGGTCAAAGAGGTAGGTTTTTGCACATATACGTCCTTGCCTGCCAAGGCAGCTTCGATGGCGGGCTGCGAATGCCAAAAGTCAGGCGTACTTATCACCACCGCATCAATGTCTTTATTGAGCAACATCTCGCGTAGTCGTCATACATTTTAGCCTCTACATAGTTGCTATTACCTGTTTTTTTGGTATAGTAGCTTTCTACGAGTTTTTTACCATCTTCCAAGCGGTTTTTGTCTAAATCACAAACGGCTATCATGCGTGCCACATCATGCTGCAATGTACCAGGCATATCATGATCACGAGCAATACGCCCACAGCCAATTTGCCCAATGTTGATTTTATTACTCGGAGCATTTTTACCAAATACCGACGAGGGTACAATGGTAGGAACGCCTATCGTCCCAGCTACACCCATCAGGGTTTGACCTATAAATTTTCTACGTTTCATATTTTTGGTTTTTTGATATTAGACTTTCGACATTATTGGTAGCCCCATTCCCCTACTCGAAACTCACTACTCACTTCTCACTCTTATACTTCTCAAACTGCTCCGCGATTTTGGCGGTATTGACATCCCCAGCATGAACCAGCACGCGGTAACGAAGTTTGATGACTTGCCCTTTTTTTAGGTTGGTGCCTGTACTGTCGTTTTCAGGCCAGTACATGGGCGTAGGCGAAAAAAACCATAGTCGCGCGTGAACCAAGGCGAAGGATACCACTCGTTGGTAGGATGCTGCATGATGGCCATTCCTTCGATTTTATCGCCCCGCTTGCCATAAAAATCGATCCAGGCCGATTTTTTACCAAATGTTCCTTTTTCACTTTTTTCACCTTCAGCATTGATCATCGTGCCACCGTTGGTTACAGCCAAGTCGGCATCCATGCGGCCACTAAAGAGTGAGTGGTTGGTTTTTTTTATGTTTACATCCATCATAGCCTCCATATTTACCTCAAAATCAATCTGATATACTTCTTTGGAAGGTGTCGTGATGGTAATTTTTCGTGTGTCTTTGATGGGAGCATTGGCGTTGGGGCGTTTCCAGATACATTCATCTTCTATCACTACGCGCTCGCCACCCTGCTCTACTACATCGGCACGTAGTGAAATAATCTGCCCACGGTCGATGCCCTCTTGCCAGTAATTACCACCATTGACCATATCACATCCAAAAAACAGCGAACTATGGTGGGGATAATTTCCATTTCGCATCGAAGTTACGCTGGCATTGGAAGGGCCATTGACTGGGAAGAAAAAGGGATATTTTTCGTCTTGAGAAAATATATAACTCGTAAAAAAGATTGCCATTGATGCTTACATCAATTTTGGAATTGAGTTTGGTAGCCGTAATTTTGGTTTGGCTGATTGCGCTTACTGAAAATAACAAGCAGCAAGCAATAATCGAAGATAAAATACGCATGTTTAGTGGGTTACTATTAAACTGGAATACATCAAAAATTACGTCTTAATATTCCTGACGTATTCCAGTTATTCAAAGGTTTAATTTAAAATAAACTACTCTTATTTTTAACGTTGATAAGGGTTTAAGCAACCACTCCTTATCAACGATTATAGGTATGCTACTCTGGTATTTGGTCTAATGCTGGCTTGTTGGTTTCACTACCTGCATAGCCAATATTTTGGTTGATTTGACCTAAACTATTCGCCAAAATAGCTGGGCGTGGAATAGGCCACAAAACGTGATAAGGACTCATACTATACGCATCAGCTCGCACATTTTTAGCTTTTGTTTTATAGAAGATATTTTTATCCATCACCCTATCATAAAAGAAATTATTAGTAGAAAATCCATTGAGTGCGTAGGCTTTTCCATTATACGTTTTACCTGTTTTTGCCAATTGATAAGCGATACGAGTCAGCTCAGTCTTACGTGGTTCTTCCCAATATAATTCTCTCCCACGCTCATCAAGGATAACCCCAAGATCGATTTTTGAGGCTGGATAGGGGCTACAATTGGCACGGGTTCTTACGGCATTGACATCGGCAGCCGCACTCGCCAAATTGCCTTTAAACCAATGTGCTTCGGCTCTCAGCAAATACGTTTCTGCCAAACGGAATACATACCAATCTGAATTTCCTCCTTGGAATGGCAAACGAATTTGGTCTTCAATATACAATTTGTAATGTGGCCAATCGAACCAGTTACGGATAGAATCTCCTCCCGAAATCAGCAACTTGCCTGTAGCATCTCTAAATTGCAATGGCTTACCATAATAAGGCGATACTCCTTTGAGTGCAGGATTGTTGTAAACCAACTTCTCCATCGTCATCCAGTTTCCAGATTTTGTATCGTGGCGGTAGTCTTTATCGTCATCCCATATTACTTGTGTACTATAAGGGGTAGCGCGACAACGACCAATACCTCTGCCATACATCGTACATAAGTCTATTTCTACTTGGCCTGGCACCATGCCCGATCTTCCATCAGGTGTAAAAACATTGGGGCTGGTGTAGAATGGAACCGCCTGACGCATTATTTGAGTACCCTGGGCAACAGGTGGAGTCCCTGTTGAATACGCGCTTGTTAAGCCATAGCGGTCTATCACTGAAAACAATACCTCTACGTTATTAGCTGCAAATTTATTGGTGGGTCGGTGCAAATCCCATGTAACATTTTTGTTGGGATTAGAAGCATCAATACCAAAACGCGAGGTCATTAGCTTGAATGTTCCGCTATTGATTACCTGATCGGCAGAAGCGATGGCTTCATCAAATAAGCCGAGTGCCAAATTCACTTTCGTGAGTAAATGACCAATTGCACCTCTATTCACATCGCCTTTGTCGCTTACAAATGGCACTACTTTCATGGCAAAATCCAGATCCGTTTTTATTTTTTGTAGAATAGCCTCGCGTTTTACTGTTTGGAAGTCTATTTTGGGTTCAGCAAGTTCCTTAAAAGAAGTAGGAATATCGCCAAATTGATGAACCAAACGGTAGTAATGATAGGCTCTAAAGAAATAGGCTTTTCCTAAAAGCACATTCTTAACGTCGTCCTTGATGGCAGTTGCTTGGGGTAATCGGTCAATGATGGTATTGGCCAGGCGAATTCCCAACCAGCCTCTCTCCCAATACCAACCTATACGATTGAAATCAGCACTATTCAAGTTAGCATCTGGCGTAATCAATACATCTAAATTTACTGCGGGGCCAAATTTATCGGTAGTACCTTCTACGGCCATCTCTGAAAATAGAAGCTCCGTGATGATAGGAGTTCCATCGCCATAAAACTCATCTCTAAGGTTAGTTGCACAAGACGCTAAAGCTGATTTAAAACCTGCTTCATCCACAAAAGTATTTTCGGGAGTAAAGAAAGACAACGGTTTAGGCTCTAGCCATTCGTCCTTGCAACTTGTGCTGATAGTTAGCATCAATAAGCTCACTATAAGTGTTTTTTGTAATTTATAAGTAGTTTTCATTGTGATTCCTATGTTTTTAATTGGACAATTATACCCAAATTTAGAAAGTGAGATTGATACCAAATGTGGTCGTAGAAGGCACCAAAGTAACCTGATTAGGGTTTTGGGTAGTAGCTGAGTTTTGGGCTCTACCCTCTGGATCAAAATACTCCCAAGGTGTAAACACAGCCGCATTTTGCTTGTTGATATACAACTTTACGTTCTGCATCCGAATCTTGTTGGCAATGTTTTGAGGCAAGTTGTAAGCCAACGAGATGTTATTAAGACGTACAAACGAAGATTTTCGATATACGTTAAATGCTACTGAACCACCTGCAGCCGACATCATCTTGGCGTAATCGTTGATGGGGTTACTTGGTGTCCAATAAGGGCGCTTGTAAAACTGCGAACGATCATAGAAATTATCTACGTTTTTAGCTTCGTTGAACGGAGTCCACTGGCCAATTCTTCCATAAAGAGCAAACGATACATCAAAGTTTTGGAAGAGTTTAAACTCGTTTCTAAAATTAAATGAGAATTTAGGGTTTTGATTGCCCAAAAACTGACGATCGTCAAGGGTATATTTGCCATCGCCGTTGAGGTCTTCAAGCTTAAAGTCACCTGGTGTAAAACCATACGATTTAGCTAAATCTCTTTCCGACTCCTGCCATACACCTAATACTTTGTAATCCCAAATTTGGTTGATGGGTTTGCCAATAAACCAACCATTGGCACGGTCGTCTTGATCTACCAATGTGGTATTTCCACTGGCATCTGTTACTGGCACAGCGCCATAGAGTTTTAAGATTTTATTTTGATTGACCCACGCACTAAAATTAGTTCTCCAAATAAAATTCTTTCTTTTGATGTTTTCGGTATTCATCGTCAACTCCACTCCATTATTGCTCACTTGACCCAAATTGGCAATGACACTACCAAAGCCTGTCACGTTGGGAAGCGAGCGGTTCATTAGCAAATCCTGAGTTTTACGGTCATAATAATCCAGCGAGCCTGTAATTTTGCTATTAAAGAATCCAAAATCTAACCCTATATTGATGGAGCTATTACGTTCCCATTTTAGGTTAGGGTTACCTATGTTGTTTCGTCCGAGCAGAACCAGAAGTATAACTCTGAGGTAGTATAGGTATAGGTACCCGCTGACAAGGCCGATAGTGCGGCATAACGACCAATTTCACGGTTACCATTTTCTCCATAAGACAATCTTAGTTTTCCATAATCGAGCCAATTACTGATACCTTTGGCAAAAGCTTCTTCAGTAAATACCCATCCAAGAGCCACTGAAGGGAAAGTTGCTCGACGGTTACCTAAACCAAAAGCAGAAAACCATCACGTCGCGTAGTTAGGGTGAGAGGTAGTAGCGTGAGTTATAGTTGTAATTGATACGTCCCATGAGGGCATCACCTGTTTGGTATTGGTCATTGGAGGTAATGGAAGTATAGAGTGTTGCTGCACCTAAGTTATGGTAAGTCAGATTGTCGTTGGGAGAATAAATTCTCGGCAGCAATTCTTGTATTCCAAATTTGGTATTTTTCGGCATTAGCTAAGAAAGTAACATCAAAGTTGTAGTTGCCAAATGATTTGTTCCATTTCAAGATATTGGTCACCTGCCATTGATAGGTGTTTCGTTTTCTCTAACTGTGATTCCTTTTCTTGTCGTTGCTCCAGGTTTTTGAGATGAGGTGTGGTCGTAGTTGTTATAAAATTCATACTGAGGAATGAAGTTTACTTGATAAGAGAACCCATAGCCCAAATCACCTTTGGCATAAATGGTACTAAATAAGTTAGTGCTTTTGCGATTTCTATCTTGGTAGTATTGGTCTAAGTAGGGGTTTGCGTTGTTTCCAATGTCATCGTTGGTACTTTGGCGGAGGGTTACGCCATCATCTTGATAAAGCTGCCCGTAAGGAGTAGTTCTAATCATATTTCCTAAGTCAATAGGCACACTACTTTCATCTCTATTAGCAAATTGAAGGTTAATGCCCACAGACAAAAAGCTCGCCACTTTATTTTCTAAATTCACCCTTGCTCTAAAGGTTTTAAAGAAATCACCTTTTGTAAGCCCTTCGTTGGTCAAATACCCGAGCGACATATAGTAGTTGGTGTTTTGATTACTCCCCGAAATACTCGCCGTGTGGTCGTGCTGCAAAGAGTTGTAATTGTAGAGTTCTTTCTCCCAGTCTATGCTTTTTCCTGCCTTGTAGTTGGCCACTTCTACGGGAAACATCCGGAGGCGGTTCAGCCAAATATCCACGGGGTCGCCCGAACCTGTGCCTAATGCCAACCATTGCGCTTGTGTGATACTCGAAGGTAATTTACGTGGATCGGTAAACATAAACTCTTTGGCAGGGTCGTGTCCGTTCATACTCCAAAGTACATCAGAACGCCAATCTAAAAACTCTTGTGCATTCAGTAGTGGGTTTGTTCTTCCTATACCATTCACCCCAAAATTAGAATTAATTGTAATCTGTGGTTTGCCTACCTTTCCTTTTTTAGTTGTAATTAAAATAACGCCATTGGCCGATCTTGCTCCAAAAACTGCTGCCGAACTAGCATCCTTCAATATATCTACTGTGCCGATATCATTAGGGTTAATATCTGCTAATTGGCCTGGGTAAATCGCTCCATCCACCACAATCAATGGGGCCGTAGAGGCATTGAGTGAAGCACGACCCCTGACCAAGAAATCGCCACCACCTTTCGCGGTAGAGTTAAGTCCTACATCCAAACCAGCCGCATTACCTCTTAGCATGTCTTGTACAGTGCGTGGGTTTTCATTTTCCAGTTGAGTAGCTTTTACTGAAGCCACAGAACCCGTTAGGTCACTCTTTTTAACGGTTCCATAGCCTACTACGACTACCTCAGAAAGTGATTTGGTATCTTCTGCCAAACTGATAGTGAGGTTGGTTCGATTACCAACTACCAACTCTTTGGAAGTAAAGCCAATAGAGGAAAAAACCAAAGTACCCTTTGGAGATACATTGTTAAGACTGAATTCACCATTGCCATCGGTATTGGTCCCCACCGTGGTTCCTTTTAGTAGTACAGATACACCAGGCATAGCTGCTCCATCTGTTTCTGAGGTACTTTGCCTTTCACCGTAATACCTTGTGCGAAAGTCTGCATACTAAGCAATGCCATCATCATTGTACCCAGAAGCAGTTTTCTGAATTGTAATGTTTGTTTCATAAGTTTGATAGATTGGGATTTGTTTGAATGTAGAAATAATGGAATAATTCAATTTTAGAAAATAAAAAAATCGATTCTGGAACTGAGAATTAGGGTAAGAGCAAGAGGTTGGGGTTCTTTTTTCTATTTTCTGTCTAATATTAGCGATTTTATCTAAAATTATTAATAGAAATTTTGTAGGATTTTTTTGCAAAATAAGAAAAAAAAACTATCGGATTCGTTTTCGGAAACGTTTTCGATATATTTTTAGAGTATAAATAACTTGAAAAAACTTCTATAAATAATCCTTTTCTGATTGAGTTAATTTCAATGCTCCAAGAAAGTAATCAACTTACTAAAATTCAAAACAACAATGACTCTATGCCGTCAATGTGAAAGTACAGAGAATATAGTCAAATCAGGTTTTTTACGAGGTAAGCAACGTTTTTTTGCAAGTCATGCCAAATACATTTTACCCTTGCTCTTTCTGATAAAGAAAAAATAAATCATCACGCCAAACAACTATTGTTGATATAGCTAAGGCACTTGGAGTAGCTCGACGGTCTCAAGAGCATTGAATGGGAGTAGTGATATCAATTCTTACCCGTCAGGAGATCATTAGGGTAGCTCAAGAAATGGATTATCGCCCTAATCTGTTGGCACAAAGCCTCCACCGTGGCGAAACGCACACCATTGGCGTAGTAATTCCTAATATAGAAAGACCTTTTTTTGCGGGAGTTCTGGCAGGGGTACAAAAAATAGCAACAGAAGTAGGTTATAGAGTAATAATCTGCCAGTCCAATGAATCGCACGCCACCGAAACACTCAATGTGCAGGCATTGGGTAGCAAGTAGGGTAGATGGGTTATTGATTAGTCATTCAAAGAAACCTCTTTTCGAACACATTAAACTCCACCTCAAAAAAGGATTGCCTATTGTCCATTTCGATAGAGTAAGTTACGAGGTAGAAACAGCCAAAGTAATTCAGCAAGACTTTGAGGGTAGTTTTATTTTGACTGAGCATTTGATTTTACAAGGGTGTAAACGCATTGCCGTCTGCGCGGGGCCCTCCCAATTATTAATAAGTACTTCTCGCTTGGATGGCTATAAAGCTGCTTTGGCCAAATACAACATTCCGTTTCAATCAGCCTATATTTATCATACCAACTTCAAGGATGGCGAATCCTTGTTGGCATTGGAGGGTTGGCTAAAGCTGCCTGAAAAACCAGATGGGATTTTGGCCGTACATTATGCCAACGCCATTGAAATGATTGTTGAACTCAAGAAACGAAATATCAACATACCTACCGAAATAGCCATAGCAGGTTTTGGCGATGAACTAATTGCCTCTTGATTGAACCTTCTTGACAGCTTATCATCATTCTCCTTTTCAAATGGGCGAAATCGCCGCCAATATGCTCATTGATAATATCATCTATAAAGAAGCTTTTCAACAAGTCGTACACCAAATGAAAGGCACATTGATTGTTCGCCAGTCGTCACCAAAAACAGTAATCACATTCCTAATGGCTCTACCATGACCACCTCTTCCCTATCCAGAATCACCTCGCCTTCGGGCAGTCCTTGGGTTTGCGTACAAATTTTTTGGGCGTAACAATGACGGGGCAAAGGGTTTCGTTGGTGTCGTTTGGAATACCAAGCTGCCAGTTGAGCCGCACGTTCTATGACACTGTTAGGTATTTTTTTACCTGCTTTGTATTTGACAATGACATGCGACCCCGCTACATCGCGGGCATGAAACCACAGGTCTTCTTTGTAAGCATATTTTTTGGTCAAGAGGTCGTTATTTTTGGCATTTTTACCAATCAAAATCATGTCGCCTTCGTATTCGGTATGTTTAAACAACTGCGTTGCTGACAAAACAGGTGTATCACTCAATAATTGGTTATTTTTGAGGTATTTACGCAGCAATTTAAGTGACTCAAAAGCCTCAATTTCCTGTAAATGATTTTTATACTCTTCCAATTCCCCCTCTCGTAACGTAATATTTTCTTGCATTTTTTCGATTTCAATGCGTTCATTTTTTGATTTACGGTAATACGTTTCAGCGTTTCGTTGGGGGGTAAGGTCAGGTTTGAGCTTGATGTCTATGTCTTGATTATGATAAAAATCAAAGAGGGTGATGCGCTCGGCACGTTCAGGAATTTGGTGGAGATTGGCCATCAAAATATGTCCTATTTCTTCATTTTTTATCCCTTCATCTATCTTCGAAAGTTTTTGATACACCTCATCAATGTAAATGGTTGTCCGTTGAATTTTCTTTTGCAACAGTCGTATAGCTTCGCTCTTCTCTTTGGCTAAGACCCCGATACGATTGTAAGTAGTATAAAAATCGTTGATAGCCGCCATCGGATTTTGATAGACCCGTAGAGGCTCCCCCAGTGGCACAAGCGTCAAAATAGGTTGGTGATGCCAAAGATTGATCTGAAAAGAAGGGTTTTGAAGAAGTGATAGTGTGTCTTGGATTATTTGCCAGCAATCCAGCGCCGAAAGCCCCGAGCCATGAGTCGAAAGCCTAAGAGCCAAATAAGCATTTACTTCTTTTCCAAAAGTCGGAAATACCTTTCTGTGGTCGTAATTAGCTGCTTGATACGCCTCCCAAGATTGCTTTATGGGGCGGTCGAGTTGGGACAATCTGAGCTGATTATCGCTTACCAATTTATTATGAAACAAGTCAATAGCAGCATCTTCTTGAAACAAAACGGCATTGGACCGATTGCCGAAGAGTTTGAAAACCAGCGTATAATTATCTTGCAAAACCAATCCTATGGCACGCTCATTAAGAAACTGCTGCACACCCACTACTTCTAAATCATAGAGTATTTCAAACAAATCTACACTATTTTGGCGGGCGCGGTTATATTCTTCGGGAAAATTAAAACACGCAAAATCGGGGCGAAGCGACACCCGCATATAAAAGGGGCGGTAGTAGTTGTTTTTGCCCCGAGCATGAGCCAAGATAATCACCAACTCATCTTTTTCTTGACTAAAACACTCCATAAACTTCAAACCAACGACGTGTGGTGCAAGTGCCTGTGTCAAATGACTTAGAAAGTGGTAATTCTGATGCATACTACAAAGGTAGTACGAAGAATGTTAAACAAAAAAAGCATCAGTCGGTTTGGGCAACTCCCTTCAACCGACCGACGCTTCAATCGCCTTTCAAACATATAAGTTATTTGTCGCGAGTCAACACCTCATCAATCAAGCCATATTCTTTGGCTTCTTGGGCCCTGAACCACTTGTCGCGATCGGAGTCTATGCCAATTTGTTCTGCAGATTTACCACAATGTCCTCCCAAAATGGCGTACAGGTCTTTTTCTAATTCAAGCATTTCTTTCATTGTTACTTGCATATCTTTGGAAGTACCTTGCGAGCCACCCGAGGGTTGATGAATCATCACGCGGGCATGTGGCAGTGCCGCACGCTTGCCCGCAGCCCCTCCAGCCAGCAACACCGCCCCCATCGAAGCTGCCAAGCTGGTGCAAACCGTGGCCACATCGGGGCGCACATATTGCATGGTGTCATAAATACCTAAGCCCGCATAGACCGACCCACCTGGGCTATTGATGTACATTAGAATATCCTTTTTAGGATCGGCAGATTCCAAAAACAACAACTGCGCTACTACGATATTGGCGATTTGGTCATCCACAGGCATTCCAAAAAAGATGATGCGGTCGGCCATTAAGCGCGAAAACACATCTACTTCACGGAAATTCATGGGGCGTTCTTCAATAATGGCGCGTGTCATGTTCTCAACCGTATGATTGACGTAGCCATCTACAGTCAGACCATTCATCCCCAAGTGTTTTACTGCGTACTTTCTAAATTCTTGTCCGTTATTCATAAAAATAATTAGATTGATTTTGTTGTGTTTAACTGAGCGGTTAGTATTTCAATAATTCCTCATAAAGGCTGAACCATCTAAGGAATTTGTCATAGTTTTCCAACGAAAAAAAAAGCCGCTTGGTTCGTTGGACAAAATTGCAGAATTTAGCGTTTGATTGTTGTCAGTTTAACCAACAAATTATCGGTGGAAGCGAAAATTGCGATGAAACAGATTCTGCAGCGGCATGTTCCTGCTGCTGCCGTGGACTATTGCTACGAATTTTGGGAACGCTATCAATTTGATTTTATAGCCACAAGACCCCGTCAAAGTCGCTTCGGTGATTTTACGGCTCGCCCTCAAAAAAGGGAAAGAATTACAGTAAATATCAATCTGAATCCCTATAATTTTTTGATAACTTATTTGCACGAAGTGGCTCATTTAGAGGTATATCGTAAGTTTAACCAGCGACAACCTCCGCATGGTATAGCATGGAAAAGTCACTTTAGAGATTTGCTGATACCTGTGATGAATGAGTATGTCTTTCCTATCTCGGTTTTGAGTCCCCTCCTCCACTATGCCCAAAATCCTACAGCTTCCACAGGAACTTACTTGCCTTTGATACAGGCACTAAAAAATATTGATACCCCTCAAAGCGATTTGGTGATGGTGGCTCAATTAGCAGAAGGGAAAACATTCATTCTAAACCAAAAAGTTTTTGTGAGAGGTACCCAACGTCGCACTCGCATCGTTTGTATAGAGAGACATTCTCAGAAAAAATATTTAGTAGCAGCCCATGCGTGGGTGAAGGTAGTTTAGGGGGAGTCACTTGTGCAGTTCGAGTAAAAAATAAAATAAAGATGGGAATAAATAAGTGGGAAATGGGAAATACAGCCCGAGAGATAGGGAGCAGACACTCGACATTTGACATTCAATATGCTACTTTTCACTTTTTACTCGGAATCTTATTCTTCATTCTTCATTCTTCATTCTTCAATGTTAAAGCACAAAACTCTGTTTTGTCTGAAGGGCGTTGGTTTAAAATTGGAATCACAAAAACCGCCGTCTATCGCCTTGATGCCTCATTTTTGAAACAATTGGGGCTAAATATAGCTGAAATCAATCCTAAAAATCTACGATTATACGGCAATGGCGGTGCCATGCTTCCTCAGCGCAATGATGCGCCCCGTGCCACCGATCTGACTGAAAATGCCGTATTGATAAAAGGTGAAGCCGATGGGCGTTTCGACGAAGGCGACGCACTTTGGTTCTTTGGCGAAAGCCCTCATCAAATTCGGTACAATACCCTCGAAAAAAGGCTTGAGCATCAACTAAACCTATACAGTGATACTACTTTTTATTTTTTAAAAATTGATACCCAAGCAGGGCTGAGAGTTCAATCACAAGCAGCAGGAAATAGTGGCGCACTCATCAACACTTTTGACGATTATGTATTTCGAGAAACCGAAAATTACAACCGTATCCAATCAGGGCGCGAATGGTGGGGAGAATATTTTGGCTCACAAACCCGCCAAGATTTCAACGCGGATATCAATGGCCTGCTACCCGACAGCCCTATCAAATTGACCGTAGCGAGTGTAGCTGCGGCACAAGTAACCACCCAATTTTTGGTGAGTGTCAATGGGCAATCCTTGGGCGAACAAACCATGGGTACGGTTTCTACCTTCCGATACGACTCAAAGGGGCAACGCACACAAAAAACATATCAGGGCAAACTTAGCAATGCTATCAACCGTGCAACCATGTCTTTCACGTTCGATAAAGCAGGTCAAGCCAATGCCGATGGTTATTTGGATTTTTTTGGGTTACAAATGCAACGAACGCTACGTCTGTACGACCAAGCCACTGTTTTTCAGAATATTAGTACTTTGTCCCAAGATTCTGTCCGTTATCTAATTGCGCAAGCAACTCCGCAAATGCAACTGTGGGATATTACCAATCCCTTGAAGCCTTCGTCCCAATCTTACCGCCTTAATGGCACAGAGGCCACCTTTGGAAGTGCTGGTAAAACACTCAAACGTTTTGTTGTTTTTACAGAAGCCCAACTTCAAATACCTTTATCAGTACAACCCGTTGTTAATCAAAACATTAGAGCATTACCCACCCCCAATTTACTTATTGTTACAGCTCCCTTTGTGCAAAAGCAAGCCCAACAATTGGCCAACTTCCGCAGACAAAATGATGGCTTGGAAGTAGGCGTAGTAACCACCACACAGCTTTATAATGAATTTGGCGGTGGCCAAGCCGACCCTACGGCTATCAGAGATTTTACCAAATACCTCAATGACCGTCAGCCCAACAAATTTCGCTATTTACTACTCTTTGGCGATGCCAGCTACGATTACAAAAACAACCTCAAAGCCTTCTCACCTTTGGAAATGGCTTATTTCGTGCCTACTTACGAGAGTCGTGAATCGGGACATCCAGTATTCAGTTTTTCTTCTGATGATTATTTCGGGTTTTTGAAACCTACCGACGGCGATTGGGAAGAAGATTTCAATGGCAATCATCTGTTAGACATTGGCGTGGGGCGTTTGCCAGTTAAATCAATAGTAGAAGCAGAGGCCGTCGTCAGTAAGCTTATACGCTACAACACCAAGCGTTCGCGAGGAACTTGGCGGCAGCGTATCGCTTTTGTAGCCGACGATGGCGATGCCAATTTACATCAAAAAGATGCTGATAATTTATCCAAAATCATAAAAACAACAACCCCTACTTATAATTTGCGTAAAGTGTTTGTAGATGCTTACCCTCAAATAGGCACAAGTGCCGTCAGGGCTCCTGAAGTAAATAAGGCCATTGACCGCTATGTAAATGAGGGAGTTTTGATCATGAACTACACTGGGCATGGCGGTACTTCTATTTGGGCAGATGAGCAAATCTTAACCCTCCAAAATTTGCTTAATTGGCGAAATCTGGACAATATGCCGCTGATCATTACAGCCACTTGCGAATTTGGCCGCTACGATAATCCTGCGGAAGTATCGGGTGCCGAAATCGCTGTATTAAGCCCAAGAGGGGGAGCGATTGCTATGCTTACCACTGCAAGACCTGTTTATGCAAGTACTAATTTCTTACTCAATGAGGCCTTTTATCGTGCTGCCTTTCAAGCACAAAACGGCCAAATGCCACGCTTGGGGGATCTGATAAGAGTAACAAAAAATAACAGCCTCAGTAGCGTGCTTAACCGGAATTTTACTCTTTTGGGTGACCCCTCTTTAAGGCTCAACTACCCCGATTATGAGGTAAAAATTACCACCAACGATACCCTCGAAGCAGGAAGCTTGGTGAAATTTTCTGGCGAAATTATACAAAAAAATGAACGAGTAGAGGATTTTGAAGGAACAGCAATCATCACGGTTTATGACAAAGAAAATCAATTAGTTACGCTGGGGCACGATGAAGACAAAATGAACTACGAGCAATATGAAAGTAAGTTGTTTGAAGGACAAGTGAGTGTAAAAAAAGGGAGTTTTCTGTACAGTTGGTCGTTCCAAAAAATAGTAATCCAACCTTAGGTCGTGGATTAGTACAAGTATATGCCGTACGTGCTGATAGCTTGGCAGATGCAGCTGGAGGTAATGACAAAATTTGGGTGGGTGGTGAAAAAATAAAAAGTGATATTAAACCTCCTACCCTACAAATGTATCTGAATAATGAAAGTTTTGTAGAAGGTAGTCAGGTAGAAGACAGCCCCCTTTTTATCGCTAAACTCACCGATGAAAATGGCTTGAATACACTCCAAAATATGACTTTGACGCTTAATGATACCTTTTCAGTAGTCGTAAACGATTATTTTTTGGCCGATAAAGACAGTTACCAACACGGAACACTCCGCTACCTCTTTTCAAAATTACCTCAAGGAGAATATACATTGAAGTTGAAAGTGGCCGATACTTATAATAATTGGATAGAAGGTACGTTGAAGTTTAGGATAGGAAATCAAGTGAGATTAATCAGCCGCGTAGTAGCCTATCCAAATCCTTTTATGGAACAGACTCAACTACAAGTAGAGCTATTGAACGAGGGAGAAGACATAGAAATAGAAGCTCGGATTTTTGATTTAAACGGTAGAATACTTCATACATCAAACCAGACGTACTATAATTCAGACAAACTCATAGAAGTATTAACGTGGAATGGGACTAATCATTATCATCAAATCTTACCAGCAGGAATTTACGTTTATAAGTTACTGGTTCGGTCAGTCACACGCCAGCACTTGCAAGTAGTTGGTGGTAAGTTAATAAAACCAAAATAGATTTTCAACATAGTAATTATTATCTTTGCACGTCATAAAAAGATACCCCTTTTGATTCTATTACATTTTTCTAAAATTCTTATGATAAGAAAAATCTCCCTGTCCTTACAATGATGGGTTTTTGCACTTCTTTTATTGTAACAGCGCAAGTTTCTTCAAGCGGTCAAGATAGCTTAGGACTACGTCCTGTTATTGCTTCTGTCCCTTTTGCAGCTTTTACCCCTGATGCACGCTCTGCGGCCTTGGGCGATGCTGGGGCGGCCTTAAGTCCTGATGCTAATGCTGTTTATTGGGGTGCTGCTAAATTGGCGCAAGCCACCAAAAGCTATGGTGTAGCATTTTCTTACACCCCTTGGCTAAGGAATATTACAGAAGACATGTACTTTGCTTATCTGTCGGGTTTCAAGAAAATAGGTAAGAATCAAGCAGTAGGGGTAAGTTTGATGTATTTTGATCATGGTTTATTTCAAGCAAGAAATACCTTTGGCCAGCTACTCGGCGATTATTATTCCAACGAATTTTATGGTTCAATCGCTTACTCTCGCAAGCTATCTGATAAATTTTCAATGGGCTTGAATCTCAAATATATCAACTCTAATCTGGGTGGGGGTGTGCAAGTAATGGGAGGTTCTGCTCTCAAAGCGGGCGCGACTGCCGCGGGCGATTTGAGTGCGTTTTATCAAACCGACAATGTTGATTTAGGTACTGGCAAAGGGTGGAAATACTCTGCCGGCTTGATGATTCAGAATATTGGTGGTAAGGTAAATTATGGCGGTACAGAAAGTGGGTTCATTCCAACTACTTTTAAATTGGGCGGAGCTGCTACTCGCCACATTGACCTCTATAATAAAATTACCTTTACGCTCGACCTCAACAAATTAATGATACCATCTCCAGGAAGTGCCAAAGGCAATAACCAAGGTAGTATTGCGGCCATGTTTAGCTCATTTGGCGATGCTCCAAATGGTACTTCTGAAGAATTACGTGAGTTTATGATTTCTACAGGAATGGAATATTGGTATAATGATGTGTTTGCCGTACGTTTGGGCTATTTCAATGAAGCAAAGACTAAAGGAGATAGAAAATATTTTACCGTTGGGTTTGGGGCGCGTGTCCAACAACGCTATGGCGTAGATTTTGCTTACCTAATGCCTCAAAAACAAGGCAGTCCACTGGCCAATACTTTCCGAATTTCATTAGTGATAGATATGTTTAGGAAAGCCTCAGACATGGCCATTGATACTACCGAAGAATAAATTTAAGTCCAAAAATACCATAAACTACCCCGTCAGAGAATCTGACGGGGTAGTTTGTTTTATGACTGTTCTAATATACCGATGGTTTGTCGTAAAAGTTAGTCGTCTTACAGGTTCTTTGACTCCATAAAAGCCTGAATACCAACCCTCCCCAATAGCTACGTTCAGCTCATGACCTTCTTTATTGAATGCTTGTATAGAAAACTGCTCAAAAAATGAAGCTGATGGATGCCAAATTTGATGCATCGGAAGCTCTTGAGGCGCATTTTTGAGCCAATCCTCTACCACCCACTCCAATTTACCTACTGTTTTTATCACTTTTCGATGATGATAGCTATTTTTTCCAACTTGGTCAAAAGCCCTTATTTTTCCTTCAAATTGAAGATTGGGCTGGCTCTGCCAACTACCACTTGCTTCTTTTACCCAATCGTACCATATAAAGCGCGTCCCTTTTTGCATCTGATCGTACTCTCCCAACATGACGGTATTATGTGAAGCCGTTCCAGCAAAATATTTTACCCATTTTTCGTCTGTATTGTAAAGATATGAGCCTGCATCGCGCAAGATGTTATCGCCATTCACCCAAATATCCAAATGCAAATTGTCGGCTTGAAAAGGGCGATTTTTATACGCCCCACAGCGAATAAAGGTAAGACTATCAGCCTCTTTGAGCGTAAAATAACCCCCTTTAGGAAAGGAGAAAGTGGTGGGTTTTGCTTCATTTGTTGTTCTTGTTTCATTTGTCATACCAACGTAGGAAGTATCCAAACCCTTACTGCCTACCGCCCGCCAACCTCCAACTGATGACTGCCCAAAGCCATACCAAAATAAATCTTCTACCTCTTCGGTTTCTTCGCCCAATACCGCTGCCAAGGCCGATAATTGTGGGCGATAGTCGCGAAAATGGGCATCATTGAGTGGGAAAAATAAAGCCCCATCGTTGTTTCCATAGTTGGGAAGCCAACCTGTGACTTCCTCTTGACAAGCCTTCAAAAAAATCAACGATTTTTGGGCACGTTCATACACTACCTCCTCAAAACGCTCACTATTCAAGTCGGCCAAGCGTATAGCCCATGTAAGTAGCTGTATTACAACGCGGTGGTAGTTCATTGAAAACTGTAAAAATGTACCATCTTCATCTATCTGATAGGCTATTTCCTCCTCAAACCACTTTTTTCCTTTCTCTTTCCATCGGTTTGATTCAGGGAAATACGGGTACAACAAGCCCACAAGATACAAAGCCAAGGTTTCAGTAATGGCGTGGTTGTTGCGCACAGCAATACGCGAAAAATTAATGTTTGCTTCCACATGACGCATTTGCCAATAAATCAGATGATTGATTTTATGAAAACGCTCTTCTGTCAATGAGGGAGAGTTTTTGTAATAATGGAGTGCAAACGTCCAATTCAAAACCCGTAAGGAGATTTCTTGACTACACCGCCAATTGGGGCCACAATTGATAGGATTGGCATCAATCCAACCATCAATTTCACCAAAAATCGCTTCAGCCATGTCTTCCCCAATTTGAAAATCGTAGCGAATAAGGGGGTATAAAAAGGCAAAACGTGATTTTTCCCATACATACTTAATATCACCTGCCATAGCCGAAAAATCCGCTATTTCAGTCCAATGTTTAGTGGCATCGTAGCGATAGCCTGATACAGGATGGGTCAGCCAATCGGGTATGGTATAATAGGTGGCACTAAAAAAAAGAAATCGTCCTTGGCGATATTCAGCTATTTGCGCTTTAAGTGTATCGCTGACTTTTTTATCATCAATACCTGACCTATGTAAGAAAAGTGAATCGCGGCTTTCAAAGAAAAATTGTACGTCTTTTTTTCCAAACGTCTAACCCAACAAAATAGATGGAGGGCGGTTGGGCAGGGAATTTAGTTTTTAACCATCCTATTCGGCGGCTGATTTCGTACGTTAGCCTAAACCAAACATAGCGCCAACCCATATTTTGTATCAATTGCAGGTATTTTACCATAAATAACTATTGGCCATGAGCAAGCAGCCTATTTTTGATACTTTCAAAGATACTTAAAAAAAACAAAGCCGTGATGAAGTGTCACGGCTTTGTTTGAGAGGGTCTATAAAAAATCATTCAGCGGTTTCTTCAGCAGATGTTTCTTCAACTACCGGAGCTTCAAATACCTCGGGAACTTGAGCCTTTAAAATATTGTACCAAGAGATTACTTTACGGATGTCTGACAAATACACCTTATCTGTATCATACCCTGGCAAAACCGTTTCCATAAAATCAACTAATTGATAGTCTGACATGGTTTTGGCCTCCAGTATTTGGTCTTTGTACTTATCATGCACACTCATCAAGACATCTGCTAAGGGAGTTGATTTATCATCTTCGGCCATAAAAATGGAAATATCTTTTAGGACTGACACTCTCGACGAAGCGCCAATCATAGATTTCTCACGCTTACCGTCCAAACTTTCTACAATTACACCCCCACGCCCTGGTTTAAGGATACGGTATAGTCCCGATTTCCCAGAAAAATTGGCAATTTCCTTTAACAATTCCATATTCAACAAATATTTTTTTCAGTGTTATTTTTGATAATTAGGCCGTAAAAGTAACTTTTTTTTAGCAAAGTAGAAAGAGAGGTGAATGAAAGCACGTAGCTTCATTTGTTTTTACTATTGTTTGAATCAGGAACTTTTGTTTTAAAATTTGGCATTAGTTGGAATACAAGTTTACTTATCTTTTATAAAGAACTACGGATACAATATGCTCACCACCCAAGAACTCCACCGATATAGCCGCCATCTCTTGATTCCAGAATTGGGAATGGAAGGCCAAGAAAAACTCAAAGCAGCCAAAGTGCTGGTAGTGGGCTGTGGTGGATTGGGTAGCCCTATTTTGCTCTATTTGGCTGCGGCGGGTGTGGGTACCATAGGTATTATTGACAGCGACCACGTGGATGAAAGCAATCTCCAACGTCAAGTACTCTATGGCACACACTCAATAGGAAAACCCAAAGTAGAAGAAACTACCAAGCGGCTACAATCACTCAATCCATTGATTACGATTCAGCCTTATTTCACTGCCCTTACTTCTCAAAATGCGTTGGCGATTTTTGAATCTTATGATCTTATCATAGATGGCTCTGACAACTTCCCTACGCGCTATCTCGTCAATGATGCCTGCGTATTGTCAAATAAGCCTTTTGTCTCTGGTGCTATTTATCGATTTGAGGGGCAAGTCGCCATTTTTAATCACAAAAATGGCCCTAACTACCGTGACTTATTCCCCACACCTCCCTCACCCGAATTAGCTCCCAACTGTGCCGAAGCAGGCGTATTAGGAGTATTGGCAGGCATTATTGGGAGTTTACAAAGCAATGAGGCTATTAAGTTATTGACGGGCATAGGTACACTGCTTTCGGGCAAATTATTTGTCATAGACGCACTTACGCTCACTACCCGGACCATTCGAATTCCGCTTCTACCCAATCGGTTCGAGATAAAGGAGTTGATTGACTATGAAGCATTTTGTGATGTAAAACCCGAAGCAACCTCTCAAGATATTACGCCTGAAACACTGATAAAGTTGATGGCAGAGAAT
Organism: Spirosomataceae bacterium; assembly: GCA_041392315.1. Classification (GTDB taxonomy): domain Bacteria; phylum Bacteroidota; class Bacteroidia; order Cytophagales; family Spirosomataceae; genus Runella. The sequence goes on along the minus strand of JAWKMH010000002.1, from coordinate 439,698 downwards.
GACGACTTTCAATTGATTGATGTACGAGAGCCTCACGAATATGCCTCGACAATCTAAGGGGAGAGTTGATGCCTCTATCGCGGTTAGCCGATTTTAAAGGCAGCATTAGCCAAAATAAGCTCGTCATCATCCATTGCCAGAGCGGTATGCGTAGCCAAAAGGCTATCACACAATTACGAAAAGATTTTGGATTTACCAATCTAAAGAATCTCAAAGGTGGCTTGGCGGCGTTTAGAAACTTGTACCTCGTCCTTAAAAAAATTAGTCTGTGATTTTTTGTACCAATATTTTATCAATGCGGCTTTTGTCCATGTCAATAATCTCAAAACGGTAGTCTTGCCACATAAAGTGTTCACCTGTTTTTGGGATGTCTTCCAAGATATAGAGAGCAAAGCCCCTAAGGTGTTAAAGCCAGTAAGGTCTTTATCTGGTTCTACTTTGATATCGAAATGATCAATAAAGTCTTCCCAAGGAAGCTGGGCATCTACTAAGAAACTGCCATCTTCGCGCTCAGTGATGTCATAGTTGAACTCATTGGTTTCTGATAAATCTCCTACCAATACATCCATGATATCATTGAGTGTAGCGATACCCTGCATGGCCCCATACTCATCTACAATGATTCCAAAGTGTACACGGCTTTCTTTAAATTTTTCTAAGGCTTGATAGGCTTTGTTGTTTTCAGGAATATAAAGGGGGTCTCTGGCCAACGACTCCAAACGCCCCAATTGCTCGTCTAAATCTCCTCCCAGCAAATCTTTGACATAGATTAGCCCTACGATGTTGTCTATGCCATCGTGACACAGTGGATAAACGGAGTGTTTGGATTCCATGATTTTGGCCCGATTGATGTCGGGCTCATCTGCAGCATCCAACCAAGTAACCTCTTGGCGGTTGGTCATTAAAGAAACAATTTTTCGGTCGCCCAAATGAAATACATTTTCTACAATTTCCTGTTCTATTTCATCAATGACTCCGCCTGTGGTTCCTTCTTGAATAATAGTTTTAATTTCTTCTTCTGTAATGGCTTGGTTATTGGGCTTTATTCTTAGCAATTTCATTATTAAATCGCTTGACTGAGCCAACAACCAAATAAAAGGCGACGTATGGTCGAAAGCCAATTCATGGGCGTAGCCATAAACTTGGCAATTGCTTCGGGGTTCGACATTCCGATTCGCTTCGGGACCAGTTCACCAAGCACCAACGACAAATAAGTAATAAACAGGACTACACCACCCACTGCAATGCTATGGGCATATGGCTTTACTATTTCAAATTGCTCCAAATAGGCTTGAAAGTCAGAGGTGATGCGCTCGCCACTAAATACACCCGTTAAGATACCTATGAGCGTAATGCCAATTTGAACTGTAGAAAGAAAACGATTGGGCGACATAGCTAAATCCAAAGCATGTTGCGCTTGGCGGTCGCCCGTACGTGCTGCAGCCTCTAACCTCGACTTTCGGGAAGAGACCAAGGCGATTTCCGACATGGAGAAAATTCCGTTGATAAGAACGAGTAGAACGATAATTAGTAGTTCCACGAAGGGGGATAGTTGATACAATTGCAAAATTATCAAAACTATTTGCTATCCAAAACAAACTCATTTGCTAATTTTGTCAAGTTTTACGATAACCCTCGCAAATGATTATTTTTATCAATGACCGCCCTGTCCGAATTCTAAGTGAAAAAGCCGCTCAAAAGCTTCCGCATCCAGTTACTTTCGATAAGGTGATAGATGCCCATTTGGAGATGCTTAAAGTATCCAACTTCCGTGGTCATTTACTTATTTTAAATGCAACTGCTATTACTGCCGAAAAATTATTCCATTTTTTAAACAACTACGAACTACCTGACTTACAGTCTATTTACTTAGTCCCAAAAGACAAAGAGGCCGTAGAAAAACGCGTTAAAAAAATGTATTCGGTGGTCAAAGCGGCAGGGGGCATTGTTACCAAAGGCGACACTTATTTATTGATGTTTCGGCGGGGTGTTTGGGACTTGCCCAAGGGTAAGTTGGATGATGGCGAACGGTCGAAAAAAGCAGCCCTCAGGGAGGTTCAGGAAGAAACAGGCGTAAAGGCCGAACTAGTAGAAAAAATCTGTACAACTTGGCATACTTACACTCAAAACAGCCAAAAAATCTTAAAACGTACCAAATGGTATTCGATGCGCAATATAAATGATACCCAAATGGTGCCGCAGCAAGATGAAGGAATTGAACAGCTTCGATGGATGAATGAAGCTGAAGCTCGTAAGGCATTGGTCAATTCTTTTAGTTCTATCCGTTATGTGGTAGATTGTTTTTTGGGGCAAGAGATTGACGTGGAATAAGTTATATAAATACTATCTCTTCTATGAGTTCATAGCCAAACTCCCGATTGAGCGACGCCACTAATTTCCGTTTGGCAATGACGAGTTCATTGGCCAAAGGCGAAGAATCAAGCTGTAAAAAAAGCACTTTGTCTTTGACATAAATACTGGTAGTACGAGAGGCAATCTCTTGGCCTACTAATTTCTCCCAGTGTACTTTTACTGAAGTTTCATCAAATTTAGTATGTAACCGATAGCTATCAAGCAGTTTGCCGATGGCCTCACCAATCGTCACTGCGCCCGGTCGCCGTGCTGCATTTTCCTTTTTAAAGCGGTATATCATTTTGGGGGTATATTGGATAGGCTACTGCCGACAAGCAAATTTACGACAAGTAACCTAAGTTTAGGGCAAGTCGCTGTGTTTTTCTCAGAAATAATTTTGGATTTTGGCACTCCGTGCCTTAATATTGTGCCATCAAGTCAGTTGCTTCTCATTCGCACAGCGATTGATTTATAAAGAAGAGGGAAGAGAATAGGCTCTACGAACCTCTGGCAACCTGTTTCCAAATACACGAAATAAGGTGCTAATTCCTACCTGAGTAATCGGGGCATATAAATCGAAACTCTCATGTTAAGATTTCTAACAACGACATTGCGTCAAAAGCGTACTATTCTATTATTCCACGCCTAAAAAACGTGGGCTTTAGCAGCTATTTATATCTATTGAACTTTAAAACAACCATCCTTATGTCAGATTTACGTTTTGAAACCCTCCAACAACATGCTGGTCAAGTCATTGATCCAACGACCAACGCGCGTGCCGTTCCTATCTATCAAACCACGGCCTATTCCTTCAACAACTCCGAACATGGAGCTAATCTGTTTGCCCTCAAGGAGTTTGGTAATATCTATACGCGCATCATGAACCCCACCAACGATGTTTTTGAGAAGCGTATAACCGCACTGGAAGGAGGCGTAGCAGCATTGGCGGTTTCTTCGGGTCATGCGGCCCAGTTTTTGGCTATCAATAACATTACCACTGTAGGAGATAATTTCGTAACGACTTCGTTTCTGTACGGGGGCTCTTACAACCAATTCAAAAATTCATTTAAGAACATTGGCGTAGAAGCCCGCTTTGCTGATGGCGACGACGCAGCCAGCTTCGAAAAACACATTGACGACAAAACCAAGGCTATTTATCTCGAAACCATTGGTAATCCGAGTTTTAGTATCCCTGATTTTGAAGCCTTTGCGGCTTTAGCCGCTAAACATGACCTACCTATCATTGTAGATAATACCTTTGGCGCAGGAGGTGCTATCTGCCAACCTATTAAGTGGGGTGCACATATCGTAGTTGAATCAGCAACTAAATGGATTGGCGGACATGGTACCAGCATGGGAGGCGTGATTGTGGACTCAGGTAAATTCAACTGGGGCAATGGTAAATACCCACAGTTTACCGAACCATCGCCCAGCTATCATGGCTTGGTACTCAACGACGTTTTTGGGTTGAATGGCCCTTTTGGAAATATTCAGTTTATCATCAGGGCGCGAGTAGAAGGCTTGCGCGACTGGGGCCCCGCCCAAAGCCCCTTTAATTCGTTTTTGTTGTTACAAGGCTTAGAAACACTCTCATTGCGGGTAGAGCGCACCTGCGACAACGCCCTGGCTTTGGCCCAGTGGCTCTCTACTCATCCAGCAGTGGCCTATGTCAATTACCCCGGTTTAGAAAGTAGTAAGTACCATACTTTAGCCAAAAAATACCTAACTCGTGGATTTGGAGGGGTATTATCTTTCAAACTCAAAGCAGGCAAAGAAGCTGCTGACAACTTTGTTAATTCGCTCAAAATGATTAGCCATCTGGCCAATGTAGGCGATTCCAAAACGCTCATCATTCACCCCGCCAGCACTACCCACTCACAACTTTCTGCTGCCGAGCAAGCCAGTGCGGGTGTGGAGGCAGGTTTGTTGCGTATTTCATTGGGAATCGAGCATATTGAAGACATCAAAGCCGACATAGAACAAGCCTTAAATGCTTAAATCTCTTTAAAATTGGCCTTACATACTTTCAAATATCCTTATACTTTTCCGTTAGAATTGGGCGGAGAATTGGCTGGTTTTCAATTAGCTTACACCACTCACGGCGCGCTTAATGCAGATAGCAGTAATGTGCTGTGGGTGTGCCACGCCCTTACGGGAAGTGCCGACCCAACCGACTGGTGGGATGGATTGGTAGGAAAAGATTTACATTACGACCCCAAAGATTGGTTCATTGTTTGTGTCAATGTCTTGGGGTCGCATTATGGCTCGACCAATGCCTTGAGTATCAATCCCAACATAGGAGAGCCTTACTACCAGACCTTTCCTGAAGTCACCATTAGAGATAATATCCATGCCTTTGAATTGCTACGCGACGCGCTGGGCATTAGTCGTATTCATACGCTTGTGGGCGGTTCTTTGGGAGGGCAGCAAGGATTGGAGTGGGCCATTATCAACCCAGATTTAATCCAAAATTTAGTCTTAATTGCGACCAACGCGGTTCATTCGCCTTGGGGTATTGCTTTCAACGAATCGCAGCGCATGGCCATCAAAGCCGACCCTACTTGGGCTGAAGCCCGCCCTGATGCAGGCATAGAAGGAATGAAAGTAGCCCGCTCAATTGCGCTACTTTCTTATCGAAATTACGATACTTACGATTTCACCCAAGCCCGCGATAGCAACGAACAAACCGAGAATTTCCGAGCAGCAACTTACCAAAATTATCAAGGCAATAAACTGGCGAGTCGTTTTAATGCGTTTTCGTATTGGTCGCTTTCTCGCATGATGGACTTGCACAATGTAGGTCGCAATCGCCCAAGTACGATTCATGCGCTTACACAAATCAAAGCCCGTACGTTGGTAGTAGGCATCAGTTCGGATATTTTGTTTCAACCTACCGAGCAAAAATTTTTGACAAAACACATTCCTATGGCTGAGTACCAAGAAATTGACTCTTTGTATGGCCATGATGGTTTTTTGATTGAATACAAACAACTAAAGCAGATTTTAACAGCTTGGGAGAAGCAATCTTGAGTCCTTAATCTTGGGTATTTCTGTCATTAGATGTCAAACTGTGTGAACGGAGCATATCAAACAAAAAATGTTCAAAAAAATCTTATTTGCATTATTGCTTATTGTATTCACTCTTGGTATTTATTACCACGAGTTGGTAAGCTATGGCTACATGCAAGCTAAAGGGCAACTGAGCATTTTATTCAATACAAAACCCATTCCCACAGTTTTAGAAGACCCAACCCTACCCGACTCGCTGAAACAGCGGCTACGTTTAATTGGCGAAATCAAGCGGTTTGCCGTGGATTCTTTAGGCTTGGATGCTTCGGGAAGCTATGAAGATTTTTTCGACCAACACGGAAAACCCATTTTATGGGTAATTACAGCTTCTGAAAAATATAGATTGATTCCTAAACAATGGCGTTTCCCTATCATTGGTACATTTACTTATAAAGGTTTTTTCGACTCTACTCGTGCTCAAAAAGAAGAACAGGCCCTGATTAACAATCATTTTGATACCCAAATCAATGAAGTATCAGCTTGGAGTACATTGGGGTTTCTCAATGACCCTGTGTTATCTTCAATGCTGTATCGGAGCGAAGGGAGTTTGGCCAACCTCATTATTCATGAAATGACCCACGGAACACTCTTTGTAAAGGATAATTTAGAACTCAATGAAAACTTGGCCAACTTTATAGGCGACTACGGCGCAATACGGTTTTTGACCTATAAGTATGGGCAAAACAAGCCTCCTCTTGAGAAATATGAGTTTCGCAAACAATACAATGATGCCATTAGTCAACACATTGTGCGAGGAGCTAATCAATTGGATAGCTTGTATAAAACCTTCAGTAGCAAATTAACAACCGCCCAAAAAGATACCCTCAAAACAAGAGCTATACATCGTATTGTGATAAGCTCTGATACCTTACTTAATGGACTCGTTGGTAAAAAATATCCTTGGCGTAGTAAGAAACTCCCTAATAATGCGTTCTTTATTGGATATTTGACGTATCATTCCCAGCAAAATAATTTTCAGCGAGAGTTTAAAGAGAAGTTCAATAGTGATTTTAACCGCTATTTAGCGTACCTAAAAATCAAGTATCCAACGACATTTTAGAAAATGCTTTCACGGATTATACTCACATTCATTGCGCTATCTATTACTGCTTTTCATTCCAGGGACTCCTATCGGTACATGGCACAGTCCAACTTTGGCGTGGGAGAGCATTTAGAATATCGGGTACGGTATGGCATATTCAATGCTGCTGAGGCCGTAGTGGATGTAAGCCCTCAAATTCAATATGCCAACGGGCGGCCTTGCTACAAGATAAGTATTGTAGGAACTACCTTAGGGGCATTTAGTTGGTTTGCCAAAGTACGCGACGAGTGGCAATCTTGGACAGATACTTCGGCTATTGTTTCTCAGAAATTCTACAGAAATATTCAAGAGAATAATTACAGAAAAACAGAAACAACGGTATTCAATCATGCCAACGACGATGCGCTCGTTACCGACGAAAATGGTACAAAAAAATTCAATGTACCCAATCATGTTCAAGATGCTATCAGTGGTTATTTTTATCTGCGAACGATTGATTTCTCCAAACTTGCACCTAATGAAGCCGTAGAAGTACCTACTTTTTTTGAAAACACAGTCTATAAACTAAAGGCAAAATACCGAGGAAGAGACGTAGTAAAGACAAAATATGGTAAAGTAAAAGCGCTGAGAGTTACGCCTATCATGCCTCATAATCAGCTATTTAAGGGAGAAAACTCCATTAGAATTTGGGTGTCAGACGATGCCAACAAAGTGCCCATAAAAGTCGAGGTGGATTTATGGGTAGGTTCGATGGTCATGGAGGTCAGTAGCTATCGTGGTGCCAGAAATGCTTTCCAGTGGAATTGATGGTATCTGAATATCTTCATCTATTTTAACCGCAAACTGATCTTCCTCTCTCTGCTCGATGCATTCCAATCGCGGAAAGATTCAGTAAATATTTTGAGTTTGATACACATGTTTTGTACTGTTTTAGTAGATTTTAGACTGATGTTATGACGTTCTGGTCGGTTCAAAATTCAACTGACTCAATCCATCAAAGAAGCTACTTAAAATCAGTCTATAACTCTTTTTCCCTTAAAGGTGGCTCTTCCGACAAATCGGGTGGCGGGAAGGGCATACCTCAATATCGTTGGCTTTGCTTTTGAAAGTGCCATTGGCGGGAGCATCAAACGAGTGCACATTGTGTTCTCCTTTCAAAAATCCTTGATGATTGCCTTGGCTCGGGGTCGCCTGATAAAAGCCATCTAAATCCGTGAACTTAGTGTATTTACCGATAAAGCGTAATTGAATGGTATCGAGCGAGCCGCTCCTATTTTTGGCCACAATTACCTCTCCTATTCCCTGTACCGAATTGCCCGCTTCATCTTGTGTAAAGCCATAATATTCAGGACGGTACAAAAATGCCACCATATCCGCATCTTGTTCTATCGAGCCCGATTCACGTAAATCGGACAACTGGGGACGTTTTTCACCCCCACGAGTTTCTACGGCACGACTTAGCTGTGAGAGTGCAATCACTGGTACGTTCAATTCTTTGGCCAAATTTTTGAGCGCACGCGAAATAGAGGCGATTTCCTGCTCGCGATTACCTCCTCCTTTACCACCTTCGCCTTGCATGAGCTGCAAATAATCAATGACCACCATTTTTATATCATGCTGCTGCTTGAGGCGGCGGCACTTGGCACGAAGCTCCAATATCGAAAGCGCGGGGGTATCGTCAATAAAAATCGGTGCACGCATCAGGCGGTCTATGCGTTGGTGGAGCTGTGTCCACTCATGAGGAGCTAAATTCCCTTTTTTGAGTTTTTCGCTGTCAATCTCTGCCTCTGCCGAAATCATCCGATTGACCAACTGCACCGCCGACATCTCCAAAGAAAAAATAGCCACAGGCATCCCAAAATCCACTGCGGCATTGCGTAATGACGACACCACAAACGCAGTATTGTGTGTTACGGTCATGTCTTCCAACAAAAACAAGTGATTGCCATCAATCTCAAAGCCGTAATATTCGTCAAAACAATCAAACGCTACTTCGATTCCTGTTACGCGCCAATCTACGTTGCTCCGCCGTTCCCTGGCTTTTTTACGTTCTATTTTAACAGGAATCTTGGTCAAGTCGCCGCTAATACGAATACGATATACTTGCGATTCAAAATTAATTGCAGCGATTGATGCTCGTTTTTGGTTCAATGAAACCCTAAAACCAAGCGAATCTGCCAAATATTTAATTTGACTAGCAAGCCATTCATTTTTTTGAGTGATTTCGTAGCAATCGTATTGTGCCTGGTAATGACCGTCGCTATCAATCAATCCAGCCAATAGTTTGAGTCGGTTTACCGAAGAGTTGTATAAATAACCATCAGGAATGTGCTTATTGCCAATGACATCTATTTCTCGCAGTTTTTCTTGAATACAAAACTCAGACCTGACCCCTCTTTGTCCTGAAGTGATCGCATAATTAGGTGCTTTGTTCAATTGGCTGTACTTTACCAAAGGAAGATTCAATTCGTTGGAATAGGTATCCAAATAGGCAACAACTTCGCTATCAGTATTGGTAATACGTGAACTATAAGAATGGCCATCGCCCAACCACAACCCAAAGAAATAAGGGTCTATTTCCATTTGTTTTTCGGGGAGTTCAATCGCTACTTTATACCCCTTATAGTTGCTCTTAAATTTGGGATTGCTTTTGAGGTAGTCTGTCAAAGGAATATTGAGTACTGCGCCCTTGTGGTGGTTGCCTTCATTGCGGCTACGTTTGAGTGATAAAATATGACTTTCATTAACACGGTAGCTCATACCACGATTCTGATGCACCCAATACATATTCTCCATACCGCGTGCCAAAGAAAGCACTTTCCGTGGGGTAGAATCGTCGCCCATCAGTAAATCACCCACCCGAACATCCTCTACATTCCGTAATGACCCATCAAACATGACCACTTTCGTACCTTTTCCGAGGCATTTTCCCATCGCAGGCCGGGCGGCTAAGATGATTAATTCGGTAGGCTGCCAGCCCGACGTAAGACGATCCAGTTGGGTAAATCCTGACGGCACACCCGTCAAGCCGTCTTTCAACTCACGCCGCCGCTCCAGCTCGCGCAGGGCTTCGGTCATAAGTGCGCCCATATCGGCGTAATTTTTGCGAATATTAGACTCCGAGATTTTAAAAAGCGACTGCTCGATAGCATCTAAAAGCGTAAATACATCGGTAGTATCTTCAAAAGCATCTTGGAGAATCTTGGAAGCTACTGCAATCATTTCACGTTTCATGGCCGATTCGGCCACTACGCGGGCATGAAATTCGATATTGGCCGCCGAGTTGATTTTGGTGGTAAGTCCTGTTACATATTGAGCGCCACCTACAATTTCAAGCTCACCCAATTGCCTCAACTGAGTAGTAACAGTCAGTAAATCAATAGGCTCTGATTTTGTAAAAAGTGTAATAATGGCATGGTAAATCCGCTGATGAGCTTCTTTATAAAAGCTATCGGCTTTCAAAATATCTATCACCGCATTGAGCGCATCTTTCTCAATCATCAACGCACCCAACACAGCCTCTTCCAGCTCAATGGCTTGAGGAGGTAGTTTTCCCATGCTCACACCAGACTCCAACCAGCGATTGCTATTATTGACTCTCGGATTGGTTCCAGCAGTAGCTTTACGAAGAAAATTATGAGGCTTATCGTTGTCCATTTTACAAAATCAAGTACAATAATAGCCCAAAATTTACGATTTTATGCAAGTATCTGGTAACAAAAATTTAACAAACGCTTTAACTTATTGATAACCAAAGACCCCATTAAATAGTAATATTTTTAGTTGTTTTGGCAAATATTTGCTCTATTTCCCCTTTTACATGGTCGTAGTCTAAGTTAGCGCAGGTCTTACCTCGTTGAGAAATCAGCTTTGCATACTGTACATTTTTGTAACGACCCGAATAGGGCATATAATCATCAAAAAAATCAAGTTTGCCAAACAGTAAAATACCCTCTGTACCCACGGCATTGGCCAAATGTGCAGGGCCACTGTCTATGCCGATAAAATAATTAGCTTGACGAATGATTTCGGCTGTTTGTAGGATAGAATACTGTCCACAAAAATCATGAAAATAAGGGTGGTTAATTCTATTTTGGCTCTTCAGACCTATTTCTACCACTTCATAGCCTTTTTCTTCGATGAGCCACAAAATGAGCCTTTCCCAATTTGGAACAGACCAATCTTTGGCAGGGTAATTGGAACTGCAATGCACCACAATCATTTTTTGGGATAGATTTAATGCCTTTATTTTAAGTTGATCAGCAGTAGAAATATAGACTTGAGGGGTATCGTCTTCAACAGGCAAATTGGCACATAATTGAAAGATAGTGAGCAGGTTGCCTTTGTTGAAATAATTAAAAACCGTAATATTTTTTTGCTTTGCAACCTCGTTTTGGTGTACTCGCTCGCTTACTTTGTCAAGATTACTTTGCCAAAATTCTAAATGATAAATGGCATCGAACACCCCCGACTCGCATACCAAAATTCGGCGTAAAACAGTAGGTTGCGCCCACACTTCGTCAATGTCGGGGTGGTTTTCGACCAATTCCCTAAATACTGGACGCACTATCCAGATGACATAATCAGTAGGGTGTTTTTGGCGTACTTGTCGGGCAATAGGCTCTGCAGCTACGATGTCGCCAAAATGTTCGGTCCGGACGATGGCAATGAATTTTTTTCGTCCTCCAAATTTAAGTTTTATCCCCCAAAAATAAAGGATGGTACTCAACGCCAAAATGTACTCTTTAGCGATGTAACCGTATTTACGAAAACGATGCTGCCAAAGGGCGATAAAAGCTGAAAAACGCATATAGTAGTCGATGATTTGGACAAAAATAGAAAATGTATCTCACAAAAGGTCTGAACCATCTATTCCTTTAGACAAAGTGAGTGAGCCAATCTTCCCCTATTTGTTGGATAGCTACCTGTTTTAAACCCGTGGGAAGCGAAGGCGCAGCAGTCCCTTGCCCAACGACATGAGGGCTTTTAAATACGCGTACTTCATCAAACAAACCCTCATTCAAGAAAGATTGCAGCACTACCCCTCCACCCTCTACCAGCAAAGATTGAATATTGTTTCTATATAAGTCTTCTAACAAATGGGTTAAAAACTCTTCATCAAAATTAATTTGTACGAAGGTCGTACGCCCTTTGTCTTCATTTTTGAAGGCATTGTAACAGCGTGTTTGTTGAGTGTTATCAAACAAATGCAAATGATGGGGCAATCGTAAAGTGCGGTCGAGTACGATTCGTATTGGGTTTCGGCCTGCCCACAATCGCGCATTGAGTTGGGGGTTGTCGTTGAGCGCGGTGTTGGTGCCTACCAAAATTGCATCTTCTTGGGTACGCCACTGGTGGCTCAACGTGCGAGATAGCAGCCCACTGATTATCAACGGCTTTTTGTCTTCATCAGCAATGAAACCATCAGCTGTCTCGGCCCACTTGAGCATGATGTAGGGTCTTTTGTGTTTCAAAAAAGTAAAAAAACGACGATTGAGTTGTTGGCCTTCTTCGGCCAAAATACCTGTAACAACCTCAATACCTGCTTCTTTCAGCTTTTGAATACCCCGCCCTCCTACCAATGGATTGGGGTCGGGATTGGCAATCACTACTTTTTTTACTTGCTTTTGTACCAACAAATCGGCGCATGGGGGTGTTTTGCCAAAGTGGGCGCAAGGTTCGAGTGTTACATAAACGGTGCTTTGTGGCAATAATTCCTCTAAGCCCGCCCCAATGACTTGATTGACCGCATTTACTTCAGCATGGGCTTCGCCATAGCGTTGGTGCCAGCCTTCTCCTATGATTTTGTCGTCGTGGACAATCACACACCCTACCATCGGGTTAGGGCTGACATGCCCACCTCCAGTGCAGCCAATTCCAGCGCACGAAGCATATAAACTGTATTCATTTTTTTTAGTTCTCTACAGTAAAAGCGATAGTTGGACAAATTAACAAAACAAAAGGTCGTATTAAAAATCAAAACTCATTACTTTTAGCAACAACTCCATCTGCGTTTTTAACTTTTAACTTTTACCTACTTGATTACTTCCATTATCGGTATCGGCTTATTAGGCGGTTCTTACGCTCTTGCTTTGCGACAAATACCCCAAAATGCACTTCATAGGCGTAGATGCCTCCGAAGTACATGGGCGGCTGGCAGTTGCCAAAGGCATTGTGGAAGGTGCTTCCTTTAGAAATAGCCGTACCAAAATCAAGATTTAATTGTGTTGGCCATTCCCGTCAATCACATCGTTTGCGTTACTTCCAAAGTATTGGATTTGATTTCAGATAGAGCTACTGTACTGGATTTGGGATCCGCAAACGACTCATCTGCCGAAGCCGCCGATCCACATCCTCGTCATAGTCGCTTTGGCGGCACACCCTATGGCAGGCACCGAAAACTCCTGGCCCAGGTGCCGCCTTTCAGTGCTGCCCAACAAAAACGTGATTTTGTGCGATATTGCCAAAGCGACTCAGATGCCGTAGCATTGGTAGAAGGCTTTGTTTCGGGATATTGGGATGCCCATCCACTACATGACCCCCGCAGAACATGATCTGCACTTGGCGTATGTATCTCATTTAAGCCATGTTACAGCTTTTGCATTGGGATATACGGTCTTGGAAAAAGAAAAAGATGAACAAAACATTTTCGACATGGCCAGCACGGGTTTTAGTTCTACCGTACGGCTGGCCAAAAGCTCCCCTGCCATGTGGGCACCGATATTTGATCAAAACCGCGAGAATCTCTCCCGTGCTTTGGGCGATTACATCGAATTCTTGAGGCAATACAAAGAGGCCATTGATACCCGCGATACCGCCGCGAGCGTGGCATTTATGCAGCGTGCCAATGATATTCGACGGGTATTGTCTGGCATTGACAAAAAGTAAGTTGGTTATTCATTTTTATTCTTTCTCTTTATGACGAGTTCTCTTTCAAAAACCGATATCCTTGACAAAAAAAACGCGGAGGCTTTGCTGGGCGGTGGCCAAAAGCGCATTGACCAACAACACAAAAAAGGCAAACTCCATGCTCGCGAACGAATAGCCTTGCTATTGGATGCGGGTTCTTTTGAGGAAATTGGCAAGTTTGTAATGCACCGCTGCAAAGACTTTGGCTTGGACAAAGAATATTATTTAGGCGACGGGGTCATCACGGGCTATGGCACCATTGAGGGGCGTTTGGTCTATGTCTTTGCGCAGGATTTTACTGTTTTTGGGGGGTCTTTGTCAGAAACTCACGCCGAAAAAATATGTAAAATCATGGACTTAGCCATGAAAAATGGCGCACCAGTCATTGGCCTCAACGATTCGGGTGGGGCACGCATCCAAGAAGGGGTCATGTCTTTGGCAGGCTACGCTGATATTTTTTACAGAAATACCTTGGCCTCGGGCGTGATTCCGCAAATATCGGCCATTATGGGGCCGTGCGCGGGAGGCGCAGTATATTCGCCTGCCATTACCGACTTTATCATGATGGTCGAGCAGACCTCTTATATGTTTGTTACGGGGCCCAACGTGGTCAAAACCGTTACGCACGAGGAGGTTACGTCCGAAGAATTGGGCGGCGCGATGACCCATGCCACCAAATCGGGCGTAACGCATTTTGTGAGTGCCAACGAAGTAGAATGCCTCCGCGATTTGCGCCGCTTGTTGGGGTATATTCCCCAAAATTGTGAAGAAACCGCCCCTGCGCTTCTTTATATGGCGGGCAATGAAACCCGAAAAAAATTAAACACCCTCATTCCCGAAAATGCCAACCAACCCTACGACATGCGCGAGGTCATCAACGAACTCGTAGATGAGGGTAGTTTTTGGGAGGTACATCGGTATTTTGCCGAAAATATTGTTGTCGGTTTTGCACGACTGGGTGGCCGTAGCATCGGCATTGTGGCCAATCAGCCTGCCGTATTGGCGGGGGTGCTCGATATTGATGCCAGTACCAAAGGAGCACGCTTTGTACGCTTCTGCGACTGTTTCAACATCCCTTTGTTGGTCTTGGAGGATGTCCCAGGCTTTTTGCCTGGAACCGACCAAGAATGGAACGCCATCATCACCAATGGGGCTAAACTATTGTATGCCTTTTGTGAAGCCACCGTGCCGCGTATCACGGTCATTACGCGCAAAGCATACGGCGGTGCTTATGATGTGATGAACTCTAAGCACATCGGAGCCGACATGAACTACGCTTGGCCGAGTGCCGAAATCGCGGTAATGGGTGCCAGTGGTGCGGCAGAAATCATTTTCAAAAAAGAGATTGCCGAAGCCCAAGACCCTACCGCCCAGCTACAAGAAAAGGTAGAGGAATATACCCAAAAATTTGCCAATCCCTACCGCGCTGCCCATCGAGGCTATATAGATGAGGTGATTTACCCCGACCAAACCCGCGAAAAACTACTGCGTGCCTTTAAGATGCTCGAAAACAAAGTAGCCAACCTCCCTAAGAAAAAACATGGCAATATACCGTTGTAAAGCCGTTTTTTTGTGCTGTATTTCAAAGGGAGTGCGTTTATAGAGATGTTGGTGGTAATTTTAGTTTAGACAGTTACAACTTAAATTTAATTTGAGACCAGAGATATGCAAGACTTGTTTGACTACGCCACAAAAGCAGGAATTGAAATTGAAAAAGAAGGGCGCTGTCAGTGCTGCCACTCAAATGTATCCAAAGGAGTATTTGAATGTCATGGCAATTTAAACCACCTAACTCAAATTCTTGACTTTAATGATTTTTGTTACTACGAAACACGGTTCTTAAGTGTTGATGCAATGGCTTTACAGCATTGTGAATTTCACGGACCTTGGAATAATCATATTCATTTAACTAGATTATACCTGATTTTAGAAAAAAATATCAAATGGGATTATTCTAAAACGCCTTTGTTGAGTAATATTATTAATGCTTATAAAAAAGATAAAACCGAATTCCTAACGCCACCTCGACCGGGAGAGAGGGGACAATTAACAACTGTAGATTTGCTGAATGCATCAACACCTGAAGAGTGTGTCGATATTGTAAAAAGTTGGGCCACCGAAGTTTATCATTCATTCAGTGTACACCAGATGTTGATTTCTTTGTTAGCAAACAACTTTTTAAACAGGTATGGTTAATATCGCTTAGCATATCAGCTATATAATGAGGAAAACCAAATTCGATGAGACATACCAAAAGAATTACACAAAGGACTTGTTTAGTTGAATTTTGTTCTTAAATTAATCAAACTTGATGCTAAATAAAGCCATGATTTGAAATTGTGGGCCTTATAATCAAAACGGATTAAAATTCGTTTGTAGGTGTCCAGCCACGCAAAAACGGTCTCTATTTTTTTGCGAAAGCTGTAAATATATTCGCCCAAATACCTATATTCTTGTTCTATTTTTTTAGAATTTCGTTTGTTTTTGGGAATATTGGCAATCATTTGGTATTTTGTTTCAATCGTTTCGATGAAACTGTTGGTGTCAAATCCAGCATCGGCATTTAGATGAGAGTTTTGTATGTTAATTTGGGCTTTTTTAAGTGCTTCGATAAGTATATCAATATTTTCAATTAACTCAAAACTATCATTGTGATTGCCACTTATACAATCCGAAATTGCTAAAATGTGATGATTATTATCACAAATAACTAAATTATTGGTCGTTTTGCACTTTTTGCGTTTTTGGTATTTAACTTTTTGTCCCCTTTTTTTGACGGTGTGTGGCTACCGTCTAATTGGATACATTCTAAGGCTAAACTGGCTTTCATTATTTGATGCGTACTCGAAAATAGTTTTTCAAAACTTCCATCTGATGACCATTTAGCGTAGTGATAATAGATGTTTTGCCATGTAACTAATTGATTATCTGGCTTTAATGTGCGCCAAGAACAACCTGATTTGAGAACGTATAAAATCGTATTGAAAATAAAATGATAACTGACTTTTAGACGATTATGGTTAAGCTTATGGCTCAAATGAGGTAAAATATATTCGCCAAAATCATTCTCTGAAATGTAAACTGGTAGTTTGTTCATAGTAGCTTTTTTGCAAAATTAATACTAATTCCAACTAAACAAGTCCAAAATAAAAACGAGTGCTAATATCATATTGGCGATGGTGGAGCTGACATGGAATCGCCGAAGCGGTTATAAACTCAATATTTGTGCAGAGGTTGGACTCATGTTTTCCAAATGCCCCACTATCGCCAATACATAAAACCTTGCTCGACATTAAACTTGCTCGACATTAAAATGGTTACCCAACAGCGCAAGTATAACAGACAACAGTAACAACAGCAAAACCATGAAAAACATACTATTCGACTTTATGTCAAAATACGTTTCTTTGACAGAGGAGGAGAAGAACGCAATCATTTCTTTGGACCTATTTCGCTCGTTAAAGAAGGGAACGATTTTGCTTAAAGAAGGGCAAAAATCAAAAAATAGCTACTTTGTCCTAAAAGGCTGCATTCGAGCTTATTACGTTTTAGAGGGGGAAGAAAAAACGACTGCTTTCTACACAGAAATGGAGGCTTTAACACCCCCTTGTGTCATCAACAAAACGCCATCAGAATATTATGTCAGTTGTACAGAAGACTGTATTCTTTTGGTTTCAAATTCGGACATGGAAGCGGAAATAAACAGTAAGTTTCCAAAGTTTGAACTCATGTGTAGGATATTATCCGAAGAACTTTTGGCTAAAGAACGAATAGATTTTGACGAGTTTAAGACCTCTTCGCCCGAACAACGATACCTAAACCTGATACAAAAAAGACCTGACCTTGTTCAGCGTGTTCCACAACACCAATTAGCGAGCTATTTAGGCATCCAACCCCACTCATTAAGCAGATTACGGGCAAGGATTCTTGAAAAAAAGACCTGAGCCCTATTTCTTAACTTAAGTGAACGAATCATGGCATCTCGCCCATCTACTTTTGCAGCATCTTTTAACAACAAAAACAATAATAAAGATGCAAAAGAAGATTTTATGGTTTGCCTTGGCGGTTTCGATAACTACAAGCACAATACCCCTCAAAGCCCAAAATGCCCAACAAGATAGCAACTATAAAAAGTGGTTTGTGGGTAGTACCCTCTATTTGTTGGGTAATCTTGATAAAACAAACAACCCTGAGTATATACAACTAAATGTTGGATATAGAATAACCCCTAAAGATGTTATTTCTTTTAGATTTAAAAGATCCATTTATTCCTGGCCAATAGGAATTCCTTTTAATTCACCATCGTTTGATGCGCCTGGAGAAAACTATCCTGGGCATGCACGCATACTTGCACCAACATTAGGATACCAACGGTTTTGGTGGAAAGGAGTCTATACATCCGTTCAGGCATTGAATGCTTTTGAAAAATATATAGACAAGGATAAAAATAAGATTGGAAATGGATACACATTATATCTGGACTTCTATTTAGGGTACCAGTTTAAGTTTTTTAAAAACCGTTTCTTTTTTGAACCAGCCATTGGAGTTAGTACTTGGCCTATAAGATCCAATGTTCCAGCATCTTTCAAAGCAGTAGAACAAAAATGGAATACCTACTTTATTCAACCTGGATTTGATTTTGGGTTTAATTTTTAGTACTCCCAGAGAAATTAACTGGCTACCTTTCAACACAATAAAACGCCCAACAGCCGCTTTCCAAGTTTAAAAATAGGTTTTTTATAGCCCTTTCCATCACAGCCACTTTCTATCTCGTAAACACTTTATCAGTGACCAAGGCTATATTTTGGATTTAGGTTTTAATACATTTCTAACAAAAAAATAGTTACTACAATGAAAAAAATCGGCATTTACTCCGTGATGTTATTGCTTATGTCATTTCTTAGTGCATGTGGCATAAGCACTGGCCTTTTTTCCAATCACAATCAAAACGCCACTGAGGTACATTTAAGTGAAAATAACTTCAAAGTAATTGATCAGATAAGCGGAAGTTCGGAGGTATCTTATGTATTGGCAATGGGAGGTATAAAAAAAAGACAACTGTACGAAAATGCGTACTCAAAGATGCTGAAGAAAGCCAACTTGCTGAATAGTTCCAAAGCGATAATCAACGTCATGACAGAGGAACATGTCAGTGGCTTTGCCCCTTTCTTTGTCAGAAGATCTATCACTGTGAGTGCCCAAGTAGTTGAATTTACGAGATAAGTTCAATCGCAAAGATGATAGAAAAAACAAAGGGTAGGTTCATTTCTTAACTTAAGTGAACGAGTTATGGTATCTCGTCAATCTACTTTTGCAGCATCATTTAACATAAAAAGGAAAGAAATGCAAAAGAAAATTTTATTCATTGGTTTTGTCTTAATGATGACAAGCACCATCCAACTCAAAGCGCAATATTCTAAAACAGACAGCACCTACAAACGGTGGTTTGTGGGTAGTACTGTGTTTTTATTGGGCAATTTAGCTCCCGTAAATCCGCCCAACTTCGCTCAACTTAATTTAGGCTATCGGATTACGGCAAAAGATGTCATTACATTAGAACCAAAAACTTGGAAATATGCTTGGCCCAATGGTATTCATCCATTTTTAAACAAATCGTACGGAAAGCCAGAAGAAAAGTTTCCAGGGTATATTCGTGAGTATGGCTTATCAGTGGCTTACCAACGATTTTTGTGGAAAGGTTTATATGGTGAATTGAATGTAATGCCTACTTGGCAAGTTTTTATGAATGACAATGGGAAGAAAATTGATAATGGTTTTCAAATTTTCAATACATATCGTGTTGGTTATCATATCAAACTTTTCAAGGATAGATTTTTTATTCAACCTCCATTGCCATTACCCACCGTACTTAATACACAAAAATGCCTGAGGATTAAACAGTTGGATGATAAATGGTCTAAATTTATCTTCGGAGAACCAGGATTTCATTTTGGGTTTAATTTTTAGTATGCCGTTGTCAGACAGCTCACTCAACCGCTTCTTGATACCATTTCCTCCAAAATTAACAGGGGCTGCCACTTGTATTTAGGTTCATAGTATTGCCAAAGGAGTTTAGAAATCTTTCTTAGAAGTACATAGCCCTCATTTTGCGAAGTCCAGCTTGGTCTTCGTTGCTTTTGGTAATGACACAAACACATACTTCCATGGGGGGCGTGAACGAGCACTACTTCGAGCGGTGACCGATTGACAGCCCCACTCTTGGCCGCGTAGCGAATTTCGGGTGGAAGTTGCGATAGCGCTTCGCCATCCCAATACTGCCGCGCTAAGTTGCGGATATACATGCGATCGGAAGCATCGGGGCTGATGGCCCGACCTTGCCGAATCATGGCCATCAACTCGGCCATTTCGCGAGGCGTGGTTTGTCCCCAGCCGTAGCGTGTACGATTGGGTTCTCGCCCAGGGGTACGCGAATTGACACGGGTAGCCTCAAAACCATTGGCGGCCATCCATTCATTGATGGCCTTTCCACCTCCAGCCAACGCTTGACACCAGAGGCTGCCCGTATTGTCGCTGACGGTCTCCATCAACATCACGACCTCACTCAAAGGAATCTTTGTACCATCTTTCAATGAGCCTACAATCCCATCGTCATAGTGTAATGAATCTTTGTAGGTAAGTGTGGCATTGTAATTGAGCTGTCCTTTGACTATTTTGTCAAACAACCCACACTGAATCGGCACTTTGATGAGGCTTGCCGTAGGGAATAAGGTATCAGCATTGATTTCGACAATTTTGTTGGTTTTTAAATGACGCACATATACTCCTACCTCTCCACGAAACCCTTTGATGGCTTCTTGGATTTGGGAAGTAAGCCTTTTATCTGTTTTTACCGCTGGAACCGCATGGGGCTGTGCCAAAGAGTTTGCGATCAAAAAAGTAATCAATAGCGAAAAGAGAAGTAGTTTTTTCATTGTTTTTATTATTAGTGCCGTGACTTCATACTAAAATAATGGTCTAATGGTTTGCAAGGAATCAAAAAACGCTTAGATTTGAGCCTTGTCAGTCAATTTTTCTTTCACAAAACAAAATTTTGCAATTATGGGACTCATGTCATTTTTTAAAGGCGTAGGCGAAAAAATCTTCGGAAAAGACGAACCTACCGCAGCACCCGAAAAAGTAGCCGAATTGAAAGCCAGTGCTTTACTTCAGCATGTTAAAACGTTGGCGTTACCTTACAATAAGCTTATCGTAAAGGTAGCAGGTCATACGGTTATTCTCGAAGGTGAAGTAGCTACCCAAGAAGATGCCGAAAAAATTGCCTTGGCGGTCGGCAACGTAGAAGGTGTAGAAGCAGTAGAAAACAACATGACCGTAGTTACTCCTGCTCCTGAGGCACAATATCACGAGGTCAAAAAGGGTGATACCTCTCAAAAATCGCCAAAGAATACTATGGTGATATGATGAAATATCCTGTTATTTTTGAAGCCAACAAACCTATGTTGTCGCATCCTGACAAAATTTATCCTGGACAAGCGTTGCGTATTCCACCACTTTCTTAGACCGCTCATTTTCAGTCTTGGGAAGGTTCTAAATCTTCCCAAGGTTTTAAGTAAGTCTTCTGCGTTTTTCTTGTATTTGTTTCAGTGGAAAAGGCAGGTTGTTGAGATGAAGGCTTTGATAGCCTTCTTTTTTTGTGCCGAAACTTTGGTAAAAAGTCTTGATGGAGGCTATCTCGGGACTTTCAAAATCAAAAATAAAACCCGATTGGGCATATTGTTGAATCATATCATCAATCAATAAGGTACGGCCATTTGCTTGGCGGCCAAGGGGCGTAGCAGCATTGAAGAGGTAAATAATCCGTTGATTGGCGACAGCAAACAACGCCCCAGCCTCTATTTCCCCTGCTTTGATGGCATAAACCAATCTAACCAAGTTTTTATCTTTCAACCGTTGAAACACACGCCGAAGCAAATCGTAAGCCGACTCCGCCACACCAATCTTTTGGGCATGATTGGCGTGAAATAAGCCAATCAATGGCTCGATGTTGGTGCTGGTTTTGATGTGCCAATTGAATTTTTCGGCTCGACGTAGGTTTTTTTTTCTATCGGCAGAATAATTGGCCTTCATTAGGTGATAGGGGCGATTTAATACCAGTACGTCTGTCGAACATTGGGTAAGATAGTCATCTAAAAAGCTAGTTGCTTGTTCAGAAAAACGACCTGTATAGACAGAAATATAGTTGAAGTAATGAGGTAATTGCGCCTGAAAAAGTGAGGTAGCTTTTTCAAAAGTAGCTTCATCCAGTGCAAAAACACCTAAAATTTGGCAAAAAAAAGGCTGCTGGATTACTTTTATGCCCCACTTTGTGCGTATAGGCAGTGGCATCACAGCTTGCCACGCTCCCTTTTCTTCCATGACAAGCGCGCACCAGTTGGGCGCTACAACGTCTAAATACCAAGTATTTGCATAAAGAATGGCCTGGGGAGAAGCTGCCACAAAGTCGTTCCATTGATTATCAACAATGGCAGCGCGTTGTAAAAGGAAAACGACCATAGCGATTGCGTACTATCCAAAATTACTACGAATTTTCTGAATGGCTTCTTTCACAGCATCGTCTGTTTCCATCAAATCGCTGATGGTCTGCACCGCATGAATGACGGTGCTATGGTCGCGACCTCCAAAGTGGTATCCTATTGATTTGAGCGACAAATCAGTCAATTCTTTGGCAAAATACATGGCTACTTGGCGCGGATAAACCAATTCTTTTTTACGGCTTTTACCTTTCAAGTCTGCCACGGTAATGTCATAAAAATCGGCTACATTTTCTTGTATCGTGTCAATGTTTACTTCCTTGTCTTCGGCAGTAACAATATTTTTGAGTACACTCTTGGCCAGTTCCAAATCGATGTCGCGACGTACTAATGATGCTTGTGCCATCAGTGAAATAATCACCCCTTCAAGCTCCCTTACATTTGTATTGACGCTGTGCGCTACGTACTCAATCACACCTGCATCTATATATATTCCTTCTGATTGCAATTTACGTTGGATAATGGCAATCCGAGTTTCAAAATCGGGCTGCTGTAGGTCAGCAGTAAGTCCCCATTTGAAACGAGAAAGAAGGCGATCTTGTAACCCTTGTAGCTCACTTGGTCGGCGGTCGGAGGTCATGATAATTTGCCGCCCAGATTGATGTAAATGATTGAAAATATGGAAGAAAGTATCTTGTGTTTTTTCTTTGCCCGACAAAAATTGCACGTCATCCAAAATCAGTGTGTCCACCTTCATATAGAAATCTGTAAAATCTTGAAGGGTGTTGCTTTTGATAGCGTTAATAAACTGATTCGTAAATTTTTCGGATGACACATACAGTACCGACTTTCCTTGAAAATGGGCTTTTATATGATTACCTATGGCTTGTACCAAGTGCGTTTTTCCGAGCCCTACACCGCCATATATCAATAATGGATTAAACGACGTTACACCAGGGCGTTGTGCCACGGCCATACCTGCCGAACGAGCCAACCGATTACAATCTCCCTCAATGTAGTTGTCAAAACTATAATTTGTATTAAGGTATAAGTCCAATTCTCTCGAATCGGGGCCACGTGGAGGAGGCTGATTAGTTCTTTTAGGGTCGGAAGCAGCTTTTTGACGCGCTTCAGCGGCCTCTGGCGAATTGGTAGTGGGTACATGTACTTTGATAGGCGGCTGCCGGTCAGTCCCTGTATCAACAATGATAGAATATTCCAGCTGCCCATCGCGCCCAATGGCATAGTCTAAGGCTCTTCTTAATACATGTATAAAATTTTCTTCTAACCATTCATAAAAAAACTGACTCGGCACTTGGATGGTCAAAGTTCTCCCATCAAGCCGTGCAGGAACAATCGGCTCAAACCAGGTTTTAAAACTTTGTTCAGATACATTTGCTTTGATTATTTGCAAACATTTCTCCCAGACCTCCCTCACGTCGGGCCGTAAATGATTAGTCACTGGTACCTATTTTTGGATAAAGGGTTGCAAAATTAGGGAAAACTTACGCATTTACAATAATAAAATTAGGGTGATTTTAATCTTGAATTAGAGTATTATTAAGCCTAACTTTACCTGACCATAAGTATAGTTATTTTTTTCTAAAATTTATATAGCAGATGAACTTACCCCTTTTTTCTGTGTTTGCGCCTACCACCAAAGAAGCTTGGAAACAGCAAGTAATCAAAGATTTAAAAGGGAAAGACTTTGATACTACTTTGTTGTGGGAAACACCAGAAGGAATAACAATGCCTCCTTACTACACAGAGGAAGATTTAACCGACCACCGTTTGGGCGAGTTACAATCTGTCCAAAAAAAAACAGTGGGATGGCTCAATTCTTCAACTATTCTATTTGAAAATGAGCTGTTTACTAATTCAAAAATGCTCGCCCTGATACAACAAGGAGTTGATATCATCCAGTTGGATTTAAGGCAAGTTGATATTCATAACATTGAGTTTACCAGACTTCTCAACGGCATCAAGCTAAGTCAAACACCTATTTATTTTCAAACCAACAATCAAGACACTGCTCTCTTAAGGGTATTACAAAAAATAATTCCCTATCAGATAAAAGGTGGATGTACCTACGACGGCCTGAGTCAATGGATGCAAACTGGAGAAAGCAGTACAACATCTTTTGAGGAATTGAAGGAGCGACTAATCCAAACAGCAAACTCCCCGCAATTTCGAGCAATATGCGTGGACAGTTCTGTTTTTCACAATGCGGGTGCCAACGCTGTACAAGAGTTAGCCTTTACCTTATCAGCGGCAGTAACATACATAGATAAACTCACGGACTTGGATATTGCGTTTGAGTTAGTTTTACAAAAGCTCTATTTTTCTATGGCTGTGGGTACGCATTATTTCATGGAGATAGCCAAGCTACGAGCCTTACGCTATTTGTGGGCAAAAATAAGTAAGCAGTTTGAGCAAATCCCCACTTTAGCACCTACGCCTGCTGCTTTTAGCACCTGTATTTTTGCCCAAACTTCTACCTTTTATGATACGGTATTATCCCCACATACCAATATGATTCAGTGCTACTACTGAAGCTATGAGTGCCGTCATAGGAGGATGTGATGTCTTGTCGGTACATGGCTATGATACCGCTTTTCGGCCATCTGATGACTTTTCGGAGCGCATCGCAAAAAATATTTCTATTATTTTGAAAGAAGAAGCTCTTTTTGATAAAGTAGCCGACCCTGCTGCAGGAAGTTATTACATCGAAAATTTAACCTTGCAATTAATAGATGCCGCTTGGACATTATTTTTGGAGATTGAAACCAAGGGTGGACTTATGTCGGCTTTTGAGCAAAATTTTATTCAAGAACTCATAGAAAAGAGCTATGACTATCAATTGAGTGCCCTGAAAAATCATAAAAGTAGAATGGTAGGAGTGAATTCATTGCAAGAAGCACCTACGGTCTCCACTATTCAGTCGTCGCAGCCCATCAATGATTCGACCCTTAAATTATTGATAAATAAACGTATTTCAAGAGATTTTGAACATTGAAATTAGAATTATATGCCAACTTTAGAACGCGTCAGCCGTTATTTTCAAGTTTTGTTTATTGTTTCACTTTTGATGTACTTTACCAAAGTCATTACGATTCCAATGACTTTTGGCCTATTGATTGCCATTGTGCTTTATCCTTCTTGTCAATGGCTCGAAAACCATCGTTGGCCTCGAAGTTGGGCTATTGCGGCTTCCTTATTTATCGTACTCATGCTTGGTATTATATTAGTTGGAATTATGGCTTGGCAAGTAGTCGAGTTACGTCGAGAGCTTCCACAGCTCGCCTCCAAGGGAGATAAAGCATTATGGCAGTTACAGCAATGGCTTACTACAAAATTTGGTTTTACTCTGGATATGCAAACAAACTGGCTTCGCCAAACAGCCGATAATCTAAGCAACCGTTTGGGTGAGTTTTTGGTCGGAACTGTCAATGCTACCGCAAAATTAGCCTTCAATTTGGTCATTATTCCACTTTTTGCGGCTTTGTTTTTACAATATCGAGGACTTTTAATGAAAGGCATTTATCAGATATTCGGGCATAAATACAAGGACAAAGTACACAAAGTAGCAGCCAAAACGGTAGTAACTTATCACAACTATATCAAAGGGTTATTGCTTGTTTATTTGATTGTAGGCATTTTGAATACAACTGGGTTAGCGATAATTGGTATTAAGCAAGCTATTTTGTTTGGTTTCATCGCTTCTATTTTAACCATTATTCCTTACATTGGTATTACCATCGGTGCATTACTTCCCATCTCGGTTGCATGGGTGATGCACGATTCAATTTGGTATCCACTGGCTGTTATAGCTGTTTTCGGTACAGTGCAATATTTGGAGGCTAATCTAATCTTCCCATGGGTAGTGGGGGTGCAACTTAAAGTAAACACCTTAGCTTCAATCGTGGTTCTGTTTTTGGGCGGTGTAGTTTGGGGAGTATCTGGGATGGTCCTATTTCTACCTTTTGCTGCGATTTTGAAAGTCATTTCGGATGAGGTAGAAGAATGGAAACCTTTAAGTACTTTATTAGGCCCCTTGAACGACTCCTAAAATCGAAGCATAACCCATCACTCTTCCAAAACCTCATTAGAAATGAAACCTAATTTTACCAATATTAATATCAACCCTCCTTCTGCAAGTATAGGCCAGGAAAAGCCCTATACAACAGCAGAGGGTATCAAAATCAAGGCAACATTTACAGACAGTGACCTTCAAAATACTGATCATATGAGCTTTGGCGCAGGAATTCCTCCTACTTACGCGGGCCTTACAGCACGATGTACGTAAACCAGCCTTGGACGATACGGCAATACGCGGGTTTTTCCACTGCCGAAGAGTCTAATGCTTTTTATCGACGCAATTTAGCGGCTGGGCAAAAGGGCCTTTCGGTGGCCTTCGACTTAGCTACGCACCGAGGTTACGACTCCGACCACCCACGTGTAACAGGCGACGTAGGAAAAGCAGGTGTAGCCATTGATAGCGTGGAAGACATGAAACTGCTTTTTGACCAAATCCCTTTGGATAAAATGTCGGTTTCGATGACTATGAATGGGGCCGTACTCCCTATCATGGCCTTCTATATCGTAGCTGCCGAAGAACAAGGCATAACACCCGAACAGCTTTCTGGAACGATTCAAAATGACATCTTGAAAGAGTTTATGGTGCGTAATACCTACATTTATCCACCTGGCCCTTCGATGCGTATTGTAGGCGATATTTTTGCCTACACGAGCCAGTTTATGCCCAAATTCAATAGTATTAGTATTAGTGGTTATCATATCCACGAGGCAGGTGCGCCCGCTCATTTGGAGCTGGCCTATACCCTTGCCAATGGCCTGGAATACATTCGTACAGGCTTGGCAGCAGGCTTAGCTATTGATGATTTTGCCCCACGTTTATCCTTCTTTTGGGGAATAGGTATGAATCATTTTATGGAAATCGCCAAAATGCGTGCAGGGCGACTGCTATGGGCTAAGATTGTGCAGCAATTTGCCCCTCAAAACAAAAAATCCTTGGCCCTACGCACCCATTGTCAAACTTCAGGCTGGAGTTTAACTGAACAAGACCCTTTCAATAATGTAACTCGTACCACCATCGAAGCACTGGCCGCCGTGCTGGGGCATACCCAGAGTTTGCATACCAATTCGTTGGACGAGGCCATTGCACTTCCCACTGATTTTTCGGCTACGATTGCCCGCAATACACAACTTTATTTACAACATGAAACCGACATCTGCCGTGCCATTGACCCTTGGGGTGGAAGCTATTATGTAGAATACCTCACCCAAGAACTTTGTCAAAAAGCCTGGGCATTGATTGAAGAAGTAGAAGCTCTTGGTGGCATGACCAAAGCCATCGAAACGGGCTTACCCAAAATGCGTATAGAAGAAGCCGCCGCGCGTAAACAAGCCCGTATTGATAGTGGCAAAGACATCATTGTGGGGGTAAATAAATACAAACCAGATTCGGAGCAAGCTATTGAAGTACGTGATATTGACAATAAAATAGTACGTGAGGCGCAAATAGCACGGCTCAATCAAGTAAAAACACAAAGAAATGCGGAAGAAGTAAATCGGGTGCTTTCGCGTTTGGCTGAGGCTGCCGCTTCAAAAGAAGCCAATCTGTTGGCGTTGGCTGTAGAAGCTGCCCGTGCCCGTGCTACACTGGGAGAAATTTCGAATGCTTTAGAAAAACACTTTGGACGCTACAAAGCTATGATACGTTCTATTTCAGGGGTTTATAGTGCGGAAGTTTCGGACGATGAAAACTTCCGCCTTGCCCGCCAAATGGCGGATCAATTTGCCCAACTTGAAGGTCGCCGCCCGCGCATTATGGTAGCCAAAATGGGGCAAGATGGCCACGACCGTGGGGCAAAGGTCATCGCCACCAGTTTTGCTGATTTAGGCTTTGATGTGGACATTGGCCCACTCTTCCAAACGCCCGAAGAAACCGCCCGCCAAGCCACTGAAAATGATGTACATATTGTGGGCGCATCGAGCCTTGCCGCAGGGCACAAAACCTTGGTCCCACAATTGATTGAGGAACTCAAAAAACTGGGCCGAGAAGACATCATGGTCATAGCGGGAGGGGTTATTCCCGCACAGGATTATGACTTTCTTTATCAAGCAGGCGTTAAAGGTATTTTTGGCCCAGGTACAGTCATTGCCATTGCTGCCCAAAAAATTTTAGGAGATTTGATGGGTTAATTGACCGAAAAAGTGATACCATCGATGCTTTCGATGAGTTTGAAAAGCTCGTTGTCGGGTTTTACCCGAAACTGACGGCTATTGAGTTTGATTTCGGTACGAGAGTTGGGATCTATCACCGACACACTCAAAGCGCAAGCCCCTGGGTATTGGGCCACGGCTTTGTTGAGTTTCTGTACCAGCCCCTCATCAAGTAGTTCTAAATCTAACCGTAGCCGTACTTCTTTGGTTAGTTTTTCGCGTACTTCACTTAGTAGTTGCATCGAACTGATTTTGAACTCATACTGGTCGTCGGCATTCCAACGAGTCTGAATTTTTCCTTTGATAAACAAAAACCTACCTACTTCGATGTAGGCCGAAAATTTCACAAAGTCTTCGCCAAACAAAGCCATTTCCATCGAACCAGCATAGTCTTCTATTTTAAATAAACAGAAAGGCTTGCCAGTTTTGGTAGTACGCACTTGCAAACTACTTACAATACCCGCCACAGTCGCGTCCTTGCCAAACAATAGCGGTTGTCCACCGATTTCTACAGGAGCAATTTCTATGTCATCCTCAGTAGTTTCAACCATCTCGGATGTGGCCATGAGTCTATCTAAAGTGCACGTGCAGAAGTTGTCTAGTTCCAATCTGAACATGTCCAACGGATGTCCTGAGATATAAAATCCGACTACGTCTTTTTCGTTGCGCAATCGCTCAATATCGCCCCAAGGTTCTACGTTAGGAGCTTTGGGTTTTACAATGTCAGCCCCACCATTGCCAAATCCTCCAAAAAGAGAAGCTTGGGTATTTGCTTTTTCGGCTTGCACGGCATTGGCATAGCGAATGAGTTTCTCGATAAGATTTTGATTCTCACCATCTATAGCCGTGAAATACTGCGCTCGATGAAACTCTCCAAACAAATCAAACGCCCCTGCATATACCAACGATTCGAGGGTTTTCTTGTTAACGGTCCGAAGATTGACACGGGTCATAAAATCATACACATCTTTGTATGGCCCATTTTGGGTACGTTCTTCGATGATACTTTCTACGGCAGCATCGCCCGTACCTTTGATACCGCCCAACCCGAAGCGAATCTCGCCCCGCTTATTGACCCCAAAACGCCTTTCAGATTCATTTCATCGGGCCCAGTACAGGAATACCAATTTTGCACTCCTCCAAGAAGAACGTAATCTTATCAATATTTCCTAACGAACTCGTCAATACCGCCGCCATGTATTCGGCGGGATAATGCGCTTTGAGGTAGGCCGTTTGGTAGGCCACAAAGCATAGCAAGTAGAGTGGGCTTTTGTTGAAAGCGTAGCTGGCAAAAGCCTCCCAGTCGGTCCATATCTTCGAGTTTTTTCTCGTCGAGTCCGTTGGTTTTGCCGCCTCCACAACTTCCCCTTCGTTTTGTTCAAGACTTCAATCTGCTTTTTCCCATGGCCTTCTCGCAATACGTCGGCATCGCCTTTGGTGAAATTGGCCATTTTTCTGCGAAAGCAGCATGATTTGTTCTTGATACGTACAATTATGCAGAATGATGTTATTTCCCACGAAGTTATGAATACCTGCCACGGTAATATCGTACACTTTTTCGATACCTACCGATTTGATTTCAATGATTTCTTCCCATCTTATATTTAAGTTTCGGGTGGTTTTTTCGAGTATGAGCTGCTGAGTAAGCGGAAAAACAGCACATCGGCTTATTCGAGGGTATTTTGCCAGTTTACTGGGCAATAGTGCTGTCTATCAAAACCATATTTTTCCATCAAACCACGACCAGAACCTTTCCATATCTGCCCCAATTCATCTAAGAAAATTGGCCGAGAAACAGCGTCATGTACTTCATTGCCCGTCAATTTTACATCCTTCATTTTTTTTACTACCAAGTGGGGGGCTATTATCTCAGAAAAGGACTTGAGGTTATAAACTGTTACTTGATAAGCCGTCATTTCTTGATTTCGGCGATTATTGTGGTAATATGATTCGTAAGTAATACTATAAATCCCTAATCGGAGAAGTAATGTCTTTACGTCGTTAGCAAGATGCCGAGAAATGGTTTTGAAATGACATAAATCGTAGGCAATGAAGTCCATCACAATCCCAAAGTGATGCTAAGAAGAAAGCAATGGCATCTTCATTTAACCCAAAGACAAATTGGAACAAATTTTTCATCAGAATAGCAGCTCCTTTCGGTTTTGGGACCTTCCAATCTCTTAGTTGAGAAACCAACGAATTTGTTTCGTGGTAGTGTGTTTTTCCAGCACCGCCACCATCACGCGAGTAACATCACGTACTTGTTGCAATGTGCGTGCCTCGATACGTTCAACAGCCAAACTTTCAACATAAGCAGCGATCAGGTCGTTATTTTTGGAGACAAATCGGCGGTAGCGGCACTGCCGCTAAGCGAACCATCGGCCAAATATAGGCCAAAACTCGCAACTTGTCGCGGTCGTAATCTTGTTGATTTTCTACTAATAACTTTCGTGGCGTGGCAATGACACTACCCACACCCAACTCCCTATTTTGTGCCAGCCTGTTTCGGTCAGCACTTGGTGATCGGCAGTCAATTTTACACGACTTCCATTTCTTAATTTTATTTCTAATACTTGTTTTTCACCATTACACACCCAGTGCGTAATGGGTGCATTTTCGGCTTGTAAATCATCATTGACACCTTGTACCCAAAATTCTCCTATCCGATTTTGAAGATTATCAATACGCACTCTTTCGCCTGTTTTGGCATCGTGAATAAGTGTATCGCCTGTTACACAAATTCCGTAAGTATCGGCCAAGTATTCTTCCATTTCGGGTAGGTCATACTCTACTTTTTCGCGGCCATGCTTGCGGTTGATATAATTAGGAATGTAGGCAATTGGGCCTGGGCGATAGAGCGCGTTCATGGCGATTAAATCTTCAAAACGGTCGGGTTTCAGCTCGCGCATGTACTTTTTCATACCGTCAGATTCAAACTGAAATACCGCGTTGGTATCGCCTCGTTGAAAAAGCTCAAATACCTTGGGGTCGTCGAGTGGTATATAATCAATGTCTATTTTTACACCATGATTGGCTTCAATCATGCGCAAGGCTTCTTTAATGATGGTGAGGTTGCGTAGGCCCAAGAAATCCATCTTAATCACCCCTGCATCTTCGATGATTTTACCTTCATATTGCGTAATCAGCAATTCGGATTCTTTGGAGGTGCTGACAGGAATAAGGTTGGTGAGGTCTTCGGGGGCAATGATAATACCAGCGGCATGAATACCTACATTTCTTACTGTGCCTTCGAGTTTTTGGGCTTCTTTTAAAACACTGGCCGTAAGGTCATTACCTTTGAGCATTTCGCGTAGTCGCTTCAAATTTTCAACTTCATCGGGCGAAACCACCTCGGCCATTTTCTCAATTGGCACTTTGAAAACCTTATCCAAATTCATCCCATATGTAGGCTTATCGGGTACGAGCTTGACCACAGCATTGGCCTCTTGCAAAGGTAAATCCATGACCCGCGCTACGTCTTTGATAGACGATTTGGCAGCCATAGTACCATAGGTAATAATCTGTGCTACTTGGTTTTTACCATATTTTTGGACTACATAATCTATCACCTTTTGACGGCCTTCGTCGTCGAAGTCGGTGTCAATATCGGGCATTGAGATACGGTCAGGATTCAGAAAACGCTCAAAGAGTAGGTCGTATTTGATGGGGTCAATGTTGGTAATTCCAATAGCGTACGCCACGGCACTCCCTGCCGCCGACCCACGCCCTGGACCAATGAGTACACCTATATCACGGCCTGCCTGTATAAAATCGGCTACAATCAAAAAGTAGCCTGGGAATCCCATGTTTTTGATGGTATTTAGCTCAAAATTAAGTCGTTCCTCTATTTCAGGAGTGATTTCTACGTATTTTTTTCGGGCACCTTCAAAAGTCCAATGCTTGAGATATTCCCACTGATTGAGCACATCGGCGGTGAGTTCTTTCATTTTGCCATTGAACTCAATCATCTGCGAAACATGGTGTATCTCAAACTCCTTGGGAATGGGGAAGTTGGGCAATAAAATATCCCGATTGAGCTTGAGCAAATCCACTTTATCCACTATTTCCTGCGTATTGTCGAGCGACTCGGGCATATCGCTAAACGTCTGGAGCATTTCAGCCTTGGTTTTGAAATAAAACTCATCGTTGAAAAAGGCAAAGCGTGTGCCTTTAGGCATGGGATTTTCGTCGTCAAAGTCTTTATTGGTAGGCGTGGCTTGCTTGTCGCCTGTGTTTACACACAACAAAATATCGTGGGCATTGGCATCGTCTTTTTCTACATAGTGGCTATCGTTGGAGCAAATTACCTTGGTGTTGGAGCGTTGGGCAAAGCGCATCAGGACCTCGTTGGCGCGTATTTGGTCGCGGATACCATGCCGCTGAATCTCGACGTAGTAGTCGTCGCCAAAAAGGTTTTTCCACCAACAAAATTCTTTCCACCCTTCCTCTTCTCCTTTTTTGAGAATCGTACGCGGCACACTCGCCCCAATGCAACAGGTGGTAGCGATGAGCCCTTCATGGTACTGCTCGATGAGCGCTTTGTTGATACGTGGATATTTGCCATACATCCCCTCTATAAAACCCAATGAGCAAAGTTTAGTGAGATTTTTGTACCCTTGAGCATTCTAGCCAGTAGGAGCTGATGGTAGCGGATATCTTTTTGGTCTTTGGTAAACTGTTTCTTGGTATGGTCTTCTACAACATAAAACTCACAACCTACAATGTGCTTGATACCTTGCTTATGCCCTTCGGCAACAAACTCAAACACGCCAAACATATTGCCATGGTCGGTAATGGCAATAGCGGGCTGCTCGTCGGCTTTGGCTTTTTTAAATAGCTTTTTGATGTCAGCTTGCCCGTCAAGGAGTGAGTATTGTGTATGGCAGTGAAGGTGAGAGAATTGCATGGAGTATTAAAATTTTACCCAAAAATACATTTTTTGCGGTGTTTTTAAAGGGAAGTCACTTCTAAAATCAAGCTAAAAAGGTTTTGTTTAGCTATGTATCTTACTTATTTTTACCCAATTACCTCCTAATCAAATCAAATGATATTTTTCTCATTTGAATCAAATATCCAACTAAGCGTCTTTCTTAATTACAAGAAAACATACAAAACCTTCATGGAATTCTTTCTACATTTGGAAACCTAATTGAACCAGTATGCCTTCTACTCAATGATACGAATTGTTGTCGCTGATGACCACCCCGTAGTACTTGGAGGAATCAAGCTATTACTCGACAGTATGCCCGATTATAGCTTGATTGGAGTGGCTTCATCGCTCAAAGAAACGCTTTCCGTTTGTAGTAGCCTCCGCCCTGATGTACTGGTATTAGATTTGAATTTCGATGGTAGAAGTAGCCTTGATATCGTACCAGAACTTCGTTTACGTTTTTCTACATTAAAGATATTGGTGTTTTCAGCCTATCATTCGCCTGGTCTGGTAAAAAAAGCGTTAGAGGCGGGGGTGAATGGGTATCTGCTCAAAGATGCTTCCAAAAACGAATGGGATGAAGCTCTCAATATGCTTCTACAAGGGAAAATATATCTAAGTAAGCACATCGCAGGAACGAATATCAAAGTAGATGAATTTCAAAACTCAGATTTTGAACTACTAAATAATATTTCTGAGCGCGAAAAAAAAATCATTCACCTAATTGCCAGCGGTTTGATGGAAGACCAAATTGCGGAAGTGCTTTTTATCAGTAAACACACCGTTCATACCCACAAGAAAAATATCTTCAAAAAACTGCAACTTCATACCAATGCCGATTTGGTAAAATTTGCATACGAAAATGGACTCAAATAAAAGTTATTTTACAAAGTAATCTTATGTGTCATTCCTTTGGATTGTCGAATAGTGTTAAATGTACCATTTAATAGTTGTACCCTCGCCCAAATGTTTTGTAGGCCAATCCCATCCTCCTTTTCCTTATTTTCATAACCGATACCATCATCCCACACTTCTAAGTTGAGTAATTGGTTTTCTTGATACAAACGCAAAGTAGCATGACTTGCTTGGGCATGTTTGACAACATTATTGAGCAGCTCTAAAGCAATTTGATAAAGCATTTGTGCCACTAATGGACGAACTTCTTCTTCCTTAACATGCTCATTTTCAAAAAGTATTGTCAAATTTGATTGACTGGCTTGTACTTGCGCTACCAACTCTGCCAAGGCTTCTATCAGTCCATAACGTTCCAACATAATAGGAGATAGTGCATGTGAAAAACGTCGTACATCTTGCCCCACATCGCCTAAAGCTTCTACCAACTGGTTGGCTTCTTTGCTATATCCATTGAGTTTTTCGGCCAACATTGAGAGCCTCAACCGAATATTGGCCACTGAAAGACTTATCCCATCGTGTAATTCTTGCGAAAGCCGTTTTCGTTCAATGACCTGCCCTTCAAATAGTCGTATCGCATTTTGTTGACGTTCCTCTGCCAATTCTGCCGATATTTGAGCATTGAGTTGATAAATGTTTTTGAAACGGTTGGCCAACAAGAACGATAGAATCACAGATTCGAGGGCATTGGTCATCAAAGGCGTGTTTTGAGTAAGGTAATTATCTGGCAAGTAGCCTGCAAAAACCAAAATAACGGTCATCCCACCCAACAAAAGCATAGCATTACCTATACTGAACCAGAGGCTTTCAAGTTTACGATAACGAAAATAGAAGTATAGACCAATAGTTGGCATGATGGTCAATATAATAAAACAGACAAGATTGATCAGTTTCATAAAGACCAGCAACCAAGTTCCGTCATAATAAACGGGATTGTACCAGTAATTCTCAAAAAAACCAAACACAGGATTTTGCGACCAAAGCCATACAAAGAGACCAATAAAAAGAGCCAATAAAGCCCTTATTACGAAGTAAAAGAAACGATGAGTATGAGAAAGATTAAAAAATTTACTGGTAAATAACAACAAACAACTATAGGAAATAATGATAGTGGATGGCCGCGCAGCACTGGCCCACCAAGTAGATTTGCTCCAAAGCAACTGAAATCCTAAGCCAGAATGAGCCACCAGAAAAAAACCAATGCAGATGGTATAAATCCAATAATAAAAAGTAAGTTTTTGACGAAAGAAAAGGTAAATAAAAAAACTAACAATACAATATAAAATACTGATTCCCAGCATACAACCCAAAAAAAGAAATAAGCTATATTGATTAGTTAAAAAATGTTCTTTTTCCCATAAGTGAAGAGGAATTTGTAATTGTTCGCCGTGCTTATCTGCCCACAAATAAACGGTATAGGTTTGTTTGGGTGGTACACTGATAGGAAACAAGAAATGAGGGTGTCGAATCGGTCTTTGGACAAATGGGAAATGATCGCCAGTTACTCTACTCGCCCTTACTTGCTTTCCAGCCACCATAAACAATTGAAGCTTATTGATATGTGGATTTTCAACTTCTAAAATCAAGTCTCTTCGTACTGAATCGGGATTGGTAAGACGAAAACGCAGCCAGTAATAACTATTCGTAAAACTCAGATTAATAGAAGGTTGATTATTATGTTTAAAAGCATGACTTCCTGCCACTATCTCATTAATTGTCAGGGATTTTGAAGCATCTTCCAAAAGATCTACTTGCCTGCTCATTATTTCTTCTCTGAATCCGTCTCCTACCTTCACGGGTGGCTGTGCCTCTAAAGGCCAAAATGACGTAATAAAGCATATTACGAGTAGATAGATGGAGTAATGCTTCGCCATTGATAGGTAATTTTGCGACTAATATACAAAAAATACCCTCCACAGGGTATTGAGATAGAAGGTTTAGTAGGTCTAAATTTGCTTTCAAATCAAGATTTTTATGAAACGTTTACAGATTATAGTGTCCATATTTATAGCAACGGGATATTCATCGATACTTCTGCCCAAAAAGCCGATGAAATTATTAGTAGCTATACAGGAGCTAATGCCACAGGGTATCTGCAACCGCTCGCTGATGTCCTCACTTCTACTTTTAATACAGGACACATCCATAAAACCTCTGTGGACAGTGGCTTTCACTTTTACATTGGGGTATCCGCTTTCAGCATTAATTTTGGACGATAAAACGCGCTACTTTATGGGTACTACAGATGGTATTTTTCTACCTCAACAGCAAGCTCGCATACCCACCATTCTGGGGCCTCGAGAAATTGTCACGGTCAATGGACTTAACGGAACCTCTTACACGTTTCCAGCAGGACTCGGAGCTCAATCTATTACACTGGCAATACCGCAAATTACTATTGGGAGTATTTTTGGAACAGAATTTAATGCCCGATTTATGGCTTACGATTTTGGGGGTGATTTTGGTAAACTTCAATTTCTAGGGCGGCGGTGCGCCACGACATCGGAAGGTATTTTTTAAAAACTCCCCAATTAAAATTTCGGCTGAATACTGCTATCAGCAACTCAAAGTAGGGAACTACGCCAATCTCAGCATCCATAAAGTGGGGATTTACGCAGGACAACAATGGAAGTTTTTTAATTATTACGGCTATCTCGGTTATCAAAAGGGTATCATGTCTATTGATTACGAAGGCTCGACAGATGCCTCGCCAGTACACATACCACTTACCAATAAAAATCCTTTGCTACTGGTTGCGGGCATGGGAGTGCGCCTCTGGATTTTTCGGCTCAATATCCACGGCAGCTTCATACGTCCTGTGGTAGCTTCAGCAAGTCTTGGCTTTAGCTTTTAAAAATTTATGCTCTTCACTTCTAAAACTATTGGTATGAAAAAGACTGTTTACTTTTTCTTTCGCTCCTTGTTTTATTTGCTTTTTCTATCCTCACTTATTCGCAATCCGTCAGTCTTTCAAAATCAATATATGCGCCTGGAGAATCGATTATAGTTAACTACGCTGGATTTCCGGGGAACGCCCGAGATTGGATAAGTATTGCCCACCCAGGTAGTGCCGACGACAAATACATCGTTTGGAAATACACAGAAGGCAACAGAAGCGGCAGCATGACTTTCGATGGACTTGCCTATGGAGATTACGAAATTAGAGGATATTATAACAATGAGGGAACCATAAGAACCCGCTTATCTTTCAGGGTAGGTAATGCCGATCGAAACCTTTCGGTCAAAACATTACAACCTTCCTACAAACCAAGTGAAAAAATTGTTGTACAATTTTCGGGATTTCCAGGTAACGCTCGCGATTGGATTAGCATTGCCCACCCAGGTAGTGCCGACGACAAATACATTGTTTGGAAATATACCGATGGGAAACAAGCTGGTACAATGGATTTTGCAGGAATGCCTGAAGGTAATTATGAAATAAGAGCCTATTTTAATAACGAGGGAATTATTAAATCAAAATACGCTTTTACTGTAATTAAAAACAGTACTACTACCAAAAGCATAAAAGGAACATCAGGTAGGTTTTGTAACAAAGAGTTGAGTCTCTTTTATGCAGGCGTGTATGGGTTGGGATTGTGCTGGGGTAGGTTAGGGTCGGATGTGATTGCCACTGGAACGATAGTGGACGTACAAAATACGTTGGTCAACACCGTCACTGGACTCAATACCATTACTTGTTTAGATTTTGATGTCAGTAAAATCAGGAATTATTCCAGCCGCTTACCAGGCATGTCAAGAGTACAGGCAGTCAATGAAATAGATTTACTCATCAAAGAAATACTTGGCTCCATCCAGCGAGCCCGCATCACTTGCAATAGCGGTGCCGATTTGGCTTCCTTATATTTGATAGGTATTCATCTGGGTGCTTCTCAGGCCATTGCCAACACGTTTGTGTGCCGAATGATTCCAACAGACTGGCAGAACAATATTCGCAACCATTTGAGCTTGGTCAGTAGCGGAATAGCCTCTTACAATGCCTGTATTCCTGGCGTTAGTCCTTCTGTCGTCAACACGGTTCAGGTTGGTTCACCCAATGCCTATATTCCATTTTCCAGTATTGTTAATATTCACATTCAAGTGTTATGGAGTGTATCATTATCTACTTGTTGCTGCACGTGTCAATAGAATCAATTTGTACTCAAAATTTTTAGAATCATGAAGAAGCTACTATTACTACTTATTCTATCTTGTTTTTTTCAAAATTGCACTTACCAAAGACACAAAGTTACCAGAACAGTTTCAAAGACAATCAATTTAAATTTTTCAGTGAATCAAGTGGGTAATTTTCAAAGCTATAAGCTGGTAGACAATCGAGATATTATTGACTTATTTGACCCCACCGATAAGTCTATAGTAAGCGCAAATATTGAGCGTATTGATATTAAGAGTGTCAAAATCGGTGCTGATGTTATTAAACCTGCTAATACTGCCACACAGGTAGTACTTAGCGCAGATGTATTGACGGGGGCATTACTTTCACAACCTAATCGCTTGCTCAATGAAACCAAAACAATCAGTATTGGCGGGTCAGGGATTGATTTTGGGAATATTTTAGGAAATGCCATAGGAACCAGTGATAATATCACACTACATAATGCTGTTAGTATTTTAAATAATACCGGTGCTGCAAAACTCCAAACAGTGCTAACAGAAAATTTGAATGGCATCAATCGGGGAGGCTTTAATGTACGATTAAATGGCACAATACCTACTGGACAAAGGCTTGTTATGAATTTAATAATAGCGATAGAAGCTTCTATCACCTATACCCGCTGCGAAGCAAACTCTTGTATTCAGCATCAACCCTTTAATACCTCCAAGGACAATTGATGAATGTCAGTGATGGATAAAAAGAAGCGATTTAATATTTTATTAGCTCCAAAAATTGCACAAAAACGATACAAAATCAGGAATTTAGTAGTCGGCACTTTGGGGAAATGAGGTAGGTTCTGCTATATTTGCGCGACTTTTTTTTGAGTATTTCAACCAAATCTTTAAAAAATACGCATGAGTAACATTATTTATCTTGTTCCTGCTTTTGGTATTGTAGGACTTTTGTACACGGCTTGGCGTTTTAGCTGGGTGTCGGGTCAGCCTGCTGGCGACGACAATATGAAAAAGCTATCGGGCTATATTGCCGACGGTGCCATTGCTTTTTTAAAAGCTGAATGGAAGATATTGGCTTATTTCGCCATTCCTACGGCTATCCTTTTGGGCTACTTGGGTACCCAAGAAGGCACACCCGAAAACCCCATCCATTCTTCTCCGCTTATTGCGGTGGCCTTTATCATAGGAGCTTTTTTGTCAGCATTGGCAGGGTACATCGGGATGAAGATTGCCACCAAAGCCAACGTGCGTACTGCGCAAGCTGCCCGTACTTCCTTGTCTAAAGCCTTGCAAGTGTCGTTCACTGGAGGCTCTGTTATGGGCATGGGTGTAGCAGGTTTGGCCGTTTTGGGCTTGGGTGGTTTGTTTATTTTGTTTTACAATCTTTTTGCTGCTGGCAAAGCCCTTACTTCTGACGAAATGAAGACAGCCATCGAAGTATTGGCTGGGTTTTCGTTGGGGGCCGAATCTATCGCACTCTTTGCACGTGTAGGCGGTGGTATCTACACCAAAGCTGCCGACGTAGGTGCCGACCTTGTAGGGAAAGTAGAAGCGGGTATTCCTGAAGACGATGTACGCAATCCTGCTACTATTGCCGACAACGTGGGCGATAACGTAGGCGACGTAGCAGGTATGGGTGCCGACTTGTTTGGCTCATATGTAGCCACGATTTTGGCCACGATGGTATTGGGCCAAGAAATCGAAGTAACCGACAATTTTGGTGGCTTCTCGCCCGTGTTGCTTCCTATGTTGATTGCAGGGGTGGGTCTATTAGCCTCTTTAGTTTCCACTTTCTTTGTCCGTATCAAAGGCGAAACCTCTTCCGTACAAAACGCCTTGAACATCGGTAACTGGGCTTCTATTATTATCACTTTTGTGGCTTCTTATTTCTTGGTAAATCATATTCTCCCCGAAAACCTTAACCTCCGTGGATTTGAATTTACTTCTAATGGCGTTTTCTATTCCATCATCGTCGGTCTTATCGTAGGGGCATTGATGTCGTATATTACTGAGTATTATACTGCTATGGGTAAACGTCCTGTGCTTTCAATCATCGAAAAATCGGGTACGGGTCATGCTACCAACATCATCGGTGGTTTGGCCGTAGGAATGGAATCAACCGTACTTCCTATCATTACCTTGGCCGCAGGCATAATTTTCTCTTATAAGTTTGCAGGTTTATACGGAGTATCTATTGCTGCTGCTGGGATGATGGCCACTACAGCCATGCAGTTGGCGATTGATGCCTTTGGTCCTATTGCCGACAATGCAGGCGGTATTGCCGAGATGTCGCAGTTGCCTCCAGAAGTACGCGAACGCACCGACAACTTAGATGCCGTTGGAAACACTACTGCCGCTACGGGCAAAGGCTTTGCCATTGCTTCTGCTGCGCTTACTTCATTAGCTTTATTTGCCGCTTTTGTGGGTATTGCAGGCATTACCCAAATTGATATTTACAAAGCCGACGTACTGGCTGGCTTGTTTGTTGGGGGAATGATTCCATTTATTTTCAGTGCGTTGGCTATCTCTGCCGTAGGTAAAGCAGCGATGGAAATGGTGCAAGAGGTACGTCGTCAGTTCCGCGAAATTCCTGGTATCATGGAGTACAAAGCAGAACCAGAATATGAGAAATGCGTTGCTATCTCTACAGAAGCTTCTATCAAACAGATGATTTTACCAGGCGCTATTGCACTCATCACGCCTGTTTTAGTGGGCTTTCTTATGGGACCTGAAGTATTGGGTGGCTTGTTGGCAGGGGTAACGGTTTCGGGGGTATTGATGGGAATTTTCCAATCAAATGCAGGTGGTGCTTGGGACAACGCCAAAAAGTCATTTGAAAAAGGCGTAGTCATCAATGGTGAAACATTCTACAAAAAATCAGAACCCCATAAAGCTTCTGTTACAGGTGATACCGTGGGCGATCCTTTCAAAGATACTTCGGGTCCTTCGATGAATATCTTGATTAAACTGATGTCTATTGTGTCGTTGGTCATTGCGCCATATATCGCCGTGAAAGGTGGACATAGCCACGAGGGCCATGACCATTCAACCATGGAAACTAAGACCGTAGAAATGAAGGTGATGAAAACCGATAGCAGTGCTACGGTAGAAACCGCTGGCTTGAAGCTAAACGTAGGTTTGGAAAACCCCATCGAAATTGGTTTGTTGGAGTTTATCCAATCAGATAAAGTAGTAGATAAAGAAACTTGGTTTGATTTTGACCGCTTGTTGTTTGAAACAGGAAAATCAATCCTGATGCCTGAATCACAAGCACAGTTAAACAACGTCGCTGAAATTTTGAAGGCATTTCCCAATGTAAACATCAAGCTCGGTGGCTATACCGACAACACAGGCGATGCCAATGCCAACCTTAAACTCTCTGCCGACCGCGCTGCTGCGGTAGAAGTTGAGTTGGTCAATATGGGCATAGATACCAACCGCATTGATTCTGAAGGCTATGGCGACCAATATCCTGTAGGCGACAACGCCACCGAAGAAGGCCGCGCCAAAAATCGCCGTATTTCGATTCGGGTAACACAGAAATAGCGTTCTGTGCGTTGCAAAAGCACCATTCGGAAGTTCGCGTTATAAACGCAAACTCTCTGATAAACAAATCTACACAAAAAGCCCTACCGAAAAGTAGGGCTTTTTGTGTGGCTAAGAATATGCTCCTTTTCCTAATGATTGTTAATGGCTATGAAAGTTTGAAATAGAATTGCTTTATTCTTCGTTTTAAAGCTAACAACTTAACCCCCAAACGCGCCATGAAAACAATTCATAAAATCATTACAGCCTTCCTAGTCGTAAGTCTGAGTCTTTCAGCCCAAGCACAATCAGGGAGGAATATGTCTCAACAAGATTTCTACGACGAACTCTCCCCATATGGCGATTGGATGGACTATCCTGACTATGGGCAAGTATGGCGACCTCGGGTAGAAGATGGTTTCCAACCTTACGCTTCTGACGGTCATTGGGAAATGACCGAATATGGAAACACCTGGGTTTCTGATTATGATTGGGGTTGGGCACCGTTCCATTATGGCCGCTGGCTATTTGATAACTACTATGGCTGGATATGGATTCCAGACTACGAATGGGGCCCTGCTTGGGTAAGCTGGCGTTCGGGTGGTGGTTACTATGGCTGGGCACCTTTAGGCCCAGGAATGAATATTAACATCCAAATCAATATTCCATATAACTACTGGGTTTTTGTGCCAGATAGGTACATCAGAAGCCCAAGGGTATATAGCTACTGCGTGCCACGCAACAGATTGAATTATTACTACGGCAACACAACCATCATCAATAATTATTATCGTTACAACAATCGGGCTTATGTGTATGGTCCACAGCGCCGCGACATTGAGCGCGCCACTCGTAGCAGGGTAAATGTTTATCGCGCCGACGACCTCCGAAGATATAATCGTAATGACTCGCGAAACTATGCGGGAAATTACCGCCAAAACAACGGGAGAAATGATAATTATGAGCGACCCTACAATAATCGTAGAAACAACAATGGTTCTTATGACAATGGTCGCTCGCGTTATGACGATAGAAATAATGGCCAAAATGCTCGTAACAACCGTTCGGAGAACAACGAAAATCCAAGACAACGCTATCAACAGCCTGAAAATACTATTCCTCAACCCAACAGACGCGATGAAAGCTCCTATCAGGCCCCCGAAAGGGGAGGAGCGCGGCGCACTTGGTCGGATAATAATCCAAACACCAGCAATAATCGAAGTGAACGTAATCCTCAGCCTGAGGCTACAACTCCACCGCCCAATCGCCAAGAGCAAAGAACATACCAGACTCCTGAAAGGGGAGGAGCGCGGCGCACTTGGTCGGATAATAATCCAAACAACGGCAATAATCGAAGTGAACGTAATCCTCAGCCTGAGGCTACAACTCCACCGCCCAATCGCCAAGAGCAAAGAACATATCAGACTCCCGAAAGAGGAGGAGCAAGGCGCACCTGGTCGGGCGGTGAAGGTAGTCGGGCACGCAGCAATGAGGAGTCGTCGTCGCAAAGACGCACGCCCGAACGATCGGGGGATTCTCCCCGCAGCGAGAATGGCCGCAGGCGTGGCAATAACAACCCCTAACTTTCTTCGCCAAGTATCTTAAATACAGTCCCTTCTATGGCTTCGTCCACCCGCAATTGGCACGCCAAGCGGCTGGACGAAGTGGCGTTGGGCAAGGTATCTAAAATATCCAATTCTGCATCGCTTACAGGTGGCAGCGCATCTCCCCCTTCCAGTAGTGCTACATGACACGTGGCACACAATGCCATGCCTCCACAAGTGGCTAAAATATTGTATTCAGAAGCTTTCAGCACCTCCATCAAACTAAGACCAATCCCTTCAGGGATTTCTATGGGCTGCCTTGTGCCGTTTCTATCTTCTATTTCAAACTGTATCATTTCTTAAAACGCATTGACACCATTGACAGTGGTATATTTAAAACTCAGATGCTGATTGGGATAAACATATTTAAAAGCACTCTGGCACATCATGGCCGCCTCATGGAAACCCGTCAAGATGAGCTTTAGCTTCCCTGGGTAGGTATTAATGTCGCCAATGGCAAACACACGCTCAACATTGGTCGAATAATCCAAGGTGTTTACTTCAATGGCTGATTTGCTGATATTGAGTCCCCAGTCGGCAATGGGCCCCAGTTTAGGACTCAAACCAAAAAGAGGAATAAAAAAATCGGAAGCAATGGTTTGCGTATTTTTGTCTTTTCCTACCACTTTCACTTCTTTTAGATGGCCATTACCATCCAAGCTCACTACATTTGACTGTAAAATGAGGTTGATTCGTCCTTGTTCGGCTAAAGAAAATACTTTTTCTGCTGAGTCGGGTGCTCCTCTAAAGTATCACTACGATGGATTAGAGTAGTGGTTTTGGCAATGTCAGCGAGGTAGGCCGTCCAATCTAATGCAGA
The DNA here is from genome assembly GCA_041392315.1 of Spirosomataceae bacterium. GTDB lineage: Bacteria > Bacteroidota > Bacteroidia > Cytophagales > Spirosomataceae > Runella. The sequence goes on along the minus strand of JAWKMH010000002.1, from coordinate 395,669 downwards.
ATCGCCCCCACCTGCTATGACGATTTCTTTGTTTCTGAAGGTTTCTGGATTTTTGACCATGTAAGCTACGCCCCTACCTTCAAAGCGCGCCAATCCCTCAATATCGGGTTTGCGTGGTTCAAAACAACCTAATCCACCTGCTATGACTACCACTTGACAATGCACCCTGGTTTGATCAGAGGTGGTTACTATGATGGAATTATCTTGCTGATGTTCTAATGACTCTACACGTTCGCCCAGTGTAAAACTGGGCTGAAAGGGGGCAATCTGGGCCATCAGATTATCCACCAATTCTTGGGCTTTGATGGTGGGATAGCCAGGAATATCATAAATCGGTTTTTGAGGGTAAATTTCTGAAAGCTGCCCACCTACTTGAGGTAAAGCATCTATCAAATGGCAACGCATTTTCAATAAACCCGCTTCAAAAACACTAAATAAGCCCACGGGTCCCGCACCTATAATACAAATATCAGTTGTTATCATAACCATTAGTAATTTATAAAAACATATTAAAAAATCAAATTCAGTTATTTTTCAATCTTAATATTGGTACAAAAGTATTTTTTTAGCTTTTACAAAGCCAATCATAAAATCTTATTCATTATTACTTAAAGTTATTTCATTCCAACTCTAAAGAATTTAGTTTAGTTTTACCTCTTTATATTTCTACGCCCAAACCATGCTTTATAAATCGTCCTTCCCCGTTTTTTTATTGGTTTAATGCTGCTGTTGTTTCGCTGTACAGCCACCTCCCAATCAATGTTTGCTACCCATGATGCTAATCAACAAATCATTCCTATTGGCGGAAATGCTTGGATAATCCACTCTAACGATAATACCGAAAAAATTACCAAAGAAGGGTTGATGAATTGGCGACTGCCCAATACTATTTGTCGAACATACATACGCGTAAATCGAGTAGGGAAATTGAAGGTATCAGTCTTGCTTTCCAATAGCGAAAGCAGGCTTAATATGACAATTGCAGGAAAAATGATTGGCTTTACCACTATACCATCTGCCAATGAATACTTTGTAGGAGAATGGAAAATAGATCAAATAGGCTACATTGCAATTGATTTACAAGGAGTCTCAAAAATAGGAGAAAGTTTTGGTCTCCTTCAACAAATAAGAGTTAGTGGTAGTGCACTTGACGACGAAACAGTATTTGTCAAAGACAATACCGACAATTATTTTTATTGGGGACGACGTGGTCCATCAGTTCACCTCAAATACACCTTGCCTGCCAACGAAAATATCGAATGGTTTTACAATGAGCTAACCATTCCCGAAAATCAAGATGTATTGGGCTCTTATTTTATGGCCAATGGTTTTGCCGAAGGTTATTTTGGAATACAGGTCAATTCAGCTACAGAGCGGCGGATATTGTTTTCGGTCTGGAGTCCATTCAAAACCGATAATCCCAATGCTATTCCTGAAGAACAAAAAATACGCCTACTTAAAAAAGGCAAGGATGTTTATACAGGTGAATTTGGTAATGAAGGTGCAGGCGGACAAAGTTATTTAAAATATAACTGGAAAGCAGGGCACACCTACAAATTCTTACTCCAAGGCCGACCTACTTCTGATGAAAGTACTATTTATACGGCTTATTTTTTTGCACCCGAAGACAATCAATGGCAACTTATTGCCAGTTTTAAACGCCCTAAAACTTCCACCTACTTAAAATCTTGCCATTCGTTTTTGGAAAATTTCCTTCCTGAAACAGGCCATATAGGGCGGCAAGGTTTATATGGCAATCAATGGGTTTATACTTCAAACAATCAGTGGATAGAACTGACCGAAGCTAAGTTTACAGGCGATGCTACTGCCCGCAAAAACTACCGAAAGGATTATGCTGGAGGTGTGAATAATCGCCATTTTTACTTACGCAACTGCGGATTTTTCAACGATTTTGTTCCACTCGATGGTATTTTCACAAGAATTGCTACCAATAAAGCTCCCACTATCAACTTTTCCACTTTACCTTAGTTCTATAAAACAAACCTACTTCATCATAAAAACTCTTTCCAATGAAGAAAATCATTCCTTTATCCTTTCTCACTTGGCTACTGATGCTACCAAGCATGGCCCAACAGGTGATTCAACGAGATCCAATGATTGAAAAAATGCTTCTGGCGGTATCATCCGATAGCCTAAAAAGTCATATTGATCAACTCGTCGGTTTTGGTACTCGACATACGATGAGTACTGTAACCGACCCCAAAAGAGGAATAGGCGCAGCACGGCGATGGGTATTGAGCCGTTTCAATGAATTTGCCCAACAATCGGGCGGGCGTATGACGGCCATGATAGATACTTGGACCTTGGAGCCCGATGGGCGGCGTGTGGACAAACCACAGGAAATCGGTAACGTAATGGCCACCCTCAAAGGCACTGACCCCAACGACGACAGAATTTTTATGGTCAGTGGTCACATTGATAGCCGTGTGAGCGATGTAAACAACCGAGAGTCTGATGCACCTGGTGCCAACGACGATGGAAGCGGTACTGCCGCCGTCATTGAATTGGCACGAGTGATGAGCAAAAGTGCCTTTCCAGCTACCATTATTTTTGTGGTAGTAAGCGGCGAAGAGCAAGGACTTTATGGGGCTAATCATTTGGCGGAAAAAGCTTTCAACGAAAAAATGGAACTTAGAAGCTTTGCTCAACAATGACATCATGGGGTCTAACCACAGTCCCGATACCAAACTCATAGACAATACTAAGCTTCGGATATTTAGCGAAGGGCTTTCGGGCTTTGAAACCGACAAACGCGCCAATAGTATCCGACAATATAGGCCGAAAATGATGGTAAAGCCCGCACTTTGGCGCGATACGTCAAAGAAATAGGCGAGCGGTATGTGGACAATTTAGAGATAAAACTCATTTATCGCAACGACCGCTACCTACGCGGTGGCGACCATACGCCCTTTGTTAATCGTGATTTTGCAGCGGTTCGTATTACTGAAATGAACGAAAACTTCAACCATCAGCACCAAGATTTGCGCACCGACAAAGGCATAGAATACGGTGATTATACCAAATTCATGGATTTTGAGTATTTGCGCAAAAATACCTGCGTTAATTTGGCTTCGTTGGCCAATCTCGCCATGGCTCCCGCTATGCCCCAAAATGTAACACTGGAAGCACGAAACCTAACCAATTCAACCACCTTATTCTGGCAAACTCCCAAATCGGGCAAGGTGAAAGGCTATTATGTATTGATGCGCGAAACCCACTGGCCCTTTTGGCAAAAGAAGTTTTTACAGATAAAAACGGACTCACCTTGCCCTATTCTAAAGACAACTATTTTTTTGCCGTACAAGCAGTAGGTGAAAACGGGCACGAAAGTTTGCCTGTTTTACCACGACCCAGTATGAGGTAGTTATTAAAAAAGGTTATTATCTTTGTAACATACAATTTATTCTTACTATCAACCTAAAAACCGATTCCTATGGCTGTTACAGTAGATACGTTCCCTTGGCTTAAATATTACCCCGCTGAATGCCCTATGAAATAAACCCTGATATTTACCCTTCGCTCTTAGAAATGATAGATGAAGGTCTTACAAATATGCTTCTAAGCCTGCGTATGCTTGTATGGACAAGCAAATGACGTATGCCGAAATAGACAAAGCTTCACGTGATTTTGCCGCTTACCTTCAAAATCTCGGCCTTCAAAAAGGAGATAGAATAGCCATTCAAATGCCCAATGTATTGCAATACCCTGTGGCTATGTTTGGCGCGCTAAGGGCGGGGCTTACAGTAGTCAATACCAATCCGCTTTATACCCCACGTGAAATGGAACATCAATTCAAAGATTCAGGGGCTAAAGCAATCGTCATCTTAGCTAATTTTGCCGACAAACTTGAAAAAGTACTTCCACAGACAGATATTCAGCATGTGATCATTACACAAATTGGCGATTTACTCGGTTTCCCCAAAAAATACATTGTCAATTTTGTGGTGAAAACCGTTAAAAATGGTTCCTACCTATCATTTACCCAATGCTATTTCGTTTGGCGATGCCTTGACTAAGGGTGCTTCGATGCCGTATCAAAAACCCAATGTAAAAAATACAGACTTGGCATTTATTCAATATACGGGTGGCACTACCGGCGTATCTAAAGGTGCTTCATTGACCCATCGCAATATCATTTCTAATGTAGAGGCCAATTGTGTTTATTTAGGTTCTATGCTTGATACTATTCCTGATAATCAGCCCAACGTCATTGTAGCTGCTTTACCGCTCTATCACGTCTATGCCTTAACCTGCAACGCGCTCTCTGCACTCAAAAATGGAGGGATGAATCTCCTCATCACTAATCCACGCGATATGGATGGTTTTATCAAAGACTTAAAAAAATACAAGGTAACTGTCTTCACAGGTTTGAACACGCTCTATAATGGACTAATGAACAACCCTAAATTCGGTGAAATTGACTTTAGCCAACTAAAAATTACCTCGGCAGGTGGCATGGCACTCCAAAAAGTAGTGGCCGAACGATGGTACAAGCTAACAGGTAATCTGCCTACTGAAGGGTATGGCTTATCAGAAACCTCACCCGTCTTGTCGGCCAACCCACTCAACCCCCAAATGAATCGTATTGGTACCATTGGAGTCCCCTTTCCCAGTACAGAATTGCGTATTTTGACTGAAGAGGATACTTGGGCAGACGTAGGCGAAGCAGGAGAAATATGCGCTCATGGCCCACAGGTGATGCCCGGTTATTACAATCGCCCCGACGAAACCGCCAAAGTCATGTTCAAAGACCCCATAGATGGCCGCACTTGGTTTAAGACAGGCGATGTAGGTGTAATGGATGCTGATGGTTATTTCAAAATTGTAGATAGAAAGAAAGACATGGTGTTGGTGTCGGGCTTCAATGTTTATCCCAATGAGGTAGAAGACGTAGTCGCTCAGTGTCCCGATGTACTCGAAGTAGCGTGTATTGGTGTGCCAGATGCCAAGACAGGCGAAGCCGTCAAGATTTTTGTGGTAAAAAAAGAGGAATCGCTCACCAAAGAGCAAGTCATGGCTTTTTGCCGTGATCATCTGACCGCCTACAAATGCCCCAAACACATCGAATTCCGAACAGAATTGCCCAAAACCAATGTGGGTAAAATCTTGCGCAAAGCATTGAGAGAACCCGAAACTACTAATTAACAACCAACAAGAAGAGAGGAGCAAAAGAGGTACAAACTCTATGACTCCTCCCTTTTCACTTATCCAATGGACACTTTTTTTTTCAAAACGTGACCTTCAATTCAATTTATATGAACTACTTGATGTAAGCCAACTGACTCAATACGACTATTTTCAAGAGCACAATCAAGAGTTATTCAATATGATTCTTGAAGCAGCGCAGCAAATAGCCGAAAAGGAGTTATACCCTTTGCTCACAGAGATGGATCGTCATGAGCCTCAACTGGTAGGTGGAAAGATTCGTGTGCATGAAGGCATGAAGGCCATTGTCAAGCGGTTTGGTGAAGACGGTTGGATCAATGCCCCTTTTAGTTATGAAGAAGGAGGCCAGCAAGTACCCACAGTCGTGCAAAATGCCGCTGCATTTATTTTTCAAACTGCTAATTACTCGGCCAGTGTATATCCATTTCTTACCACAGGAGCAGCCAACCTCATTCGGTGTTTTGGTACTCAAACACTGATTGATACGTTCACCCCCAACATGTACAATGGGCGGTGGCAGGGTACGATGGCCTTGACAGAACCTGATGCGGGAAGTTCATTATCGGATATCTGTACCACCGCTGAACCTACCGACGAACTCGGAATTTATAAAATCCAAGGTCAGAAAATCTATATTTCTTGTGGAGATCACGATGCCTGTGAAAATGTGGTGCACTTACTATTAGGCAAAATCAAAGGAAGTCCCGCTGGCACAAAGGGGATTTCTTTATTTGTGGTTCCTCAAAAACGACCAACACCCAGCGGTTTGGTAAACAATGGCGTAGAAACCGCAGGCATTTATCATAAAATGGGCTACAAGGGCGCACCTATTGTCCATCTGATGTTTGGTACCCACGACGATTGCCTTGGCTTTTTGGTCGGAGAACCCCACAAAGGATTGAATTACATGTTTCAGATGATGAACGAAGCCCGTATAGGTGTAGGAACTAATGCAACAGCTATTGGTACTGCTGCCTATTATGCTTCGCTTGCATATGCCAAAGAACGCCCCCAGGGCCGACCTATCGCTGCTAAAGACCCCGCCCAACCGCAGACACCTATTATCAACCATGCCGACGTGAAGCGGATGTTATTGTTTCAAAAATCGGTGGTAGAAGGCTCCCTTTCACTACTTTTGCAGTGTGGTTTATGGGCAGATTTAGCACACGTTGCCGAAGGCGAAACCAAAGATCGGGCCGAGCTGCTATTGGATTTGCTCACGCCTATTGCCAAATCGTATCCTTCCGAAATGTGTTGCCAAACCACAAGTGCGGCTGTTCAGATTTTGGGAGGAGCGGGCTATACCACCGATTTCCCCTTAGAACAATACTACCGTGAAGCCCGTATTCATCCTATTCACGAAGGCACAACGGGGATACATGGCTTAGATTTATTGGGTCGAAAAATAACCTTGAAGGATGGAAAAGGAGTGAAATATCTGACTGAAGAAATGGTAGCAACGATTGAGAAAGCAAAAGCCCTCTCTCATCCTACGCTATCTGAATTAGCAGTGCAATTAGAAGAAACGCTGCAAAGAGTCCAACAAGTGACAGCACACCTGTTGGCACTTTCCCCAAAAACACAGAAATATTTCTGGCCGATGCCACGCTCTATTTAGAGTTTTTAGGCATCACCACCATTGCCTGGCAATGGCTCAAGCAGGCCACTCAAGCCCAAAAAGCATTGAAAAATTCAAAAGATGAGGAAAATTTTTATCAAGGAAAAGTAACTACTGCTCGTTATTTCTTTGAATATGAACTGGTCAAAACGCTTGCACTATCGAAAAGGCTATTGAGTAGTCATGCTATCTCTATCGAAATGCAAACAGCATGGTTTTGATTTTCGTAGTTAAAGAACTTGTTTTATAGTGTGATTCAATTTGCTAAAATCCCAAGGTTCTTGCTTATTATAATACAAGCACCCATTCTCAACCGTCAATGGACTATCAATATTATTTTCATACAACTGCCCTGTGCCTAAACCTTGAGGCAGTGGATTATCAAACTCTGCCGTAAACTGTGCAATCGCATTGAGACCTATGTTTGACTCTAAAGCAGAAGTAATCCACCAGCCAATATCAAGCCTTTGAGCAGTTTCAATCCATTCGCGTGTAGCTTCAAATCCACCTAAAAGAGTAGGTTTCAAAATAACATACTGTGGTTTGATATGTTTAAGCAATCGGCGCTTTTCAGCATAGTCAAATCCACCAATTAACTCCTCATCAAGCGCAATCGCAACGGGGGAAGTTTCGCATAGTTCGGCCATCAAATCCAACTGCTTGGGGCGAATCGGCTGCTCTATCGAATGAATATCATATGTGGATAGTCTTAATAAACGCTCCCACACATTGGTAGCATTAAACGCCCCGTTGGCATCTACCCTAAGCATAATTTCCCGCGCTGTAAAATGACTACGTATATGTGCTAAAATGGCACACTCTTGTTCAAAGTCTATAGCCCCAATTTTTAATTTAAGGGTATTAAAACCTGCTTCTATTTTTTCTTCCACTTGTTGAAGCATCGCTTCTCTACTCCCCATCCATACCAATCCATTAATAGCAAGACGACGCTCATTATGGATAAAGTCGTTGGAAAATATGCGACTTTGGCAACCATGTAAATAGTCTAACATTGCTGATTCAAACCCAAATCGAATAGATGGCCACTCATTTCCAATAAGTTGTTCTATAATGATGGGAATATTCCAAATATAAATCTCGAGATCAAGGCGATTAAATTCTTGACATATTTGCTGTAAATGACTTTCAAAATCAGGGCGATCGTCAATACTTAGCCCTTGTAGAGGCGAACATTCACCCAATCCTATAAGGGTAGGTTGAGCATCATCATAAATTTTAATGAGCCATGCTGTTTTCTCTGTCAAAACACCCCGAGAAGTACCTGCTTCAAACCTAAAAATAAGTTTATATGGCTGATAGTGAACTTGAAGCGGCATTGGGGTCAGATTGTTTGGGGTAACGAAGCGCACAATTTAGAGAAAAATACCTTACTTTGCCAAAGTCAGTTTAAGAAAATGTTAAGAAATTTATCAAACGGTATCCGATACCTTTTATGGCCTCTGAGTGTCATTTATAGACTCCTCACACAGCTAAGGAATTTTTTATACGGCAAAAATCTGCTTTCATCGTACCAATCTTCTATTTTCACTATCAGCATTGGGAATTTGACGGTGGGCGGCACAGGAAAAACACCTCATATTGAGTATTTAATCCGACTTTTAAACAGGCAATACCAACTCGCCACTTTAAGCCGAGGATATGGTAGAAAAACCAAAGGTTTCCGTCAAGCCACCTCCATTTCTACTGCTTTTGATATAGGCGATGAGCCACTCCAAATTTATCAAAAATTTGGAGACAGCATACCCTATTTTTGTGTGCGAGAAGCGAGCTATTGGGTTACAAAAAATAGAAAAAATAGAGAAAAACCTCAAGTAGTACTATTAGATGATGCCTTTCAACATCGTGCAGTTGTACCACATTTTCAGGTATTACTTACTGATTATGGGCGTTTATTTTATCAAGACAAGGTACTTCCTTTGGGACTATTGAGAGAATCAAAACAAGGAGCCAAACGTGCTGATGTAGTCATAGTTACCAAATGTCCCATGCATCTTAATTCCACTACCAAAGCGCTTATTAGGCAAAAATAGCCTATTTCACAAAACCAAGGACCTCCATTTTTTTCTCAAGTCTGACATATAGCGAGCCTCTCCCCTATTTTGACAGGCTACCTACATTAGATTTTCATACTGATTGTTGGTTGGTGTCAGGTATTGCACAGCCACAAATTTTTGAAATAGAGGCAACAAAGTATTTTCACGTCAAAGGCCATTCAATCATGGGAGACCATCACTTTTTTCGGAAGAAGACGTGAAAAAATGGCTGGAAATGGCAATATAACCCTATCCTAACCACCGAAAAAGATTATGTAAAAATCAAACCTATTCTACAACAAATGGGGAAAACAAATAGCCCATTTTATTACTGGCCCATTAGTGGTATTTGATAATAATGCGTTTGACAATCTCTACTCAGCGAAGTAGCGCAACAGACCCTCGTTTGATGAATTTTCTTCCGATTTTATCTGTCTAAAGAATCCGATAAAAATAAGGGCCTGAAGGCGCTGGTTGTCCGTTGATTTGTCCATTCCAGTGGAGTACATTGAGGCTATTCCGAAAAAATAGGGGAACCCCAGCGGTCATAAATCAAAATTTCCACACGCTACTATTTTCATCTCCTTTTACTTCAAAAACCTCATTGATACCGTCTCCATTGGGAGTAAAAGCATCTGGCACATATATGTTACCAATAGAAACGCAAAGAGCAGGAGAACAATACACAAACTGTATTAGATAATACTGTGCCATGGCGAGTGTCCAATCGCAACTGATAACAATTTGGTTTATTACATTCGACTTGATTATCTACCTGAAATAAGTCAGTAAAACCTGGATTCCACCAAATACCATTTCAGAAGATGGTTACCTTATCAACCTCGGTCGGATACGGTAAGGAGCAACAACTACGGTGTTTTGTTCTAAATCTTGGACAAACCTCAGAAAACCTTACACAATACATTTGATTCAAGGCTTGCAATACAACTATCTAATGGCCTAAGCTTGTAACAAAAGATTTTGGAGTATCTATCAAGACTTTTACTTTATCTTCTGCTTTTAGCACTTTTCCTGTTGTTTTAGTGCCTGAACCATCTTGACGGTACAATTCTAAATCAAAGAAATTAGGATTAGCAATTGTTAATTCAGTGGTAGCATCAATATATCTAATTTTGTCAATGTACCAGGGCGACAATTTGAGTTCCAACGTCACCTAATGGGAGCGCTTTTTCCTCCACATTTACCGATACTATGGTGACCCTCTACTGAAATTTGCTTGAGCGACAAATCTAAATATTGATGCGGTGCGACAAGGTTTAGTTTATGATGATAGCCGTCTCCCCAATTAATGATGTACTCATCGTATTGGTAACTGAAGACTGATTAGTAATCGTTAGGATAACCTTACCACTGGCACATGGTATTACTTTGAAGAGTAGGTGGAGTAGCATTTTGCACAGTAATCGTTTGGCAGGCGCACGTTGGTTGGCCAGTGGCACTTTCTGACAACTGCATCAAGATATGAGTACCCGATTGGGTGTAAGTAAAGTTCGTTGAAGTATCCGGGCTTGTAAGGCTGTAAGTTGGGGTTTCCACCCTTATAATCATAAATATATCGGCTTTTGACAGCACCCACCTGCCCATTCTTAACGCCACTTTCAGCGGACTGCAACCTGCCGTCATATCTACGCTAACCAACCCAACAGCAACGCCAGGCTGGTTGCTGCACTGATTATCATTGATTTGCTGCGCAAGAGGAGTACTTGCAATGACAAACAATATCACAATCAATATTGTGGTATTAATTGACAGTAATTGCTTTGAAAGATAGATACATTTACGGTAAAGCATTCCCAAAATGGCGCTTTTTTGAGGGTTCTAATGCAAAAATAACAAAATAGCGGAACAAAAATTATATCCGCTATTGAAAAGAAATGCCATGATGTATTAATATCTTTTAAGTATCATAACTCAAACCGTACTTCTTGAGCACTTCGGCAGGAGCGCCATCCCATTGATTGGGGCGATTGCCAACATAACCTAAATATTTAAAACCTACTTCGGTTGTAAAGTAACCTGTGGCGGTGGTGCGCATCAAATTAAAAATGCAACACCTTGGCTCATCTCAGGTTTTGCTAATTCTGGATAGGCAATTTGGTCTAACATTTTGATTTGTTGGTCTTTGGGACGGGCAACAAATTTTTTCCAAACTGCTTCACACATTGATTGTCCAGCCACACCAATCCCCCGCATCGGAGTTTGGTGTTGGGGCATGTCTTTGACTATAAAAGCAATAAATTCAGCCACTTTAGCCTCGGTAGCTCCTCCAAATTTACCATCAGCAGGGATAATAAAATCGGCCAATACACGGATAGTTTGCATTTCTTGTGCATTAAAAAACGTAGCGGCAGCCACTTTAGCATCATGAGCGAGTTCAGCAGCACTTTTACCGTTTTTAAATTCTGAAAGCGAGGGGGGGCCTGCTGGCTTTTTGGGTACATCAGCATGGGCTTCTGCACCCGCCACAGTAGCCGTAATCGTTCCCAACGATAGGGCCTTGAGTGTGTCTCTACGTTTCATATATTTCCTTTTTTACGTTGGTCAATGATATATTCGGAAGCTCGCATAGACAATGCCAAGATGGTCCATGTAGGATTTTTGTCGGCTTGCGATACAAAAGTACCTGCATCCACTACAAACACATTACGGGATTCGTGCAATTGACTGTAACGATTGGTCACTGATTTAGAGGGGTCGTCGCCCATGCGCGTAGTACCTACTTCATGGATAATGCGTCCAGGTGCTGCCAAACCGTAATTGGTTTCTGGTCCTGGTTTTGTTCCATTCAAAATCCCTCCCATGGCGGTCAAGATTTCTTCAAAGGTATCTTGCATATGTTTAGCTTGTTTGATTTCATGCTCAGACCACTTATAGTTAAATCGCAACACTGGAATACCATATTTATCCACTACATTGGGGTCTATTTCGCAATAATTGTCTTCACGTGCGATGGCCTCACCACGCCCCGACATACCTACATTAGCACCATAGAAATAGCGATAGTCGTCTTTTAAGCCCAAGCCATAGCCGCCTGCAGGCTTCATTTTCCCATCTCTGCCAGGGTATTTGCCATTGGTGTTTTCCATACCGAAGCCAAAGCCATAGCCTGGCATTCCCATACCACCTCCATACTCGATATGATAACCACGTGGAAAGTCTAACTTCTTGTCGTTGAGCCACCAAGGCGTATAAACGTGCATACCGCCTACACCATCTTCATTATAGCGTTGTCTATCCACCAAATGGGGCATAAAGGCACTGCGGCTTGCGCCCGTAGAATCGTGTAAGTATTTGCCCAACACACCACTACCATTGCCAAGCCCTTTGGTATGACGCGAAGATTTAGAGTTCATCAGCAAACGTGCCGACTCACAAGCACTCGCTGCCAAAACTACTACTTTAGCCTTTACTGTGTATTCCTGTCCCGTTTCTTTATTGACATAAGATACCCCTGTGGCAATTCCTTCTTTGTCCGTGAGCACTTCCCGAGCCATGGCATTGGTAAACACTTTTACATTACCTGTTTTCATGGCAGGTTTTACCAGTACCGATGACGACGAAAAATCGGCGTATGCCTGACAACCACGACTACACTGAGAGCAGTAAAAGCAAGCCCCCCGCTCATTGTTAATAGGCTTTGTCAAAATCGAAAGCCGGGAAGGAATCACAGGGATATTCAATTTTTTCCCTGCTTGCTTAATCATCAATTCATGCAAACGTGGCTTGGGAGGAGGAAGAAAAATACCATCGGGTTCGTTGGGTATATTTTCGATACTACCAAACACTCCCACAAGCCTGTCCACTTTGTCATAATAAGGCTTAACATCGTCGTAGCTGATAGGCCAGTTGTCGCCCAATCCATCTACATCCTTTCTTTTGAAATCTAAAGGGCCAAAACGCAGCGAAATACCCCAGTGATTGGTACGCCCCAGCATCCGTGACCGAAACCAGTCAAACTGTGTGCCACTTTTGCGGGTATATGGCTCTCCGTCAATTTTCCCAACCTCCCCAGCTGCATCAAAATCTCCCAAAGGGCCCCGGATGATACCTGCGCCACGCCGCGGTGATTCACGGATTTTGAGTTGAGTAATATCTATTTGCGGGATCGGCGGGGTCAATACCATGGCCTGCTTCTATCAGGAGCTACTTTTGCCCCCAGATTCGGCCAACACTTTGGCAGCCATACCACACCTGCGCCCGAACTCTCTGATGCCACATCGCATCATAAACGGTAGGCTGTTCTTTGATTTGAAAACTCATAGTGCGTTATAACGAAATGGTTTTTTTAATTTTTTTTATTTTTAATATAAAGTCATACACTTCTTACAAATACTGCATAGAGAAGCTATTTATACCTGTGCTAATTCAATTTTTCATTAACCATTCTTCATCCCAATTGCGCGATTGCCAATCTTTTTTGAATCTATGAGTTTTTTCCAGTAGCTTATTTGATGAGCAATAGTGTCTTTGAATGGAGCTATTCGTTTGTCATTTAGCTGAATCAATGTTTGCAAGTAAGGCAATTTACTTGACCCCAATTTTTGGATATAGGCTATATCCAATTGATGAGCGTAATTTAGATTGTACCAAGTGATTAATCGACTCCAGTCTATCAATCCATAACAAGCCATAACGATATAAATCATCCAGATGTTTTGACGAAGCAAATACCTATTAGACTTGCGTAATGTCAACTTTATAAATGTAAGTAAAAGCCCGCCTACTGTAAGTCCCAAAGAAATATAAACCCAAATGCGCTTAAAGGTCAGTCCAAAAGAGACAACATAAAGGGCATTTTTATAAAACGTAAAAAAAACCAAAAGGGCATTTAATAAAATCCAAATAATGGCCAATTGTAACAACCGTTGGTTAGGTTGATAGAAGTTTTGATTTGCTCGAAAATAATACATAATCAATCCGATAGCAGATAAAATACTGACGAGCAAAGCATTAAACCCTTCATGAACTTGCACTGAGTATCCCTTAGACTGTGCTTGTAAAGTAGGTATAAATAGTTGGAGTAAATTGAAGCCTAAAAAAATACTTATCAGTAGGTTTAATAGTACAAACAGGACTACTCCTTGTTGGTTTTCGTACTTGAGGGCTAAAATGGGCGTATTTTTCTTGGAGTACCGAACCCTCTTCAAAGAATTACTTGCCTTAGTATCCGAATCAACAAGTTCTTGATTGCCCCAAGGAAAGAAAAAGGGGCAAATCCATACAAAACCAAATACAACAAAACCAATGAATAAAAAATTGATACTTTCGGGAAGGAAAGAGAAATCAATCCAAAAGTCAGGATTTGCCCAACTATATAAGAAATAAAAGCCCAGTGTGATAGAAAAAGGCATGAGGAAAAGCGAAGGCCGTTTATCCACAACAGGTTTAAAAATTGGAATGAAAAATGACTTGAAAAAATCCTTAAAATGAGTGAAGTAAGCTGCAAGACTAACACAGATAGCCGCAAACAAACCATTCATCCAGGCTATATAAAGGCTGCTTTTGGGCGAATAAGTCATTCCCATTAATACAAATAAGGAGGAGGCATATAATAGTTGAGTCATACCACCCCCATGCCATGAAATAGATAGGGCTACCATCAAATGAATTCCTGCTGCCAACCACCAAATAGGGCTTAGACGATGTTCTTTTCGGCTAATAGCCCCCAAAGTTAAGATCAGTAGTGCAAAAATAGTAGTATTATAGCCCTGCACTTGTTCATAAAAAAGATAGGTATGCCCTGCTACAGCCACACACCACAGTATAAGTTGTTTTTTCATTGTTTTTTATTAAAAAGTACTTTGTTTTACAAAGTAAATAAATCAAAATCATTACTTCCAATTTTTTTTTCAATAAATTTGCAGTTATATCGTCCAAATATGGCTTTGCGCTCTTCTTTTTCTACTTTCGACAAACACGCTTCATACTGGCTTATTGCTATTCTACTATTGGCATTGGCATTGAGAATCTATAAATTGGATGCTTACGGCATTTTTTTAGATGAGAAATTCACCATGGTGATTAGCCAAGGGATTGTCATGGATGGGGCCAATCAAAAAGATATTTTTCTCCAACCTACTTTTACACCCCAAGAGTTTTGGAAAGCTAAGACCCTCCAAGATTTTTTTGAAGCCAATGCACGTGGTGATATTGGAAATAGTCCTGCCTATTATGCTATTGTCCATTCTTGGATGCAACTATTCGGCATTTCAGATTTTTCGGCGCGCTTTCGCTTCTGTCATATTCAGTACGCTGATTGTCTTATTGTTATACTTTTTTGTCAAAGCGTTTTTCAAATCCAAACGTTTAGCCCTTTTGAGCAGTTTTATTGCGGCCATTGAACCTTTTTTTATTGCTTACAGCCACCAAGCACGCAATTACTCCTTTAGTTTTTTTCTCACCCTCTTGGCTACCTATTTATTTCTCAAAATCATCGAAAAAGAAGGTAAAGGTATAAGTCATTATGGACTATATATCGCATATGCGCTGTTGGTGGGTACTTGTTTACTTTCTCATTTTTTGACTTTTACGGTATTTATAGGACATGGTTTGTATGTACTGCTTTTTTTTAGAAAGTGGCAAGGATGGGCAAGACTGGCCATTAGTATGACGATAGGCATGAGTATTATGGCCCTTTGGATGATTTACGGCGCGGGGCAATGGACGCTTGAGAACTTAGAAGATCAAGCACAGGTATATCGACAAGCGGCGCTTACCAATCCTTACAATAATCCTTTTGGTGTCATTCTCCCTGCTACGCCCAAAAACGTATTGGTTAAGGCATTTCCTATGTTCTCAGATTTGTTTTTGTTCAGCAATGGGCTTTACGAAAACTTAGCAGGAAAAAAGAACGGTGTCCTTGCTTTGCTGGTAGGCTTGGTTTTAATTGTTTTGTACCGTGGTAAATTTAAAAAGAACTTTTTAAGCCAGTGGTTGGCCGCTTCTGGCTTTGGAATAATGATCATTAGTTTGTTTTTGTATAGCCAAACCCCTTTATTGTTTGGGGTGATGTCGGTAGCTATTTTTCTTTTTTATTTGCTTTTAGAGCTATTGCTTGAGGGGTATTATTCCAAACCCTTACTTTGGTTTATGGTCATCATGGCATTTTTACCTAACTTGTTTTTGGTAGTTTGGTCTTTTCGCAATGGGCATACATATGGGCTTACCCAACGCTATGGTGGTTTCTCTTTTCCTTATTCTATTATTTTGGTTTCTTTGGTCTTGATGCAGCTCGGCCAAATCAGAACAAAACTCAAGTATGTAATATTTACCTTTTTAGTGGTTCAAATGGGGTATGTTTTGGTGCTTCTTGGCAAGATATATGCCGACCAGTCGCCCAAATACACCTATTTTAGCAAGGCACGTCGCCCGAATCCCTATTATGATGCCGCTCAGAAAATCCAAGCTATGTATGAAACCGGCGACACGGTTAAATATCCTACTTACAAGTACACATTCCTGACCGAGAAGGCCAAAACTTTTTTACCTTATTCACTACAAGATGCTCAATTAACCAATCTTTATTTACCTAAAGATGCTTCTTATATCCAGCTCATTGATACCACAGAGATAAGTAAAATTGTGTTAGTAAAGGCAAAAAATCAACAAAAACTTATCATTTACGATTTAGAAGGCCAAAAGCACCGCTATTAAGCCGTTAGATAAGTTGTTGACATAAAACATAAATGAAAAGGCGTTATTCGGTCTGTTTCTCCGCAAAAATTGGTAATTTTGACCCGAAATAGGCAATTCTTTCTCAGCAAAATTGGCAACAATGCTCACATTAGAAACAAAATTAGAGCCTTCCTTATTACAAATTTTAAGTGGCCAATTGCGGCTCAAAGTGCTACGGCTTTACAAGCAAGCCAATGCGGGGCATATTGGTTGCTCCTTGAGTTGTATAGACTTACTCATTGCCGCCCTTATTCATCATAAACGCCCACATGACTCTTTCATTCTATCTAAGGGGCATGCAGCGGCGGCGTTATATGTAGCACTCAATCATCTGGGAGAAATCTCAGATGAAGTCTTGGATACTTTTTATCTGGATGGCACTACCCTACCTGCCCATCCTGCTCCTAATCAACACAAAGGCATTCCCTTTGCTACGGGTTCTTTAGGTCATGGCTTACCGATTGGAACGGGAATTGCTCATGCTAATAAGCTCAGCAACGAAGAAGCCTATTCATTTGTATTGATGTCGGATGGAGAAACCAACGAAGGAACTACTTGGGAAGCGGCTCATTATGCTATTCAAAATCAATTAGATTATCTCATTGTATTGATTGATAAAAATGGGCTACAAGGTTTTGGCAATACACATGAAATTTTAGGCGAAACAGCCTCTGTAACCAAATGGCAAGCTATAGGCTTTGATGTTTTTGAAGCTGATGGCCACAGCACTATCGAATTGATTGAAACCATCAATTTACTGAAGACCAGAAAAAACGGCTTGCCTAAGGTAATTATCGCCAACACCGTAAAAGGCAAAGGAGTATCTTATATGGAAAACCGAATGGAATGGCACTATCTACCTATGAGCGATGCATTATATGAGCAAGCAAAAAACGATGTTTTATTCGCTTACTCGCTCAATACTCAGGACTAACTACTCAAGATTATTATTTTGATTTATCGAGATAAAATATTTCAACTCAAAGGCCCTATTTTTGTTTTTGGGGCGAGTGGCTTCATTGGAGCCAATCTATTCAAAGATATTTTTGCGGTACGCCAAGATGTGTATGCTCTTACGCATGATGCCACCAAAGCATGGCGGCTCAAACTGCTGGATGTCCCTTTTGAGAACATCATTCATTGCGACATTCTCTCACCCAATTCTGTGCAGCAGGTGTTTGAGCAATACAAACCGCGCACTTTGTTTAACTTGGCTGCATATGGTGCATACAGCAAGCAAAAAATACCAACCTTATCTACGAAACCAACGTCATCGGTACGGTCAATATCTTAGAAAACTGTACAGATGAAACAGTATATATCCACGCAGGTAGTAGCTCAGAGTATGGTTTCAACTGCACTGCTCCCAAAGAAACTGACCCTGTAAAGCCCAATAGCCACTATGCTGTATCGAAGGTGTCGGCAGCTTATTTGATTGAGTTTTACGCCAAGGTTCATCAGCGCAAAGCCCTTAATCTTAGGCTCTACTCTATTTATGGCGATTGGGAAGAACCCGATCGGCTCATCCCAAGACTGGTGGAAGAAGCCCGAAAAGGGCAATATCCCCCCTTGGTATCACCCGATATCAGCCGCGATTTCGTGTATGTGGACGACTGCGTCGAAGCTTTTGTAGATGCCGCCTTGCAGGTCAATGCTCGTATTGCAGGTAAATCGTACAATATAGCGACAGGCCAAAAAACAACCATGCGCGAATTAGTGGACACTTCTCGTCAAACCTTTGGGCAAACTCAAAGCCCCACTTGGGGAAGCATGCCCAACCGTGGCTGGGATTTGTCCGACTGGTATGGCGACCCTACTGAAGCCCAAAAAGACCTGGGTTGGCAAGCCCGTACATCGCTCCAAGAGGGCTTACAGCTTACCAAAGAATGGCAAGAAGCAAACCAATACGAGCAAAAAGTCATTCCTGCCTTTGCCAATCCTACCCTCAATCCAGTCATTACGGCCATTATTGCTTGCTACAAAGACGCGCAAGCTATTCCTTTTATGTATGATCGGCTGGTGAAGACCTTCAACGAAATGAAGGTGCGCTACGAAATCATTTTTGTCAATGATGCCTCGCCCGACAATCAAGAAGAGGTCATCAACGCCATCTGTGCCAAAGATTCTAATGTGATTGGGATTACGCATAGCCGTAATTTTGGATCACAATCGGCCTTTTTGAGTGGTATGGAAATCGCCACGGGCGATGCCGTGGTATTGATGGATGGTGATTTGCAAGACCCTCCCGAGATTATTCCAAAGTTTTATGAAAAATGGGTTGAAGGCTATGATGTAGCATATGGTGTGCGAATCAAGCGCGAAATGAAACCACACATCGAACTGCTCTATAAGCTATTTTACAAAGTTTTCCAAAACCTTAGCTATATTCCCATTCCGCGCGATGCGGGCGACTTCTCGATGATAGACCGCAAGGTGGTGAAAGAACTCGTAGCTTTGCCCGAAACCGAGCAGTTTTTGCGGGGCTTGCGGGCTTGGGTAGGCTTCAAACAAACAGGGGTGGATTATGTACGACCCGAACGTATGTTTGGCGTAAGTACCAACAACTGGCGCAAGAATATTTGGTGGGCAAAAAAGCCATCTTCTCTTTCAGTTTCGTGCCACTCGAACTGATGAGTTATGTAGGTTTTATGCTGACAGGCTTTTCTATTTTGGGTATTTTTTACCAGATATATGCCAAGTATTTTGTCGATCCCAATACCCCACAGGGCGTTACGACGGTTATCATATTGGTTGTATTGTTTGGCGGCTTGACGCTGTTAGGTATTTCGTTTTTGGGCGAATACGTCAGCAAAATATTTGAAGAAACCAAAAAACGTCCCAAATTTATCAGAACCAAGATACAAGTGGGCGAAAAACGATATAAGACTGCCGAAGAGATTCGTACTTTGTAACACAACGAAAAAATAAATAAACAAAACCGCAATGAATAATAGCAGTTTAAAAGAAATGTACAGGAGTTCAATAAGAACGTATTGGACAACGGTGGATTTTTATACACCACCAATGCACAGTTTTCATCATATGTAGCCAACAAACGTATTTCAGAAGAAATATTTAAGTACATCAAGCCCGAGTACAAAACTTTGGTGGATATTGGCTGTGGCGATGGGGTTTATACCAACGAAATCAAACAAAACTTTCCGCACTTGCGGGTATATGGTTTTGACCCAGCCGCCAAAGCCGTAGAAAATGCCGCTAAGTTATTTCCCTGATGTAGAGTTTAGGGCCATTAATTTATTGGACGATACGATTCAGCTACCCGAAAAAAGTTTGATGTAGGCGTAATCCGTGGGGTCTTACATCACTTGGCCGACCAGCAAAAGCCATCGAAAATGCCTTTAAGCTCACCGATAACATCATCATCATGGAGCCTAATGGTAATAACCCTATTTTGAAGTTGATAGAAAAGACCTCAAAATACCACATAGAACATGAGGAACAGTCATTCATAGAATTTTCACTCAAAAAATGGATAAAAAACGCTGGTGGAAAAGTAACTAATTGGTCGTACGTAGGTTATGTGCCATTTTTCTTTCCTGATGGCCCCGCCAGTTAATCTATGCTATACAACCGTTTTTAGAAAAAATTCCTGTTTTGAAACACATTTTTTCTGCACAATTTATCATTGCGTGTAGTAAGAAGAAATAATCGTATTCTATTTAAATCATGCGTAAAGAATTTTCAGCTGCCATCGAAAAACTCGCCCTTGCCGATGAAAAAATCATTTTCATCACAGGAGATTTAGGCTATAATGCCCTCGAAAATCTCCAAGAAACGATGGGCAAACGTTTTATTAATGCAGGGGTAGCCGAACAAAATATGATTGGTGTAGCAGCGGGAATGGCCTATAAAGGCTACAAGGTATTTTGCTACAGTATTGCTCCCTTCGTGGTCTATCGTTGTCTGGAGCAGTTTCGCAACGACGTGTGTTTACACAATCTCCCCGTGTTTTTGGTAGGCAATGGCGGTGGCTATGGCTACGGCATCATGGGCAGCACACACCATGCTATCGAAGATTTGGCCTGCTTGAGCAGCCTTCAAAATGTCAGAACATGGATTCCTGCTTTTTCAGACGAAGTAGAACCCGTACTTGAGCGAATTGTAGCAGCGGGTCGTCCAGCTTATTTGAGGTTGGGGATGGGTGGGCTCACACCTGAAGGGTCAGTGCTTTCAGGCTCATTGAAAAAATCACCCAAAATACCGATGTCCATACCGCCATTATCGCCTTGGGACCTATGGTTACTAATGTCCAAAAAATGTTATTGAAAACTGAAAGACAAGGTACTTGCGATATTTACACCGCACTCGCTGCCTCTCGAACTTTCTACCGAAACAGCCGATGCTTTACGGAAAGTCGAAAATATTTTAGTGGTAGAAGAACACGTCAGTATTGGTGGATTAGGCCAACAACTATCCGTCCAATTATTGGAGGCAGGTATTCATCCCAAAAGTTTCAAGTCTCTCACTGCCCAAGGCTATCCCGATGGCCGATATGGTAGTCAAAGCTATCACCAAGCGCAGTCGGGATTAGATGTGAGAGCTTGTCACAGCGTTGGTATAAATTCTGACTAACGTCGGAATGGTAATTCTTCCTTCATTGGAATGACAAATGAACATTTATGAATAAACGGGCCTTCGCTTCTTTGGTTGTTACTTTTGCGCTGATATTTGTGCATTTTCAGCTTTGGAATCGCTATGCCATTAATATTCCCAAATGGGATGACCATGCGCTCAAGGCGACCGTCGAAAACTTTGAAAAAGCCAAAGGTCTGGGAGCAAAACTATATGAGATTTATCGCCAGCACAACGAACATCGTATTAGCCTCACACGTTTAGTGGCTGTATTGGACTACAAAATCTTTGGCCATCTCAACTACGAACACCTCATGTTGTTCGGAAATTTAGCTTTATTACTAATTTGGTGGATTCTTACTCGTTTTTTCAAGCTCCTTTCGGGAGCCGTTTGGTATGCTTTACCTATTTCTACCTTTTGGTTTTCATTGGCTTTTTGGGAAAATGCCTACTGGGGTATGGCTGCTATCCAAAAATTTTTGGGTAGTGGCTTGGGCCGTACTTACTTTTTGGCGATTGAGCCGCACCGACGGCTACTGGTGGTGGGCTTTGCCCATGGTCTTTGTAGGTATATTTACCAGCGGAAATGGCCTGTTGATTCCATTTGTAGGGCTATTTTTATTATTAATTCAGAAACGTTGGAAGGAATCAGGTATCTGGGCTACTTTCTGCGCAACTGCCATATTACTTTATTTCTGGGATTATCAAGCCCCGCCGACCGACCTTAGTGCCAAAGGGGGTGGGGCAGTTTATCAGTGGATATGTACTTTTCTGTGGCTCCTTGACCGAAGGCTTACCTTTGGTAATTTTCCTTTCAAATGCCCCTTTGGGCAGGGCGACTACTCGTATTTGTGAGTTTTAGTATGTTGCTGTATATCCTTCGGACTTACTGGAAACGTAATTTTGTCTTGGATACCTTCGATTATTTTTACCTCGGTGGGGTGCTATTCACCTTAGCCACTGCCGCCATTGTGGTATATTCACGATCAGGCACAGGTCACGAAATCATGCTTACGAGTCGCTACAAAGTGTATTCAGCCTTGCTTTTGAGTTTCAACGTGGCCTATCTTACCCGTTTAGTAAGCACTACCTTTCGAGAAGTTTTGACCATTACTTTTGTAGTAGCCGCCAGCTTTCTTTATGCTTGTAATCAGCATTATCATCTCTATGATGCTATTCAACTTCGTAAATTCAACATCAGCAGTAGTTTTAATTGGCGCAATGATGCCCCTGCCTCCAATCAGAGTCAAATTTATACCTCTCCCCCACTTTTCTTGGATAAGATTGCTATCGCTTATGACACGAATTTTGTAGGAGAGCCTTGCCAAGTTATTGATAATAATTTCAAACTCACCCAAGCCGACTATCGCCTCTATGATCTCCGCGATGGAGGACTTTATATTGTTTTTACCAATAAGATACACCGCTATATTTTCCCGACATGGCAAGCTCGTAAACATTCGTTCCGTAATGTGGTCAATTACAAACGGTTTTTCATCAAAAGTTCTACGGCTATCGTTCCTGCTTCTGAAGTGAAAGCAGGCACCTATTATGTCCAATGGCTGCATTTTGATAGAGGCGGAAAACTTTATTTTGAAAAAGCTACTTGCCAGAGCGTAACTTTTGAAGAGGTAACACAGAAAAAGATTAAAACAAATTGGTAGCAACTAAGACAAAAAAGCTACATCATACACCATACAGCAAATAATAAATGCCCCTCCAAAAGCACGATAATTACTTAGTACAATTAGATGGCCTCCGATTTTTGGCGGTAGCCTTCGTTTTATGGGACCATTGGATGCCCGAACCTCACACCTTACCTTTTGGGAAACTGGGAGTCAATTTGTTTTTTGTTTTGAGCGGGTTTTTGATTGCCCGGATTCTTTTAAGTAGCAAAGATAAAAACATGGACAAGGAAGGTGGGTTAGGCAAGTACTTGAAAAAGTTCTATATCAGACGCACCCTCCGTATTTTTCCCATTTATTACCTGTCTCTGATTGTCTTATGGCTTCTCCACGACCCTTCTGTACGTGGTAAAGGATGGTGGCAGTTTCTGTATGCCTCCAATATTTACATTGTCTTAAACAAAACCTGGCTGGGCGTTACCGACCATTTTTGGTCGCTTGCGGTGGAGGAGCAGTTTTATATTTTCTTTCCACTACTTATCTTTTTTATTCAGCGCCGCCATGTCGTCCCTTTTTTTGGTATTTTAATTGTATTTAGTGTTTTGCTTCGCGCTTATTTCTGGAAAATACAACAACCCTGGTATGTATCGTATGTTACGATGCCCACAGCCTTAGATGCCTTCGGTTTTGGGGCGTTGATGGCCTATGCTCAACTATACCATACCGTGTTTTTCCAAAAGTTCTTCCAAAATCGCCTTTATCTTTGGGTAAGTTTGGGACTTTTGAGTGGCTGCTTTTATTTGTCGGCGCAGCTCACCGAAGTAGGCATCACACAAGATCAAAATTTGTATATCAATATATGGGAACGCTTTTTTGCGTCTATCTTTTTTATGTTCTTGATTGGAGGGGCGATTATTGGTTACCAAGGGTGGTTTAAATGGTTTTTTAGAACATCCTATCAGTAATTATTTAGGCAAAATCAGCTACGGTCTGTATGTCTATCACAACTTTGTTTATAATCATTATCACTCGCCGAGTGAACATCCTGTGGTGCGTCTTTTCAATAAATTGGAGCGTAATATCAACGGTTTTCAAGAGATGCACGCACTCCAAATGCTCATTCTTTTTTTATTGACAACCCTCGTCGCTTCTGTTTCATGGTATTTGATTGAAAAGCCCATCAACAACCTAAAAGATAAATACGCCCCCTAAATTGGTAAGGTATTTGCGGTCCGTAAAATAAATCCTTCCCAACAGAAAAATAGGCCAACACCTCTTTTTTTTGAGTAGTTTTGCAAAAATTATGACGTTGTATCCCTAATAATTAGATTACCGTTCACCTATCAACAATTAACACCTCACCGAATGAGTCTTTATTTTCGATTGTGATGCCTGCTTATAATGAAGAAGAATGTATTGAGCAGGTAGTAACTATGTGGACTTCTTTCCTCAAACCACCTTCCCGACAAGCCTACTAAGTTGATTGTCATCAATGATGGGTCCAAAGACAATACCAAAGTTATTCTCGATCGTATTGCACCAAGCATCGATAACCTTTTGGTAGTACATCAGCCCAATGGTGGGCATGGCAACGCCGTGGTGAATGGCTACCGTAAGGCTGCTGAACTTAACTCAGAATGGGTTTTTCAGACAGATTCAGATGATCAATTTGTGACAGAAGATGTCATAAAACTATGGGAGAAACGTAACGATTCTAATTTTATCATGGGCTATCGTCAGATTCGGTACGATGCGCCTGCGCGGTTAGTAATTACCCGAATTTTGAAATATACTATTTTCTTTGCCTACGGTACGTTTATCAATGATGCCAATATTCCCTTTCGTCTTATCAAAGGGAGTTATCTCAAAAAATTATTAGCCCAATTACCCAATCCTGAGCCATTTGCTCCCAATATCTTCTTGGCTGTCATGGCTAAAAAGGCGGGGGAAAAAACTTTTGATATACCCATTACTCACAAAGAACGCCTTACAGGTACAGTTTCTATCTTAAAATGGAAGCTACTTAAGGTTTGTATTCAAAGTTTCAAAGAGTTGCTACGTTTTAGATTAGAGCTAAATGGCAAAGTAAGGGCCATCAAAGGAGGAAAATGAAAAGAAGGGCCGTTATAGTTGGTATTGTATTAGCTCTTCTTGTGGCGAGCTGGTGGGGTGTTCAACGTTGGCAGCTTTATTCTACTTCTGTTTGGAAATTTATCCCAACCAATGCCTTCTTTTTGGTACAAAGCAATCATTTACAAGACCCAACCTACAAAATTCAAAAAGGGGGAATTGAAATGAGGGAAATGCCACTCTTTAACTTGGCAGCCCGTCAGATAGATTTGTTTAGGCTACTATCCGACGACAGTACTCGTACAGAGCAGCTGCTCAAAGGTCGTCAGATTACCTACGCTTTTCAGAGAACGGCCAGTGGTCGTTTTACTTATTTGGTTTTTTTACCTCTACAGGCGTTTCAAAATTATCAGTGGCTCGAAGGGCCTACTTCTTCTAAAGTACGCGTGACTTCCCATCTGTACAATGGGCAAAAAGTATATGACGTATCCAATGCCCATTCAGAACCTTTATTTGCCTACACTTTTTTCAATAATTTCTTGGTTTCCTGTACGACTGGCGATGTGCTCGAAGATTGGATACGTTCTGCTACCAACCCCTTACGAACGCCCAGCACAAATCGTTTTGAAACAGTAGTACATGATGAAAGTGAATTAAATCTTTATATAGACAATGCACTCGTCTCCGAAGCCCTGCTCAAAGAAGCCAATGCTTCGGATGGGCTTCTGCATTTTTTATCTTTTTTACCCTCTAAAGAAGGCCTTCATTTAGACCCCTATTTTTCTACTAAAAACCCTACTTTCACCTCTGCTAATAAAAAAATAAGCGGAGGATATCTTGAGGCACTTAACGACCAAAAAGCCAGCCCACTAAAAAGCATTTTTTTTATTCCTAACAATACTGCCCTCTATATCGGTTAGGGTTTGACAATGGTCCTACTTTTGTTCGTAAGCTTCGCCCTCAATTAGACAATATTTCGAGCGACTCTATCAATCAAGCCCGCAAAGATTTATTGCTGCTATTAGGTAATGCTCGCTTAGACTCCTTCTATAGAAGCTTAAACCATGAAGTTATTTTTTGTCAATTAGAACCCAATAATGTGTTGGTAAAAGGACAAATATTGCTCCAACAAGTACACCCTAAAAATGGGTTAGATGGTTTTTTTAGGAGGCTTTCTGTACTTTTTAATAAAAATAAGGGCCTTCCATATGAGCCATTCCAGGGAAGTGCTATTTATAAACTCGACTGGTTTGAGCTACCCGCTGTATTGTATGGAGGTCTTTTTAAAGGCTTTAACAAATGTTATGTAGCCCTACACAAAAATTTTGTGGTGTATGCCAACGACTCACAAGTATTAAAAGACTACCTCATTGATTTAGAATACCAGCGAACTTGGGGAAATACTTCCCTCCATTACTCTTTTTTAGAGAAAACCTTAGCCCCTTCCAATTTTACATTTGTGGCCAATCCGCGCAAATGCAAAGATTATATAAGAACCAGTTTCCTCAACTACCTCTTTACCAATCTTAATTATGATATTACAGAAACACTACCCTTTGACCAATTAGTTTTTCAATCTGCCTATAAGAATAGCAGGGCTTATTCGTCATTAACATTCGGTCGTTTAAGCAAAGCGACTAACAGCAAGACCCTCAACAAAGTATTTTTACAGCAAGAACAAGCTTTTGAACCTACTCCACAGGGAATTTACAGTGTCAGAAATTATCCAAGTGGGTTAGAGAAAATTGTGGTTGCTACTCCATCACTTGAATTACAAAACCCTTTTAACGAAGAAAAAAAACGGAAAATAACTAAATTAGATGCTCCTATTGTAGGCGATATTTATTCTGTTGACTTTTTGAGTATAGGTAGATTACAATATGTTTTTGCTACTGAAAAAAGTCTTAATGTAGTAGATGAAGATGACCGTCAGCGTTACATGACGCTCCCCCCTATTTATCTGCCAGCAGGCCGTACCATACGTAGTTTTCAACGTCTCGAAAGTGGAACAGAAGCAAGCTTTCGTTTTTTAATTATTGATAATCAAGGATTTATATATCTTTGGAATAGTCCTAACCAAGCCCCCGTTGTGCTGAATCAATCCCGACCTTTCACTGATTTACTACTCCCCATTCAAGACATAGAATACCAAGGCAAACGTCACTTTCTATTCACTCAATCTTCAGGCCAGTTGGGCATGATTAGCGAAACGGGGGTCATACCAGCGCCTTACAAATTAGACCTTAAAACTACATTTTCTGGTCCCTTTTTCAATGTTATCATGCCAGAGAGTGGGATAAATCAACTCATTGGCATCAGCAAATATGGCGAATTGTTAGAAATTACTTTAGGTGGAAAAGTCACGGGTAAAACCCAATTGTTTAGGTCTGACCCTACTTCTTTTTTCCGCGCCCGTGCCGCCACCAACAACCGCGACTGGATTCTGTTTCGCGAATCAGACACCCAGTTTGCCATCTTAGATAAAAAGGGAAATGAGTTATTCTCCGCCAAAGGGCTAATTGCCGATCAAAAAAATGTACAATATCACTTTTTAAGTGCTGAGATAAAATTTTTAAGTGTTAAATCGGGCAATTTCACCACGCTCTACGATTTAAAGGGAAATCAAATTGGCGATAAGCCCTTCCCGAGCGAAATTCCTCTCAGGATTAGTTTGGTAGAGGGCTACAATAAACTACTAATCCAAGGTTATGCCAACAAAAAACTACAAACTTGGTCGCTAAAATTGAGGTAGAATGATTATCAGGTATCTAATGCTTTTCATCTTTTCAATCCTCTGGGTTGTAGGCTGCCACCCTACCCTCCGCCACAAGGCTTTTGAATGGGGGCTTACTGCCGACTCCTACCGTTATGGCGACTTGTACCACTTGGCCAACCTTCCTCAATTTAAAAAACGGGTAGAAACCTGCCAAAAAAAATATACTAACGCCCCTCATCGTAGCAATCATGCCCTATACATTATCGGTGATAGTTTCTCGGAAAAAGAACGTATCAATGCCAACGATTTTGATGTAAGTAGCTATCTAAGAATCCATTGGAACGACTCGCTTACGATTCACTTGGATACCACCAAAAAAAATATACTACTCTTAGAAACCGTTGAAAGGCATTTTAGAGAACATTTTTCTGTACCAGTTCGGCAGCTCACCGTCAGCAGTCGGCCATCGGCTATCGGCCATCGGCTATCGGCCACCAGCGTTCAGCAGGCCAAAACCTGGACAGAGATATTGAAAGAAAGTGAAGAATCATTGACCTATTTTTTATTTTCGTCCGATTTCTTTCTTTTTTTCAAAGAACTCAAAGCCAGTCTCAATCTACGGTGGTTTGGCCGCCATAGCGATCAAGTAGCGATTACACCAGATGGGAAAAACATTCTCTATTGCTGGGATACAGATTCAAGCCGCATCACTTCCTGCTTTAAATACCTACCCGATAAAGAGGTAGATGATTTAGTGACGAGCGTAAACAAAGCCCGCGATTTTTATCTTACACAAGGTTTCGATGAAGTTTATTTAGCTATCATCCCCAACAAAACCAGTATTGTAGCCCCTGAAATGGGTCTTTATAACCATCTCGTAGAACGAGTGCAGCAACACCCACACCTACAAACGCCCTTTGTAGATATTTGGACTTCCTACCGCCAGCACCCACAAGCAATGTATAGCCTCAGTGATACCCATTGGAACTGCACTGGACAAGCTATCTGGCTGGATGAAGTTAATAAAGTATTAAAATAGGTGTGCATCAAATGATTATTCTATTGCGTATTTAGAACAAAAACAGCTCTTTTTTTGTCATTAATAGCAAGTTAGATACATTCGTCCATGCCCTCATATCCGTTCCGTCTATTATTCTTTTTTATTTTCGGTTCAGTCACCATCAGCTACGCGCAAAACCGCCCAAAATGGCGTGATAGGCTCAACCCCGACTCGCTCGTCAATCGCGAAGTATCGTTGATACCGATGCCTATTTTACAGTCTTCGCCCGAAACTGGGGTGAGGGCAGGGTTATCGATGGATTATTTTTTCAACAGCAGTAAACCCACCGATAGCCTCCCCACACGCGATTCGTTTGCTTGGCTCATGGCCACTTACAGCACCCGAAAACAACTGATGATTGAACCTATCTGGCAAATTTATACCAATAAAGAAAAATACCTACTAAGAGGTCAAGCTGGCTATATTGACTTTTCGGAGTATTTTTGGGGTATTGGCAACGAAGTTTTGCCCGCGTCTTCGCCCCCTTCTATTTTTTATTCGCGCACCTATTTTCAGGGGGAGTTTTTACGTCAATTGATTCCCAATATTTTTGGGGGGATACAAGTACAAGCCAATATTACCAAAAATCTTACTTTCGATAATTCGCTCAATCAACTTCTGGATGGCGTTTTAGGAAGCAGCGGCAGCAGCACTGTGGGCATAGGACCTAATATTATTTTTGATTTCCGTGATAATCCCTTTAGCCCTATCAAGGGTGGGTTTTTAGAACTCAGCTACACCGCACACCATTCCGAGCTACGCAGTGAATATACCTACCAAGAAACTTTGGTAGATGCCCGCAAGTACTTTTCTTTTAAAAATACCCAATTTTTGGGGTTTCAAGTAGTCGGAAATTTTACTAATGGCGATGTTCCTCTCCGTGAATTGCCCCGATTGGGAGGCTCTAATATCATGCGTGGCATGGTTCAAGGCAGATACAGAGATAAAAATACAGTAGCACTTCAAGCTGAATATCGTAAAGGACTCAATCGTTTTTAAAATTAGCCGTTTTTGGGGGTAGTGGCGTTGTAAGCGACAAAGTAAAGCACCTATCTCTTTTCAATGCCCACTATACATATGGCATCGGGTTGAGGATTTTGGTCAATAAAAAGAAAAATCTTTATTCACGGATTGATATTGCTCGCTCTTCCGAAGGCAATACTGCCTTTTATTTCAGGCTATTAGATGCCTTCTAAAAAATAAAACCCTTCAAACAATGATATTTGAAGGGTTTTGGTAGGACGTAGGGGATTCGAACCCATGACCTCCGCCCTGTCAAGGCGGCGCTCTAAACCAACTGAGCTAACATCCTGTTACTTATTTATTGGGGGTGCAAATATACAAAGCAACCCCATAGAAACAAAAAACACCCAAGAATCCTGTATTTAATCTTCTAAGATGGGCGACGACACCGCGTAAATTTTTTGGGAAGGAATACGGCGTAAAATCAACAACCCAACCACAAAAATCAATGCCAAAAACAATAGGCTATTTCTCATGCCCGAAAACTGAGTGATGACCCCAAAGATGGTCGTTCCTAAAAAAGTAGAGAACTTATCACAGGCATCATAAAAACTAAAATAGGAAGCCGTATCGTTGGTGTTGTCGGGTAGTAATTTGGCGTAGGTAGAGCGTGAAAGCGACTGTACGCCACCCATCACAAAGCCAATGCCCGCTGCCAAACCATAAAACTGCATTTCGGTATAAACAAAATAAGCCGTAACACATACCCCAATCCAAATCATTAAAATAGCGGCAATAGTCTTGGTATTACCCCACTTCCCCGACAAGATAGCTGCAAAATACGCCCCCGCAATAGCCAAGAGCTGAAGCAATAAAATCGTTACAATCAGCGCATTATCAGGCAGTTTTAGCTCGTTACTCCCAAAAATAGTACCAATATACATCACTGTTTGTACACCCATATTATAAAAAAAGAAAGCTATTAAAAAGCGTTTGGTAATAGGTAAATGCCCCAACTCGACCAGCACTTTTTTCAACTCACGAAAGCCATTCCAAATCCATCCGCCTTGTCTTTCACCATGTACAGGCTGGCCGTTGGGTAAATAATAAAAAGGAATCTGGGCAAACAGCACCCACCAAATAGCCACCGTTACAAAAGAAATACGACAAGCCGTGCCCGAATCTATACCCCCATACCATTCGGGTTTAATGAGCATCGTCAAGTTAAAAACCAATAGTAAAACACTGCCTAAGTAGCCCATCGTGAATCCCCGTGCAGAGAGTCTGTCGAAACGATCTTCGGTGGCAATTTCGGGTAAATAAGCATTATAAAATACAATACTTCCCGACCAGCCGATCAATGATACCGTAAAAGCAACCACACCGAGGGTGAGGTGTTGGCGGTCGAAAAAATAAAGTAATAAACAGCAAAAAGCCCCCAAATACACAAAAAACTGCATAAACCGCTTCTTTTTACCGCTATAATCGGCAATAGCCCCCAATACAGGATTGACTAAGGCAATAAACAAAAAGGCAAACGACACCGCAAAAGAAAACAAAGCTGCATTGTTGACCGTAAGACCAAAAATTTCTACATCGGGGCCATCTTGTGCATTACGAGCAGTGTTACTGAAATAGATAGGAAAAATAGCCGATACGATGACCAACGAATGAACCGAATTGGCCCAGTCGTACATGCACCAAGCATTCAAGATAGAAGGTTTATTTTTTTGCATTTGTATTTAGATTTAAAGGAAACAAGGCAAATGTAGCCGTCACTACTCGCTACTCAAGACTAACTACTAAAGATTACCTACTCACTACTAACCTTCTTCTTGCTCAAATAGTACACAGGAATCCCGATAGAAGCAATCAGTAATCCCATACCTGTATCAAATCGTGTTTTGGCATCAATGAGCAAAATAAGGCAAATCCCCAAAGTAATGGCCAAGTACATGGCAGGAACAAAGGGAAAACCAAAGGCTTTATAAGGCCGCTCGGCCTGAGGTTCTTTTTTGCGCAATACAAAAATACCCGCAATAGTTACCATATAAAACAGCAATGACCCAAAAGTACAATAGTTAAGCAATTCGCCATATGTACCTGATAAACACAACAAACTGGCCCACAAACACTGCAACCAAAGGGCTTTGGCAGGTACTGCATTAGCATTTAATGACGAGGCCTGCTTCAAAAACAAACCATCTTGTGCCATGGCATAATACAAGCGCGCCCCTGCCAAAATAAGGCCGTTGTTGCAGCCAAAGGTGGAAATCATAATCAGTGCCGCCATAATACCCGCCGCGGCATCGCTAAAAATCACTGACATGGCCGACGTAGCCACGCGATCGTATTCCGCAAACTGAATCCCTCTGGCCAACACATCGGCCCCATCGGGCGAGCCGCGCAATGGCAACACACTCAAATAAGCAATATTAGCCAACAAATAAATGACTGTTACAATCAGTGTACCCAAGAAAAGGCTTCGAGGAATGTTCTTCTTAGGGTTTTTGATTTCTGCCGCAATAAACGTTACGTTGTTCCATGCATCCGACGAAAACAATGAGCCTATCATCGAAACGCCCAACGCCATTAACAAGGCCATGCCTCCGATAGGGGTAATGCCCCCTTGCGACGAAGTTTTGGCCGCTTCCCAAGCGGTATCCAAATTTTGACTTAACATACCGCTTTTGAAGCCATACCCAATCCCAATGGCTATCAGCCCAAACAAAGCGGCCAATTTGGCTACTGTAAACACGTTTTGTATCCATTTACCACTCTGAATACCACGTGTATTGATATAGGTAAGGAGCACAATACTTGCAATGGCATACACCGAGCCTACCGACACTTTTACACTCCCGATCGCCATCAATACATTTTCGGGATTGAGTATTGGAAAAAACACCGCTGAAAATTTGGTAAAAGCTACCGCCACCGCCGCAATGGTACCCGTCTGAATGACCATAAATACCGTCCAGCCATAGACAAAACTCACCAATGGCCCAAAAGCCCGTTGAATATAAATGTACTGCCCACCTGCTTTGGGCATCATCCCTGCCAACTCGCCATAGCTCAAGGCAGCGGCTACAGTCACTAATCCTGTCAGAAGCCAAGTAAGCAGTAGCCAACCCGAAGCCCCCACATTACGGGCCATATCGGCACTGACAATAAAAATTCCTGAGCCAATCATGGCTCCTGATACCAGCATGGTGGCATCCAACAAACCAAGCGATTGTTTAAATTGAGTCGTAGGCGTTTCTGACATAAAAAGTGATTAAGAAGGTTAGGTTGAAGGGCAAATATAAAAATATAGGTTCATTAAATGCCTACGCCTTAGCTCTGTAATACAAAATAATTAGTTGTCGGTTTGGCATAACAGCCTTACTTGACTAATTTTGTCGCTTAGGGCATGTTCCTTTTTGCCTTATTATCTGTTTTCCAAATCATAACAACATGTATTTTTCGAACGTAGTTAGGCCATTTTGTTTGCCCTT
Organism: Spirosomataceae bacterium; assembly: GCA_041392315.1. Taxonomy (GTDB): domain Bacteria; phylum Bacteroidota; class Bacteroidia; order Cytophagales; family Spirosomataceae; genus Runella. Next base: position 362,591 of record JAWKMH010000002.1, on the reverse strand, counting down.
CGTTGTTTTGTTATTCTTCGTTTGTTGTCGTGTTCAAGCCCAAAAAAGTACCAGTGTCAATCAGTTGAGCGATGACCAAGTCATTGAATTCTACAACCGCGCCCAAGCCAGCGGTATGTCCGAAATGCAAATAGAACAAGCCGCTCTTTCGCGTGGCTACACGCTTTCCGACATCGCTCGTATGCGCCAGCGTATTGCCGAACTCAAAAACAAGAAAAAACAGGCCAATTCCGAGAAAGAGAGTGAAACCGATACGGTATTTACCATGGGCCGTAAACAAGCTGGGAAACTCTCACAAAGAGAGATTCTCCTGAGAAACAAAGCCATCGAAGACAGTATCAAGGCCACTCAAAAGAAAAAATTAGAAATCTTTGGAAGTAAGTTTTTTCAAAATCCCAACATCACTTTTGAACCTAATCTTCGCATTGCTACTCCAAAAAACTACCAATTAGGCCCCGACGACGAACTGGTCGTTGATATTTTTGGCAATGCCTCCGACAGCCACAAACTCCGTGTCAGTCCTGAAGGAACGGTGAAGATGCTCAATTTAGCTCCTGTTTTTGTCAGTGGCTTGACCATTGAAGAGGCCAAGGAGAAGATTGTTTCGCGCCTTCGTCAGGCTTATTCGGGCCTCAATGCGGGAGGAGGGTCGTATGCCACTGTCAATTTGGGCAACATCCGCAGTATCAATGTAACCATCATTGGCGAAGCCGTTAAACCTGGCAACTACACAGTATCGTCATTAGCAACGGTCTTTAATGCCCTTACCCTTTGCGGGGGGCCAGATACCACGGGGAGTTTCCGTACCATTCGTGTCTTACGCAATAGTAAACTCATCCGTACTATTGATTTATACAAGTTCTTACTGGGAGGCGAGCAAGCCGACAACATCCTATTGCAAGATCAAGACATCATACACATCCCTTTTTATACCACCCGTGTCGAACTCGACGGCGAAGTAAAACGCCCCGCCATTTATGAAGCCAAAGAGGGTGAATCGCTCGATGATGTATTGCGTTTTGGTGGTGGGTTCTCCAGCCTTGCCTACAAAGCCTACGTGACGATCAGGCGTACTACCGACAAAGAAAACCAAGTACTCAACATCGCCCAAAATGAATTTAAGGGCTTTGCCCCTCAAAATGGCGACCGCTATGAGATTGGAAAGATATTGGATCGCTACGCCAACCGTGTTCAAGTCCAAGGAGCTGTGTTCCGACCGAGCTGACTATGCCCTCTCACACCCGATGTAAAGACACTTTCTCAAATCATTGCCCGCGCTGATGGGGTCCAAAGAAGATGCCTTTATCAAGCGCATCCTCATTCATCGTCGAAAAGATAACCTCAGGCAGAAGTCACTCTCTGTCGATTTAGAACAAATAGGTTTTGAAAGGAATCTCAGAAGATGTAGCGCTCAAACGCCAAGATAGCATCGTTGTTAAATCCATTAGCGAACTTCATGCCGCTTATTTTGTAAGTATCTTTGGACAAATAAATCTCTCCCCGACAACAAGTACCTCTATACCGATAACCTCACCGTAGGCGACCTCATCGTCCAAGCAGGTGGCCTGACAGAAGGCGGAATTCCAGAACGTATCGAAATTGCGCGACGAGTTAATCAATCTAACCTCAACGAGGTAGCCGATAATTTCAATATTCAAATCCACCCCACCCTCGGAAATAGACCCCCAATTGGGTCTAACTCCTACTGAAGCACAATTCAAGCTCAAACCCTACAGCCATTGTCTATGTGCGAAAATCGCCCCGTTACGAAATCCAAAAGAACGTGGCCATTACAGGAGAAGTGAATTATGCGGTACGTATGCCATCGCCAACAACACCGAGCGCATCAGCAGTATCATTGATCGGGCAGGAGGATTAAAGCCCTCTGCTTATTTAGATGGTGCCCTTTGATTCCCTTAAAGGGGAGAAAGTAACCATCAATATCAATCAAATCCTCGAAAATCCTAACGACGGGGGCAATCTTACCTTGGTAGATGGCGACTCACTCATTATTCCCAAATATTCCTGAATTGGTACGTATTTCTGGAGGAGTACTCAACCCATCGCTCATTAATTACTCCAAAAACTATAATTTCCAAGATTACCTATCGCAAGCAGGGGTATGAACAACGGGCCATCAAACGGAAAGTATGTGAGCAATGCCAACAGCAGCTTTACCCAGCGTACCCGTCAGTTCTTGTTTTTAGAATCTACCCCAAAATAACGCCTGGGAATACGATCTATGTACCCTCCAAGCCCATTGACGACAAAAAATCTGACATCACAGGACCTGTTTTATTGTCCTTTACCAGTATAACTCATCATCGCGCTCATTACCTTGCTAGGGTAAATTGTTTTAAAAAGCGATTTGCTATATTTGTCCAAAAAAGAGAAGTACGATGATTACCGACCTCAAACAATTAGACCTCACCAAAACCTATACCACTGCCGATTATTTACAATGGCAGTTCAAGGAGCTGCTTATTAGAGAGTTGATTGAGACTTATGTTTTCAAAGATGTCATACTCTCAGCAGCCGTCATCAATTGATATCGAGCAATTTACACCTACTTTTTGCAAGCTTTTTAAGGCATAAGTCTTGCAAAGTTGTTACTCTCCATTCGACGTTTATTTACCGACAAAGGCGAAAAACACCGTCGTTCAACCTGAGTTATGTGTCATTTGCGATTCTTCCAATATCCAATTAAGATGTCATCACTCCTGTTTGCCTCCTCCTAAACATCAATGTTACAGGAAGTATTTGAATAATAAGTAACCTAAAGAAATTAAAATGAATAACGCCGATAATACCTCTGCCTTACCAGACGAAATCGAAATCAATCTCGCTGATGTTTTTGCGTTCCTCCAAAAGCGTTTTCGTTCTATCTTGTTGTGAGAGCTATTTTTTTGGTGGTATAGGCATTGTATATTCTTTCTTAGCCCAACAAGAGTTTGACTCCAGTACCGAACTCATGCCAGGCTTCAATCCAATAGCTCGCTCTCTAAAATGAGGGCTTAGTGCTTTGGCAGGGCTCGCAAATTGTGGATCTCAACCAAATGAGCTCGACCGTTGCCGTACGCCCCGACCTCTACCCCAATATCTTTCAAACCTACCTTTTGCGTTATTTTTGCTCCAAAAACAAAAGTCCTATGTATCGAATTCAAAAAACCTTGGAATTACAAGCGTATTTGGAACAAAAACAAACGATGGTGGAAAAAGCCTTTGGGGCGATACAGCCGCTGATATTCGCATCGCTTAGACCCTCAAAAACTCAACCAAAGCCTACGAACTTACCAAAGCCAAAGCTTAGTCAAAGAAATCCATGAGCGCGTATTGGCTACTTTCGACAGAAAAACAGGGGTCATTATTATCGCCACCAAAATGCCCGACCCCGTAGTAGCAGCCACCACCTCCCGAGTAGCTGTAGAGTACCTGAAAAGATACGTAGACCAACTACCGCACCGATAAAGCCCGTAAGCAAGTGATCTTTCTCTCCCAACAAGTAGCTGAAGCTGACGCGCTACCAAAACTGCGAAGCTACTTTGGCTGCCTATCGCGACCGCAACCGCTTTCTTTATACCGAAACAGCCAAAGTAGAAGAGCAACGCCTCCAAGCCGACTTTATGCTGGCCCAAAACGTGTTCAACAATCTTTCTCAACAGCACGAACAAGCCAAAATACGGGTAGAAGAAGAAACGCCCGTTTCAAAACCCTCGACCCACCCAATATTCCCCTCAAGCGAAGCGCCCCCAAACCGGACAGTCATTGTATTGGTATTTGGGGTTTAGGGGGACTTTTTGCAGTAGGCATCGGGCTTTATAAGCAAATGTTTACAAAAAAGGCATAGCCCCCCACTATGTTTTTTATAAGCCTATGTGGTTAGAATGTGTTCAAAAAAATGACCGTTAGATAATTTTACCAAAAACTCTTTTTGATTTATCCATTAATGTTTAACTTTCGTCTCGAAAAGCGGAAAACACACAAAATCATTCTGTCATTATGAAAAAAAAATTCTTACTCTTGCCTTAGCGTTAAGCCCACCGCGTATCATAGCGCAAAAAGCTGAAAACGTGGGTATAGGTACAAAAAACCCTGATCCATCTGCCCTCCTTGATTTGAGTTCTACGACCAAGGGACTTTTGCTGCCCTCGTATGATAAACCCAACGTAATGCCATCAAAGACCCCGTAGCAGGTTTGATTATTTATCAAACTGATAAAACCATCGGCCTTTACACTTACGACGGCACCGCTTGGCAACCCCAACGCTCGTACAAGTAGTGTAACAGTGCTGGTGCTTGGGATAAACAAAGGAAATGTAATTGATGGTACTGATTTCTTAGGAAGTACAAATGGGGCATCATTAGTATTTAAAGTTAATAATCAACAGTCTGGTCTAATAGATTTTGGATTCGGCAACACCCTTTTTTGGATATAGAGCAGGGGTGTCAATAGCAGGGGAGGAGAAAATAACCTTGCCCAAGGCAAATCAAGCTCTACAAGCAAATACTAATGGCTCTTACAATGTGGCTGTTGGAGGAGCAGCTTTGTATTCTAATATTTCTGGTTCTAACAATACTGGTATAGGTTATACATCATTGTTCAATAACAAAGGAGGAGTATGCAGCTATAGGTGCATCATTACATTATATAGTAATGACACGAATTCGTTCTAATACCACAATGGGCCAAGTCTATGTATAGTAATGTTTCGGAAGTTTTAACATGGCTTATGGTACATTTGCATTAAGAAGTAATACAACAGGTGATGCTAACATAACATTAGGATTTGAGAGGCACTAAAAGGAAATATGGAGAATAGAAATGTTGCATTGGGTAGCCAAGCTTTGTTAGTAGTCAAAATTGGATCTGAAAACATAGGTATTGGAGGTAGGGCAGGAGCAGGGGAAATATATCAATTGACAGAAATATTTTTATAGGATTCCGTGCAGGAGAGTTTGAAACTGGCAGTAATTTCCTTTATATATCCAATAATGAAACTTCAAATCACATATTAAAGGTAATTTTAGTGCGAGTACTCCGTGATGGGAATTATTAACAAACTAACTCTGGCTGCTACCCCTACTACCACAGGTTATTTAGCGATTGGTGATTTTGACACTGCTCCTGGTGGGGCGGGGGCAGGAGGTTGGGACTTCCTGGCTCATTTAGCGGTGGCCCCTACCGATTGTATGTGCAAGACGGTATTATGACCGAAAAATTAAGTAGCCCTTCGGAATTCTGCTGATTGGGGCTGACTATGTATTTGCTCTGAACATAAATTAGCTCCTTTAGATGAGGTAGAATCTTTATCAAAGCTAATAAACATTTGCAAATGTCCCCTCTGCCGATGAAATGGCAGCAAACGGCATTGATTTGACTACTACCTCAACTAAGTTGATGGAAAAAGTAGAGGAATTGACTCTTTATATGATTGAGTTAAATAAACAAATGAAGAGTTAAAAGCAGAAAAATGAAAAGCTGAAACAACAGATAAATAGATAGATGCTTTATAATCTGTTATATTAAGAATTTTAATAATCCCGTAGATTAGTTAATCTACGGGAAATTTTTGATGATGAAATTTACAATTATCACAGTCGTCTTCAATGGTCAAAAATATTTAAAAGAAACCATTGAAAGCGTTATCTCGCAAACTTATAAAAATATCGAATATATCATTATTGATGGAGGTTCTTCTGATGGAACGATAGATATAATTAAGGAATATGAAATATACCTATCTTATTGGCAAAGCGAATCTGACAAAAGTATGTATGATGCTATAAATAAAGGGTTGAGTTTTTCAACAGGGGAATTTATTTTGATTTTAAACTCAGATGACCAATTATTTCATAATACTACCATTGCTAAAATGGCTGCTTATATTCAAAAGGAACCGAATTATTTAGCCTATTATGGTCAAATAGTCAAATTAAAAGAAAATAAACAGATTCGTAAATGGGGTTTTCAATGTTCTTATAATAGTTTACTCTTTTCTCAACACTGTTCTTTTATACCTCATCCTGCTCTCTTTGTTAATAAAATTATAGCAAAAAACTTTACTTACAATATTAATTATCGCTATGCTTCTGACTTTGATTATATATTAAATTTATCTAAGGTTTTTTTTATTAAGTACATTCCTTTACCTATTACTCTTTTTAGGGAGCATCCAGAAAGCATAACTTCTTCAGGAAAACTCAATTCTGAGCGTTTAGAAATATTAAAATTAAATTCATTATTTAAAATTAGTTTTATCTGCCGCCAATTCCATTTTTACAAAATATGGTTTTATTATAAGATACTCCAAATTATACATGCGTAAGTTATTATTGCTTTTATATTTTTTTACGCTTTCATGGACTAGCGCTTTCTCATTAACTTGGACAATTTCATTTCCCATTATTATATCATGTATTTTTGGCATTTTAGTATTAATAAATACTATTAGTGGACGTATGAATTCTGTTTTGTTTAAAGCAGAATTTATGCTTGTAGCATTTGTAGTAGCTGTTTTGGTAAGCTACCTAATAAACCTTCCTTCTTTCCTATCCTCAAAGCCTACAAATCATCTCATAGCTTATTTATTTACGGTCATTATTTTATATTTCTGTATTAGGTTATACTTCAATTACCTCAATAGTAAAATATCAGATTTTCTTGGTAAAGTTTTAAAATGGCTTTCTTTCGGAGTGTTTGTATCAGCAACTTTTGGATTATTTGAATTTTTAAGTAAGAATTTATTTGATTTTTCCATTGATGAATATATCCCTCGCTCTTTTGTTGAAGAATATACCCCCACATTTTTGGGAAAATTTATTCGCCTTAGATCTTTCGTAGAAGAATCAGGGCACTATGCTTTATTCATAGAAATTTGTTTGCCTTTAATGGTTTATTACTTCTTTTACCACCCAACAGGGAAAGCAACAAGAAGAATTGTTGCATATATTTATGTTATTATAACTATCATAGCATTTATTTTTACCTTTAGTAGCGCAGGTATTGCTATTGCTGGTATTATGTTAGTTGTTTTAGGATTAACCAACATACAAAGTCGTATTACTCCTCAATTTTTAACAACCTTTGTATTTATATTAGTAGTCATTATTGGGTTAGTTTATTGGACAAATAATTATTTAATTGATGAGCTAAACATTAATATAAACGAAGCTCTAAATATATTGACCATTGAAAAAGCAACGGATAGTGGTTCACAGATGGATCGTACTGAAAAAATACAAACAGCTATAGAAGTAATCAAAAACTCTAATATTCTAAATCTTTTAATTGGATATGGCCCTGCAGCATATGATTCTTTAAGGATTGATATTGTTATCGGTCTATATGTAGTTTTATTTTTAGAGACAGGTATTTTTGGATTAACTTTCTTTGTATGTTTTTTTATATATATTTATTTAAAGTTATTTTCAATACAGAATAAACCCTTTCGAACATCATTAACTATTAGTATCTCGTCCGCCCTTATTCATTATTTATTTATTGGTAATTATTACTACCCTTGGCTTTGGCTCGCCTGTGGAATTGTTTATTTATATCCGCTAGCTGAATATAATCATGCAACAGAAAATTAAAGTCTTCCATATAATACATGCTTTAAAGATTGGTGGAGTAGAAACTGCAGCTTTATCTTCATTAGAGGTATTGAATAAACACTATGATTTTAGACTTATAGTCATTGACAAAGATTTAGATAAAATCGAAGTTCCAGATTTTATACGCCCTTATATTGTAGTATTTAATGGGAAGTATCCATTTGATTTATTTAACTACTATAAGATAGCCGATTACATAAATACAGAAAAACCAAAAATTATAATTTCTTCTTTGTGGAGATCAATATTTACAATTTTGTTAGCAAAGATAATCTTTCGGGACTTTATATGGATTAGCTTCTTCCATAGTACCTTCTTTAAACATTACCTTGATAAAATTTTTAATAAGGTTGGTTTCAAGCTCTCCAATCATACCTTTGTGGATTCTGTTATGGCTAAAAAATTTGTAAATCAGTGGACTTCTGATAATAAAATTTCAATAATTTCCTTTTTAAGGCAAAAAAGTCAGAATTTTCGCCATATTGATTTCAAAGACTTGAGAATGGTTTATATAGGAAGAATAAACGAAATGAAAGGAATCGAAATTGGTATTAAGTTACAACACCATCTTCTAAATTACTATAATATCTTAATTCCTTTTGATATTTATGGGCCTGATGAAGATTATTTAGATAAATTAAAAGTTTTAGCTCACGAACTCGAAGTAACAAATTTCACCTATTGCGGTGTACTTTCTCCTCAAAAGGTTAATGTAATCCTTTCAGAATATAATTTGTTTTTTCAGGCTAGTCAATATGAGGGAATGGCAATGTCAGTTGTTGAAGCCATGCAGTCTGGCCTGGTTTGTATAGTCACCCCAGTAGGTGAAATACAACATTATACCCAAAATCTTATTTCAGCAATACATATTCAAGAAGTAAATAATTATAATTTTGAAGAACTCTCTAACATACTAAATGATGAATTATTGCTGAAAGAGATATCTAAAAATGCCCAAAAAGTTTTCTCAAATTACCTCTCTTATTCGGAGTCATTATTATTTTCTCTACAAAAAATACAATCAGTATATTTATAAATAAAGTTAATAAACCCTAAAATGAACTTATCATCTTTTATAAGAAGAAGTGTTTTCTACCCTTTAGGAATTGATATTAGAAAATATCCCGATTGGGTATTAAAAAGTAGAATTAATTTATTAAATGCAAACAAAATAACAACAGTTATTGACGTAGGAGCAAATATTGGGCAATATGCCTCACAGATTCGTAGACTAGGGTTTGATGGGCGAATAATTTCAATTGAACCACAAAAAAAAGAATTTAATAAACTTAGTACTTTAACTAAAAAATACAAAAACTGGGAGGCAATCAATATAGCACTTGGGGATTATGATGGTATAAGCTTAATTAATATTGCTAGTAACTCGCACAGCAGTTCTTTATTAGAAACTTAGTAGTGAAAGCCTTGAGTTATTTAATTATATTGATAAGCAAGAAATTAATGTAGTAAAACTAGATAGCATCTATCAAGACTTAATCAATTCGAGAAAAAGTTTTCCTCAAAATTGATGTTCAGGGCTTCGAAGATAAAGTAATAAAAGGAGCTTATGATAGTTTAAAAAAATAAGTGGTGTACAGATAGAAGTTTCTCATTTTGAAAACTATACAGGTGAATTATTATTTAATGATATACTGCGAGAAATGTTGAATCTAAATTTTCAACTTTTTGCAATTACACCTGAATTGTTTAATTCTAAAGATGGAAAGGCAATTACAATCCGATTGTATTTTTTTAAAATTAGCTCTTTTTGAATATATCCTTTTTATAATTCCTTATTAAAAACCATGAAGATAAAATATGAGATAGAAAAAACCTATCAGTACTGCATTATCATATGCTATAAATTGAAATAAAATAAAGATAATAAGCAGATTGATAATAATTAGTAATAAATGAAATGTTATATTGTTTTTTAAAATACCCTTTCCCATATTGTAATAATATACAGGAACACTAATAGTATTCGCAGCCCAAGATATTGTAATAGAAACAATAAATACTATGAATATTATATCTATTTTTTAAAAAAAAATATTGATATAACAGGAGAAAAAACTATTATCAAACTAAACAAAATCAACGATATTCTAAATATTTTTTTCCCGATTGATGGTAAATAGATGACAATTCTTTCTCATCTTTTGTATATGCGAATAATGGAACTAGATACTGAAAAGCATTAGCAATAATACCCTTAACTTGTAAAACTACTTTATTGGATAATTCAAAATATGATACTGAGGTTGGGCCACCATATTTCCCAAGCAAGATTTTGATTACGGGTTCATAACCAATTTGTATAAATGATATCATTTGTGATTGTAATCCATAAGAAAAAGTTTCTTTGAGATATTTAATATCCCAATAATATTTCCCCTTAATAAAGTAATAACATATTATGATTAACAAGATTAATGATACTCCTCCTTGAATTAGTTGCCCCCAAACCATTCCTATTATTCCCCATTCAGAGATAGAGAAATAACTTATAGAAAGAAAAACTATACTACCCAATATTTGAATAATATTCCTTTGATATATTGAGTTATATCCGTCTACAATTGATGAAAAAAGACCTACAACTACATTAATAATAAATACAATTATCGATAGTTTTAAAATACTGTGAGCATATATTATATATTTATTTTCGATAATAAAAGAGAGGAAAAAATCAGAAACAAAAAAAAATTACTATCCCAAGATAGTCCCAAAAATCATAAAAAACGAAACATTTGTAAATATTAATGGGGCAATCTCGTAGTCTCTTTTTTTCTGAAATATAGATAGGTATATATCTTATGAAGGCTCCATTAATTCCAAAATTAGTGACGGATAAGAAAGACGCAAACGAATTGATTACAGCCCAAACGCCAAACATTTCTGTTCCAACTAATGAAATTGCAAAACGATAAGCAAAAAATAGGCTAATACCATTTACGAGAACCTGAGCGACGGAAAAAAAATATTTTTTTGAGTTATTGAATATTTATCAAAAAACCGCATAATAAATTTATTAGTAAAAGCCGTTTGTCGGGTAAAAGTAAGGAATAATAAGTTGTAAAAATAAATTCTTGTAATAGTAATAGTACCAGTATATGTATGAAAATAATTCAAATTATTACTTTGGGTAATGAACTTTATGGGGCACAACGTCATGTAATTGATCTTTGTCTAAAGCTCCAGTTAGAAGGACATTCTGTAATTTTAATGATGGGGAATGAGGGAAAAATGAGTAAATACGCCCATTCTCTTGGTATAGACACCTTAGTTTTAAAGAATCTTAAACGAACAATTCACCCTTATCGTGACATTATAGGAACATTAGAATTAATTCGTTTATTTAAGGAGTTACAACCCGACATTGTGGCTTCTCATTCCAGCAAAGCTGGAATTCTTGCAGAATAGCTGCCTGGTGGCTTGGTATTCCAAACACATTTACAGCACATGGCTGGTCTTTTGCAGAAAGGTATTCCTGCTTTAAATAAATTATTTTTTTCAATTCATTGAAAAAATAATTGAATATATATCTTGTAAAATTATTACTGTTTCAGAAGCAGATAAAAAATATGCTCTAAAACTCAATGTAGTAAAAGAGAACAAAATAACTGTTATTCATTATGGTGTTCCTTTTTTTCCCCCTTTAGTGAGATTAAAAAAGAATATAGAAAAAGATGCCAATCCTTTAATTATGGTCATGTCAGCACGCTTTCAAGCACAGAAAGACCATGAAACATTAATTAATGCTTTAGTTCCAATCAAAAATCTTAATTGGGAATTGATGCTTTTAGGAGATGGGGAATTAATGCCTATAATCAAAGAAAAAGTAAATAATCTCAATTTGTCTGAAAAAGTATTTTTTGAGGGTGCTGTTAATAATGTCCCTAAATATCTTGAGGAAGCAGACATTTTTCTATTAATCACTAATTGGGAAGGCCTTCCTATCTCTATCTTAGAAGCGATGGCTCACAGTTTACCAATTATTGCTACGGACGTGGCTGGAGTAAAAGAAGAAGTGCTCAATGGAGTAAATGGCTTTTTAGTCCCTCGTAAGGATTCTAAAAGTATTACCTCTTCAATTCTTCATTTTTATAATGATAGGCAATTGGCAGTACAAATGGGTCAGAAATCAAGGGAACATTTTGAAAAGAATTTTACCATCGATATAATGGTGGAAAACACTTTGAGATTATATAAAGAAATAATAGATAACAAAAACTGACCGTTAGATAATTTTTCATGGGTTGTGTGTGTATCTTAAAAAAAAGTAGTCTATCTTTGGGTATGTGATTTTTTCCATCGAAATTCTGTATTCACTATGAAAAAGCTATCTCTAATTTTCGCGGGTTGTTTGGCGACAGGGGCGGTGCAGGCGCAGTTGGTGTCGTCGGCTGATGTGTTCATCGGCTCGGGAGTCATCGTAACGGTCAATACCGAAATGACCAATGCGGGCAGTTTTAAGTCGGAAGGGGATCTCCACCTCCGCAAAGGACTCAACAACCAAGGCCAAATGTCGCTCAATGGGCAAGTAGTACTTGATGGCGAAGGGACGCAGTTGATTCAAAGCACTCAGCCCATTACGGCGGGTACATTGGTACTGTCGCAGATGGGTAAAGTAGCCCTCCGCGCCCCACTATTGGTAGAGCGGCAGCTCACCTTGGGCGATGGTATCATCGAAAACAACGAATTCAATGTACTCTCATTGGGGCCTCAAGCCCAAGTAACGGGCGCTTCCAACCGCTCTCATGTCAAGGGCTACATGCGTAAATTGGGAGAGGATGCTTTTTCCTTCCCTGTCGGAAACGGCACTCATTTACAAGCCTTTGCTCTTTCTAAACCCAATGGCTACGACGAAGTACAAGTAGGCTATGTGAGTCAAAATCCAACGCGTTTGTCGTCGCAGCGAGCCATAGAAGTGGCTGATCTCAATACCGATAGCTACTGGGCCGTACAAAGTAACAATGCCGCACCGCGCCAAATCACAGTAGCCTCAGCCACCAATGAGCGTCAGATTGTACAATTACGCAACAACGAATGGCAATTAACCCCCACTACAACCACCAACAATTCGCTTTCATCGGAAGCTGTTTTGAGGGGCGCTACTTATTTCACGATTGGCACACAACGAGCCGAATTGGCCGAGAAGCCAGACGTAAGCATCTACCCCAACCCAAGCAACGGATCGTTTGAAGTACGCCTGAAGGGCTTTATAAGTGAAGAAAATATCTCTTTTGATGTGATAGACCTCACAGGCAAGTCGCTTGTCAGACAGGCAGGACAAGTAAAAGACCTCAAAACCAAATACACGTTGGGAAATGATGTAAAAGAAGGTAATTATATCTTACGTGTAGTCAGAACAGATAAAAACCAAGTGTTCAATCAAAAATTGTCTATTCATAAATAGGGCTTGGAAATAGCATAAAAACAAGAACGTAAAACAAAAAACGCCTTTAGAGGCGTTTTTTGTTTGTAATAGCCCCTCTTACTGCATGACTTGGGAAGAAACGATTATTCAGCTACAAAGCGACCCCTCTTTTTCATCGTTGGTACGTGATACCTATCTTTTGCCCAATCTTCCTGCCAATGTAGAGCGGTTCAGGACAAGTGCCGAATGGGCCGAAACCTTGTCTTTACTGCGTAGGTACGCACCTGCTTCTACCACTTTATTAGACCTCGGCGCAGGCAATGGGGTAGCCAGTTTGTCGCTGGCTTTAGCGGGTTATCAGGTTACTGCAGCCGAACCTGACCCCAGCCACATAGTAGGGACAGGAGCGATAAAGCAACTCGTTGCTCATTATCAATTGCCTCAACTAACGATAACAGAAGCATCGGGCGAGAAACTACCTTTACCGATGGGAGTTTTTGATATTGTGTATGTTCGACAGGCTCTACACCATGCTGCTGATTTGGGGATGTTTGTGAAAGAAGCAAGTCGTGTATTGAAAAAAGGAGGTATTTTACTCACCGTCCGTGACCATGTCGTACATAATGACCGCGATAAAGCACGGTTTTTGGTACGTCATCCTTTGCACCGCTATTATGGAGGCGAAAATGCCTTTAGCTTGCCCACTTACCAAGCTGCTTTTGAAATTGCTGGATTGGAAATGCTCGAAATACTGCGTCCTTCAGATTCTGTTCTCAATTATGACCCTTGGTCGAAGGAGGTTTTGAAACAACGCCTTGCTGCCGTCTTTGGTCGTTGGATAGTATTTATTCCTGGCATTGTTGGTGTGGGTTGGCGGCTCTCCCTGTTCAGAAAAGAGTACATTCCAGGAAGATTGTTTAGTTTTGTGTTGCAGAAAAGATAATAAAAGGATTCGTTTATGCCGAAAATACTTGTAACGGGAGGCGCTGGTTTTATTGGGTCGGCTTTGGTTAAAAGATTACAGCGGGTTTCTCACGAAGTATTTGTGTTAGACAATCTTTCTTTTGGTCGTCGCGATTTTGTGTCTGTTCCTGACGATCATTTCTTTCAAGAAGACTTACTCAATGCTGGGGCTATTACGTCTATTGTAAAGGCTATCGACCCCGATTGGGTGTTGCACCTCGCAGCGATTCATTTTATTCCTTATTGCAACCAACATCCTTTGAAGCATCTAATATCAATATTCAAGGGACATTTCATTTGTTGGAAGCCCTTCAACATACCTCCGTTCAGAAAGTAATGTTTGCTTCTACCGCGGCGGTTTATCCTGCTGTAATGAATCCGTTAAAAGAAAGTCATGCCACTGCGCCTTTGGACATTTATGGATTATCGAAATGGGTGGGAGAACAGTTAATGCACCGATTTTACCTTCAAACAGCCATCCCGACGGTAGTCTGTCGTTTTTTAATGCCATTGGCCCCAACGAAACGAACCCCCATCTTTTCCTGGCTATTCTTACCCAAATCAAAGCAGGAAAACGCACTATTCGATTGGGAAACCTGACTCCCAAACGCGATTACATCCACGTAAATGACATGGCTGAGGCAGTCTATCAGCTCATGATAACCACCGACAACCACTATGATATTTTCAATCTTGGGAGTGGGCAAGCATACAGCGTGTTAGAGATTGTACAAGTTTTTGAGGAGGTATTGGGTGAAAAAATAACGATTGAAACAGACGAAACCAAGGTGCGAAAGGTAGAGCGAATGCATTGGTGGCTGATATTGCTAAGTTGCAATCGCATATTGATTGGTCGCCTAAATTCAATATCCACCAAGCCATTCGAGATTTATTAAACTAAGATGCAGCCAAAAAGACTCAAAATAGGTATTCTTGCTACTTTCTTCGACCCTCATTGGACGGGTGGTTTTATCTATTTAGTCAATTTAATCAATGCCCTCCAATGGCTTGATGAAGCTGACCGCCCCGAAATTGTGGTATTTTATAACGAGCGGTCGGAAAACAAACTGGGATTGATTGAGTATCCCTATATCCAATATGTATTTTTAGCGAATTACAAAAGCAATTTTACGACCTACCTGCAATCGTGGTTACGTTTGAAAAATCTGTTTGTGAAAGACATTATTGTCCAGCATCAATTAGATGGCCTGTATCCTGTCAATGATTTTCCTGGCCGACTCAACAATCCGCAACACCACTGCCGTGTAGTATCTTGGTATCCCGACTACCAGCAAAAATTTTATCCTGAATATTTTACACGGCTCAATTTATTTTTCAGGGAACTGCGCATTAAAATATCCTCAAATACTCTACCGACTTAGTACAATCAAGCCACGATGTTTACGGACATTTGCAGCGTTTTTTTAGATATGATGCCCAGCGTATTAAAATTCATGTCCTTCCCTTTGTTTCTTTGATAGAGGGAATACCCAACGACGACATTGCATTTTTGCGCCAACACTACGACGTTACACTTCCTTATTTTATCGTTTCTAATCAGTTTTACAAGCACAAAAACCATATTGTTGTCTATGAGGCAATGCGCCTTTTAAAACAAGAATACCCTGATTTTTCAGATAGTTTTTACAGGAAAAGAAGAGGACTATCGTAATCCTGCCTATATTGCTTCGCTGAGGCGGCTCGTAGATACCCATCAGCTTACGCGCCAAGTGCGGTCATTGGGGTGATTCCACGCGCCCACCAACTGGGCTTGATGAAACATGCGTTGGCGGTAATTCAACCGAGCAAATTTGAAGGGTGGAGTACGGTAGTTGAAGATGCTAAATCACTCCAAAAGCAGATCTTGCTCTCTCGTATTCCTGTGCATGTAGAGCAAATGGGCGATAGGGCTTATTATTTTGAAGCCGATGAGGCCGATGAACTCAAGATACTTTATGCACGGTTTTTTGACCCAACAGTTGGATTCAAAACCTGTTTTTGAGAATTATCAGGAAAGAATCAAGATATTTGCAGATTCGTTTATCGCTATATTCAAACAATAGGAGGGTGCTTTTTTCGATTATTACGGTCGTCTATAACAATCACCGCACCATTGCCGATGCTTTGGAGTCGGTGTTGGGGCAAGACTATCGTCCGCTTGAGTATTTTATTATTGACGGGGAATCTACCGATGGCACCTTGGAGGTAATTAGGCGATACGAAGACAAATTGCGGAAAATTGTAGTAGAACCCGACGAAGGGATATATGATGCCTTAAACAAAGGAATTCGGCTGGCCCAAGGCGAAGTAATCGGTCTGCTTAATTCGGACGATTTGTATATTTCGCCTCAGGTATTGACCAACGTAGCCGCTATTTTTCAAGCTCAGCCTACTATTGATATTGTATATGGTGATTTGGTGTATGTGAAGGCCGCAGATATTTATAGCATTGTGCGCTATTGGACTTCCAAGCCCTACTACGCACGTTTTTTTGAAGAAGGCGAGATTCCCCCCCACCCTGCGGTATTTATCAGAAAGCGGGTCTATGACCAAATAGGCGGCTTTGACTTGCACCTAAAATTTGCTGCAGATTATGAATTTCTTTTACGAGCCATGAAGCGGCACGGTTTTAAATCGCACTACCTTCCCGAAATTTTGGTACGTATGCGCTTAGACGGTGTTTCCAACAACAACTGGAAGAACATTGTTCGGGGCAATTGGGAAATTTATCGCGCTTGGAAAATGAATGGCCTTCGTCCACCTTTTTATTTTTGGGTAATGCGTTTTTTAAAAGGGGTTACAGTATAAAAAACCCATTATCTGAAGTTACATTGCGATTATATAGATTGTATGCTTATTTTTGAGCATAGGTTTTATGACAACAGAACATCATGCGTCCATCCAATCTGAGTAAAGCAGCCAATCTTCTCCTTATATGGCTTCCCTTTGTAGTATTGGTGGGATGGCTGTATTTTAAAATATTTCAATTTCAATTTCTGGGTGAATACTTTTTAGATGGTCTCATGACACTCCAACTTAGCAGGGGCTGGTTGGAAGGCAGACCTTTGCTATTTGATACCTACACGGGTTTTCATGCCTTGCAACACAATTATTATTTTATTTTATTGACAGGTTTCATTACAAAGTTTACAGGTGTTTATGGGTTATTTTTGGTTTATTTGGGCTTAGTAGTTCTTTTCTTAGGTAAATGGTTTCGGTGGCTTCGCCAATTTCAGAAAGCCCGTTGGCAAAATGAATGGATTATTGTGGGGTTCATGATTACAGGCCCTTTTGCCTATCATATCTTCTTAGATTATCTTGGCTGGCATCCCGAGCAATATTTCATTCCACTTATGGGCTTATTAGCATTAAGTCTTGCTCAACGGCAATGGGTTTGGGCGTTGTGCTGGGGTGGGCTTATTTTTAGTGTCAAAGAGACCGCTCCCATACTCATTTGCGGTTTATTACTTTTTACATCGGTAGTAAACCATGTCCTAAAAAATAATACACAACCTTGGACAGCCTATTTTTTTAATCGCCAAACCATTGGCATTGTTATGCTCTCTTTGTTCTTTTTTGGGTTGAGTATGTGGTGGCTGTCATATATAAATGGAGAGCAATCAAGTCGTTTAAATCGTATTTTTGAACAAGTATCTCAAGCATCATTGAGACAGTGGTCATATTATACCGCTATATTGGGTATTCTCAGTCTATTGACTGTTTTACTGACGTTATTTCCTTTTCTTTCTTGGTGGGGGGGAATTTTTCGGCCAAAGATTATGATGGGCGCATTGATTGGTTTTGGCGGTGTTCTATGCCTTGTGTTTTATCTCGAAGGACTATATTATTTCCCTGTTATCAGTCCAGGAATCATTTACCCACCACGCATCGGAGGGCTTTGGGCTTTTATGCTGAGTTGTTATGTGTTTTTAGTCATTAGAAATACTGAGGTACATGCTACCGCTCATTTCCGTCAAAATGAATGGACAGCTTGGTGGGTAGTTTTACAATGTATCTTTAGTCCACTATTGGTACTCAACAATGACGTTTTTACTCAAAGTGGGTTGGATGGCAAGAAACATCTAACTTTTATAATGGAGTATAAAGCAGGGTGGCGGCCTTACCCCAAAAACCCCGAGAAGTTGTTATATGATTTAGCTCACAAGCTCCCTACTGGCGCAGAGGTATTTTGTGAGAAACAATACCTCAATATTTTTCAGCAGGTATATCCTATTTCTTGGAGTTGGAATGTACGCCGTCCGTTGGTGGGTCGTCCTTTTTTATATATTTACGAAAAAAGCAGCTATCTCAAAAATCCAATCATTATCTATTTCCCCAAACGGGTTATGTCACCATTCCTAACCCCACACTCTTGATTTTAGCAGACGCTACATGGTACCATCAGCATTACAAATAAGCGGCGAAGCGCGTGAAAAATGGATCAACCGCAACGCCTATTACTATCAGTGTCTTATCAAACATTTGCAGTTTTCTATTCCTAAAGGAAGTTCTATTTTGGAAATAGGTTGCGGCACGGGATTTTTATTGGAAAAACTCGCGCCCAGTCGTGGGGTGGGCATTGATGTGTCGGCTTCGATGGTGGACTATGCTCGCCAACATCGGGGGCAGTTTACCTATTTTGTAATGGACGCTGAGCAAATTACGCTACAAGAAACCTTCGATTTTGTCATTATCAGCGATACCATTGGGTATTTCAATGACGTACAGAAGGTATTTGAAGAAGTACAGAAGGTATGCACCCCTCAAACGCGCATCTTGATTAGTTACACCAATTTTCTGTGGCTTCCTCTGCTCAACCTTGCCGAAGGTATTGGCCTTAAAATGCCCCAAAAACGCCAAAACTGGCTTGATATAAGCGATATTGCCAACTTGCTTACACTCTCGGGGTTTGATGTAGTCCGCAGAACAAAAAAGGTAATTTTCCCATTTTACCTTCCTGTTTTTCTTGGTTTTTGAACAAGTATGTTGGTAATTTACCTTTATTCAATCAGTTGGGATTAGTGACCTTTTTGGTAGCCCGGAGCGTTTACCAACCACGCAAACCCATAGACGAACTCACAGTAAGTGTAGTTATTCCAGCCCGTAACGAAAAGGGGAATATTGAGGCGCTGATACAACGTACACCTGTAATGGGTAAAATGACCGAGCTTATTTTTGTAGAAGGCAACTCGACCGACGATACTTGGCAAGAAATTCAGCGCCTGGGGACACTATATAAATCGCAACGCCCCTTAAAATGGGTACAGCAAGAAGGAAAAGGCAAAGGAGATGCTGTACGCAAAGGATATAGCATGGCGACAGGCGACATTTTGATGATTTTAGATGCTGACATGACCGTACCGCCCGAAGATTTACCCAAGTTTTTCAGGCAATTGCAACTGGCAAAGGGAGTATATTAACGGTACAAGATTGGTGTACCCGATGGAGAAAGAGGCGATGCGTACGCTTAATCTGATAGGTAATAAGTTTTTAGTTTGGCTTTTTCATGGCTTTTGGGGCAACGCCTCAAAGATACCCTTTGTGGTACGAAAGTAATGACCCGCGAAAACTACCTAAAATTAGCAGCCAATCGCGCTTATTTTGGTAATTTTGACCCTTTTGGTGACTTTGATTTGATATTTGGTGCAGCCAAGCTCAACTTAAAGTTTATCGAAGTTCCCATTCGCTACCGTGCCAGAACCTACGGTGAAACCAATATTTCACGATTCAAGCATGGCTGGCTTTTGTTAAAAATGGTCTTTTGCCCTCAATAAAATCAAGTTTCTTTAGTAATGGCCTCTTTCGAAGCACTCTCTTCCTATGATTTTTTAATCAATTTCTTCATTGGCATTGGTTATTTTATGGCGGTGTATAGTTTGGGGCTTTTATTACTCAACTCCTCCCTTTTTCATTCACACAGCCTATAAGTCCTGCTTTGAAGGTGGTCACTGGTTTTCTATGTATCAGCTTGATTGTGCAAGTTTTAGCTTTTTTCTTTTGGATAAATGATAGCAGTATAAGCTTGCTATCATTGGCATTAGTTGGGCTGTTGGTTTGGCAATTGACTTTTTTGAGATGGAAAACTCTTAAAGCATTTAATACTAAAAGGAAAGATTTTGTATGGATTGGAGGCTTTATCCTGTGTTTTTTACCCTTATTCATTTATGCTATTTTACCCTCTACCAAAATAGATGAATTGTTTTATCATCAATTGGTGAGTGAGCGTATCGTAACGGATGGTGGCCTAATTTTCTATCGCCAACCCTGGGAGGCAGCTATGCCGCCGCATTTAATTTATAATTTTAGCTATCTACCCTTGGTATATTGGGGGTTTCCAAATGCGGCTAATGTAGTCAGTTTGGGAATATTCGGCGCATTTCTTTCAACAGTTTACCACCTTTAAAAGAGGCCTCCATCTCTCATTTTCTTCGTTGGGCTGTTCTAAGTTTGGCTTGTTTGGGTATGTATCGCCTTACATTTACGAGTGCAGGTAGTCATCATTTTGGAGATTTATCAGCTTTTATGGGGCTATATGTGGTGTTTGCTTTTGCTTCTCTAAAAAGACAGATGTCTATTCCTGCTATGATGTGGCTATCGGGGGTCTTCTTGGCTGCGATAGCAGGGGCAAAGATGTCTTTGTTACCTTTTGCTGTTTTGTTAGGTGTAGTGTTGCTGTATGAATTGTGGCAGTTCAATATCTTCTATTTCAAGTATATCGCTTTACTTGTATTGCCTATTCTTGTCTTTTATGTCCCTATTGTAAGTTGGACTTACATTCAGACCCATTCACCCTTTGGGTTGATGCTATCTCAGTATTTCGACACCAAAATCATCGATCAGCACCTCCGAGCAGCTACCATGCAAGCAGAAGTGGTTAACTCTCCCCATCTCTTTGAGCATATCAAAACAGCACTCATGCACTTTCCATACTTATTGTTATTATCGCCCTTATTTTTTGCTGTTTCTACACATACCAAAGCCGTTAAAATAAAAACATTGGGGATTTGTAGCATTTACTTGGTTATTCTTTATGCTTTTCATCTGCTTTATCACCCTCGTTTTTGGGGTAATATTCCTCTAACATTAGGGGTATTGACGGCCCTTGCTCCGCCTCCTATTGCTATACAGATGACCAAAAAGAAGATGATACAAGTGGCTTTTTGGAGCATTGCTCTTTTGCCTTATCTTGCTATATCTTATTATTATCTATCTCATTTACAACCTTTTCCATTGAGCGAAGACTCAAAGGCTACGTATTACAAAAAATTCATTCCGTTGTATGAGGATTACAAGGCTTTGGACAAACTATTACCCAAAGATGCTTGTCTGTTTACTCAAAATAGAATCAGTCTTATTCATGCCCCTCGTCGTATTTTTAGAGATACCCTGGATATCTGCAACTGCGCCGCTATCTATGCTTTGCAATGCGACACATTGCTTCTGCCAGCTTCATTACCTATTCAGCACCAAATCTATGCGTTAGATAGTCTCGTATATCAAAACAATGAAGCAAACATTACGATTTATCGCACCCCCAACAAACAGCCCAAGACTGGAACGCTTTTGGTGTATAAGCTACGTCCAACGATTGAGAAATAAGTATGTATCAAGAAATCCAAACTTGTCGGATTAGTGGTAGTTCCAATCTTATCAAGGTAGTATCGTTGGGAGAACAGTACTTGACGGGAGTATTCCCAACATCCCCTACAGAGCCTATCACCAAAGGGCCTATTGACTTGGTATGGTGTCCTGATAGTGGGCTACTACAACTGAAACAATCTTATGGTTTGACCGAAATGTATGGTGACAACTATGGCTACCGTTCTGGCTTGAATGCCTCTATGGTGGCTCATCTTCACCAAAAAGCATATCATTTGGCTAAATTTGTAGGGCTTCAGGCAGGCGATACAGTGCTCGATATTGGCAGTAACGATGCCACATTTCTTAAAGCCTTCCCTACCTCGGTACATAAAATAGGTATTGATCCCACCGGAAATAAGTTCAAGGCATATTACGAGCCAGCGATTTCTTTGGTCAGTGATTTTTTCAGCAACTGCTTTCTCCGAGTCAGTTTCCCCGTAAACAGCCTAAATTGATTACCTCTATTGCCATGTTTTACGATGTGGAAAGCCCTTCGGAATTTGTCAAAGATATTGAAGTTTTGTTAGCTCCTGATGGTATATGGCACTTTGAGCAAAGCTACATGCCCTCTATGCTTCGTACCAATGCCTACGATACAATTTGCCACGAACATTTGGAGTTTTATTCCTTCCAAGTCGTAAAATCACTCCTCGAGACCCACGGGTTGAAAGTAATAGATGTGCAGATGAACAGCATTAACGGAGGTAGTTTTGCGGTGACAGCAGCTAAGAAAAAAGTAACTACCTTCCCAATCACGCCATTATCAACTGGTTATTAAATCAGGAGGAGATGATGGGTCTTTATACCTTAGCCCCCTTTCGGGCTTTTGAAGAGCGTATCTTTAAACATCGAGTAGAACTCTCCACTCTTATTGAAAATATTGTTACTTCCGGAAAAACAGTTTTAGGCTACGGGGCATCTACCAAAGGCAATGTGTTATTGCAATTTTGTGGTATTACCAAGGAATTGATTCCTTACATAGCCGAGGTAAATCCCAACAAATACGGTTGCTACACGCCGGGTACTCATATTCCTATCATTTCAGAGCAAGAGGCGATCGCTATGAAACCCGACTATTTTTTGGTACTTCCATGGCATTTTAAACACGCTATTTTGGAAAAAGAAAAAGAATACCTTCAAAATGGGGGAAAGTTTATTTTCCCCCTTTCTGAAATTGAAATCGTCTGATACTAATGCTAAAATGCAGTATCAATATTGATGAAAAGCATCGGAGATAAAACTCAAAACAGTAGGTAAAGCCCTGCGCCAATAGGTCCAATTATGCCCTCCATCGTAGATTCGAAATTCATGTGGGATTTCTTTTTTGCGCATGGCGATATGCACCAAGCCATTGCCCTCGTATAGAAAATCATCATCGCCACAATCTATGTACCATCGTACAGCCTTTTTTTGGTCATCAGGAACATTTTTTACCAGTTCCAACACACTCTGCCGCTTATAATACCCTTCTATTTCTGCCTCGGAGTAAGTCACGTCGGGTTTGGCTCTTTTCAAACTGGCTCTGGTATCGTCAAGGGTTAAAGGACCAGTGGCTGCACTCAAGGGGCAAGCCGATGAAAACAATTCAGGATGATGAAGGGCGTACGTAAAGGAACCTCCCCCACCCATAGACAATCCAGCTACCGCTCTAAATCGTTTTTCAGCCTTGATTCGATAGGTTTTTTCGACATGAGGCATTAGTTCTTGAAAGAAAAAATCTTCGTAACGCCATTCATTTTTGGGATCGTTAGCATAACCTCTTTGGCCTGTATTAGCATCTGGCATGACGATAATCATGGGAGTAGCTTTGCCTTCACTGAACGCTTTATCGGCAATATGCTGTACTTCACCAAATTGCACCCAACCTGTTTGGTCGTCGCCACGCCATGTAATAAGTACAAAACAGGATAGCTACGCTGAGAAGTTTCGTAATTGGGGGGCAAATAGATAGCAAATTTGCGATCACTTTTCAAGATTTTGCTCGGTACGCTCAAGTTATCATAGACTTTGCTCATTTGTGCCATGAGAAAGTGGGACATTAAAAGTAATGCCGAGATGAAAAAGGAGGTTACTTTCATTGGATTGAGGGTTTAAGCGTTGAATCGTTTCGACAATCAAAAGGCTTGTTTTACCTCATTTATACTTAAATCACTTTGTTTCTTCTACCACAGGTGGTACACCAAAGCGTTTTTGTGCATGTTTTACTTCTCCGTGCGAATTGATAAGCATCAAAGCCATCAAGGCAAAAAAGACTAACAATACCCCCAAATTAATAGCCCATTTTCTAGGTGCAAGGGGTTTGTCTGCAAAGGTAGGTTGAGTACTACTAATCAGAAACGCAACAACAATCCAATTAGCAATATAAAGATACTGCTCTATACGGTAGCCACTCATGAAAGCACCCGTCTCAATAAACTAAATACCACATACAACCCCCAATGGCCCAAAAAAGTATAAAGATTTCTCTTTGGATATAAGCCAATGGGTTGGGTTTATTTTGATAAAGTTTTATCCACCATAAAATCGTAAAAGCGAGCACTAAGCCAATGGCAGTCCACTGTACACCCGATAATAAAGGGCTATCAGGTGTTATTTCTAATTTGCCAAAAATCCCTTGAAGACGTTCTAAACCAAATGATTGCTCCCAAACAATAAAGGGAATGACCAATGCGACCATCAACAATGGAAACCAAACCTTTAATTTGGGTTCTTTTGCATCGCTTTTCTCCCACCGTGAAGTAAGCGTGCCATAAGCCATGCCCAGCCCACCAAAAAACCCAGAGAATATTCCATGACATTCCAAAAGTTAAATTTGATGTCGGTTACGTTACCCAGCACTTGCAATACATTGCCAAAAGCAAAGCCAAAAGCGCCACCTAATCCTGTAAAAACAGCTACGCGCAAAGCCGAGAATTGTTTGTGACGTACAAGATACCAAGTCAAAGCTACGGCTGAACCAAAACACGCTGCCCACATTTCAGAACGGGGGAGTCATCAACCATTCAAATTCTTCAATCATAAAGAAATAAAAGATAATGGCTCCTACCACCATTTCAATAATGACTTCGTGCCACTTTACTGGTTTTTCTTCGGTATTGGCCAAAGCTAAACCAAACAAACCACCACCTACAAATCCATATAAGCCCCCAATGACAAACAACATCATCAGGCCATAATAAACATTGATAAAGTCAGTTCCACGACCATACCCTACCACAATACCATAACTCGACAACCCGCCTAACCCCCAACCGATAGCACCAGCCAATGTAGCCGCAAAAACTTTAGCGTACCAATCAGGACGTTTGGCAACGAGCAATACGCTCAGTGAGCCTATTGCTCCTGCCCAAGCAGCTCCATGTTCGTGGCCAAACTGTCCGCGAATAGCCCATGCCGTTCCGAGCGACATCCCCACCATAAGCATAGAAAAGTACAGTTCTTTGTTTTTCATTGTTAGCGTCAATATTTTAATAGGATTGTTAGGTTTCTTTGTTATACCTATTTTGCATAAAAAAAGACTATTTTTCAATTGAATGAGTTTTACAAAGAAGACCATGGCCTTTTGCAGTACTTTTCTTTGAGTAACTCTTTGACAAGAAATAGCCTAAAAAACTATTCAAGGAGTATAATAATCTATAAAAAACTCTGTAAAAAGTGGAAATAACCGAAAAAACCGTCAAGAAAACGTTTTCTTGGCCCGTCTTTGATGAAACTGAAGTAGAAGCTGTGGCTGAGATAGTACGAAGTGGCCAATGGGGAAATCCCGATTGTGGCGATGCCGTAGCCGAATTTGAACAAGCATTTGCTGCTTATTGTGGTAGTAAATACGCCATTAGCTGTGTCAATGGATCAGTATCTTTGCGGTTGGCCCTGATTGCTTGTGGTGTCAAACCTGGCGATGAGGTAATCGTTCCACCTTACACCTTCATTGCTACAGCCTCTACTGTTATTGAGGCCAATTGTATTCCTGTTTTTGTGGATATTGACCCCGACACCTATAATATTTCTCCTCAAGCCATTGAGGCGGCTATTACCCCACGTACAAAGGTGATTATTCCTGTCCATTTTGGGGGACAAGCTTGCGATATGGATGCCATCATGGCTATTGCCAAGCGTTATGGCTTACTCGTAATTGAAGATGCTGCCCATGCTCACGGGGCCGAATACAAAGGCAAGAAATTAGGCTCGATTGGCGATATAGGTAGTTTTAGCTTTCAATCTTCCAAAAATCTTACCGCAGGCGAAGGCGGAATAGTAATCACAGATAATGACGAGCATTACGCCATGATGAACTCACTGCGCAATGTAGGGCGCATTGAAGGCGGACAATGGTACGACCATTACAACCCTGGCTGTAACTACCGCATTACACAAATGCAGGCGGTACTGCTCTCAGCTCAACTCAAGCGGTTAGAACAACAGACCCTCACACGCAATAAAAACGGCCTGTATCTCAATGAGATATTGGGAAAAATAGAAGGGATTACACCGCTAAAACGGGGCTTGG
This sequence comes from Spirosomataceae bacterium, assembly GCA_041392315.1. GTDB lineage: Bacteria > Bacteroidota > Bacteroidia > Cytophagales > Spirosomataceae > Runella. The sequence continues at coordinate 336,480 of JAWKMH010000002.1, read as the reverse complement.
GAGAAACCCTTCATTGCTACCACATCTATATTTTTAAATACGACAAAAGGCATTTCAATGGACTTTCAAAAGTTGAATTTGCCGAAAGGTTAGCCGCAGAGGGCGTGCCGAGTTTTAGGGGCTATCCGCATCCTCTGTACAAACAGCCCTTGTTCCAAAACAAAAATTTTATGTGCTATGCCATCCCCAAATCTGTGGACTATACAAACGTAGTCTGCCCTGTAGCAGAGTATGCTTGTAGTGAGGAAGCCGTTTGGATTCTACAACACGGGATGTTGGGAACAAAAGAAGACATGGACTCCTTTGCTGCAGCGATTCTAAAAATACAAGGGGAGGTGTAGAAAGTGGATGAGTAAGTGGGAAGCCCATAAATTCATTTTAAATCTACATAAAACAAATAAAAGAACAATGTATAAACAGTTTCTATTTTACTATTTAATGCTCCTTTGTTTTCTCACAAGCTGTGGTTCAAAGATCAACATCGAAGACCTTGCCTTGCGCGAGGGATGGATGATTGCTTCTTCCAAAGAAGTAAGGGGCAACGCCAAGGAGATTTCGGAAAAAATAAATGTAGCCGACAAATGGTACAAGGCCACTTTGCCTACTACCGTTTTAGGCGCACTCGTAGATGCAGGCGAATACCAAGATGTGTTTGTAGGTAAAAATTTAGAAAAAATACCCCGTACACGTTTTGAAAACACATGGTGGTTTAGAAATACTTTTCAAGTAGAAGATTTTGAAGCACAAAAAGAACAACTAAAATTGTTGGTAGAAGGCATCAATTACCGTGCTAATTTCTGGATCAATGGCCAGCAAATTGCCATGCAAGATACGCTTTTTGGTGCTTTCAGGCAGTTTGAGTTAGACATCACCCAAGCAGCCAAAAACGGAGAAAATATATTGTTGGTAGAGATATTTCCGCCTCAAGTGCGCGACTTTTATATGGGGTATGTAGATTGGGCACCCACCCCACCCGATCATTTTATGGGTATTTATCGGGACATTCGCCTCAAACGCTCAGGAAAAGTGTCGCTTCACCACCTTTTGTCGCCCCGGACGTGGACACCAAAAGATTTGACTAAAGCCAGTTTAACGATTACGACCGAAGTACATAACCACTATAACGAAACAAAAATGGTGGAAGTAAATGGAAAAATAGAAGGAATCATTTTCAAAAAAACGGTAAAATTAGCACCAAATGAGCGACAAGAGGTGCGATTTACACCTCAAGAGTTTGCCCAACTTCATCTACAAAATCCACGTCTTTGGTGGCCTAATGGATTAGGTGATCCTGCACTTTATCAATTAGAATTGCAAGTGACTGAACAAGGAGTAGTGCAAGACAAGCAATCCACAAAATTTGGGGTACGCAAAATCGAGACTTACCTCAACGACAAAGGTGTGCGGGGTTATAAAGTCAATGGCCGTGAGGTATTGATTAAAAGTGGAGGTTGGGTGGACGATTTGTTTTTGCGCTATATGCCCCAAAAAGATGCGGCACAAATTCGTTATGTAAAAGAAATGAACCTCAATTCATTGCGATTTGAAGGGATTTGGGGCAACAACCACCACCTCTATGACCTTTGCGACGAAAACGGCATTTTGCTCATGGTAGGCTGGAGCTGTCAGTGGGAATGGCCCGATTACCTTGGCATGGAACTAAAAATAAAACCTGGTGACGAAAATTTACCCATCAACGAAGGGGTAGATTTGTATGCCGTCAAGCTAACTCCTAATGAAGAAGCTCTACTATCCAATTATTTCAGAGACCAAGTAAAATGGCTGCGCAATCATCCCAGTATTTTCACTTGGGCAGGAGGCAGCGATGCCATGCCGAAGCCATCATTAGAAAAAATGTACCAAGAAACCCTTAAAAAATATGACCCTACACGTCAATTTTTGGTATCATCAGGGGCATTTGTGAGTACACTCACGGGGTCGTCGGGTATGAAAATGAACGGCCCATATGAATACGTACCCCCAGTGTATTGGTATGAAGACAAAAAATTGGGGGGAGCATATGGGTTTAATTCCGAAGTTGGCCCTGGCCCGCAAATCCCTCCTATTGAAAGCATCAAAAAGATGATTCCTGAGGCTGATTTATGGCCTCCCGATAATGCTATGTGGAACTTCCATTCAGGGCGAAAGGACTTCAATACGATGGGCGTATATCTAAAAGCCCTCAACAACAAATATGGGCAATCCGCCAACCTTGAAGAGTTGGCACTAAAGGCACAATTGATGAACTACGAAGCCATCCGGCCTATGTTTGAGGCACACGTTGTCAATCGCCCTACCGCAACGGGGGTAGTGCAATGGATGCTCAATTCACCTTGGCCAGAGTTTTATTGGCAGCTCTATGATTATTACCTCATGCCAACAGGGGCTTATTATGGTACAAAAAAAGCAGCGCAGCCGCTCAATGTTATTTACGATTATTATCACCGCACTATTCATATAAGCAACGATACTCGCTCTGCCGCAAAAGGTTATCAAGTTGAATTAAAACTACTTGACCAAGAGTCGAAAGTAGTTTTTGAGCAGAAGAAAAAGGTTGATTTAGCCGAAAATACCGTTCAAGAATGGCTAAAAATTCCTGTTTTACAAGGGAAAAATCAAGTATATTTTCTGGCTTTAAAACTCTCGAACCCTTCGGGCGAGGTCGTGGCTGATAATTTTTACTGGCTTCCTACACAAACGGATGAATTAGACTGGAAACAATATTTCTGGTTTTATACACCCCAAAAGCAATACGCTGATTTTACAGCTCTAAACCGTTTACCCAAAGTAAAAATCCAAACAGAAAAAACTATAAAAGAACAAGGCAACGAGTATGAAGTAACTGTAAAACTGACCAACCCCTCCGATAAAATAGCTTTTTTGTAGAATTAGAATTGGCCAACGAGACCAAAAAAGTCAGTGATTACACCCGTTTTTGGACCGATAATTATGTATCACTTTACCCAACGAAACCAAAATAGTACGAGTAAAATGTGCTAAAACAGCCGCCAATTCTAAGGAGCTTGTCGTACGAGTGAAAGGATTAAATATAGAACCTAACGCTGTGATACCCCAATAAATATAGATACCTGCAGCATGATAAAATCGAATCAAATGGTCTTTAGAAAAACTTTTTACAGCATCTTTCTGCTTTTGTACTGCTTATTGAACCTCAAAGCACAGCCCATTAACCTGAAAAATGCTCAGGTGCTTGTTTCCTCCACTATATCTACGCCTATGAATGAAACGGCTGTGCGGGTTTTGACTGAAGAAATAGCCAAAAGAACGCTCATAACGCTTAAAACTACTAAAGCTTGGCCCATAATAAATATTCCAACCATTGCCTTTGTATTATCAAAAGACCGAGAATTATTAGGTAAAATCATTCCTGCTAACCCCGATATGAGCAGTGCTGAATACCAAGCGGAGGGATTCAGAGTGGTAAGCGAAAGCAAAGATAAAGGCACTACCATCTGGATAATCGGTGCTGACGCGCGAGGTGTCTTGTTCGGAACAGGCTGGCTGTTGCGCAAGCTCTTGTTGTCCAGAGGCATTGTGCAATTGGATGCTCCCGTGGACATAGCCTCCTCGCCTGCCTATCCTATCCGTGGGCATCAGTTGGGTTATCGCCATACAGCCAATTCCTACGACGCGTGGAGTGTAGCGCAGTTTGAGCAGTATTTTCGGGAATTGGCTATTTTTGGCACTAATGCCATAGAAGGTATTCCGTTTCATGAAGACGAAAAACCCAACCCACACTTTAAGATTCCTGCTTCAGAAATGCGGGTAAAAATGGGGGCATTGTGCCAGCAATACAACATGGATTATTGGGTCTGGACTCCAGTAACGTTTGAGTTGACCGACAAACACAAACGAGCCAGTGAACTCAAAATTCACGAAGATTTTTATAAAAAATGCCCCCGACTCAATCATATTTTTGTTCCTGGTGGCGACCCTGGCGACAATCATCCCAAGGAGGTTTTACCTTTTTTAAAGGATTTATACCAAATTCTAATCAAATACCATCCCAAAGCCAAGATTTGGATTTCATTACAAGGTTTTAGTGTAGAGCAGATAGACTACTTCTACCGTTATTTGGCCGAAAATAATCCCGATTGGTTACAAGGAGTAGTATCAGGACCAAGTAGTCCCCCAATGGCAGAAACACGTTTTCGGTTACCCAAAAAATACCAACACCGCCAATACCCAGATATTACCCACAATGTCCGCTGCGAATTTCCTGTTCGGCAGTGGGATCAAGCCTACGCACTGACTTTAGGACGCGAAGCCTCTAATCCTCGTCCATATACTTTTGCCCAAATTCACCTAACTTACGCGCCTTTTACAGATGGGTTTGTATCGTATTCGGATGGCTGCCACGACGACCTCAACAAAATTGTGTGGAGTATGCGAGGGTGGAACCCTGAAATAGACGTGCGTGAAATTTTAGAAGATTACACTCATTTTTTCTTTGGAAAAACAACTGTAGCTACCGATGGTATTGCTGCCCTCGAAAACAATTGGAAAGGGCCACTTGTACAAAATGGTGGTGTAGAAGCAACCTTGGCTTTTTGGAAAACCTTAGAAACGGCCTATCCTGGCCTAAAAAACAACTGGCGTTGGCAAATGCTCCTTCTGCGTGCGTATTACGATGCCTATACAAGAAGGCGGCTAATATATGAGCAATCTCTTGAAAAACAAGCGAATAGCCTTTTGGGCAATGTACAAAAAATAGGCATTCAAAAGGCAATAGAAGCCGCTTTGGAAACCATAAATAAAGCGGATAAAGTAAATGTTTCATCTGAGTTACGGCAGAAGATTGAGCAATTGTGTACCGATTTATATACCTCGATTGGTTTACAAACGAGCGTGCCCAAACACAACGCCAAAGGTTATGAACGTGGTGCTATTTTGGATATGGTGGACTATCCTCTCAACAACCGTTGGTGGTTGACCGATGAATTGAAGAAAGTAAATGCGCTCCCCTCTGATGAAGCCAAAATTGCCTGTCTAAACACGATTAGCCATTGGGAGAACCCTGGGCAGGGGAGTTATTACGATGATATTTCCAGTGTAGCCAAAGGGCCAAGGGTCAAGACTATTTCTGAAGATGCTACTGATGTAGCTTGGTGGAATGATGGTTTTAGCAGGGCACGGCTGTCGTCGCAACTTTTTCAGAAATGTCCTGAATTGGATTATGATAATCTTCAACCTAATGCACGCTATACCCTTCGTGTTGTAGGCGCAGGAGAGGCTCTTTTGCGAGTGGATGGTTACCGATTAAGCCCAACTATCTATAACCGTGAGCCTGAAACAGTGAAAGAGTGGATTGTACCTCTTGCACTTACCCAAGACGGCAAAATACGAGTAACTTTTGACGAACCCGAAGAATCGCATTTGAATTGGCGCAAGCAATCTAAAAATTTCGGATGTGTGGCTATTAAAACAATAAGTATAAGTAGTATTTTCAACAAAAAGCAGAAGTCTATACAAACCTCTGCTTTTTGTCCATCACCTCACAAAATAGCTATCTTACAAACTTAAAATCTTAATTTCGGTGCGTCGGTTTTGCTGGTGCTCTTCTTTCACTACAAGGAGTGCCATCTTTGCATTTGTTCACCAGCTTGCTTTCGCCATAGCCCGCTGCAATAATCCGCTTGGTGTTTATACCTTGTTTCACAATATAGGCTACTGCTTCTTTGGCACGTTTGGTAGAAAGCGTTTTGTTGTATTTGGCAGAAGAGCGACTATCGGTATGCGAACCAAACTCAATTTTCATTTTTGGGTACTTGTTCATCAACTCTACCAATTTATTTAGTTCTGGCTGGGCATCAGACCTGATATTCCATTTATTGAGGTCGTAGTAAATATTATCAATCTTGATAACGTCTCCTTTTTCAAACATGGTGATATTGGCTTCCGATGTTTCTCCTCCTTTTACTTTACTACCCATCGTACCAAGGTTGTCTTTGAGGGCTTCGATAGAGTAATCACAACCACTTGGCACTTCAAATTTATAAGTGCCGTTGGCATCAGTCACCGACTCTTGCACCGAGCCATCACATTCATTGTGGAGCAGTACTTTTACGCCTGGAATCGGTTTTCTTTCTTTCTGAGTAGTCACCAATCCTCTCAATGTAAATGTTTTTACAGGAGCTGGCTTGGGTTTTACTTTATCCAAAGGTATTTCTAATTTAATCAGTTCTGATATATCTAAATCTTTGGTCGTAAAGCTCATGGTGTTATTTACATATCCTTCGTTGGATGCTCTAAAGATAAAATCCATGTCTGAGTCAAGGCATAATCTCAGATTGCCTTCACTATCAGTTTCGAGGGTTTTCACTTCAGGGCTGCTTTCATCTTTACTCACTACCTCAATAGAAGCATTGGGAATGGCTATTTTATTTTCAGCATCAACTACATTCACTATCAAGTCTTGGCAAGGATCAAGCGGACCATTTCTTTCAAATCGAAACAAGTCATCATCAGCCCCGCCTCTACGGCGATTGCTACTAAAAAAACCACTTTTACGCTCCCCATCAGTAATGATTCCAAAATCATCTTTGGTAGAGTTCATAGGTGTTCCCAAATTCCTGGGCTTTTTAGCCATGACACCTTCTATCAGTTTAGCATAAAATAAATCTAGCCCACCCAAGCCTGCATGGCCATCCGAAGAGAAGTATAGATTACCTTGCTCATCTACAAAGGGGAACATTTCGTTGCCTTTGCTGTTGACGGCTGGCCCTAAGTTAATGGGAGTTGACCAATTATTGTTTTCATATTTACTTACATAAATATCTGTACCTCCAAAACCACCTGGCATATCAGAGACAAAATAAAGCAGTTTATCATCCTTAGATCGCGTAGGATGTCCTACTGAATATTCATCACTATTGAAGGGTAATTCTTTTAACATCCCCCAATCATTCCCCGACCATTCGGCCGAATACAACTTCAATTTATTGATACCGTCTTTACTTGTTTTATATTTCCCATTGAGGTAATTATTACGAGTAAAGAGCATTTTGTTTCCATCTTTAAAAAAAGCAACAGGCCCCTCATGGTACTTTGAATTGAGAGCCTTGCCCATATTTTGGGACTCAATAACTGGGTTTTGGAATGGATCTATTTCTTTTCCATTCATGGCCTTGTAGGTCCCAGGTGTTTTTGAATCGTTGGCTGTAGGAGAAGTATATTCGTCTGATCCTAATAAATAAACGCCTTTGTTTTTATCGGTTCTATTAGCCGCTACCGAACCACCCAATTTACTGGTTTTGGCAGAATTAACGACAGATAAATCAGGGATTTCGTACAAATCTAAGAACGCCGTTTGATTCCAGCCATAAACGCGTTTTACGTTTACGCCCTCATTACGAGCCGATACAAAAACGAGTCCTTTTTTATAATAGGTAGGGCTAAATTCTGCACGGTTGGTATTGATATTATCCAAGGCTTCAACAGTATAGCTGGTTGTGTTTTTAGATAGCTTACTTACATTTGTATAAAGTTTAGTAAACTCTCTACCTCGTTGATCCTCTTGTTGCGCCAAATTATAACGCTAATATATCTCTTTTGCTTCATCATATTTTCCATTGCTTGCCAAAGCTTGTGCATAATATAAATAACACTGAGCTTGGTTGTTAGGAACAGTCCTTCCTTCACCCAATAGGTCCGATAGATACGTTCGGCATTGGGGGTATCTCTTAGTTGATGGTAGCATGTCCGAGTTTAATCAAGGTATTTACTTTTGTGGTATCCTTGAGTTCTTCTTTCAATGCTTTTTCATATAAATCAATGGCCTTCGTATAAGCCATCATTTCGTATTGGTGATTGGCCTGTGTAAAGTGCCGATTGTGCAATAGCATTCGATACCCAAAGACCGATTGCCAATACGCTTAGTGCAATATATGTCTTCATATTCTCAAAGTTTGGTAAAAAAAGGTATATCCCCCTGTTGGCGTATTAAAACCCTTCATGAAGAATATACCTTTAAGTACGTGTAAGTAAAAACCTTAGAAATAACGAGGCGTAAGAATCTTGCTTTTGGTAAAGCCAAATTCATAGCGGAGCATTATTTCATGGGTTGGGATATTTAAGAACTTACGACTTTCATTCAGATTGTTGCGTGTCCAGTCATAAGAGTAACCCAAACGAAATTGATCTGATAGCTGCAGTTCAATCATACCCACAAGTGCATCGCCTCTCATTACCTTACCATCAATCTGCTGAATCTGGCCTGCATAGGTCGAAATTCGATTGTGGCGATAAGAAGCACCAATAGCAACGCGGTCGTTGAACCAAAGATTCAGATTACCGTCCAATGAAAGCCCTGCACCATTGACATAGCGAGCCATCATAGAGGGCTTGAGTTTTAGAGTGTTACGCCCTACAACAAAACCTGCCATGGCATAGTAGTGCCGACGAACTTTGGCACGCTGGTCGTTGTCGTAATCGTTTAGATTATTCTCAATCAAATAAGGTACTGATACTCCCAAATACGAGCGATCGTTGCTAAGATAGATACCTGTTCCAAAATTGGGTAAAATCTTAGAGACATTGTTGGCAAAAGCGGGATCTGAGAGGTTGTTTCCAAGATTAGCATTTGTTAAATCCCAACGAAAATTCATCGCTCCTCCTTGCAACCCAAGTGCCATTGTCGTACGCTCACTTAACTTGATACGAAAGGCGTAAGAAAGCATGGCTCCTGTCCAGTTTTCAAGCCCGATTTGGTCGTTGAAAAGTTGGAGTCCGAGGCCTACTCGCTCCCGATTTACGGGCATATCAAGGCTAAAAGTAGCTGTCTGAGGTGCTCCTGGCATTCCCCCCCATTGATTACGGTAGAGGGCTGTGGCACTTAAAACATCGCGGCTTCCAGCGTATGCAGGATTGAGGGCCATCATGTTGAACATGTACTGCGAGAACAATTTGTCTTGCTGGGCCCAGGTTTTATTGCTGCCGATCAAGGCGATCAGCAGCAATAAGACGGTACACTTTTGTTTGATGAGATTGGTCATCGTGATTAGCGGTTAATGGTCATAAATCGACTTGATTTCTTAATTTCCCCGCCGTTCTGGTCGAGCAGAATCACATTGTAGAAATATGTTCCTGCAGGCACTCCTTGGTTGTTTGTAGCTACACCTACATTAGCTCCACCATCCCAATCGTTTTGATAATCATTGTGACGGTACACCAAGTTCATCCAGCGGTTGTATATTTCTAAAACAATCTTCGTGCCGGATGGATGGCGAATCACAAATTTATCGTTAATTCCATCACCATTTGGTGAGAAACCTTCGGGGACAAATAGCCCACCGTCGGAAGGAATCACGATCGGAGTAAATTCAGCTTCTCCCAGTCCTGTTGGATCGTTGTCGCCATTGACATCAGGATTCAATCCATTGGTTGAAAGGTCAATTACTGTATTCTGACCTGCCAACGCTGAGCCATTTGCTCTGTTGAGGAATGGTGTCAATCGGCCATCAGTGGTTACATTGATAGTGAAGAACAACGAGTCGGTGCGTCCACCTGCCAATCGGCTCTGCTCTGCTATCAAGAGATTCACATCGCGGTCGCCATCAAAGTCAGGATTAATGCGCAGTGTACTTGAATCATTGGCGGTTGGTGTACCTACTAATTGATAGCTGGCTCCTGTCAATGAACTATACACTTTGGTCAATGAATCGCTTACTTGTACGTTGGTCAATAGACCAGCACCATAGTTTTTCAAGATAATACGGTAGGTGATGTTCAAACTTCCATCTCCTTTACGTAAAGTATCTTTGATTGACATGGCCAAACCAAGTAACCCATTTCCAGGCGTTGAGTTGAGTGATACTGGCGTTGATTCGCTGTTATTGCGAGGGTCAAGGTCATTATCAGGGTCTGCATCGCTACCCGTTGTCGAAGTATCAGCCGTCATAATGCCTCCTTCAGTCATACCAGTACCAATCGCAATGTTGTTGAAGGTCATGATTGAATCAGGATTATACAATGAAACCGTTACCATCAAATTGATTTTACGAGTTTCTCCTTTAGGCAACGAGCTTAGGCTATCTACCAACAGGTTGGTGAGCAATCCTTGGCCTGTATAGTTAGAGTCAAGTACAAAGCCTGCATCAGCAGTCAATACTGGCTTACCAACTACGGTGGCTTTTGTTCCAAATGTTAAGCCTAAGTCATCTTGTACTTGTACCTTTTTAAGAGCACTGGTACCAAGATTGGTTACGCTAATAGTGTAAGGAATCTTAAACTTGCCATCACCAATAGAAAGTGGTGTACCAGCAGATTTAGACAAGCCAATCAAAGCACTTGGCAAATCGAAACGCACAGGTGTTGAATTATCAACAGGTGGGTTTACGACGGAGCCTTTGTTAGACATATCTGATACCAGTGTTCCACTTCCCTCTCCTGTAGCAACGACACTTCCCTGGAATGGTCCATTGTTACCGTTAGGATTGACATTGAATGTTACGGTAAAGACTTTTTCTTCTGCTACCTCTAAGGTATTACCCGAAGCTAAGAATTCAAGATTAGTCTTACCATCATAGCCAGGATTCATGGCAAGTGTAGTACTGCTCAATCCATTTACCTTAAATGTAATCGGTGCTACAAACGCCTTCGAGATGCTGTCGCTTACTTGAACGTTTGTCAGCGCTACATTTCCTACGTTTTTCACTTTTACAGTGTAGGTAACATCGTAGCCTGTATCTCCTTGTGTAGCAGCGGTGTCCACACGCACATCGAGTGCCACACCAATAGCAGGAGCAATAGTACCATCACTGATAACGATACTTACTGATGCCTTGTTGTTATCCATTGTTGGATCAACTTGGTCTGCATAAGTAATCATGGCATTGTTGGTTACTTGATTGCCTGCTTTTTTCGCTTTAGCTACCACTGTTAGAGTACTGCTATCTCCTACAGCCAAAGCTGGAATGCGGGTCATTAGTACACCGTTAGCATTTGTCATGCCCGAAGTAGAAACTACTTCCAATTCAGATGGCATCACATCTCTTACATCGATATTGGTAGCATTGTGAATACCATTATTTTTGACAACGATGGTGTAAGTAACATCCTCATCAACGAGGGCTACTTTTTTATTCACATGCTTAGCAATACTCAAATCGGCGCGTAAAGAATCTGTAGCACAATCGAAGCCTTTTACTTCGATGGCACTTGGCGCACTATAGCAGCCATCTTTCTTGAAGAAAGCGTAGTAGGTGCCAGGCCCTACTGACTCAGGCGTGCCTACAATCGCTGATGAAAGCGTATTGCCTGCTCTGAATTGCAAAGTATAAGGCATATTTCCTGCCAATGCCTTGGTCAGATCGACGGTTGGGCTTGGGCAAACATTGCGTAGGTTAGTTGTGAGTGGTGCAGGAAGGCTCTTCACAACGACTGTGATATAAGCCGATGCCACCGAACAACAACGTTTAGCATCTACCAACTGATACGAATAAGTACCTGGCTCTGTTACGTTCCACTGTCTGATACCATCAGAGGCTGGGAATAGTATTTGACCATCTTTAAACCATTTCACTTGATAATCATGCTCGCTTGCCTTTAATTTAACAGTATCGCCTTGGCAGATAGTGATGGTTTGTGCCAATGTATCTGCTTTCAATGTACCATTGACAATAATCTGCGGTCTGAATTTGATACCTTCAAAGATAAGCTTGAGGTCATCTTTACCAGCTTGACATGAGCCGCTTCCATCAGGGTCGTTGGTGGTAAGGGTGAGTATTACATCACCCTTAATCAAGTCTTCCAACGATGGGTAGTAAGTAGCATCCAGCGCGAGCGGGTTACTAAACTTACCTGTTCCGTTTGATGTCCACATAGCACCTGAAGCAGCTCCACCGATTTTACCATTGAGTTTGTACTCAAGGGCTGCACAGATAGAGGCATCTGCACCTGCATCAGCCGTAGCTGGGTCGGTTTCGCAAGGTGTTTTCTCACAACTCGAAATCAATACATGTATAGCTGCACCCACACTGTAGCAACCTGCCGCCGAGCGGAAGAACGCGTAGTATGTACCGCTTGTACCTACTGCTGAAGGATTAACTACCATTGATGAGGCGGGTGAGTTTCCTGTGTGGAACTCAAGTACCCAACCCGATGCTAGACTATAATTTTTCACAGCATTGGTAAGATCTACGGTCTTCACAGGGCATACATTGGTGAGGCTTACTACCGAAGGTGTGGTAATCTTCGGCGCTACTTCTACTTTCACTGCATTGGATGGTGCGCTCTTACAAGTAGTAGAAGTGCAGCAAATTGCCGTATAGGTAGCCGTAGCAGCTGGTGCAATAGTGATTGACTCACCCAATAGTCCATTTGACCATGTGAAGTATCCAGCACAGTTGCCTGTTGCGGTAAGTGTCACAGATTCTCCAAAACAGATGCTGGTCTTCGATGCCGCAATGACAGGTGCATCTGGTGAGCCAACAACCAAGGTAAACGGAGCTGAATTAGCACTTTCGCAATAACCTACTTTGCATTTAGCAGTATAAGTAGTGGTTGTTTCAGGAGTTACAGTGATAGTTTCACCCGATACGCCTGTTGACCACCATACTGTTCCTTCACAACCCGCGGCTGTCAGTGTCACTGACTCACCTCTACAGATAGAATTAGTTGAGCAAAGGATTGTTGGTGCATGTACTTTGGTTACGACCACAGTTACTGCATTAGAAGCATCGCTGGTGCAATCCCCTTTCTTGCATACTGCTGTATAAGTAGATGTTCCCATTGGATTAACAGTGATGCTGTTACCAGTTGCACTGTTTGACCAGAGGATTTCACCACCTGCACAACCTGTGGCAGACAGTGTAACGCTATTTCCTTCACAAATGACAGCCTCACTTGCCGCAATGATTGGTGCAGTACAAGTTATTACTTTCACTTTCACAGGTACAGATGCTTGGCTTGTACAAGCCCCTACTTTACATACCGCTGTGTAAGAGGTAGTTTCTGTTGGGCTTACTACAATGCTCGCGCCTGTCATATCATTCGACCAAGTGATTTCTCCCTCGCAACCTGTGGCAGTCAGCATACTGGTTTCACCCAAATTAATGGTAGATGGAGTAGCTGTTACCGTTGGTGGTGTTACAGGAATTACTTTGATAATGTAATTAGCAGAAACAGGGCTTGAGCAATCTCCTACTTTACAGATAGCTGTGTAGGTAGTTGTTTCGGTTGGATAAACTACAATCGCTGGTCCTGTTGCGCCTGTTGACCACATTACTGTGCCTGCACAATTCTTCACTTCCAGGGTTACACTTTCACCTGGGCAAAGCTTGTCGGTGCTACAAATAACTACTGGTTTTTCTGGAGTCGGTACTACAGTAACTGTTGCAGAAGCTGGGGTGCTTTCGCACTTACCAATTTTACAAGTAGCTGTATAAGTTGTTGTTGCATTCACAACTACACTGATACTTGCCCCTGTTGCTTCCGTACTCCAAGTAATAATACCACCTGCACAACCTACTGCTGTCAGCTTCACTGTGCTACCAGCACAAACGGTTGATGATGGGCTTACCGAAATTGTTGGAGGCGTTGCATTGTTGCCTACAGTTACAGTTACATATCCTGGTGCGCTATCGCACTTGCCATTTACGCGGCAAGATACTGAATAGGTAGTCGTAGTAGTTGAGTAGTTGTACTTTGATGTCACACCTGTTGCTCCCTGCATCTATACATACATATTTCCGAGCAACCAGAAGCTGTGAGCGTGTTGCTATCTCCTGCGCAGATGCTTGGTTTAGAAGCTACTACTGAAGGTGCTGGGCCCCGCTGTGGTTACCGTACTTTCACTTTTATTTGATTTTGGACCACAATTGCCTACTTTACATACCGCGGTATAGTCGGTAGTAGCCGTTGGGCTTACTGTGATACTGCTACTTCCGTCATATTGTTTGACCAGTATTGATTACTAGATCGCGTCACCACTTTGCAGGCGGCGTAAGTACCTTTTGTCCAGGCAAATCAAGGTTGGTTCGTGGTAATGTGGTGGGCGCAAAGAGGACTACCCACTCGTGATAGTCACAGGAGCAGATGTTCCGCTGCCATTTACCAATAGTACATGTTGCTGTGTAAGTAGTGGTAGCTACTTACTGAAGATACTTGCGCTCGTTGCTTCGTTAGACCTGGGTGACAATACTATCGCAACCTGTTGCAGTTTGATTGATACTTCCAATTATATAGATGGTTGTACCGTTGCTACCACGCTGGTGGTGCTATTGGTATTACCTTGATGGTGTAATCATTTGACTTGGCCTGCAACCATTATTGTTGCATACTGCCCAGTAAGTAGTGGTAGTAGTTGGATAAACCATGCAGCTGCGCAGGTACCTGTATCGTTTGTTGACCATTCTACACATTTTACAGTTTTTCACTTTAAGCGGTTACGCTTTCGCCTGGGTAAAGCTGACTGTAGAATTGCAAACCACTTCGGCTTATTCACCTGCGTTACGTTGATTGTTAACGCGCTTGGGTTTTTAGGACTTTCACTTACGACGCATAGAAAGAAAGTATAAGTAGCCGTCTCGGCGCTGAGTCACCGTAATTTGGTTCTGCTGCCCACCTACATGATCAGACATTTGCGCAATTAGCGGCAGTCAGTATAGCTGAACTTCCTTTTTACAGATAGTTAAGCCGAAAAGGACTTTTACTGTAATCAATTGAAGTTTGGTGGTGTATTTACGTAAATCGTAATCGCATTTGACGGGCCACTTTCTGCCAAACCATCTTTCATACATAGCTGTAGTAAAGTAGTGGTAATGTTACTGTAATTGTAGCACCCCACCACCATTCGACCACTTGATTGTTCCACCTGGTCGTAACCATGGCATGAATGATGACCGTTCTCACTTGGGCAAATATTGGTAGCTGTTGCACAAGCCAAGATGGTGCTGGTTTACATCACAATCAACTCTAATCATCACTCGTGAAGTATCATCACCTGCTTTGGTTGATCGTTGTTTGGTCCTTTTACAATGGCCGTATTGACAATTGTACCAATAGTTGTTGATTAAGTAGCACGAATCTGTAAGGTACGATTTGGCACCTACGGCTGTTACCCACTGTCCATACGCCTGTTGCTGCATCGTATTGGAGCCGCTGGATTGGCACTCACAAACGTCAATGACGCTGGCAATACATCATCCACAGTTACACTTGTTGCATTTACTGGGCCATTATTAGACGCCACGATACTATAAGTGATAGTTTGGCCAACTGTATAAGGAGCAGCCTCTAATACTTTCTTCTCAACCGCCAAGTCTGTCAGTTTAATACAAGGTGTAATTTTGAGTTTTAATAAAGCACCATTGCTATACTCACCGCATTTGGCTACTTCAAACAAGTAGTAGTCGCCAGAAGTACAAACTTTGGTTGGGTCAGCTACCTTAGTACCAGGCTTATGGTCGAACGTAGTGTACCACTCAAAGTATCCACCCTCGGTACGAATTTCGCTATGGATAAAGCTATTCAAATTGACACACTCGTCAGGACATGTATTTTCGCCCATACCACCGCAAGTGGGGGTTGGAGGAATCACACATGGTACTTTTACAGTGATATCCACTTTATCTTCGTCATCCTCTTTTGGCGTTCCATTTCCATTGCCAGGTGTAGAGTCAGGATCAGGCTGATCCGATTTACTTACCTGAGCAAAGTTTCTGATAGTGCCAGTACCTGTTACCTTGGCTACAAAAGTCAAGGTAATGGTTTGACCTACCTCAATCTTAGCAATCTTACCTGTCAATACAGTACCACTCAAGGTGAACGCTGCATCACCTGATACATATTGTAAACCAGCACGTAGCGTATCTGATACTTCTACATTAGTAGCTATCGAAGGTCCATCATTTTTCACCTTGATAGTATAAGTAACGTTGTCGTTCTGGTTTGGTGTAGTGTTGCTTACCGTTTTGGTCAAGCTCAGGTCAGCAGGGCAAAGTTTGATTGTAACCTCTGCCAATGCTGGATTGCTATATACACCACAGGCCGCCACTTCAAACAGATAGTATCTTCCCGATGCACAAACTTTGGTCGGATCTGTTACCAACGGATCAGTAGGCTTAGGCCCTGTGCGCCACTCAAATTTGCCCCCTTCCGTACGAATGTCGCTCAAAATGTGCTCCATCAAGTTGACACAAGGATTTGGACAATCGTTCATGATTGTTCCTGCACAAGTAGGCGTTGGTGGTATTGGACAAGTTTTGATGCGTACTGGCTCGCTGTCGGTATCATCCTCATTCTTCGTAAAGCCATTGCCTGGCGTAGAATCCTTGTCCTTCACTGGATTACCGTTCTTGTCCTTAGCATCCTTAATCTGTGCAAAGTTCGTCAAACTTGTCCCTGTAAAGCCCGCTGAAATCAGCACCGTAATATCACGACTCACACTCGCCCCTGGAGCCAATGGTCCCGCGATAGGTGTGTTCAACGTCGCTATCTGACCCACTGCTGTCCAGTTGGCATCCGACAAACTCATACCCAATGGCAAGGAATCCGTCAACACAATGTTCGTAGCTGTCATCGACCCTTCGTTCTTCACTGTAATAGTGAACTTCACCAATGACCCTGGTGTAACCTCTGCACTCTGACCCGCTGCCAAATCCTTACGCAACGCTAAATCAAATGTCGTTACGGCCGCATCTATCGTTGGATTATCTTTATCGACTCCTCCTTTGGTAGGATCAATAGTTACTATTTGAGAGAACCCTGTAGTTGGATCAGCATCGTTATCAGTTAAATCCGAACCAACGTTTTGATTCAAACTCAACTGGCAGGTATCTGGTAAACTTGTAGGATCAAACTTTACCCTATATTTACCCAAGGCCAAACCAGTGAAGGAATAGTCGCCGCTTAGTCCTGTAAACGTTGTATCAACAGGTGTAAAGTTGTTGGCAGTTGTCTCTTGATATAATATGACACGCACGTTTTTCACGCCAGGTTCCCCAGCGTCTTGTTGACCGTTATCATTGAGATCTTTCCACACAAAATCGCCGATACTACCCAATGGGCTGTAAAGTGCCGCATCAATCGTTGGGTTATCTTTGAGGATTCCTCCCTGTATAGGATTAAGCGTAATCACTGGGCTGAGTCCCGTAACAGGATTAAAGTCACTATCTTTGGTATCATCGCCTCCTTGATCAACTAAGGTACTCAATATACAAGCTGGTGGAAGCGAAGTTGTCAATATTTTGACTTGGTACTCGCCAGCCGACAATCCTTCAAATTTGTAGTAACCCATATTGCCAGCGTTCGTTGCTGTCGTTGTTGTATCGGTAGCTACAAACGCCCCTGCTTGATTTTTGGTAAATAAAACAACTTTTACACCATTTACCCCCGTATTTCCGTCGTCTTGAATACCATTGTTATTGATATCTTTCCAAACATAATCGCCGATGCTTCCCAGAGGAGAGAACAATGCGGCATCAACGGTAAGGTTATCTTTTAGAATACCCCCTTGTTCTGGGTCTAAAACCACTAATGGGCTAAAGCCTGTTGTAGGATTGGCATCACTATCTAAACTATCGGATACTCCTGCTTGATTTTGCTTAGGTGAAATGATACATCCTGCTGGCAAGCCAGTTGTTGGAAACCTTACAACGTAGTTGCCTGCGGGGAGGTTCGTAAACAAATATTTACCTCCGCCAGCAGTAGTCGTTGAATCTAACTTTGAAAGTGGATTACCACTTCCATCTGCGGCATACAAAATGACCTTTGCCATTGATGCCAGCTTCGCCAACATCCTGCTGTCCATTATCGTTTACATCCTTCCATACAAAAAGTCGCCAATAATACCCACATTCAGGAATTACAATAATCTCGCAACATCCTGTAGCAGGGCACGTATTTACTTTTTACAAAAGCTGTAAAAGCAAAGCGTCCTGTACCTGTAATAATTAAGGTATCACCACTTACTTTAGCACTATCGGAAGGCACACCTGTAATAGCCCCTTTACCTACTTTTGTCCAAGAAACATCCGAGTAGCCCGGCACCGAAAGTGCTACGGTATATTCATCGCCTGGATACCACAAAATCGGCACTGAGAAACAGGCCGTTGCATAATCATCTTCTCCTAAAACACCATTACCAGGATCTGAGTCATAATCTTCCTGACCTGCGGCCATCGACATTACTTCGGCAATATTAAAATAAACGCCTCTTCCTATCACAGTACCCGTAAGTTCTAATTTCACAGAGTCACCAGCACTTATACTCGGAATAGTCCATAGTCCAGTACCTGTATTGAAGGTCGTTCCCACTGCAGGGGTATTGCCCGTCAGGGTAGCGCCTCCTATCGGAAAAGCGTCTTTCACTACAATCCCTGTGGCTGTGCTTTGCCCTTCATTTTTGGCATAAACTGTAAACTTGATAGTTTGCCCAAGCGTAGGTTGTGCAATGTCAACCTTCTTCGACAATCGTATATCAACTACTTTAGTCTGTGCTAATGCTGCAAAGGCAGTAAAGAGCACTAACGTAAACGTACCCATCCATAATTTGAATGGTTTTGTAAAGCGATTTTCGGGAAAGCCCGAATCAGTATAGGCAACTGAATCGTAGCTATTTACTTCTTTTTCCTCAAGAGGTGGAGAAGTAGATACCCATCGTTTCGAGTATTCGTCGAAACGCGCTCCCAGAATACGCTGCTTTTTTCGGGGAGGAGAAATGGATAACTGACTCATAGTCTGTAATTTATTAAATTGAAGGGATGTACACTTTGAATAAAACGCATGGGCATCGATGCCCTCGAAATTATGGGTAGGTGGTGATGCACCAGGCAAATGATAGTGCTGGTCAATACCAATCGAATTGACGAAAATGGCATTTGAGTTGCTCTGAAGGCTTATTCGCCTTATTGGCCTTGAATAAGCCAACTGCTTTTTGCTTATTGTTTTACGATTGGGCAAAACCCATTCAATACAAGTAGTTACACTCTTCAAAAAAGCCCAAAGAGATTTTTCTAAAGAGGTACTTTGGGCAACATTTTTAAGCCTAAGAGACCTTGGTACTTCTTGATTTGAAATTGTGGTAAATCGTGCTTTCATCTGCCACTTTTGGTTTAAGTTGGATGTACTTCAATACAGCAACTTTTATACACAATTCTCAACACGGGATTTCCGTCAGAAAATGTGCGATTCCGCTTCGGTATTAAAGTTGGGCTTTGACCCACTCAAGGAGTATCTAAAATTATGCCAAAGTCATCTTGGTCATAACCTACTTTTGAAGAGATACAGTAATGTGCTGTTTATCAGCAATTTATTCATATATGTTATTATGAGCAGGGAGTAAAAGAAATTGTACTTTATTGATACTGAATAAAACTATTTCAATCCCACCCTTTTTGTGTAAGGTTTAGCCAAAACCGTGCCAATAAGCCTCTATTTTAAGTCCAAAAACGCCTTAAATAGAGCTTAAAAGGTCAATTTAAGTCTTAAAATATGTCGCTTAGTGTACCTTAAAATAGCATAAAAAAAGCCGAGCAGAACTGCTCGGCTTTTCTTCAAAATAGATGATTATTTAAAAATCATATCCAAGGGTTAAATAGGGAATCGCCTTATTGATTTCACCATTATCGAGTCCCCAAGCGTAGTCAAATTTAATATAAAATCCAAAGAGCATGGTACGTGCTCCTACCCCATAACCCAACAAGAACGGATTACGAAAATTATTAACAGTTGCACTAAAAAAGTCTAAGCGAATAATTTCGGTATTCAAGCTATTCTGACGATTGAAAGGCCATTTACCCGTCCAGGCTGTTCCGATGTCTGTGAAGCCCACCAATTGAAAATTGCGCAGAAAATTAGAGGTAATAGGTCCTCGATAAAAATACTTAACAAGGGGCATTCGCAATTCTCCATTGAATAATAGATGGCTACTACCTGACACCTTATTTAAAGGAAACCCCCGCATATTGGTAGCCAGTTCTACGAAAAATATATCTCTGTTATCAATTGGAATCTGGGCACTACTCAATCCTACTGCCAGCGGGTTGACAGTCCTTTCTTCTTGATTATTGCCTGTCCAATTTTCCATACCCCCCAATACACTTTGCTTAGGTGCTTTTCCGCCAGAATGGGCAAAAGATAACCGAGTAGCAAAAATCAAATCTCGGTGTATTTTCTGATAATGACGAAAATCTATAACAAAGCGGTTGAATCCTTTGGTTTTATTAACCCCTCCAAATAAATCATAACGCGCCTTAAAACGAGTTCCCTCCATCATGTTCATTCCGTTGATACGCGTATTGTCATACACAAACTCTGCCCTTGCTCCCAAATAAGTAGAAGCTACATCAGCCGCTGCAATATTGCTGACATCTAATAAACGCGACTCTGCAAAGAATGGAGTCAATGCCACTCGGCTATTATTACTAAATGGATAAGCTGCTGTAACAGCAATGCGGTTGTAACGGTATTTTTGGCTGGCAGGAGGCTGTACATACAGACTTTGGCGATCTACCCGAACGGTATAATCAATTCGATGTGCCAAATTATTATACTCTGCCCAAAGATTATTTGTCCGAAAATTGAGCAGTCCTAAGAAAAACCCTCCTTTTATAATATGGTTTTCGAGCAAGTCGTTCATTGTCAACGACTGTGCGAAACCAAAGCCCCGGATAGGATCAATACGCCAATCAGACGTAGCATCATTACTTATAAATAAGCTTTTGTAATTAATTGGCCCCTTTATCGTAATATTTTCTCGTTTACGATTACGAGTAGGAAGATTGGCTGCGCTCGAAATAGTGGTGCTTCCTCTACGCTGACGATATTCAAACGTTTTGAGTACATCGGCATCAAACTCGTAATTATCAGTATCTATTTCTCCCGAATCCAATTGCATTATCTTACGTGGATTGGCCATCTGAGCAATCATGCTTGCATCTGCAGCGGGATTATTGCGCTGTTCTGTTTTATAAACCGATACTCCCGCCATACTTTGAATGCGTGGCGTGGTGGCTGTTTCGGAAGAAATAGGATTCAAACGGCGCTGATAAAAAACTGCTTCCTCATCTTTAAACCAATGAATACTTGCAAATGCACCCGCTCCTATCAAGTAGTCATAATCTCTGATATTTTGATTGAAACCCGTGATAGGTGTTAAACGGGCAATGTCCAGTTCGTAACGATATAAATTGGTAATACCTTTATAATCTGAGAGAAAATAGAATGTATTTTCGTCGGTTGAACGTGGGTTGGAAATTACACCAAGCGAATCTACAATCCTACGCACCACCTGCGCACGTGGGTTGCCATCATGCAGAAACAACGCCATTTTATCTCTAATGGTTTTATAAGACCCCTTATCTCCCACTGTCAGAGAATCTTTCAAGCGGTTAGAAGTAAACAATACCCGTGTGGACGAAGTGCCTGCAAAATGTGGGTAGCGGTCATCGTACAAATCGTTGGTTAGTTGCAACAACGAAGAACGCCCTACATTAAACAAGTACAAATCATTCTGCCCACGGCTATCGGCACTCAATGCCAACATAGCCCCGTCGTTCGATATATCGAAATCAGTTACTTGATTGATTCCCCTAATTTCTCTATCTAAGCGAAGCTTGGTTTTTCCTTTTTCTAAAATATCAAAAATTTGCAAAAATACACGTCCATTTTGTTCTGTTATAATAGCCAAACCATTGTTACGACTCCATGCTACTAAAGGCATATGGCTTAGATTTGTCCGTTTTTCGATAGCATATTTCTCTTTTAGAACCGTCGTTTTGACCCGACTTTCAGTATTGATAATGTCCACACTGTATTTTCCACTTTTCCTGCTGGTTACTGCTATGTATGGTTATCAAGGCTTATGCGAACATTGTTGGGGAGTTCGCCTAAGGGTATATCTAATGTTTGTTGCCAATCTCCTACGGGATTAATGAAGGTAGCATTTGTAGCCGTGGCCATGGTCGTATAAAATTCTCGCCATTCTTTCAAAAACGTGTAAATGAAATGCCAAGGGTACTTGCTACACTGGTCTGCTCAGTACGAATAATGCGAGTAAGGTTTAGAATATTGGCAATGTTGTCTTTACCATAACGCTCCGCAATATAATTCCAAATAGACTGCCCCACGATGGTCGCCTCGGCACCAGTCAGCAAAGAGGGCTTCTTCATGGAGTGATTTACGATGGCATCGCGCATGTAATCATCCAATTCGGGACTCCAGCCTTCAGCAATATAGGCCGCTATTCCAGACATAAACCAATCGGGCAACGACAATAACAATGAACTTTGCAGCGCATCTTTTAGGCTGCCACCGTAGAGCATATCATATACAAACAAGCGTGTAATCTCTTTGATAAGTTGTTTACGGAAAGCCACTTGGTCGCCAGAGAACGCGATTTCTAAACGAGATTTAGCCAAGTTGAGTTCTGTTTCGCTCAAGTCGGGGCTATTGGCCATCCCAATATTGCTTTGCAAAAGCTCTTGAGGAGAGTTATACAAAAATATTTTGATACGGTTGTAGGGGTATAGGACAATGCCTCTGTAATCCGATCTACTTCCTGATTCAGCATATTGTGCCGCCAAGGTAGCAAGTGGTGTACCTGCGCCATAATGATAAATCTCAAAATTAGTAGTTTTGAGAATTTTCCATTCAAAACGCTGATACTGAACTCTATTTTTACCAAACTGTTCTTGGGATGGATAATTTTGTGCTTCAACGAGTTGAGTAAATGAGATAAGCACTATAATACTCAGAGACTGATAAATAAAACACCTTTTCATAATTGACTAAAACCGTTGTTGGTAAATAGCTAAAGGTTAATAGTGTATTTTTTAATCTTAAATGCCTATTAAATATTAACTTTATTTAGAACGAAAATATAACGAAAAAAACGTTCAATATTCACCTCTGCATTTAATTCTTTATTCTCTTCTAAATTCTCAACGAATTCCTTGGCAAAAAAAGGTGCCAACGTTACTCCTTTTGGTGCCCAAACCATTGAATATACCTAATGGAGCATATTCGGGATGAGTCCCTATAAATGGCCGTCGGTCGTCGGTCGAAGGGCGAATACCCGCTTGCTGCTCTTCCACCCGAAAAGGCTTTAAGTAAGCTGCTATCTTCTCTTCCAATAACTGTCGAGCCTCATGTGTTGTTTTCCAATCAAGGTCATCCCAAGAATAAGTAGCTCCCAATCGACATTTTCCCTTGCCGTCAATAGGTACAATAATGGTGCCCTGATTAATAATTTCTGTCAACGGATAATCTTCAATGAAGGCGATGAGGCTTTCACCCTTCACAGGATTGAAGGGAAGCCAATTAAAAAAGGGATTCTGAAGTGCTTCGTAGCCTTCGCAAAATAGTATTTTTTTGGCTTTAATATTTTTATAAAAAACGCTATCTTTCTGTAAATCAATTTTTTGATAATCAAAACTTTCGATTATATATTGATTTTTTTCGGTAAAAAATATACTGATTTTTTCAAGCAATTCAGGACAATCTATCCAACCTGCCTCTGTGATTTGAAGACCACCCAAGGGATTTTCAATAAAAGGCGTAAATTTTTCGTTATCGGCCTCTTCGAGTACGTATTTTTCAGTAAAAGGGTCAGCGGTTTTGGAGAGATAGAAATTTTGCTCTTCGATGTTTCGGAAAGGGCGATACACATTACAAAAATGCAAGAGTTTGGTTTGGAGTTTTTGTTCCATGCTTCCATAAAATTCCCAAGCAAAAGGAAAGAGTTCTTCCACCATCCAAGTACGATTCATTTTTTTCCCTGTCAATGGGTTGAAAACGCCTGCCGATGCCTTTGAAGAGGAAGATAAGGTAGGGTCATTTAGAATAAGCACTTGCTGCCCACGCTCGTGCAATGTCCAGGCTAATACCGACCCTGCAATGCCCTGTCCCACAATCAGGTAATCTACTTCTCTCATGCTTGCGATTTGTTTGTACGTAGCATAGCACCTATTTTTTCATCAGCGAGTTGGGTTACGAGTTCTATCTGTTCGTCGAGGGTCATAAAAGAGGTATCAACCAATATCGCTCCCTCTGCTTGGCGTAGGGGGCTATCGCTACGGGTAGTATCTATCAAATCACGTTTTTGGATATTCTGAAGGATTTGCCCCAAGTCAAGCATTTCGCCCTTGGCCAATAGTTCTATTTGGCGGCGTTCGGCTCGGATAGCAGGCTCAGCAGTCATAAAGACTTTGAGCTCGGCATTAGGAAACACCACCGTCCCTATGTCGCGCCCGTCAAGCACTACGCCACGGGCTTTGCCCATGCGCTGCTGCTGAGCTACCATAGCGCGGCGCACCTCCGATACAGCACTGACCTCACTTACCCAGTTGGCGATGTATAACTTACGGATTTCGTCTTCTACGTTGAGTCCGTTAAGATAGGTTTCGTTTCGTCCGCTTTCGGGGTTTCTCCGAAAATCTATTTTGATGCTTTTCTAACGCTCTCACTATTTCTTTGGATTAGTGAGCGATACGTGATTCTGATGAAAATACAAAGTTACGGCCCGATACATAGCTCCAGTATCTATGTAGGCATAGTCGAGGTAAGCCGCTACCCCTTTGGCCGTGGTGCTTTTGCCACAACTCGAATAACCATCAATGGCAATAATAATTTTGGGCATACTGTTCTTTCAATGGAAAGAGGCAAAGATACGAGGAAAGCAAGAGGGATTAATATTTTTGTCGTATTTGGATATTACGTACTTCATTTTTACATTTACAATGAGTAGTCGCTAGTTGGATTTGACCGTAAAATAAATTGTAAATCTTATTTTAAGGGAATAACCCATTTTTCTACTTTCTTTGAACTTTCATTTTAACTAAAATTTCAATTTACCATGAAAAAAATCTTTTTTACTTCGTTTTTAGCACTAGTCGCTCTTTTATGTTTTCAAAATGATGCGAATGCACAATTTTCAAAAGGAGACAAATTAGTACGACTTGGGGTGGGAGTATTCTCAATTGGTGCCAATGTAAGCGCAGAGTTTGGAATTATGGACGATTTAGGTGTCGGATTATACGGAAGCTACGAAAGACCTACAATTGGATTTGGTACTTATAGTTATGGCTATTCCGATTTTCAAATTGGTCCACGTGCCACTTACCACCTTAATAATGTCTTAAATATGAAGGATGACAAATTCGATCTGTATGTTTCAGGTGGTATTTTACTTAGAAGTTATGGTTATTCCGATGATTATTGGAAAGCTTATGGAGTTAATTACAAGACTCGTTATACCAGTGCTACTTTATTAGCACGTGTAGGGGCAAATATGAACATCTCCAATAATCTTTCTGCATTTGCTGATTTAGGTTCGGGAGGCTCTTGGATTCAGGCAGGTATTTCTTTTAAATTCTAAAAATATTTTCTTCTTAGTTTGTTGATTTCATCTGAAAAGCTATTTTTGAAGTCTAATCAATTTCTAAAGCTAAAGTTACATTATGAAAAAATTATTTGCACTTGTTTTCTGCTTTGCTGTACTACTTGTGAGCAAAAGCCACGCCACTACTGCTGAGTACTTTGTGGACGCACAAGCGATTGAAGAAACCCTTAACGCAGGTGATCAATTAGACATTACTGATGCTGCTCAGGCTACTTCTGCTCTCGAAAACCTCATGGCCAGCGGCAATGATGCCACAAAAATCATGGCTGGCGACAAAAAACCTGTAGTAGCCTTCATATTGGCGTGGGTAGTTGGTTTCTTGGGTATCCACCGTGCCTATTTGGGTACTTCTGGGGGTGTTATCGTTGGTTATATCCTGACCTGTGGTGGGCTCGGTATTGTAGCCCTTATTGACTGGATTGTGCTTCTTTTAGAAGTCATTGAAGAGAAGAACTTTGATAAATATGTAGGTAGCAAGAAATTCTTCATGTTTGCCAATTAATTTGTACCATGACAAAAAAAAGAGCGATAACCAATTGGTTATCGCTCTTTTTTTTGCTCATTTGCTATGAGTATCGTCCTTATTTTCTGGCTATTTCGTGCTTTACGCTTTCGATTGGTTTCTTCAGCCATGATAACTGCCCTTCTGGCACCTCCAAAGTAAAACGATTGAAATAGGCCTGCTCCTGTAAAAAAACCAATGATGTAATAACGGTTGAGTAAGTGATACACGCCAAACCCCAATGCCAAGGCTTGCAATCCTGCTGAAGCTAAGGCCTCTTTAGGAAACCCCGCATAAGCCTGCCCCAAACCTGGCATCAAAAAAGACAATAGTTGGGCTTTATCAGGATTTTTAGGTTTCTTTTTTAGAAAGTCATATAATTCATCTACATCAATATCAAGATTATTTTTGGTGGCATATTGCTTAAACTTTAGCTTAGATTCTTGAAAGCGATCGAGTTCATTCAAAGTTAAAATCTCCAATACATCCAGCGAAACTGTGAGGGTTGTATCTTGAATGTAAAAACGGGCTTGTTGTATTTGCCCATCTGCTTCGTTGTAGCGTTGAGCCAAGTAACCACACAATGTCAATTCATAGCGTAACTTTGCTTGAATGGTATCATTTGGCTCGTTTAAATCGAGTCTTTGGGCAGTTTGCCAAGCGTCTTCAAAGTTTTTTAGTGCTTTCTGACACTGTATTTTTTTATACAATAGATTGTTGGTTTTTCTTTGTAAATCTGATGCTGCTTCTATGATTTGATTTTGATCAAATAGTTGTTTTTCATAATACACAGCCGCTAAGTTATATGCTTTTTGAGCATATAGGCTATCCGCAATCGTTTGTGTTTGAGCTAAATTACTGATTAAAAACAGCCCGAATAGGCACCTGCATATTAAACAGAATTTGCTGATTGACTTTATCATTGAACTCTTGGTTTCGGATATGTATTGAGAGGGAACTTCCCCAAATATTTCCTACATAGAAAAAAGTAAAAAGACCTCCATAAATCAAAAATCGTGGGCTTTTCCACCCATCACGGCGATAAGCCTCGTAGGCTTGAAGCCCCAAAGCAAGGTTTTGAATCAATGTAATGACTCCCTGACCTGTTTTACCTGCATAAATTTTGCCACTACCTGGCACTATCGTCGATAAGAGTGCCGCTACCACGGGCGCTTTACGTCTATGGGTGCGAATCAATTGGGCATGTTGGGTAAGTTTATCTTCTTCTTGGCTAAAAGCAAAATATTTGCCAGCAAATGATTTTTGCAATGAATCGAAGAGAGGCACATCTCGATGAAGCAAGGCAATACCTGCCCTTTGAAAGTTTTGTAATGCCAAATACAATGTGTCAGAGGTATGAAGTCGAGCGAGCACGCGGTTGGCCAACGGATACCGCTGAAGATAAGTATAGCCAAATCCCTGTAAAAACTTAGCCTTTACATAACTCTGATGGCTTATCGGCACTTGCTCGAAATAATGAATAGCGGAATCTAATTGTTGTTGATTGTAAAACGCCAAGCCACGATGATAAGGTAGCGTTTGGCGATGTTGTGTCCAATGCAACACATCGTTATAGTATTTTTTCTCTAAAAGATACGTTACAAAAAGCGAATCGTTGGAGGTAGAATATTGGGCGAAAGTAGAGCCGATAACGACACAATATATCCAAATGAAAGCCAAAAGTAGCCTGTTTTTTTTTCTCATTTTGGCTCTTTCGTTTTGAGTCTATACATATCAGGCGTATCCATTACTTTTCCAGACTCAAGATTGATGCGAATGAGTTCAATACTGGTCGCTGCCACACGATTGCAGCGTGAAAGCCTATCGGCAGAGAGGGCTATTCCCTTAAAAATGCCAAACTCTTGAATAGCTGCTCTGCTAAAGCGTGAACAAGATAATTCATAGAGGCAATCGGCTGAAATTTGGGGAGAAACTACTTTCTGATAACCTGTTAAAGCCCCATTCAAAACCCAATAAACAGGATTAAATCGTAAGAAAGCATTGGGTTTGGGCTTTTTTGCTTGCCCAAACGATACGATGGGTACTGAGCCCGATTCGTCCAACAAATCTAAATCAGCTACTTGGGCATTTACACAATTGAGGCCATTTAATACGAATAAACTCAAGCTAAGAACAAATATTTTACACTTAAAGATTTTCATTTTATCACCTTGGCGTTATTAGGAATGACAAAATCTAATAAATTGGAGGTAACCTGTTCATTTACTTTCAAAGCACCATAAGCAGTTTTTGTAACAATGGAGTCGCGCAGGGTTAAGTAGTCAATTTGAGTGATTGTTTGCGGAAAATCTATGTTCCCCAACTTGATATAATCGTAATAAAACACCTTCTTGATAGTTCGTTCAGAGGGGTCAACGTACTTCATAAAAATAGGGTTCTGTCCTTTATGAACGAGCTCAACCCGTTTTATATTTTTGGCCATAGGCGTAGGCGATTTCCAAGTGGTAATCATTACCCCATTTTCAAACTTGGTTTGCCACAGACTAAAACCCATACTTGATAAGCCCAAATCGGCCTTTCGATTGTGCAAAAAGAAAAAAAACTGTGTGGTTTCGGTGCTATAAGTAGGGTTTTGCTGTTGTAACACCGTATTTTTGGAAGGGTCGTAAACGCGCAGTTCACCATTGGCATTGTTAAACACGTACAGTTCGGCTGGTTTAGGAAAGAGTGTTACCATACGCCCTGAGGTGGCATAGCTCAGTTCGGCACGGGTATTGGTTGTTTTACCTTTATGGGCTGTACGCATGGTCATCGTAGCACTTACCTTGCGCACATTTTGGGCATAACCATTCAAAAGGAAAAAGAAAAAAAACAAGACCTTACAAGCGTTCATTTTAGAATACATTGATCAAAAACTCCCACAAAATACGGCCATTCGGCGAAATACGCAAAAACAAATAACGAGAGAATCAATGTTACGTCGGCTTAGAAAGGTATTTTGGGTAAAATATCTTTCTATAATTGTTTACCCATTTACATTTCCACAATTGCTTTTATTACCTTTTCTTCTGGGTTGAGAAGGGTCTTGAAAATGGTAGGGAGGGCATCAAAGCGAGTCCGATGCGATAACCAGGGTTGGGTATCTATCTGTTTACTTTCCATGAGGGCAATAATAGTTCTAAAATCGGCTGGTAGGGCATTTCGACTGGCGAGAAGGCTTATTTCTGTGCGATGAAAATTGGGGTCATTGAAAGTAACCTCCCCCTGAAAAAGACCCAAGTAAACAATTTTTCCACCATGAGCAATCAACTGAAAGGCGTTCTGCATTGACTCTTTATTGCCAGTGGCATCTATAATGACCGTTGGTAGTTGCCCCTCAAAATAAGTCCTGACAAGTTCAGCGGTAAGTTCGGCCTCTGTTAGGATAAATTGGTGGGCGAGTTTATTTTCCTTGACAAAAGCAAGCCTACTTTCTACCCTATCTGCTACTGCTACCGTAGCCCCCTTTATTTGGCTAAACTGTGCCGCCGATAGCCCAATGGGACCAGCCCCAATCACAAGCACCTTGTCATTAGGGATTATTTGGGCTCTATTTACCCCATGTAGTCCTATCCCCAGCGTTTCGACCAAGGCCAGTTCGTCAAAACCCAGTTGGGCTGATGGATGCAGTTTTTCAAAAGGGATAGCCAAGTATTCGGTCATACCTCCGTCGGTATGCACTCCCAAAACTTGCAGGTTTTCGCAACAATTGATATAGCCTTCTTTACAGGCTTGACATTGACGGCAGTGGATATAAGGCTCTACGGCTACTTTATCTCCTATTTTCAAGGCAGCATTGGCCAATGAACCTCCCAAAGCAACAACCTCTGCACCCAATTCATGCCCCAATACGCGAGGGTAAGAAAAGAAAGGTTGATTTCCTTTGAAAGCATGATAATCGGTACCACAAATACCGATTCGCTTTATTTTGACAATGGCCTGCCCGTCTCGGATCTCATCGAGGTTTGCCCTCTCGGTTAGTTCTAATTCACCTGGCTTGTTTAGAATAATAGCTTTCAAAATAATATATTAATAGGTTATTAAACTATTTAAAATTGTATTACTTTCTGGTATAAATTATCAAAATAATCACAAATTAACTGCATAATTATCCAAAATTCAGTCTATATGTTAGCAAAATATAATATTATATTTGCAATAAAAAAGGATAACTCTTAATGAAAGCCCAGCTATTAAAAATATCGAATAAAATAGCCCATTCCTTTAGTGTAAGGCATGATATCGTCCCTGTTTATCATAACAAATGGCATTATCATCCAGAGATTGAAATTATTTATATACGAAAAGGTAAAGGTACTTATATTATTGGCGACCGAATTGACTCTTTTGAGGCAAACGATATTTATGTTTTAGGGAGCAATCTTCCTCATCTTTTCCGTTACGACAACAATGACCAAGATAATTATTCGGATGCTTATGTCATTCACTGCCTGCCAGCTTTCTTCAGCGAAGATTTTCTTCGGCATCCTGAAATGAAAGCAGTAAAAGACCTGATTCGCAAGTCATTAAGGGGTATTCAGATGCGATTAAAGCATCCAGAAGTAGTCAATATACTCTTTGAGAATTTGTTCAATTCTGATGGATTTTCTCGCATTATTTCCTATTTTTAGTGTTAGCAGAATTATGCAAAGCAGAGCATGATGTCTTACTTACTTCTATTGGCTTCTCCCATTCTTATGATGCCATCGATAGCGAACGCCTCAATAACATTTACCAGTACGTATTGAGTAATTTTGATCAAGAAATATCATTAGAAGACATTTCGAGCGTCGCCAATTTAAGTGTAAATTCCTTTTGTAGATATTTCAAAACAAAGACCAACAAGACCTTTTCTAATTTTTTATTAGAGGTTAGAATTGGCCATGCTTGCAAATTATTATTGGAAACCGATCTCAATATATCGCAGATTTGCTATGAGAGTGGCTTTAACAATCTTTCCAATTTCAATAGATACTTCAAAAGCTTTGCTCATAAAACCCCTACTCAATACTTAAAAGACATGAAATCTACCTAATTATTCATAGCTATCTTTGCATTTATTACCAACAAATTCATAGAAAGTCTCTTACCTTGCGCTATCTTATTGTGGCAATTTAAAAACTTGCTCCATCAGCACCCATTTTTCACCTGGTTTGGCTCCTGGCACCGCCTGTTGAAATCCCCACATTAACTCCTCCCATTCTATCGACTTAGGATGCTGATTGATTTCATTCATGCGCTCAAAACTAAAGGTATCGTCCACTTCCATGACCATAAACATCCGATTGCCAAAGAGGTATATCTCCATATCGGTTACGCCTGCGGCTTTGATATTTTTGTTGATTTGTGGCCAAAAATTCTCGGGGGCATGGTGCCATTTGTATTTTTTCTATCAATTGGGCATCATCAATAAGGTCCAATGCCAAGCAGTATCTTCTCATCCTAATCATTTATTTAGTCTTTCTTCTGTACGGCTACGCCAAAATATCTTTCACTACTTTACCATGCACATCGGTCAGGCGGTACCTACGGCCTTGGAATTTGAAGGTAAGTTGCTCGTGGTTTATACCCAGGAGGTGCATCAATGTAGCATGAAAATCGTGGACATGTACTGGGTTTTGGGTAATATTGTAGCTAAAGTCGTCGGTTTCTCCAAAAGAAAGGCCTCGCTTTACGCCCGCACCTGTCATCCACATCGTAAAACAACGTGGGTGGTGGTCGCGGCCATAGTTATCTGCTGTAAGTTTGCCTTGCGAATATACCGTTCGGCCAAACTCTCCGCCCCAAAATGACCAGCGTATCATCCAGTAAGCCTCTCTGTTTAAGGTCTTTGACCAAGGCTGCAATCGGTTGGTCGGTGCGCTTGCATTGAGCTTTGATTCCCCCGTAAACCTCCATGATGGTCCCACCCTTGATGGTAGAGCTGTACGAATTTCACCTCTTTTTCCAGCAACTTCCTGGCCAATAGGCAGTTGGCGCCAAAGCTGCCTGTATCGCGGCTATCGGGGCCGTATAACTCAAAAATGCTGTCGGGCTCGTCGGACGTATCCATCACTTCAGGAACAGAAGTTTGCATTCTTAAATGCCATTTCGTATTGGGCAATACGCGCCTCTATTTCGGGGTCGCCAATGGCCTCATTCTGCATTTGATTGAGCTGAGAGAGGTAATGAAGCATTTCTTTGCGGTCGTTTCCATCATAGCCTTCGGGATTATTGAGGTACAAAACAGGGTCTTTGCCCGAACGAAATTGTACGCCTTGATGCTGCGTGGGCAAAAAACCATTGCCCCAAAGGCGCGCATACAGGGGCTGGTCGCCGCCCGTTTTAGAAACTAAAACAATGAAAGAAGGCAAATTTTGGTTATCAGAACCTAAGCCGTAGCTCAACCACGAACCGATGGATGGGCGACCTGGCAGTTGATGCCCTGTTTGGAAAAACGTAATGGCGGGGTCGTGATTGATGTGCTCTGTGTAAAGTGACTTCACGATACATAATTCATCTACAACCTGGGCGGTATAGGGAGTAGTTCGCTCACCCAAGTTTGTGATTGGCCATGTTGGTTAAATTTATAAATAGACGGGACAATCGGGGAAAACACTTTGATTGGCACTCATGCCCGTGAGCCGCTGGCCGCCCCGCACCGATTCGGGCAAGTCTTGACCCATCATTTCGGCCAATTTGGGTTTGTAGTCAAAGGTTTCAAACTGCGAGGGTCCACCACTCATAAACAAATAGACCACGCGCTTGGCTTTGGGAGCAAAATGGGGAAGTGCATTGAGAATTTGACGTTGTATTTCTTCATCGCTCAAGGCTGCGGCAGGCTTTGCGTTGGTGTCGGCCAGCAGCTTACCAGCCCCAACAGCGACCCCAACGCCAACGAACCTAAGCCCAAAGAGGTTTTGGCCAGAAAATGCCGACGGTCGAGTCTTCTATTTAGTTCTCTAAAATCAGGTGTATGAAGCCTAAAGTCTTCGTGATGATGTCCCATGGGTTTATCTTTTGGTAAGCGTAGCATCTGAGTTTAAAATCATATTGGCTACTACTGCATTGGAAGCCAATAGAGCGGTATCAATGGCCTTGTTGGTCTGGTAATAACCTGCCGATAGCCAACCCTTTGTTTTCTGTGGTTGTTTTTTGAATTTTTCCCATTCTTTTTGCTGAAACTCTACCAAAAGTGCCACTTCTTTGGCAGAAGGTCGTTTGCCTGTTAGTTTTCGGTAAGTTGTTATAATCGCCTCTTTGGGGGATATTTCTTTGGCCATTTGCTCACCCAATACCTTTGATACCTCCAAAAAAGCGGGGTCATTGAGCGTTACCAAGGCTTGTAGGGGAGTATTGGTTTTTTGCCTTCTTATGACACAGAAACTCCGCGAAACTCCATCAAATGTTCCTAAAGTAGGGTGTGGCACGGAGCGTTTTACCACCACGTATAGGCTTCTTCGATAGACTGCCTCGCTGCTATCGGGGGTGTAAGTGGTGTTGTTAATGGCCCACAAACCTTCAGGCTGATAAGGCTTGATACTTTTACCGCCAATATTTTTTTGTAGAAGCCCAGAGGCTGCCAAGGCGTTGTCGCGTATCATTTCTGCCGTGAGGCGATTGGCGGGACCACGAGAAAGCCATCGGTTCTCTGTATCCAACGCTAATTTTTCTCTATTGGCACGTGAATCTTGCTGATAAGTAGCCGTCATGACCAAAGTTTTCATTAGCTTTTTTACATCCCAACCCGATTTGATTAGAGTAACGGCCAAATAATCGAGCAATTGGGGGTGCGAAGGCATTTCGCCTTGGTTGCCAAAATCTTCGGCAGTTTTGACCAATCCTACCCCAAAAACATTTTGCCAGAGCCGATTGACCGCCACACGTGCCGTCAGTGGGTGGTCGGGGTGTGTAAGCCATTGGGCCAAGCCGTAGCGGTTTTTGGGGAGATTTTTGGGGAAAGCAAAAATACGCTCGGGGGTATTGGGAAACACTTTTTCACCCAAAGCATCATAATTGCCCCGTTCTAAGATATAGGCTTGCTTGGGCCGTGGCATTTCTTGCATGACCATCAGTTCGCGGATATTTTCGGTCGAGTCGGCCAAGGTATTCCGCAAAGATTTGATGGCCTCCGCCTGTTGCTGTGAGGCTACATGTTCTACTCCAAAATAATAACTTTTGAGTATTTGTTTGTCGGCCAAAGTCAAGGCTGTATATGATTTTGCAGCGATGTTTTGCCACTGTGTTTTACCCGCCAAAATTCCCACTTCAAAGGCCGTCAAGGGCCGATTATAGACCACAATGTCATCAATCAACCCCTCTTTCAAACCAAAACCACGCCACCAACCGCCAAACTGTAAGGGAGGTTGCTCCTTGACTACTCTGGGGACAAACAAAATGTCTTTGGTAAGCTGATCAATTTCGGTAGCCATCTCAAGGGGCTGGCCATCTACATAAAGGGTCATGCCAGCGGCTTTTGCCGAACCATCGTAAGTCATCGTCAGGTGAATCCAGCGTTCTTTTGGGACTTTGATTTTACTCACTTTGGTAAAAGCATTAGAGGGAGCCGTATGCGCCATGGTGGCTTCGAGTGTGCCGTCTTTGCGTACCAAAAGATGAAATCCACGAAAGTTATATAGCCGCTCGGCAATGCTCTTATGAAAAACTACGCCTTCTTTAAATGCTTTTGGCACATTGACCCACAAGCCAATCGTAAACGGGTCGGCCTTACGGAAGCTACTCCCAATCTTATCCAACTGCAGCCACGCATCGCCATTGAGTTTGATTCCCTTTCCTGTTTTTCCTTCTACAAACACCTCAGGCTCTTTGCCGTCTTGACGCATCGTAAAAGCCATCTCTTTGGCATTTAACTCGTTTTTTAATCCTGATTTGTCAAAGCTAAATTTAGCGATGAGTCCTTTTTGAGGAAAAGAAAATACTGCCAACGCTTTGTATTGCTGGCTTTGCAGCCATTTGTCAAAATCAGCTTCTCCGCGTTTCTGAATGTCGGCCTGTTGATGCAATGCTTGCGTCAGGTTATTGTTGATAAAATGTAGTACCTTCTCCTGTTCGGCAGTAGGTAGCATGAGTGTAGGCGTAGGCAGGGCATCGTCCCAAGAGATTTGTCCTGCTTCTCTCACATTGTTGAAAAAGCTAAAAAGTTGGTAGTAGTTTTTTTGTGATATGGGGTCGTATTTGTGGTCGTGACACTTGGCACAACCCACCGACAGTCCCAAAAAGCATCTCCCAGGGTGTTGGTACGATCTATGACGTATTCGGTCTGAAATTCTTCCTCGACGATTCCGCCCTCCATATTTTGTTGATGATTGCGGTTGAAAGCAGTCGCTATCAGCATTTCTTTGGTGGGTTTGGGCATGAGATCGCCAGCAAGTTGCCAGTGTATAAATTGGTTATATGACTGGTTTTGGTTGAAAGCTTTGATGACCCAATCGCGGTAGGGCGACATATCGCGCAGCCTATCTACCGTATAGCCGTGCGAATCGGCAAAACGGGCCAAATCGAGCCAGTCGGTGGCCATGCGTTCGCCATAATGAGGCGATTTGAGCAATCTATCTACTACTTTTTCATAAGCATCGGGCGATCTGTCGAGCAAAAAAGCATCTATTTCAGCGATTGTTGGAGGTAATCCCGTCAAGTCGAAAGTTACACGTCGAAGCAGCGTTTCTCTATTGGCAGGCGCAGCAGGCGTAAGTTTTTTTTCTTCTAATTGCTTCAGGATAAAATTATCAATCGGATTTTTTACCCAAGCCTCTTTTTCAACATCAGGGATTTTAGGCATTTCGGGCTTCACAAAAGCCCAATGAGGTTTGTATGCTGCCCCTTCTTTTATCCATTTAATAAGCACGGCTTTTTCGTAGTCAGTCAATGTCAAGTGCGATTCGGGCGTAGGCATGACCACTTCGGGGTCGGTGGACGTGATCCGATGAAAAACTTCGCTCCCCGACAAACTGCCTGGGTCTATAGCTACCCTCCCTTTCGACTCTTTGAGGTCGGCGTAGGCCGCTTCGGCAAGATCAAGGCGTAATCCCGCCTTTTGTTTTTTCATATCTGGGCCATGGCAAGCAAAACATTTATCCGATAAGATGGGCTTGACATGGACGTTGTAGTCCAACTCACTCGGGAGCGTAGCCATAACAGCCTCTATGTCGGGACTAAGGGTGGGGTCGCAAGCAAAGAAGATAGCCCCCAACCAAAGTATAAACCCTATTTTTGTATGTTTAAACATGACTATACTTCGATAAATCTACTGTACTGATAATTATTCGTTAAAGTCAAAGAAGTCTATCTTTTTCTATTGAAATACCTCACCAGACCCGCATTGACAACCAAAATACCTGATAAAACCCATAAATACACCAATCCACGAGAATCATCGCCTGTTGAGGCGGTTGTTGATAGAGTCAGTTTTTCATAAATGGGTATTATCCAGGGAGTGAGATAGGCTTGAATCATGGTAATAACACAAATAATCAAGAGCATGATAAAGCTATGTTTGACCGTAAACCGAAATAAATCTGATTCTTTTCCCACCAATCCTACTGCTGCTGCCCCAATAGCGATGGATTGTGGCGAAATCATTTTACCCGTTACTCCCCCCGAAGCATTGGCCGCAACGGTAAGCACAGGGTCTATGCCAATATGCTCGGCAGAAGCCGCTTGCAGTTTACCAAAAAGGGTGTTAGAGGAGGTATCTGAGCCTGTCATAAAAACCCCCAACCAGCCCAAAATAGGCGAGAAAAATGGAAACAATACACCCGTACTGGCCAAGGCAATGGCCATCGAAATCAGCATCCCCGCGTTGTTGGCTACAAAAGCAAAACCGACTACCGAACCCAACGTAATCATCGGATAGGCCAGTTGTTTGAGGGTAGCCCAGTAAATCTGTAAACCCTGTTTTAGGCTCAAGCCAATCAAGGGCAATGAAATAAAGGTAGCCAAAAGTAGGGCTGTTCCTGGCGCAGAGAGATAGTTTAATTCAAAAGGCTTGATAGCCAATACACTGCCATCGGCTTTGAGAATTTCGTTGTGTAATCCTGGGATTTCAAATTTCAGTAAACCCACAGCATTGAGCGTATCTTTGACGGGTTGCAGGCCCCAAAACAAGATAAAGATAGTCATAATGATAAAAGGCGACCAAGCTCTAAACACTTCGGCAGGTGCATATTTCAAAGCCGAATCAAGCGTTTGCTCAGGCTCTTCTTTGAATCGCCAAATAGATTGGGGCTTCCAGTATTTCAAAAACACCATCAAGCTAAAAATAGAGGCTATCCCAGCAATGACATCGGGCAGCATAGGGCCTAAGTAATTGGCCGCAAACCACTGAAAAAAAGCAAATGACACCCCCGACACCAATACTGCGGGTAGTACTTCCATTGATTTTTTAAAGCCCGCCATTAGCACTACTAAGTAAAAAGGGACTAACACCGACAAAAGGGGTAGCGTGCGACCCACCATCTGTGAAATGGCCAACTCAGGAATATCGGTGATGTGGGCTGCAATGATGATAGGCGTACCTACCGACCCAAAAGCAACAGGGGCGGTATTGGCAATGAGGCAAATACCTGCCGCATAAAGCGGATTAAACCCCAACCCGACCAACATGGCTGCCGATATGGCCACAGGTGCGCCAAACCCTGCCGCCCCTTCAAGAAACGCCCCAAATGAAAACGCAATGAGCAATGCCTGCAGCCGTCGGTCGGGAGTAATAGAGGCCATGAAATTCTTGATGATTTCAAATTGACCACTTTTGACCGTAACATTGAAAAGAAATACTGCCCCAATAATCACCCAGCCAATAGGAAATAACCCATATAAAGCCCCATGAAAGGCTGAAAGTAGCGATAATTTGAGAGGCATTCCATAAACCACTACTGCCATCACTATAGCCAATAGCATGGTAAACAAGGTAGCCAAATAGCCCTTTACTTTTCTAATGAGCAATACAAAAATAAAAACGACAGGCAGCGCTGCCACCAATGCCGACAAACCCACATTTTGAAAAGGGTCAATCACTTGGGTCCATTTCATGATTTTTTTACTTTAATGGTTTCAATCCAATGTTTGGGTTTTACGCCTGTAAAGTCGGCAATTTGATGACGACAACTAAAGCCATTGGCCACCAAGGTTGTATCTTCTTTCATAGACTCCACAGCAGGAAACAACACCTCGTTGCCTATTTTTTGGGAAATGGCATAATGCTCGGTTTCATAACCAAATGACCCCGCCATGCCACAACAGCCCGACGAAATCTCTCCCACCGTATAGTTACACTCGCTTAAAACCGCCTTCATGCTATGCGTGCCATAGAGTGCCTTTTGATGGCAATGGCCATGTATCAACAGATTGCCTACCTTTGAATCAACTTTAACTTCAAGGTTTCCCTCCATTTCTTTGGCCAAAAACACATCAATCATCATCACTTGTTTTTTCAATTGTGCCGCAAGCTTTTCATCTTCTATCAGATCGGGGAGGTCGTCGTTGAGGGCAGAAGCACAGCTTGGCTCACAAACCACGATAGTCAGCCCTTGGTCTAAGTAAGGTTTTAGTTTGGTAAGGGTTGCTTTGCCCTTCTTTTTGGCATCTCTCAGAAATCCATGCGATATTTTGGGGCGTTGGCAGCAACCCACATTGGCCAAAATCACCTCATAACCGCAGTCATTGAGCAGTTGCAGTGCTGAAATACCAATGTTGGGTTCATGGAAATTGAGATAGGTATCGGCAAACAATACAACCTTTCTGTCAGGATTTTTGAAGGTATTATTGCCCCTTTTGGCAAACCATCTATGAAAAGGTTCGTGGGCGTAGTTGGGTAAGGTTCTACGGGCATCAAAGCCGACTATCTTTTCTAAGGCAAATTTAAACAGCCCTGTTTTTTGTATAAAATTCACGATAGGTGCTAAAGTACCTGAAAATATAGCCGCCATTTTGGCCGAATCCCTTATCAATCTATCTCGGAGTTTCAGGCCATGCTGGTCGTAATACAACTGCGATACATCGCTTTTCATCTTGGCCATATCCACATTGCTGGGGCACTCCGATTTACAGGCTTTACACGAAATACACAAATCCATCACTTCATGGAGCCGTTCGCTGGCCAAACCGTCTTTGTCTATCTGCCCCGACATGGCCAAGCGCAACGCATTGGCTCTGCCACGGGTCGAGTGTTCCTCATCACGGGTGGCCTTGAAACTGGGGCACATCGTGCCGCCCAACAATTTGCGGCACTCACCCACCCCTGTACACATATGGACGGATTCTTTGAAACTATTTTCGGAACGATATAGAAATTCGGTTTTTACTTCTTCGTCTTCATAATCTGTTCCATAGCGCAGGTTGTGTTCAATGGTCTGTGAATCAATGATTTTACCAGGATTCATCAGGTTGTCAGGGTCAAATACTTTTTTGATATCTTTGAAGGCTTCGTACAATTGTGTTCCAAAAACGTTCATTATAAGCACTTCTGACTAAGCCATCGCCATGCTCACCACTCCAAGAACCTCCATATTTTACCACCAAATCGAAGGTTTCGTCGGTAATGTTTTTGAGATTTTCAATGTCTTGTGCCTCTCTTAAATCCAGTAGTGGCTGCACGTGGATTACCCCCACGCTCGCATGGGCATACATAGAAACTTCTGTATTATGTTTTTCACAAATTTTCAAAACTTGGTCAATGTATTCTGGCAATACTTCGGTGGGAATGGCTGAGTCTTCAATAAAACTGAGGGCTTTTTTGTTACCTTTAATGCCCATCATCAATCCTAATCCTTTTTTACGAAGATCCCAAACATCGTTGTAAGACTTACCCGCAGGAAACAAGGGATACGCATAACCAAGTCTGAGGCGTTTCAGCTCGTCAATCATCATCGTTGGTCGTTCGATAACGGTTTCGTAGGTATCTCCATAAAATTCAACGATAAGAATAGCCGCAGGGTCGCCCTCAATAAAATGGCATAGGTGCTTGGTAGTGAGGTTTTCGGCGCTGAGGTGCATCACCGTTCGGTCAATGATTTCTACGGCAGAGGGTGTAAAGGGCAACATGGGTTGCACCGCCTCAATGGCCTCTAACAATTCGGCAAAATGCACTACCACCACCGATTTGTAGGCTGGGAGTGATTCTAAGTTGAGTTTCAGTTCCAAACTCACTGCCAGTGTACCTTCACTACCCGTGATGAGTTTGGCCAAGTTCCAACGGTCAATATAAACGAACTCATCTAAATTATACCCCCCTACTCTACGCATTACTTTCGGAAACCGCTGCTTGATTTCTTCTTTATTTTCGGTAATGGTTTCATATACCTTCCTGTAAATTTCGCCTTCACGGTTTTTTTGGAGGGCTTTCTTGCCCCATTCATCTTGCGAAAGTTCTTTGAGTAAAAGTTCAGTGCCGTCGGCCAATAGTACTTTTGCCTCCAATACATGATCTACGGTTTTGCCATACAAAATGCTTTTAGTACCCGAAGAATTATTTCCCACCATACCGCCCACATTGGCCCGGCTCGATGTAGCGGGGTCTGGGGCAAAATGTAGTTTGTGTTTGGCTAATAAGTCGTTCAAATCATCGCGAGCAATGCCCGGCTGCACACGCACCCATCGTTCGGCTACATTGAGTTCCAACACCTGATTCATGTACTTTGAAAAATCAATCACCAAGGCTTCGCCTACAGTTTGCCCCGCCAAACTGGTACCACCGCCCCGAGGTAGGATTTTAATCTGATGCTTATTGGCTACCGCTACGGCGGTTTTTACATCGGTTTCGTCTTTAGGCAATACCACTGCCACAGGCATGATTTGATAAAAACTCGCGTCTGTGGCATACATACCCAATGAGTAGGCATCTATCAGTAGGTCGCCTTTGAGGTTTCTTTCTAATTCAACGATAAAAGGAGCAAGAGGGGCAGGTTGTGTATTTGCCATTACAAAAGTTGTTTTAATGCCCCCACAAGCCGATTGACGTGGTTGAAAGTAGCACTTTCGCCCATGATACCCACACGCCAAATTTTCCCAGCAAAATCGCCCAAGCCACTTCCTACTTCGATATTAAACTCATTGAGCAACTGGCTTCGTAGCTTTGCCTCGTCGTATCCTTCAGGTAAAAACACAGAATTAAGATTCGGCAAACGATATTTTTCAGCTACCAAAAAGCGAAAGCCCAACGCTTCCAATTGTTGTTTTAAGTACTGATGCACCTTTTGATGCCTCGCCCAGCGATTTTCAAGCCCTTCTTCCAATACAATACTGAGGGCTTCGCTCATGGCAAAAATAGAAGAAACGGGCGCGGTA
The DNA here is from genome assembly GCA_041392315.1 of Spirosomataceae bacterium. Classification (GTDB taxonomy): domain Bacteria; phylum Bacteroidota; class Bacteroidia; order Cytophagales; family Spirosomataceae; genus Runella. The sequence goes on along the minus strand of JAWKMH010000002.1, from coordinate 295,339 downwards.
TGGTGGTAGGCGCGTTTTGAACCTTCCCAATAATTTTTTACCATCGTCAAATCTAAAAACCAGCTTTGAACTTTGGTTTTTCTATTGTCCAATACTTTCACTGCAGCTTCCGAAAAACTAACCGGTGACAACCCAGGTGGCGCACTCAAGTTTTTTTGGGTGCCCGAGTAAATAGCATCTATGTTCCAATCGTCCACCCGAAGCGGCACGCCACAGTACGACGTAACGGCATCTACTACCAACAAAGCCCCTGCATTATGTACCAAATCGGAAATTTCATCTAAAGGTTGCAACGCCCCAGTAGAGGTTTCGGCATGAACAAGGGCCACTAATTTGGGGTTAGGGCACACATCCAATGCCTTTTTAATTTGTTGGGTAGAAGTAACTTCTCCCCAAGAGGTTTGAACTTTATGTACTGTGGCCCCACACCGAGTAGCGATGTCAGCCATACGCCCCCCAAATACCCCATTGATACACACAATGCAGTCGTCGCCTGGCTCTAAAAGATTTACAAGGCAGGTTTCCATACCTGCACTTCCTGGGGCAGATACTACAAAAGTGAGGCTATTTTTGGTGAGCATGGTTTGCTGCACCATGCTTTTTACATCGTCCATCATTTGGATAAACTCGGGATCGAGGTGGCCAATTAATGGCGTGGACATCGCCTTTAAAACCCTCGGATGAGCATCAGAAGGGCCTGGCCCCATCAGCACCCGAGGTGTGAGATGATTCGATTTCATGTTTTTTACGGTAGTTTGTAAAGGATTATCCGTTGGGCACAACCCTCAATTTTAGGTAGCCCATTGACTTTGATACTAAAGTCGGAAATGGCTCAAAACTACCGCTGGTCGTGCCAGATGAGAACGGTAGGTATGAAATATAAAAGAGCCACCAAAAATATTGGTAGCTCTTTGAAAGAAGAATAGCTAAGCAAAAGAAAATTCTAAATACCTATTTCTGCCAATTTAGCTTTTACAATGCGGTCTTTGCCATACATATCCTGAATAATCTCTACTTTTTTAAAGCCTTTTTCTACAAATAATTGCTGAGTAGCTTGTCCAAAATGTTCGTTGATTTCAACATAACAAGCCCCCGTTTCTTTCAGATGCTTGACACAAAAATCAGCGATAGCGCGATAAAACAACAGAGGGTCTTCATCTTCTACAAACAATGCCAAATGGGGTTCAAAACGAAGTACATTGGCCTCCATGCTATCTTGTTCAGCATAAGTTACATAGGGTGGATTGCTCACTACACAATCAAATTCTCCCACAAAAGTATCTTCTTTCAAAATATCGTATTTTTCAAAGGTAACTTCTGAAAGCAATCGGTGAGCGTTTTCTTGTGCTATGGCCAAGGCATCGTCAGAAACATCCCAACCCCACACTTTAGCAAACGACATAAAACGGTCTAAAGCAATGGCGATACAGCCGCTGCCTGTGCCAATATCTACGATTTTAACAGGATTTTCGTCCCAATAGCAGTCTTTGACAATCAATCTCACTAATTCTTCCGTTTCGGGGCGTGGAATCAACACCGAAGGCGATACTTTAAACTCCAAATTGCAGAAGTAAGTCGAACCAATGATATGCTGCACAGGTTCACTCTGATTTAATCGCTCAATAATCGCGTTCCAATCGGGTTGTGAGGCATTGGAGGAAATCGGTTTATCTACCAATACGTCCACATTTCGCAGGCGTAGGTAGTGTTCTAAAAGCATAAAGGCCATGGCTCTTGTTTCTTTATGGGAGTAAGCCGTTACACTTTGAATAATGTGGTCGAAAAGAGGTTTAGCGGAAGAATACATGCTCAGTGAACGTTTAAAAGTAACCATTGAGCAGTGGTAGTACACTGCCGACAGTGAACTGCCAGGTTTTAATTTATTTCATTGCCTCGCGTACACGGGCTTGGATTGCCAAACGCTCCTGCAATGCTTTTTTGCTATTTCTATACCACAAAAAAGCAATAATACCCACAATCAAATAAGGAAAAGCAAATAAGTAGGCAATGCCTGCATTGATACCATTGCCAATTACGTTACGGCCTGTACTCATATTGGTTTCTACTGCTCCCTTACACATGGCACATTGCGCCATCAGCAAACTTGTGTTCACAGCAAAAAATAGCATTGTTAAAAAAAATAGTCTAAGCGTTTTCATAAAGCAAATACATTAAAATCACTCTATTATCAATAATATGGGGCAATCATCAAATACACAATTACTCCAGTAATGCTTACGTACAACCAGATTGGGAACGCCCATTTAACTACTTTTTTATGTAAATCAATCTGATTGCTCAATGCAAAATAGACGGCTCTTAGCACAAACCAAACCACTCCTCTCGAGAGCGTAATATGCGAAATTAATAAAAAATAATAGATTGGCCTTATTATTCCCTCACCTCCAAAGGACGTAGATTCGTTGGAAAGGTGATACAACACATAACTGACCAAAAATACTGCACCGAGCAAAAACGAAACGGTCATGGCACGGCGGTGGGCAATGATGTTTTTTCCTTTTACAAAATAAAAGCCTGCCAACAGCGAGAGGGTTGTCAATGAATTAATGATGCCATTGAGGTGCGGAAGTAGTTTTGTCCATTCACCCAAATCCACCTTAGGTATTTTTGGATTGAGTAAAATAGCCACTACCACAGGAATAGCCACGGCTATGACATTAATTAAGCGGTTGTATTTTTTATTTTGAGGTAAAGTGAGGATTGACATATCAATTTTTCTCTTTTTCATAAATATCCAACAATATTTTTACTTCAGCACTGAGGCGATCTACTTCTTCTGGGCTGGTAGCGTCGTAGTTACCCCTGATGAATCCCTGCTTATCTATCAATAAAAACTGTTCATCATAGGAAATGGTTTTGTTTGGCTTGGCTTTTTTTATGGGCTGCACACGATATATTTTCCGCGCAATCACCTCGGCACTATCGCTGGCTATTTTTGTAATTACCACTTCATTGGAAGCCATTTTTTCTAACATGGCCAACGCTTCTTTTTTTGAAAGTGGCTCATCGCTTCCCATAAAGCCGACTATTTCTATAGTATTTTGATTCTTATTGGGCAAACGATAAAATAAAGTATCCTTACCATTCATTGATACCTTTCCTGAAGAATCCGTCAAAGGCACCAAATAAGGCAGTTGGAAGTGGTTTTCACCAAAACTATGCAAGAATAAAACAAGGAAAGCTGGCACCACCAACACGAGCGTTAGTATGCCAGCTTTTAAATATGATTTCATACAGATTATCTCAAATCAAAAATAGAACCTCCCTCGGCAATCAAAGCAATTAGAAGCCAAACTACGAAAATACAAGGGATAAGAAGCGTCCAAATCAAGGACTTCACTTCGTGCTTTAGGTGCATAAACTCCCCAACGATATAAAATGCCTTAACGATGGTCATTCCCACGAAAATTGCTGTTTTTAATGGGCCTGCGTTTAGTGAAAAAGCAATCGCAAATTCCAAAGCAGTAATTCCTAATAATATCCAAAAAGTACGCCAAATGACCTTGCGTTGTGCTGCGCCTGGATTTTCTTCGTGTTCGTGTACGTGAGCCATTATCTTATAGTTTTTTAGGTAGTTACCAATAGAAAAGTATTAAACAAGATAGAAAAAGGTAAATACAAATACCCACACTAAATCTACAAAGTGCCAATATAAACCTACTTTTTCGACCATCTCGTAGCTACCACGGCGGTCGTAAAAGCCAGTAGAAGCTCGATAAAAAATAAGGTAGTTCAGTACCACACCCGAAAACACGTGCGTACCATGAAAGCCTGTAATGAAAAAGAAAAAGTCGGCAAAAGCTGGTGGGCCGTATTGGTTTTCTGCCAAGTTGGCTCCAAATACCGTTCTTGATACCCAAGAGCCATCCACAATTTCTTTGATGACAGTTCCTCCGTCAGTTCCATGAATAAAGTGTGTCCACTCCCAAGCTTGACACCCCAAGAAGGTAGCTCCGCCCAACAAAGTCCAAAGCATGTATTTTTCTACTCCTGCTCTGTCCATACGATGACCCGCTTCTACAGCCAATACCATTGTTACCGAACTAAAAATCAAGATAAAAGTCATGATACCTACAAATACCAATGGTGCATGGACTCCATGTAAAAAAGGCATCGCATCAAAAACTTTTTCAGGAATGGGCCAATAGGTTGGCGAAGAAACAAAATCAACAGCCTTACCTACATAACCAGGGTAGCTATATCTCACTAAGCCGTAGGAAACCAATAATGCGGAGAAGGTGAAAGTATCTGAGATTAAAAAGAACCACATCATCAACTTTCCATAGCTAGCTTTCATGGGTTCGACCCCACCCAGCCATATATTTTTTACATTTGTCAGTGCAGTAGCAGCCATCGTTATTGTATTAAGAATTCTGGTTTATATTAAAATTAGTTTTCAACGGAAATACAAAAGAAACGCAAAGAGATACACCCACAAAATATCTAAAAATGCCAGTAGGTAGTACAAATCTCAATCCTTCTCAGGTTCTTAGCATGTATCTTCAGCCGCATAGCTGATACAAAGGTAACACACAATACTATCAGGCCTGTTATCACGTGGCGGCCTTGTCGGAGCTAAAACACATAAAAACACGACCCCGATGGATTTCCCACAAAATACACATTTTGGGCTACTAAATCCTTCCAACCTTCAAACTGCATGACCAAAAACGCAAGCCCAAGCACAAAAGTAATAGAAATTGCGATTTTGAGCGTATTGAAATTGTCTTTTTTTGCAGCTAAATACGACCAGTGCATGGATATACTGCTCAAGAGCAATACCGCGGTGCTGTACCAAAAAACTTGTGGGATTTCGAATTCTACCCAATTACCTTCTGCTCTACGAACCAAATAAGCGCTGGTTTGCGAGGCAAAAAGCATGATAATTGTCACAATAAAGCCCCACAATATGAACTTTTTAGGGTCCATTGAAAGTGTTTCGGGTGCTTCTTCTAATCTTATTTTTTCAACCTCTGCCATCATAACTCTATATTTTATCCAACAAATACGCTATCTGCACGATGGGCAAATAAGCAAATGATCCAAACATTAATTGTAAGGCTGTTTTGTCAGTGCATTTTCGCATCAAATGAAAAGTTTGTGCCAAAAACAGCACGCTAAATAGCATCGCCACCAAAGCCGAGTTGATACCTGTCATTCCTAATTGATAAGGAAGCCAACATACCGGCAAAAGACATAACGTGTATATCATCATCTGAATCGCTGTATTGATGTCTTTTCCTCCCTTAGAAGGTAGCAAATTAAAACCCGCCTTCTTGTAATCTTCGTCTAATACCCAGGCAATGGCCCAAAAGTGTGGAAATTGCCAAAAAAACTGAATAGCAAACAGTATTCCAGGTTCTAAGCCAAACTGATTGGTAGCTGCCACCCAACCAATCATGGGCGGAAAGGCCCCTGGTATAGCTCCTACAAATACGGCTATAGGCCCCTCTTTTTTGAGCGGAGTATAAACAAATCCATACAAAATTGTTGATAACACCGCCAGCGCACAAGCACGAAGATTAAATTCCATCAAAAAAATGAGCATGGCTACTGTAAATAAGACCATCGCCAGTGCAATAGCTTCTTTTGTGCTTACACGCCGACTTGGCAAAGGGCGATTTTGGGTACGCTTCATCAGCTTATCCAAATCCTTTTCAAGGATTTGATTGATAATATTAGCAGCCCCCGTAATAGCAAAAGCAGCTATAAGAAAAACAGAGAGTTTCCACCAATTGACTTTATCAACAGCCAAACTATACCCAAAAGCACCAGAAAACGCCACCAACCAAGCCAAACGTAGCTTCATCAGTTCCATGTATGCTTTTACTTTTATTGCCAATATATCTAAAGTAAGTGTCATTATAAAAAAATTAAACCACAACTTGTTCAAATGTTGAGTACCGATGGCCTAAATAAACGATTTGTATTGAGCAACAACAACATTACAAACTGTAAACCAATTGCAACCGTTGCGAAAGTCAGATGAATAGGCTGTGCAAAAGCTGGAACAGCCCAATAAGCCATCAATACTCCAGTTGCAATTTCTATCAATATCAAAACCAAAAGCGCAACAGTTAATCTGTAAAATATACTTTTGTTGGATGTGCTCTTCAGGACTTTATAGCATAGCCCTATATGTAATCCCAACAACAGTAAGGAATAGGAACGATGTATCACAAATCTAATACCAAGTGAGTCCACCCATTGTTCGCGCCCTGCTTCTCCGAGTTCTTGCATCACTACATCCATTGCCTCCCGCACTTGTGTTCCGAGCAGCACTTGCAACAAAGATAACAAAAGCGTCCATACAAGCCATTGATGAACAATGTGGGATCGAACGACACTTTCAACCGAGAAACGACTGGCGTAGGACCGTGCTACCACATAGAGCAATATATATACAATTACAATAGCGAGCAACATATGTAACGTGACTAACCAAGGTGCCAATTCGGCAGATACTACTTTTGAGCCTAACCATCCTTGGAAGCCTACTAATAGGAACGCAACAAGACTCATGTAAAATACGGGTCTGTCGCGTTTAATGTAATAAAATGAGGCTAACAGTGTAGCAAAAATAAAAAGACCTGTAAACACACCAAAGAGGCGGTTGAGGTATTCAGTCCAAGTTTTAAAAACATTAAACTCAACCTCTCCTTTGAGTTTTGCTCCAAAAATTTCTTGGTAATTAGGTGGTAATTGAGAGATATCTGTGGGAGGAATCCAACTCCCAAAGCACTTAGGCCAATCAGGACAACCCATTCCAGAACCAGTACTTCTAACGATACCACCGATAAATATTAAAAGATATACGACGATGACCGTTAGAAGTGCCAGTCTTTGAAACAAGCGATTTGTATTCTCTCCATTAATGAGCCGCGAATTGGTCATTATAATTTTGTGACTCTATTTCTTTTTCCTGTGCTATAAACTCATTCTCATGCGGGAAGTTTGATTCGAGTGTCTGTGAATGAGGGACATTTTGGGGAATAAAATCTTCCGAAGCACCTGGTTTGCTATAATCGTAAGGCCAACGATACACTGCTGGAATCTCACCTACCCAATTGCCGTGGCCTACATTCACAGGGGTAGTCCACTCAAGCGTGTTAGAGCGCCAAGGGTTAAGTGGAGCTACTTTGCCTTTAAACATACTGTAAAAAAAGTTCCAAAGGAAAATAAACTGTGCCACAAAAGTAAAGATAGCGGCCACAGTGATAAACATATTCAAATCAGTAAATGACTTCGTAAAGTCAAACCCTGTAAATTGATAATAGCGACGTGGGAAACCCGCAATACCGATATAGTGCATAGGAAGGAATATCAAGTAAACCCCAGCAAAGGTAAGCCAAAAATGAATCTGTCCCATCGTACTGTTCATCATACGGCCAAACATCTTAGGATACCAGTGATAAATACCCGCAAAGAATCCAAAAGCGGAAGCGGCCCCCATCACAATATGGAAGTGAGCGACAACAAAGTAAGTATCATGTAATTGAATATCTAATGCCGAATTACCTAAAATAATCCCTGTTACCCCTCCCGAAACAAACAATGAAACAAGGCCAATCGAAAATAACATACCAGGAGTAAAAACAATATTCCCTCTCCAAAGTGTAGTAATATAGTTAAAAGCTTTTACTGCTGAAGGAACAGCAATAATCAATGTTAGGAACATAAATATAGAACCCAAAAACGGATTCATCCCTGTCACAAACATGTGGTGTGCCCACACAATAAATGCTAAGAAAGCGATAGCCATCAAAGAAGCAATCATGGCTCGATAGCCAAAAATAGGTTTTCGGGCATTAGTTGCTATAATTTCTGAAGTGATGCCCAATGCTGGCAAGAGAACAATGTAAACCTCTGGATGTCCTAAAAACCAAAACAAATGCTGGAATAATATAGGACTACCACCTACATTTGGTAGTGCTTCTCCATTGATATAAATCTCAGAAAGGTAAAAACTTGTACCAAAATGGCGGTCAAAAATCAGCAATAAGGCAGCAGAAAGTAATACAGGGAAAGAAATAATACCCAAAACCGCTGTAATCATAAATGCCCAGATAGTCAAAGGAAGGCGCGTAAAAGTCATCCCTCTGGTACGCAGATTGATGATAGTTGTTACATAGTTCAAGCTACCCAATAGCGAGGACATGATAAATATGGCCATACTAATAAGCCACAGTGTCATACCCATTTGCGATCCCATGTGTGCTTGTGGTAATGCACTCAATGGAGGATAAATGACCCAACCCCCTGCCGCTGGGCCTGTTTCGAGGAAGATTGAAACAAACATCAACAAACTCGACACAAAGAAAAACCAAAATGAGAGCATGTTTAGGAAGCCAGAGGCCATGTCTCGTGCGCCTACTTGCAACGGAATCAAAAAATTACTAAAAGTACCACTTAATCCAGCCGTCAATACAAAAAACACCATGATGGTGCCGTGCATAGTTACAAGGGCAAGATAAAAATTAGGGTCTAATGTACCCGTATCAGTAATCCATTTACCCAAAACAGGTTTCAGCCAAGTCAGGTCGATGCCTGGGAATCCTAATTGAAGGCGAAAAACAACAGACATAGCCAAGCCAAGGATTGCCCAAAAAATACCAGTAATCATGTACTGTTTGGCAATTACTTTGTGGTCTTCACAAAAGATATACTTGCGCCAAAAGTTCAATTCTTCATGGTGCTCGTGCTCACCATGAGCATGAACATCGTGTTCTACGTTTGTTTCTATTGCTGACATTTTAGTAGAGCTTAAGGTTCTTATTTTTATTAACGCAAGGAAGCACTCGCTGTAGCTGCTGTACCCGTTTCTTCTTCTTCGTCTCTACATATGGGGCATAATCCATTGCTTTGGCTCGAAGTTTCTCAGGTATCTTAGAAATAAACTTGGCCGCTTCCAGAATTGTAGAAAGCAATGGCTTTTGCTGTTGTTTCCAAGCATCCACTGTGGCTTTATCGGCTACAATAAGCCGTAGGCGCATCGCAAAATGACCTTGACCACAAACTTCAGTACAGGCAATTTCATAGTCAAAATTAGGATTACCCAGTTCTGCTCTCATTTGTTCTGTTGATTTATCTGGTGTAAACCAAAATTTGGTAGGCATCTCGCACAGCATCCATCTCTACACGCATGTGAGGAATATAAACACTGTGTAACACATCACGTGCTCGTATTTTCAATGATACAGGTTTACCTACCTCTACATACATTTCACTCGGATTAATAAAATCATCCATAGAAGCTTCATCAGAATAATCTACACCCATTTCATTATTGGAATTAATGAGTTTTGTAGCTGAATACCCACTTGCTGTCTGAATCCACTCACAGTTGGCAATTATCCATCCAAACTATGTCATCCATAATTTCTACTACCTGGGAATCGGCGGGAGCATCAGACATAATTTCTGACCATGAGCGATATCCTAAGAATACTAAAACGGCCATAATCACGGCAGGAATCGCTGTCCAAATCAACTCTAACTTATGATTCTCTGGATAAAATGTAGCTTTATAACCTTTTTATACTGGTATTTCCATGAAAAAAAGAAAAGCATGAAGTTTACCAAGAAAAAAGCAAGGGTCAATAAAGCCATATCAAACCAAAATTGGCTATCCGTTTCTCTACCATGAATAGAAGAAGCTTCAGGCAAAAAATAGTCCTTGGCAGACAAATAAGACCAAGTTGTGGCTACAGTCCCAATTAAAAGGAAGATTATCCACAAAGCACCATTGATTTTGTTGCTGGGAGCAGATTTTCTGCATCGGCGTTAGTTTTGGATACTACCCATTACTTTCTGCAATCTTACTGCAACCGCAATGGCAATTCCTAACAGAACAATTAACAATAAACCAACCAAGTAAATCATAATAAATAATTGATTTTAAGTCGTTATAACCTTTTTATGGTATAATTAAATGTTGAATAATATTGTTTAAAAAAATTAAGCAATATCGTGATGTAAAGACTCTTCAAGCATTGGGTGATTACGCGGAATCAAATTTCCTTGGTCAATTGTGTTGATACTGACCATATAAAAGCACAAGCGAATAAGAGAACGAAGCCAAACTCTACTGCGCCAAAACCTCCATTTTCTCCAACTGTACCAGAGCACATTGTTGTAAAGCCAAAGTAGTGTCCAATCAAGATAGACCAACAAGCCAACTTCAACACAACGAATGTACGCTTTGAATCTCTTGTCATTAGCACCAAGAAAGGCACCACAAAGTTGAGCAGTAGATTAATAAAGAAAGGTATTTTATAGATTCCTCCATAGCCACTAAAACGCTCGCGATAGTAAATTGCTTCTTCAGGTAAGTTAGCATAATAAATCAGCAAACTGAGCAAACCATACATAAGCCCAAAATATGGTAAATGCAAACAAAAACTTTCCTAAGTCGTGTAGATGGCTTTCGTTTACAGCACTTAAATAGCCTCTTTCCTTAAGGAGGACAATGGTCAAAGTCATGGTAGCTAAACCAGCTACATGCCAGCTTGCGAGGGTGTACCAACCAAACATGGTCGAAAACCAGTGAGTGTCAATAGACATCACAAAATCCCAAGCCGAAGTAGAAGAGGTAACAGCAAACACCACCAAGAAAGCGGTACCATACTTAATGGCTTTCTCGTAGTTATCTGTGCCACCAATTTCGTCTTCTGGAGAGATAGCCCCCGTAACACACGCCAAAGACCATACCAAAGGCCAAAATATTAAACACCAAGCGAATATAGAAAAAAGGTTTGTTCAAAAAGCCCTTTTTACCAGCAATGATAGCATCATAGTTGGCGCTGCTTGGATCCATGATACCTTCGTGCACTAAATGAAATATCTGATCACCAAAGAAAACGGCAATCACTAAAATAATGAGAGCAGGTACAGGTAAGAAGGCAGGCATTGCCTCTGGAATACGACGAAACACCGCCGACCAGCCCGCTTGGGCAAGGTTATTATAGGCAAGAAAAACAGTCCAATTACAGAGATACCCGCAAAATATACGCCATTAAACCGATAAATTAGCTAAAATACGTTTTGACCAATGGTATTCATGCCCATGTGTCGCATGGTCATGCACGTGTCCTGCCGTTCGTGGGCTTCATGACCATGTCCCCCACTTTGTGAGAGTATCCATGCGCCAATTAAAACCAGTGCCGCACCGATACCCATGCCAATCAGCAAGTTCCGCTTTGACTCGGCAGTAAATTCAAACTGTTCTTCGACCGATACAACCTCGTGATGATGTGCGCTCATTCTATTTTCTTATCGTTGATTTTATATTTTCTTTAACTAAGTCTAACTCTTTGTAACTTGTGTATATAGTGTGCAATTTTCCAACGTTCTTCGGGCGTTACTTGTGAGCCATGAGGCCACATACGACCTTTTCCAGTGTAATAACATGGAAGATATGGCCATCTGTCATATTCAAGTATGCATCGGCTTTGTAATTGGGTACTCCTTTATACATATCAGCCAGCAGCTCCATCTCCTGCACCACCTTCACCAGACAATGTTGGCAATAACGGCCATACAACGCCTTTCCCTCAGCCAATGTTCTTTCATTGTTTGGCACAGGGTTTTTTAGGTGGTTTCCGCAGTAGCCAAATCATCTTTGCCCAAATGATAAATCATCAAATCAACCCCTGAACTATCAAATTGTGTTTTGTAATTGCGTCGTGAAACAGTCCCAGGTACAGGTTCACGAAGGTTTTTACCATCGGCATTGATGGCGTTTTTATCAATTTGGGTGTAGGGCCTATAGCCTACTGCATTATACATGTTGGGTGCATATTCCCAACCTCTATCATCATGACCTCGCTGGCAGGAAGAAAGAGTAGTTACTGCTACGAAAACCAGCAATCAATATATGAGTTCTTTCATCGTATTTTTTAGATCTGTTTTATACTAACTTCTTCTGCACCCGATGCTTTGATGAGTGTTGTAATTTCCAGCTTCTGACATTTTATTTTACTAAGGTCTATAGCCATTACAAATTTATTGTCAGTACAGCGAGAATCGAATAACAAAGGTTTAACAGAAGGTCCCAAACCATTGGTAATAAAAAAAGCAATGGTCATTCCAAAAGCCGTAAAAAGTACAGTCAGTTCAAACATCGCTGGGACATAGTTAGGCAGAGATATTGGGTCTTTTCCACCAATAACCATTGGCCAATCCACCCCCATTGTCCAAGTTGTCAATGTAAGTGCACACAAAAAACCTGTTACTCCAAAACAAAATGCAGCAATCCCTATGCGTGTTCGAGGATGTCCAATAGCTGTATCCATGCCATGAATAGCAAATGGCGAATAAACTTCGTATATTTTTACACCAGCATTTTTCACTTTAGTAACAGCAGCAAGCGCAACGTCGTCGTCGTCATAGACACCTACCAAGAATTTTTTATTTGCGTCCGTCATTTTTTTATCAATTATATATAAGATACAGTATGAACGTCTATTATTTTATTCTACATCTTTTTTATAAACAGGAGATGCCAAACGGTCTGCTTTAGAAACACCAGATACCTTTTTGGGTAATTTTTCTGAGGTACTCTTTATCACTCCTTTTACCTCAGCCATATTAATCACTGGTAAATATTTTGAGAATAAGAAAAAGCAGGTAAAAAATAAGCCAAAAGAGAAGATATAATCACCTATATCAAACATAGTAGGAGAGAACATCGCCCAACTTGAGGGGATATAATCACGATGAAGCGACGTAACAATGATTACAAAACGCTCGAACCACATTCCGATATTAACGATGACCGAGATGAAGAAAGTCCATTTAACACTCTGGCGGATGCTTTTAGACCAAAACAACTGCGGTGAAATTACATTACAAGTCATCATGGCCCAATAAGCCCACCAATAAGGCCCAGTAGCACGGTTGATAAACGCATAGCTTTCAAACTCCACACCCGAATACCATGCGATAAAGAACTCTGTCAAATAAGCAACACCCACAATAGAACCCGTCAGCGTAATGATTTTATTCATCATCTCTATGTGCTCTACTGTGATATAATCTTCCAACTTATAAACTACACGCGTAACGAGCATCAGGTTTTGAACCATGGCAAAACCCGAGAAAATTGCTCCTGCTACGAAATAAGGAGGAAAAATAGTCGTATGCCAGCCTGGAATCACAGAGGTAGCAAAGTCCATGGATACAATGGTGTGTACAGAAAGAACAAGTGGCGTAGATAAGCCAGCCAAAATCAAGCTGATATACTCATAACGTGCCCAAGTTCTGGCGGAGCCATTCCAACCCATGGCCAAAGTACCATAAATATACTTTGAAATTTTGTTTTGCGCACGGTCGCGAATGGTAGCCAAGTCAGGCACCAAACCCACGTACCAAAATAAACAAGATACTGAAAAGTAAGTCGAGATAGCAAACACATCCCAAACCAATGGCGAATTGAAGTTTACCCACAAAGAGCCAAAGGTATTAGGCAATGGCAACGCCCAGTAGGCTAACCAAGGCCGTCCCATGTGCATTACAATAAACGACGCAGCACATATTACCGCAAAAATGGTCATGGCCTCCGCTGCACGATTAATGGATGTCCTCCATTTTTGACGAAACAGCAACAAGATGGCGGAAATCAAAGTACCAGCGTGACCAATACCTACCCACCATACGAAGTTGGTAATATCCCATGCCCAACCAACGGTTTTGTTAAGCCCCCAAACGCCCAGACCTTCCCACCAAGTCCAAAGGACACAGCAAGTACCATAAAGTAAGACAATGAACGACAGTAAAAAGGCAGCTTTCCATTCTTTGGAAGGCTTACCTTCTACTTGTCTGCAAATATCCTCTGTCACATCGGCGTATGTTTTACCACCTGTTACGAGTGGGTTTCTTACGGGTGAAGTAACGTGCATATTTTATAAGAGTTATTAGTTGAATTTTATTGATTTAATCTTCCAATCGCCTCTACCCAGTGGCCGCCGTGCGCCGCATGGTCGTGTGCTGCTGTAGCTGGCTTCAACGTCCTTTGTTACGAATCTTTGTAAGATATGCACTTGAGGTTTTACATTGATTTCTTCCAACATTTGGAAAGCACGCCCTTCTTTTTCTTCTGCCAACAGCATAGAAATACGGCTTTGGGGGTCGTTCATATTTCCAAAGACAATCGCTTCTGGTAGGGCAAGACTGCGCACAAGCCGTAACAATTTCGCCATCTATGGGGCGGCGGCGATCTTTTTTAGCATTGAGTTTGCCTTCTTGGATACGCTGCACACACATCGAGCATTTCTCAATCACCCCACGCGAACGAACCGTTACATCGGGATTGATGACCATCTTGCCGAGGTCATTGTTGAAATGATAGTCGAAATTGTCGTTATCAAAATATTTGAACCAGTTGAAACGACGCACTTTATATGACAGTTGTTGGCACAATAGCGCGTACCTACACAGCGGTTATAGGCCATCTGATTCAGTCCCTCTGTGCTATGTGTGGTAGCCAAAACAGGGCAAACGGTTTCGCAAAGGGCATTGCCACAATGCTGGCACATCAAAGGTTGGAAAGTTACTTCTGGGTTTTCAGAGGCTATTTCCAAAGCACTTAAATCCTCAACTTCTGCATCACTACTATAATAGCGGTCAATACGAATCCAATGCATTTCGCGGCGATTGATTACCTCCTGACGACCTACCACCGACACGTTGTTTTCGGCTTGGCAGCTAATCACACAGGCACCGCAACCCGTACATGAGTTGAGGTCAATGGCCATTCCCCACGAGTGATTGGGTTTTTCATAACCATTCCATAATGAAATCTCGCCTGGACTTTTTAATCCTTCGGAAGTAGCAACATGAGGGAAGTAACGGCCAGCTTTAGTATCTTTTTGGTATTCGGCCAAGCGGGCCTCTTGTAATACTGCCTTACGCGCCATCACAGTATCATGGGTCTGTGTCTGGGCTATTTTTTGTGGGTATTCCTATTTTTGAAAGTGTGCCTTCGCCCACATTAAAGCTAACGAATCCCCCTTTCAATTGGACCAATGGATATACATTTACTCCCTACTCCATTCTCTGCTTTACCCGTTTCTTCGCGCCCGTAACCAATAGCAATGGCCACAGTACCATTGGTTTAATAGGCTGAATAAGAACAGGAAGCTCTACTGATTTACCTTTTACTTCAATTTTAACGACATCATCTTGAGCAACACCAAGTTCTTTTGCGGTTTTTTGAGAGATACACGCATAGTTATCCCAGCAAAGCTTTGTAATAGGATCAGGAAACTCTTGCAACCAAGGGTTGTTGGCTAATACGCCCGTCCCCATTCCTACTTTTTCATAAAGGACTACCTCTAAGCTGGTAGCGCTGGCTTTATAAGCACTACTTACAGCCGCCAAAGCTCCCTCTACACCCGCAACTGCGCCTGCACCCGAAGAGGCTGTCGCACCTTTTTCTACAACGCCATCATGCAGTGCCTTTGTCCAAGCACCTTCAAAGTTTGTAGCTCCTAAAATATTCGTTTTCCAATAATTGCGAAGATAGGCGTAGTAGTCGTCGCTGAGCCCTGCCCATTTTAGAAGACTTTGACTGGGCTTGACGTGTTTTATATATCAGTGAAATAGCAGGTTGTTGTAAACTGTAATAACCCACCTTCGGCTCGGCATCTCCCCAAGATTCTAAATAGTGAGGGGCAGGCGCGATGTATTTACAAAGAGAAGATGTTTCGTCGGCTCTGTCAGCGAAAGATACAGAAAGACTTACTTTAGCCAGACTATCTTTCAAATCAGCACCAAGTGCGTGGTCATAATAAGGATTACATCCATAAAAAAGAGAAGCACTTATTGAACCATTTTTGACTTCTGAAACAAATTGCTCATATCGGTATCATTGCCCTGACGGTACTGACGGCACCCCCAAATCAATCGTGGTACTATATGCTCCAAGAGTTTGATTGACTGCATTGACAAGTACCTGCACATTAGGCTGCTTGAGCCTGACAACCAAGGCTGCCCCTTGAGCCGTTTCTTTAGTTCTTTGGCAGCTCTATCTATCATTTTATCAATATCTGCACCCAACGACGTAGCACCTTGGCCTACTATTTTGTTATAAAGAGCCAACGCTACTAATCCCTTCCTGCGAAGGTTTGATAGCCGCGATAGTCGGTATCTGGAGCCAGTAAGGGACAAAATAGTTTCAAACTGAAAGTGGCGATATCGCGTTTCCTGCTTTTTACTATTGGGTTTTTTCTCTAAAGCACATTTGTTTGGAAAACATAGAAATCTATCCCTAAGAAATCACAGCCTATTCTACAATAGTTTTTTGCTTTGCTAAAATCGTATGAGTGGAACCACCGCTTTATTGAAGGAACTTTCGGCCTTCACTAATCCTGCTACTGAATTCGCATCATATACAATGTGTTTTGTAGTAGGATATTTAGCGGTAAAATCGGCAATAACCGCTTTGGTAGAAGGACTCAACAGGGTAGAAGATACAATACGAATCTGCCCTCCTTGGCAGCAATCGATGCCAACTGTGCCGCAATCTCTTTGTCTATTATCTCCCATTCTGCATCTGCTTCTCCCTTTTAGGGCCTTTCAACTTTTCAGCATCATATAAAGCCAACAAAGAGGCATGTGCACGTGCACTTACTCCCTTTGCTAATACCTGACTGCTTGTTTCCCTCAATTTTGATGGGCCTCCCCTCGCGGGTCTTCACTAAAATACTTACATAGTCACCTCCCTCTGCATAGGTAGAGGCGTACCAATCCGCAATGGAAGGGAATGTATCAACAGGCTTGTTGATGTAAGGAATAGACTTTTTGAGTGGAGCATCGCAAGCTGCCAAGGAAACGGCAGCTACACCAAATCCCCAACACTTTCAAAAAGTCGCGACGATTCGTTCCAATACCGTCCACGATTTTGTTTTGTTGGAATTCTCAGCTTCAAAGCTACCGAATTCATTATGTGCATTTTTTACAAAAGTCTCATCATTCCGAAGCTCCTCTAATCCTTTCCAATACTTCTTCGTTGGGTTTTCCATATATTTATGAATGTAGATTCTGGATTCTTTTTTTAATAGTGACATTTTGAACATTCCAAACCACCAATATCAGCTACTTTCAAAGGTTCTTTACTTGATTTTGCATGTAACTCAGTCAGTTTGTCGTAGTAGGCATTATCCTTAGTATTTACCTCGTCTTACGATGACAATCTATACACCAGCCCATGGTCAAAGAAGAACGCTGTGCGACTACTTCCATGGTTTGAACTTCACCATGGCACTGTTTCGACATTGCACTTCCTACATTGACATGCTGCGCATGGTTAAAATAAGCCAAGTCGGGTAAGTTATGGATACGCACCCACTCAATAGGTTGATCTTTTTGATAGCCGTATAAATCTTCTGAATTTCAGGAGATTCTTTTTTGATAACCCCATGACAGTTCATACAAATATTG
Source organism: Spirosomataceae bacterium (assembly GCA_041392315.1). Classification (GTDB taxonomy): domain Bacteria; phylum Bacteroidota; class Bacteroidia; order Cytophagales; family Spirosomataceae; genus Runella. Next base: position 277,879 of record JAWKMH010000002.1, on the reverse strand, counting down.
GCTGAAGCGATTGTTGCAGATTTGCCACGATTGACACCGACATGGCAGTAGTTACAATCAATCTTATATTGACCTGCGTGCAGCTTATGGGAGAAAGCAATGGGTTGCTTGGGCGCATATCCTTGTTGAACACCCACACCATACATTCCGTCAATGGTTGCCTTTGTTACCATTAGAATAAAAAACCAAACTGTTGCACTGCGAACCGCAGGGTTTTTACTAAATGCTACTAAGCCATTTCGCAGTTTGTCTCCAAAAGATACTTCTTGTGCTGTACCTACTCCTCCACTTACAGCTTTTGACAAAATCGAAACAATAGCCAACAACACACCCAGTACCAAGAGTATCACCAACAGCAGAGCTACCAAAATATAAGTAAATAAATCTGAAGGTGCCGGAAGAAGCCCCTGCAGCGGCTACCGTGGCAGTTCCAGGCGCTGGTGCTGCTATTTTGGTATTGGCCTTTTCAATATAGGCCAAAATATCTTTATTTCGGTTTCGCCAAAAGAAGGGAAGGCAGTCATTTGAGCTTTGCCGTAATCGTTGTACAATTTGACGGCATACTCATCTCCACTTTGGATAACACCATTTGGATTTTTTACCCATTTTACCAGCCATGCTAAATCACGACGCTGTTGAATTCCTTTAGGCCAGGCCCAACGACTCGTTCGTCTTTGGGAGAATGGCAAGCCTTACAATTGTTATTGAACAAGGTTTCACCGCTTGCTGCATCTCCATCTTGTGCACTTGCGTATTGAAGCCAACAAAAACCAAAGAAAGAAGAAGTAATGCTTTGCTTATAAGAGATGATTTTTTAAAATTTAACTGACTTTTCATTCGTATATGAATTAATAGAAAGAGATATTTCTAAGCCCTGCAAAAGTAATGCACGATTACGTACGCGCCAAAGTATTTCTATGCTTAATTTGCAATAAATTAATTATTTAGATTATTTCTAAGTAAGAGACTCGTTAGCTCATATAATGGCCGACCATACCCTAATTGGTATTTTAAAGTAGTCTAAAAGCAAAAAAAATACTACTTAGCCTTAAATCCATATAGTAGGCTAAATAGTATTTTTCATAGAATTTACTCTTTTAAAAGAGAGGTCCCGAGCGGATTCGAACCGCTGTACGAGCTTTTGCAGAGCTCTGCCTAAGCCACTCGGCCACAGGACCTTTTTTATTTATTGTGGTGTCAGTTTACAAGAATTATACTATTATTAAAATGCTTACTCAATTATTATAAACTAACACCTAAATGCAAAATTAGCAGTTTATTTTAGTTCTACTACTCTGCTTCTGCTTCTTTAGCAATTTTTCTTGTTAGAAGCTGCCTTTTTCTTTTTTTTCACCTTCTTTCCAACTGTTCTTTCAGGCTTGAAAGAGCTTCAAGATCTCCCCAAGGCAGCTTTTCCACTTCTTTGGGCTTTTTCTACTTTGGCAGGCTTTGCTTTTGCTTCTACTTTTGGCTCATCTTTTCTTGCCAAGTTTTTGGCGTGCGAAAGTACGATACGTTTTTCTTCCTTCAAAATTCAGTCACTTTGAAGTCAAGAGATTCGCCTACTTCAGCCATACTTCCATCTTCTTTGGCCAAGTTTTCAAAACAGCAACACTTCAATTCCATAGGGCAATTCGAGCATAGCTACTTTATCCCCTTTCCCTACAATTGTACATTTATGTACGGAGCCTACTGCAAAAACAGTTTCGAAGGTATCCCATGGATTTTCTTCCAAGTGCTTATGGCTCAATGACAATCTACGATTTTCGGCATCCAATTCAAGTACCATTACTTCAAGATCATCCCCTACTTTGATAAAATCGCTTGGGTGCTTAATTTTCTTCGTCCATGAAAGGTCAGAAACATGCACCAATCCGTCAATACCTTCTTCTAATTCAAGGAAAAGACCGAAATTAGTCAAGTTACGTACTACGCCTTTGTGTTTAGTACCCACTGCATAGTTATCAATTATTTCTTGGCGTGTCCAAGGATTCGCAGTTCACCAACTGTTTTAAGCCCAGCGACATCTTACGCTCATTGCGATCTAAAGTTAGAACAACCGCTTCTACCTCATCCCCGATCTTCAAGAAATCTTGTGGATTACGTAGAAAAAGTGCGGACCAAGACATTTCTGAAACGTGAATCAATCTTCAACTCCAGGCATAATTTCAAGGAAGGCACCGTAATCGGCACATATTTTTACTACTTTGCCTTTCACTTTGGAACTGACTTCCATTTCAGCAGCTAATGCTTCCCAAGGATGTGGCTGCAATTGTTTCATGCCTAAAGAAATACGCTTCTTATCTTCATCAAAATCAAGAACAACTACATTAATTCTTTTTTGGTCAAGGCTCAATAAATCAGAAGGATCATTGATACGTCCCCACGAAATGTCTGTAATATGCAATAAACCATCGACACCGCCCAAATCGATAAATACACCAAATTTGGTCATGTTTTTGATAATACCTTCTAACTTGGCCTCGCTCCAAATTAGTAAGAATGAGTTGGCGCTGTGCTTCAAGGTCTTTTTCAATCAATATTTTGTGCGATACAACTACATTGTTATTAGCGTGATTGATTTTCACCACTTTTACCTCCATCTTCTTGCCCACGAAAATATCAAAATCACGAATAGCTTCACATCAATTTGGGAACCTGGCAAGAAGGCTTCAATACTATAAATATCAACAATAAGCCCACCTTTGGTACGACGTTTCACGAAACCATCAATCACCAAATCATCGTCAAAAGATTTTTGGATATTATCCCAAGCAGTAATAACTCGTGCTTCTTACGAGAAAGGATTAATTGGCCGTTGGGGTCTTCTTTGATTTTCTAATATATACTTCTATTTCTGTCGCTGATTTTCATGTCCGTCAAGTCGCGGAACTCTGAACGCGGTACGATACCGTCTGATTTTGAACCGATGTTCAAAATTACCTCGCGGTCATTCATACCGACCACGACCTTTTTTACGACCTCTTTTCGGCAACGGCAGAGAGGGTTCCGTCGATCATTTGTTCGAATTGGGCTTTTTCTGAGTCGAATAACCGCTACCAAAGCCCCGGTTATCTAATCTATCCCAGTCGAAATCAGCTAATTGAGTTTTACTCATAATAAGTTTTAAGTTGCCTTTATTATACATCAATCTATTGGCAATTAGATTGAAATTTAGTGAAACAAAACCCGCTCTTTGCAAAACGGACTGCAAAGGTAGATGTTTCCTAAAAAAGCAATTTTTTTAATATACCTTTTCTCGTTTTTTGATAAAAAGGCATCCATGACTCTTCTGTTGTTCCCGAAAAATCCCGCAAAACATAATAAAAGAAGGCTTAAAGGACGTATATTCATAGGCATAAAGGCTTCTTCAGGGGTGCGATCTCCTTTTCGAGTATTACACCGTTTGCAAGCAGTAGCCAGATTATCCCAACTTGTACGTCCTCCGCGTGATTTAGGTAAAACATGATCAAGTGTAAGATCTTCGTGTGTTCCACAATATACACACCTATGCCCGTCTCTCTTGAAAATATTCTGCCTCGTCATCATTACACCTTTGTAAGGTATATTGATATAGCGATTTAGTCTAATGACTGTTGGCATAGGATAAGAATTACTAACGGTGCGCAAAAAATAGGCTGAAGACTCGGCTATTAATTCTGCTTTGTTAAGATAAACAAGCAAAAAGCTTTTGGAACGGGAGCAGATGCTCAACGCGGAGTAATCTTGGTTCAAAATTAAGACTTTCCTACCCATACCGATACGAGGGGTTTTAGGTTTGTGCAATATACAAATGATTCTGTTCTATCATGCTTCTTTCTTAAGAAAAATAATGCATAGATTTTTTTTGACATCATAATAACCATTTGTCAATAATAAGGGTTTTGAATTGCCGCTTAGCATTTGTTTTCCACCTTCTCATAAAAAACTACTAAACATGTGTTGTTTACTAAACAGTGTTTATTATATTTGCATTGTTTACTTACCCTTTAATTATAGCAAGACAAAGTTTCAGACCAATCAATACATACATTACCAAAACACTTATAGATCTGTGGGAATTACGGAAAGAAAAGAGCGAGAAAAAGAGGAAATGAGGCAGTTGATTTGAACGCTGCGCGAAAAACTTTTTTGGAACAAGGGTTTGAAAAGACAAGTGTCCGCAATATTGCCGATGCCATCGAATATAGCCCTGCCACGCTTTACCTATATTATAAGGATAAAAACGAATTACTCTTTGCAGTACATGAAGAGGTTTCTTTAAAATTGATGGAGGAATTAGCCAGCGTTAGAGACATCCAAGAACCTTTTGAGCGCTTAGTAGAAATGGGGCATCGATACATCAAATACGCCGTAGAGAATCCAGAATTGTACGACCTGATGTTCATTATGACTGCCCCAATGGAAACGTTGGCTTGCCGCGATGAAATTTGGGAGGATGGCCTCAAATCTTTTGGGTTATTGGTATGGGCTATTCAGGATTGTATAAAAAATGGGTATTTCAAAAGTTATGATGCTGAAAATTTGGCTGTAACCATCTGGGCTTATATGCACGGATTGGTAACGATTTATCTCAAAAATAGAATGAGTATGTTTCAAGATGACCAGCAACTCCAACGAATGCAACAGTCTTATATTCTTTACAAAGATGTTGAAAGAGTTAAACTAACTTTAAATACCTTTTTACCTTAATAGCCATGAAACAAACCATACTTTGAGCAGGAGGAGCCATTGGCACCGAACTGGCCAAAGCACTCTACCAATACACCAACCAAATAAGATTGGTAAGCCGTAATCCAAAGAAAATCAATGAAACAGACGAACTATTTCCCACAGATTTATCTGATCACCAACAAATTGAGTACTGCAATAGTAGATTCGTCGGTAGTCTATGTAACCATTGGATTTGACTATAATATCAAAGTTTGGCGCAAGAAATGGCCTCCTTTTTATGCGTGCAGTTATTGATGCCTGTACTAAACATAAAGTCAAATTGGTATTTTTTGACAATGTATATATGTATGCCCCTTCTGAAATTCCTAATATGACAGAAGCATCTAAAATGGATCCAATAAGTGAAAGGAAAAGGGCAAGCAATTGCGATGATTTTTGAGGCGGTTGAAGCCAAAAATAGAGGCACTAATCGCCCGCGCTGCTGATTTCTATGGTCCCAATGTAGCTACAAGTATGTTACAAGAAACCGTTCAGAAAAACTTAGCAAAACAACAAAGCAGCTACTTGGCTCGGTGGGTTGGATTTCAAACATTCTTTCACTTATACACCTGATGCAGGTCGTGCCACAGCGTTGCTGGGCAATACAACTGATGCTTACAATCAGGGCAGCACTTACCTACTCACCCACAAACATTGACAGGTAGAGAGGGACTGTTTATTTGCTAATCAAAATGAATAAAAAACAGCAACTGCTATACCCCAGTGGATGCTCAAAATATTGGGTTGGTTTATCTTCGTTTTGGGAGAGTTTTATGAGATGTCGTATCAATACGACCGTCCTTATTTTTTCAATAGTCAAAAGTTTACAACACGCTTTCCCGATTTTCATATTACAACTTATCGAGAAGGTGTAAACAACATTTTAAATAGCTGAAATATGAAAAAAAATAGCTGTAAGATTTTTGGTGTATAGGTTTCGGCCATCTCTGACACTTTTGTCTATTATTTTAGTAAACTTCTTTATTTTTCAAAGGCACAGACTTCAGCTATTCTGAAAGCCACATACAAGAGGGGCTTCAAAACAACTTAGCACTAAAGCAAGAAGGGCTTGAAATTCAGAAGGCTACCGAGAGTATTCGCCATAAATTCTTGTTCTATCCCTGCCTTAGTTTTAATCCCACCTACTCATTGGCTTGCGAGGGTCGGCGTTTGCAGTTTCCTGTGGGCGATTTACTCAATCCTGTCTATAATACGCTCAATCAATTGACTCAAAGCACTGCTTTTCCTCAAATAGAAAATGTAAACGAACTGCTGGCTCCTAATCACTTTCACGATACGAAATTTACCTTCCAATATGCCATTTATAATCCCGAAATTCAGTACAACTACTTGATTCAGAAAACATTGCTGAGTGCGCAAGAAGCCAAAAAGAAGGTAGTAGAAAACGAGTTACGTTATAACATCGAAGGCGCATATTTTCAATATTTACAGATTGTAGAAGGTATCAAGATTTATACCAATGCGGAAAAAACACTACGCGAGTTAGTACGACTTAATCAAAAATTAGTGGCCAACAATGTCATTACTAAAGATGCTGTGTTTGGGGCCGAATACGAGGTCAGTAAATTAGAACAACAAATAAATGTTGCACAAAAAAACCAAAAAGTAGCCAAAGCCTATTTTAACTTCCTCTTGAATAGGGCTTTAGACGAAAGTATTGTCATTGATACTACGATTAATATAAGCCCTAAAAATGATCAAAATACAGGAAATCTTCCAAATATTACCCATTTGGCAGTTTCTAACCGCCAAGAATTACGGCAATTAGAGCAATCTATTTTGGCTTCTAAAACAGCCATTACGCTCAACGAAAAGTCTGCTAAAATACCTTCGTTTTTTATTGGTGGCAATACTGGTTTTCAAGGATTTGGCTATACTTTTTCCAACCAAGCCTACTTAGTAGCGCAGGTGGGTTTGCAATGGGACTTATTTAAAGGTTACGAAAAAAAATCAAAGGTACAGCAAGCCAAGATTCAAACAGGGCTTTTGGAAACCAAGAAATTGGAAGTAGAAAGGCAAATAGCATTGCAAACAACGCAGGCATTCTATGAATTGCAAGCCGCCCGTCAGTCATTAAAATCTTTGGCCGATGGGGTAATCAAGGCCGAACAATATTTTAAGGTCATTGATAGCCGCTATCGCAATGGCAACGTACTTCTGATTGAGTACGTGCGTGCACAAAACGAATGGGTCAATGCACAGTTGCAACAGTCTTTGGCTGGCTTTGATGTCTTAATGAAGCAGGCGTTATTGGATAAGGTAGTGGCGAGGTAATAGGTTTTCTAACTCATTCATCTCTGAGACATTTTATATACAAATTTATAGATTTTGTAATCTTATTTCTAAAAACGATGAAAATCAAAAATTTAATACGCTTGGGGCTGGTAATCAGCATGGCGGCTTGCTCAACAAAGGAAGAAGGTACATCCCAAAAAGTCAGTTTCTCTGACGAGACCATTACACCTGTACAATTGGCCAAAGTAGAGCGAGTGGTACGTTCGGAGGAGATAGTGGCTTCGGGCTTGGTGGCTTCCTCTGAAGAAGCCCGTTTATCTTTTAAAATTGGAGGAATTATTCAAAAAATACATGTAAACGAAGGGCAAAAAGTACGCAAAGGACAAGTACTTGCCTCGCTCAATATGACCGAAATTGACGCACAGGTGAGCCAAGCTAAATACAGTGTTGAAAAAGCCGAGCGCGATTTTAAGCGCATTCAGAATATGCTGAAAGACACTGCTGCCACGCTTGAGCAGATGCAAAATGCCACCACGGGCTATGATGTGGCCAAGCAAAATCTACAAATCGCCCAATTCAATCGGTCTTATGCCCAAATCATTTCACCCATGGATGGTGCAATCATCAAAAAAATGGCCAATGAAGGAGAATTAACTGGGCCAGGTACTCCGATTTTTTATCTCACTTCAAACCGCCAGAGCGATTGGGTAGTGCGCGTAGGTGTGTCAGACAAAGATTGGACAAGACTCAAAATAGGCGATAAAGCAACCGTCCTGCTCGATGCTTATCCTTCCGAAACATTTATGGGCAGCGTTCAGAAACTCGCTCCTGCCGCCGACCCTCTGAATAAACTTTACGAAATCGAGGTACGGATTCATCCTTCAGGTAAACGCTTTGCTTCGGGGCTTTTTGCCAAAGTTTCACTTCAACCTGCCCAAAGTCGTCATTACATCACTGTCCCTGTCGAAGCCATTGTAGAAGGTAATGGAAAAGATGGCTTTGTATTTGTATTGGACGATTCTCGAAAAAAAGTAAAGCGTATTCCTATTCAAATAGGCTTCATAGATGGCGATAAAGTTTTGATTACGAATGGATTGGAAAACAACCCTGAAGTAATCACTTCGGGTAGTGCTTTCTTAACCGAAAACTCTTCTGTTGTAGTTAAAAATTAAAGAATATGAACCTCTCGGAATTTTCCGTTAAAAACTGGCAGTTTATGCTGGTACTTTTTGTGGGGGTGGTGGCTTTGGGCCTCAACTCACTCTTTACCATGCCTCGTGCCGAAGACCCTACTTTTGAAGCACCTACTTTTGTCATTTCGGTGATTTACCCTGGTACCGATCCCAAGGATTTAGAGGAACTGGTCGTTGACCCTGAGAAAAACGCCTCAGTGAACTCAAGATGTCAAGAACATCAAAACCACTATTGATGATGGTTTGGCGGTATTCCTCTTAGAATATGAGTATGCCGTGGACAACGATGAAAAAAAGCAGAAATAGCCCGTGAGGTAAATGCCATGCGTGGTATTTTGCCTGCTGACACGTATTCGACATTCGTTATTTTCAGTTTGACCCTGGACTGGTCAACATTGTACAAGTAGCGTTGGTGTCAGAGGTAGCTTCCTACAAAGAAATGGCCGATTACTCTGAAAAGTTAAGAAAATCATTGGAAAAAGTCAAAGATTTACGAAGTGTGAAAGACTATGGTTTTTCCCAGAGAAAACGTACGTATTTCGCTCAATATCGAGAAAATGGCCCAAGAAGGGGTAGCTATCAACCGTGTATTAGGAGCATTACAAGCCGAGAACTTGAATATTCCTGCAGGAAGTGTGCAGCAGGGAGCAAGGCGATTTAATGTAAAAACAAGTGGCGACTATGAATCTTTGGAACAAATGCGCAACACCGTCGTTTCGACCAATGGGCAAAAAATTATTCACCTGCGTGATGTAGCCGACGTGGACTTTAACTACGAAGAAGAAACCAACCTCACACGCCTCAACGGCCGTCGGGCGGTGCTGGTAGTAGCTGCCCAAAAGTCAGGCAAAAATATTACGGAAACAGGTACAAAGTTAAATACTACACTCGAAGTCTTTGAAAAGACGATGCCCAAACATATCAAAATGGTCAAGTATTTTGATCAATCGGTGAGTGTAAATCGTCGGTTAGAGCGTTTTGCTAAAGATTTTGGGATAGCTATTTTATTGGTGGCTCTCACGTTGCTACCGCTCGGTTTTCGAGCAGCATTGGTAGATGATGATTTCTATCCCACTCTCTCTCTATTGGGCTCACAGCAAACGTCAATTATTTAGGCTATAGCATCAATCAGTTGAGTGTAGTGGGCCTGATTGTAGCCCTCGGTATCTTGGTGGATGACTCTATCGTAGTGGTAGAAAACATAGAACGTTGGATGCGCGACGGCTTTGCTAAGCGCGAAGCGGCCATCAAAGCTACTAAGCAGATTACTTTGGCCGTTATTGGCTGTACGGTTACGCTGGTATTGGCCTTTTTGCCTCTCATGTTTTTGCCCGAAGCCTCTGGCGATTTCATCAGAAGTCTTCCTATGGCAGTAGTCATGACGATTTTGGCCTCTATGGTGGTGTCGCTTACGATTGTTCCTTTTTGAGTAGTCGCTTGTTAGAAAATAGCCATAATCCCGATGGAAATATCTTCTTACGTGCTTTGAAGAAGGTTATTTCGGGTTCATACAGTCGTCTATTGAATTGGTCTTTGCGGCATCCACTGCCTGCGTTGTTGTTTGCTGGGTTGTTGTTTGGTGCTTCTTTGTATATTCCCAAACTCATAGGGTTTGCTTTATTTCCTAAATCTGAAAAGCCTATGTTTCGGGTTACGTTTGAAACCCCCGAAGGTAGTAGCCTGATTGAAACCAATCGCGTGGCAAGGGTAGTAGAAAATGAATTGAAGAAACTACCCCAAATCAAATACTTCTCTACGAGCGTGGGAAGAGGCAACCCACGCATGTATTACAACGTGATAGAGCGTTCAGAATCAAGCAATTTTACTGAAATATTCGTTCAACTACAGGAAGACACCCGCCCCCCTGAAAAAGGAACGGTGATTGATCAACTCCGCGAACGTCTTCGCTATATACCTAATGCCAATGTGGAAGTCATTGATTTTGAACAAGGGCCTAATACCGAAGCCCCTATTTCGATTCGGGTATTGGGCGATGACCTTGAAAAACTGCGCGATGTGGCGGCTGACGTTGAAAAAATCTTGAAAGAAACCCCTGGGACTATCTATGTTAAAAACCCACTGACCACCAGACGCACAGATTTGAGGGTTAAAATAAACAAAGAAAAGGCGGGGCTATTGGGTATTTCAGTAGCCGACATCAATCGCACAGTGCGTTTAGCGATTGCAGGGTTGAATATTGGTACTTTCAAAGATGCCAATGGCGACGATTATACTATCAATATAACGCTCCCAAAGGGTAAAATCACCACGCCCGATGTATTGAACAATCTATATATCAATACTTTCGTAGGAAACGCAGTACCTTTACGACAAATAGCAGAAGTTCAATTTGAAACCTCTACCAATCAAATCCGTCACTACGATCGCGACCGTTTTGTAACGATTTCGGCTTTTATCAAAAGTGGTTTTTTGGTGGACAATGTGTATAAAGAAATCATTACCAAACTCGATAAATACCAGTTTCCCAATGATTTTAGCTATAAAGCGGCAGGCGAGCTTGAAGCTCGCGAAAAGTCTTTTGGGGGATTGGGTACGATTATACTCATCACTGCCTTTGGCTTTTTAGGCGTGTTGATTTTGGAATTTGGCACTTTCAAAAGCTCTTTGATTGTACTTTCAGTGATTCCTTTAGGCATCATCGGAGCATTTACAGCACTATGGGTGGTGGGTTATCCGCTGTCGTTTGTAGCCGTCATTGGACTCATTGCTTTGATTGGTATCGAAGTCAAAAACTCTATTTTGCTGGTAGATTTTACCAATCAGCTTCGTGCCGAGGGGCGGCCTTTGTTGGAAGCAATCCAAGAAGCAGGCGAAATCCGTTTTGTACCGATTGTGTTAACCTCCATGACAGCCATCGGCGGCCTTATTCCATTGGCCATTGAGGCCAATCCCCTCTACTCACCTTTGGCATGGGTACTCATTGGCGGACTGATTAGTTCTACCCTACTCTCTCGCATCATTACGCCCGTGTTGTATCGGTTGATACCACCGAAAGTGGAGGTGAAGAGTGAAGAGTGAATACATTTCAAACTTTGAGGCTGGGAATGTCTATATGTTTCGCAAGCGTGCCACTTTCAGCAGCCCTATGACACTCAGCGAATCTGTGATTTCGGAGTGCATCACCATTTCAAGGGCATCTGCAAGCCGCACTTTGCGTACATGAAGCTGCTCGGTGTCTTCGGGTTCGGCTTGGAAAGCTTGGGTAAGTTCTTCGGCACATAGAGAAAGCCCTCCTCCTCATCGCCTACCGAATTAGAGATGTACACGGGCAATCAATGTCCATTTTTCAGCAATCAGCCCTGTTTCTTCGAGCAATTCGCGTTTTGCTCCTTCGAGTGGGTCATTACCCAGTAGTCCGCCTCCTTCAGGAATTTCCCAAGAATATTCCTGAAGAGGGTAGCGGTATTGGCCTACTAAATACGTGTAGCCTTCCGCATCAATCGGAATTACACCTATGGCCTTATTTTTGTAATGCACTACCCCGTAGATGCCCGCCCCACCGCTGGGGTTGAGTACCTCTTCATGCCGTACTTGAATCCATTTATTATCATAAACTACCTTGCTATCGAGGGTTTGCCAAGGGTTGGTATTGTCTTTGGGGAGGTTCATCCGTTTTAAAAGCGTATCTTTGGAGCTACTATTTTGTAAAAGCTGTGCAATTTACCCAAAATTCTAAATTCCGTTGGATTACCATTTCGCTTTTTTTGAGCGTAGCACTGATGTCTATTAAGTTTTACGCTTATTATCTCACTCGCTCAAATGCTATCTTGAGTGATGCCTTAGAGTCTATTATCAATGTGATAGCCAGTGGGTTTGCTTTTTATAGTATCTATCTTTCTGCCCAACCCAAAGACCACGACCATCCCTATGGTCATGGCAAAATCGAATACTTTTCATCAGGTTTTGAAGGAGCATTGATTATTATAGCGGGGATATGGATTGCAGTAGAAGCTATTCAACATTTAATCCATCCCCAACCCATTAAGCATCTTGACTGGGGGATTTCACTTATTTTTTTGACTGTCATTCTGAATGGAGTTGTCGGGTATTATCTTCAAAAAGTCGGAAGAAGTACTCGTTCTGAAGCCCTCATAGCCGATGGCAAACATTTAGTCACCGACAGTTTCAGTAGTGTACTAATTTTAGTTGGTTTGGGCTTGTTACTTTTCACCCAAATACAATGGATAGACAGTGCCGCCTCGTTGGTGCTTTCGGTCGTTATATTTTATAATGGTTTCCAACTTATCAGGGGCTCAGTAGCTGCACTAATGGACGAAACCGACCCTGAATTACTCAATCATGTGATAGATATACTTAAAAACCATAAACGCGACGAATGGATTGACGTGCACAACATGCGAATCCAAAAATATGGTTCGGATTTGCACGTAGACTGTCACTTAACATTACCCTATTATTGGGACTTACGGCAAGTTCATGAGGCCGTTCACGACTTTGAAGTAGCACTCGAAGAAGACCAAACAGGTACAGTTGAGCTTTTTATTCATGCAGATCCATGTCTTCCCGATTGCTGTAAATACTGCCGTGTGAGCAATTGTCAAGTGAGGAGTACAAAATTTAAAAAAGACATTGATTGGAGTGTTATTAATCTTTCCAAAAATCAAAAACACTTCGTAGAGGCTGAATGATTTATTACTGAATAATTTGCCAAACGCCATACACACTAACAGCCAGTATAGAAATGACACTCAACCAAAAAAAGAAGTCATAAGTGAGCGATGGAGTAAGTGATTTAGGGAGTTTTTGGTAACGGAAAACCAAAGCTACCCATATCACCATCAATAATAAAATAGAAGTAGCTATTCCTCCCAACAAAATCATCGCTACAGGCATTTGTATCATCAAAAATAAAACGCACCATATCAAAGGAAACACCCACGACAAGATTCCTATTGCCCTTTTTCGAACTATTTCATTATCAAATCTTATCCAACCTATTTGTCCAAAAGCATCTCCAAAAATACGCGCCCAACTTGCAGTAGCTGTAAACAAGGTAGAGTAGAGAACAAAAAAAGCTCCTATTAAAAATAAAGTTTTAGCCCAAGATCCAAGCGTATCGGTAAATAATTTGGACAAGGTTTCAATCATCGCATAGCCTTCAGGAATGCCTCCCTTTTGATAAAGCAATGCTGCTCCCAAAAGATAAAATGCCGCGGTTACGGTCGTATAAACTATCATTGAACATATAGCATCTAAATACATAACTTGTATCCACCCTTTGGCACGAGCTACCCATTCAAGAGAATCGTCTTTAGGCCCAGTATAGGCCGCATAACCTTTTTCGATACACCAGTAATTGTAAAACATGATTTCATCTCCCCCTACACCCGTAATCCCAAAAGCACCAATGGCCACCCCCACAACGGCAGGAGGCAACGAAAAAGTAAGTCCACTCGAAAATTGCGACCAGCTGATGGCGTAAGGCGTATATTGCAATACAATCAATGAAATCAAGACAGTAGCCGTAAAAAGCATGATCATAAGTAATGCCCCACGCTCTACAGAAGCGTAAAAACCTCGATAAACCAAAATAGCAGTAATGATTGAGGCTATAATTGCCCAAATATTGGTACCCAAAACTGGAAAGGCCATGTTCAGTACAATGGCTACACCGCCCACAATCCCTCCGACTTGTAGCAATTTAAAGCTTTGCAGTGATAACCAAAGCCAAATGGTCCAATGGGTTCTACCCCATCTTTTATCGTCAAGCCGATTGAGCGATTGCATCGTGGGTACGCCAGTATAAATGGCATTTTTGCCAAACTCCAACTGGAGGGTAACTTTCATTAAACAACTAAGCAATACTACCCAAAAAGTAATAAAACCCGCTTTTGCACCGAGTGTAGTGGTAGCTACCAGCTCTCCCGAGCCCACAATAGCAGCAGAAAGAATAAAGCCAGGGCCAAGATATTTTAGTCTTTGAAGGAGGGTTTGAGGAGGAGCAAGCATCTGATAGATGAAATTGTACTTTTCTAAAGAAAAGAATGATGCTCAATTACTTGAAAATTTTCTTTTTTGAAACATTTAATGGCCAATAACAAAAAAATCGTTCGCAATGAGCGAACGATTTTTCAGGTTGTCACTCGGCTCTACCGAGTGACGATTATTCTTAGGCTTCCAGTCATAGCCAACAAAAACAAGCTACTTTGCCACTTCAATATTCACTATTTTACCTTTAATCGTATTGCCTGACATCGCCTGCACCACCCTCCGTGCGTCGCGTTCGGGTACATCTACAAACGAATAGGCATCAAAAATATCAATTGAACCAATAGCACGCCCAGGAATACCTGATTCGCCCGCAATCGCTCCCACAATGTCGCGAGGTTGAACACGGTCTTTGCGGCCTACACTTACAAAAAGGCGTATCATACCTGGTTCGCTTCGTTTAGGCCCACGATCGGAGTGGCGTTCACGACCAGCACGATCGCCTCCAAAGCGGCCACCACGGTCTTCACCTCTACCACCTCGGTCTTCAAAACGACCTCCACGTTTTTCAAAACCTCGATCAGCAGGGCGGCGATCGGCCTCCCAGGCCAAATCATGGTCGGCAAACTCAGTTTTAGGAACACCCATGTTTATTTTAACCAATGCTGCTACAATTTGCTCCGTAGTAAACCCTGTGGTATGCTGCAACATGCCCAGCATATCTTCATACAGTTCCAAATCGCCTCCTGTAACAGCTTGCTCGACTTGTTCAATAAAACGCGCTTTCCTCACCCCGACGATATCCTCGTAGGTTGGAATAACCCCTTTGTCTATCTTTACTTTAGTATAAGACTCAATTTGGCGCAAACGGTATTTTTCGTCTTTGGCAACCAACGTTAATGCCTTACCAGTCATACCAGCTCGGCCCGTGCGGCCAATGCGGTGTACATAATACTCTTCATCTAAAGGCAAATCAAAGTTAATGACCGCATCAATGCCCGACACATCAATACCACGCGCAGCTACATCGGTAGCTACTAAGATATTGGCCGTACCCGAACGGAATTTTGCCATTACCTGATTACGCTGCGTTTGGCGTAAATCTCCATGTAAACTATCCACAGAGTACCCCTTGGTCGAGAGTTCTTCAGTTACTTCGTCCACCTTACGTTTGGTATTGCAGAAAATAATCACCTGCTTCAAATCATGCGCATCCAATAAGCGACAAGTTACTTCAATTTTGGCGCGTTGTTTTACTTCAAAATAGGTTTGCTCAATGTTTTCATTGGTTACTTCTTTCCTTGTAATTTTAATCATCACAGGCTCTTCTTGAAACTTCTGTGCAATACCCATGATAGGCTTCGACATGGTAGCCGAAAATAGTACTGTTTGACGCTCTTCGGGTACACTCTCCAAAATGGTTTCGATGTCTTCACGGAAGCCCATATCGAGCATTTCATCAGCTTCGTCGAGCACCACATAATTAACAAAGTCTAATTTAAGTGCTTTGCGTTCGATTAAATCCATGACACGGCCTGGCGTGCCTACTACGATTTGTGCCCCGATTTTTAAGGACCGAATTTGTCTTTCAATCGAGTCGCCACCATAGACAGTTTCGAGTTTCAACCCTTTTTTGTATTTGGCAATGCGGCGCAACTCTTCTGTTACTTGGACAGCCAATTCACGCGTCGGGCAAAGCATGAGTACTTGAGTACGCTTGTCCGAAATATCTACCTGCTCCAAGGCAGGTATGCCAAAAACGGCCGTTTTGCCCGTTCCTGTTTGGGCTTGCCCCAACACATCACGCCCCTCTAATAAAGACGGAATAGCTTCGGCTTGGATGGGTGAAGGTTTTTCAAAGCCCATTTCTGTCACGGCTTTTAGAATTTCTTCCGAAAGCCCTAATGAATCAAATAATACTTCCATTGATTGTTTTTGTGTGCTTATGCACTAATTAAACGAGTTAATATTCCCGTTAGATATTCGAATGGTAAGCACAGCGTTGGCACGGAGGGAAGTTTTGACCCACAAAACAGCCCCCAAGGATTACCCCTGCACAATGAGTAAATGACACCCACTCTCGACAGGTTCGATTAACAACAGGATGTTTTAAAAATTGCCCATGCACAGAACACTCATGAAAATCTCGGTGAGCCAGTGCCAAATAATTCGAAGCGTAATTTTCCAACGGACAACAAGGGACGCTAATACCCAAGCGAAGAAAATGACGCAGAGACGTTAAGAAGCGCTCAGTGCAGTTATTTTTTCACAAAAGTAAGAGGAATATTCCATTATATACAATAAAAGAAATAAATTTTGTATTTTTTAATATTTATACCTCGCTTACCACTCCTGCTTCACATTTTAATACACGCGCTGGGTATTTTTCAAGAAGTCATAGTTATGAGTAGCCATCAGTATAGCCGTACCAGCTGTATTAATAGTTTGGAACACTTGCATGATTTGTTCTCCTACCTCTGGGTCAAGATTCCTTTGGGTTCATCAGCCAGTAAGATTTGAGGTTCATTAAGCATAGCACGGGCTATTACTACTCTTTGCTGCTCACCCCAGAAAGTTGATGGGGCATTTTTTTCTGTAAAGTTCCCAAACCTACCTGCATAAGTACTTCCGAAATACGATTCTTGATGGAGGCTTTGTCTTTCCAACCTGTGGCTTTGAGAACAAACTCCAAATTTTCTTCGACACTCCGATCAAAAAACAGCTGAAAATCTTGGAAAACAATTCTATCTTACGACGAAGAAAGGGCACATCAGTCTTCTTAGTTTTTGTAGTTCGTAGCCTACCACTTTTGCTTTACCTGACTCCAACCATAAATCGCCATAGAGCGTTTTGAAGGGAACTTTTTCCACTGCCCGTTCGGCCAATCAGGAATACAAAATCACCCTTATTTATTTCAAAGTTCACATCTGCCAAAACGAGTTTGTTCCCATTTTGATAGATATCAACTCCTTCAAGCTGAATGATGGGTTCGGAAGAAAATACAGTCATATTTTAGTAGTGAGTAGTGAGTAGTGTGGAGAGAGAAGCAAATTTATATCCTATTACTGACTACTTCCTCCTGACTACTCACTTCTATGTTTTATTAATTTCCTTTTTTATAATCTGCCAAAAACTTCTCTAAACCGCTATCTGTCAATGGATGTTTGAGCAACGAAGTAATGACATTAAGCGGGCAAGTAACTACGTCAGCCCCTACCTCGGCACATTTGAGTAAGTGAATAGAATGGCGTACTGAGGCCGCCAGTACTTCTGTAATAAAGCCATAATTTTGATAAATAGTAACAATTTGCTCTATCAGATCCATGCCATCCATGGATATATCGTCTAAACGTCCTATAAACGGCGATACATAGGTGGCACCCGCTTTGGCGGCCAGTAGAGCCTGCCCTGCTGAAAATACAAGCGTGCAGTTGGTTTAATTCCACGATCAGACAAATGTTTGATGGCTTTTACACCATCTTTTATCATCGGGACTTTTACGACGATTTTTTCATCTATTTCAATTAATTCGTTAGCTTCCTTAATCATTCCCTCAAAATCGGTGGAAATGACTTCAGCACTTACATCGCCATCTACAATATTGCATATAGCTTTATAATGTGCCATTACATTGGCTTTTCCTGTAATGCCTTCTTTTGCCATCAGCGAAGGATTGGTTGTTACACCATCTAAAACGCCTAAATCAAACGCTTCTTGTATTTCTTTGAGATTGGCGGTATCAATAAAAAATTTCATAATGAGGGTTTTATGTTAACATCTGCAAAGTTAGGTAAAGCAATCGGTCTGTAAAATTTTTGACAGAAAATAAGGTACAATAACCCTTATAAAGGAAATTCAAAATATTTATTTGCAAAAATTTGACATTCTTTTAAAATAGACAATTTGTATTATAAAGTTTTTTTATTGTAATTTGCATACTGATAAAGCTGTTAAAAAACAACTAATACTTGAAACAATTCAACATTTTATATTGTTAGACAGTTGAAATCAGTATTAATTCACCAAAACAATTTAAACCTATGATGAACAATTTCCCCTCAAAGGGGCGAGTTTGTACTCGTCGCTATGCTACGTTATGCAAATATGTAGCATCAATTTTTCTTTCAATTATTGCTCTTAGTGCTTGGTCTCAAGACAACCAAGTGACTGGTAAGGTAAAAGACGCCAATGGTGGTATGCCTGGCGTAAGTATCGCTGTTAAAGGAACGCAGCGTGGTGCCAACACAGATGTAGATGGTAACTACAAAATTGCTGTACCCGCCAATGCTACCCTTGTTTTCAGTTACGTAGGCTATAAAACTTTGGAAGTAGCTGTTAGCGGTCGTGATGTAGTTAATGTAACTTTAGAAGAGGACAACCAAGTGCTAAACGAGGTAGTCGTTATTGGTTATGGAACAGTCAAGAAAAAAGATGCTACTGGTGCTGTCAATGCCATTGGCGTAAAAGATTTTAACAAGGGGGTGATTACCTCCACCCAGCAGCTTCTTCAAGGCCGCGTAGCAGGGGTGGCTATTACCCAGAACAACGGCGAGCCAGGGGGCGGTATCAATGTCCGTATCCGTGGTACCTCTTCAGTACGCGGTGGTAATGGCCCTCTTTTGTAGTAGATGGTGTACCCTTAGCTGGTAATAATGTTACTGGTGATAGCCAAAATGGTGGTTTAGGAAGTGCTTCTCCACGCGACCCGCTCAACTTTTTGAATCCTGATGACATTGCCAGCATGGACATCTTGAAAGATGCTTCTGCTACTGCCATTTATGGTGCTCGTGGTGCCAACGGGGTAGTCTTGATTACAACAAAAAAAGGCAAAGGAAAAGGTTCGATTGATTATTCCTATTCATTGGGTGTAAGCAAAATCACAAAAAAATATGATTTGCTAAGTGCCGATGACTATGTAAAAGCTGGCGGTACCAACAACGGTGCTAAAACCGATTGGCAAGATGAAGCCTTCCGCACAGGATTGACCAACCAACATAATATTTCATATGGTGGTGGGGATCAAAGCAGCAACTATCGCTTCTCTTTTGGAGTACTCGACCAAGAAGGTATTGTTAAAAACTCAGGCATCAAGCGTTACTCAGGTTCTTTCAGCGGTAGTAAGAAATTTATCAACGATAAATTGACCGTAGGTTCGAGTATCAACTTTGCTCAGACTTTGGATAGTGGTGTTCCGGTAACTGACAATGCTGGTTTTTCTGGTGACTTGCTTGGGGCGGTTTTGAAATCAAATCCGACCAACAAGGTTTATGCCAGTGCGGGTGTTCCTTTCCAGACAACTTCTGTAGAACCCAATCCCATCGCTATTCTTCAATATACCAAAGATAGAACCAAAGCCTTGCGTCTTTTGGGTAATTTGAATGCAGAATACGAAATTACCAAAGGCTTAAAATTCAAAACGGTGTTAGGTTTTGACCAATCACTGTCTACACGTAAGGCTGCCTTTTCTCGTTTGTTGGTGGCTGCCGATATTGAGAAAAACGGACAAGTTTACTTGACAGACATCGAAACAGAAAACCGTTTGATGGAAAACTACTTTACTTACAACAACAAGTTTGGTAACATCACCTTCGATGGTCTGTTAGGATATTCGTATCAGAGTTTTGACTATTACCAAAAAAATGCACAAGCTACTAACTTCAGAACCGATGACTTAGATTTAATGGTTAATAACCTTTCTTCTGCCAATAATTCGGCTGGATTGGGTAGTATCGTTAATGGATCAAGCTCTAATTTCAACGAATTGCAGTCTTATTTTACCCGTGTTAATTTTGGTATTGGTGATAAATATATCGTAACAGGTACTTTGCGTGCTGATGGTTCAACACGCTTTGGTTCTGGTAATAAATATGGTATTTTTCCGTCATTTGCCGCTAAGTGGCGTTTGATTGAGGAGAGTTTTGTTCCTAAAAATGTATTCTCTGACTTAGGCTTGCGTGTAGGTTATGGTGTAACGGGTAACCAAGAAATCCCTCACAACCTTTATACCCAAAGACAACGCTACGGTGGTGCCAGCATCGGCAACAACGGTACTTCGTGGAATAATGGTGGCTTGGGTACAGTAGCCTTTCCTAATCCCAATTTG
Source organism: Spirosomataceae bacterium (assembly GCA_041392315.1). Lineage (GTDB taxonomy): Bacteria > Bacteroidota > Bacteroidia > Cytophagales > Spirosomataceae > Runella. The sequence continues at coordinate 257,644 of JAWKMH010000002.1, read as the reverse complement.
AAATGGGAATCAACTGCCCAAATCAACGTGGGTCTTGATTATGCCTTCTTAAACAATCGTATCTCCGGTTCGATTGAATACTACAATAAAAGCACCAATGACTTGTTGATTCAAATCCAATCTGCCCAGCCAGCGATTTCTCCTTTCGTTTGGACCAATTTAGATGCCGACGTTATCAACCGTGGTGTCGAGTTTAGTTTGAATGGCATCGTGGTTGACAAGACCGACTTTGGTTTTGAAGTCAATGGTAACGTAGCCTTCAACAAAAACCGCGTTGAAAATCTATTAGGTGTTTATGATACAGGGGCAATTAGTGGTCAAGGTTTGACGGGTGCGTTCTCGCAACGTATCCAAAGCGGACAGCCTTTGTATGCTTTCTTCTTGCGTGAGTTTGGCGGCTACGATGAAAACGGCAACTCCATCTATCCAGTGGGAGACTTCCAGAAGTTCTTGGATGGCAAAAGTCCCATTCCTACTGTAACAGGTGGTTTGACGTTAAACTTCCGATACAAAAACTTTGACTTGAGTACTTTCTTCAACGGTGTGTTTGGTAACTATATTTATAATAACACAGCCAATGCCTATTTTACCAAAGGTTCGTTTGCCAATGGTCGTAATGTAACAGCCGACGTAGTTTCAAGCAAAGAAGGCCCACTTAATGCGCCTGACGTATCGACTCGTTTCTTAGAAAAGGAGATTTTGTTCGTTTTCAAAACCTTAATCTTAGTTATAAAGTTAATACAGGAAATAGTGCCGTACGCAGCTTACGTTTCTTTATCACTGGTCAAAATCTATTGTTGTTTACCAACTATTCAGGACAAGATCCAGAGGTGAATACCAACAAACAAATCAATGGTGTACCTTCATTGGGTATTGATTATACGGCTTATCCTAAAGCACGTACCTTTACTTTTGGAGCAAACATTTCATTCTAATATAAACTAATTACACAAATGAAAAATACAATATCAAAACTCATGTACTTAGGAGTATTGGGCATGTTTACCCTCCCTTCCTGTACAGACTTAGTAGTGAAAGAAAAGACTCGACTGTGATAGCCTCGACTGGAGGATTCCAAGCAGGAAACCCTACGGAGTTATTGAACGCGCTTTACAATGATTTGGGGATATTTAACGATCAGGGTAACTTGTATTGTCTTGGAGAGCATCCCTCAGCAGAAATTATTCCCCCAACACGAGGTGTGGACTGGGAGATAATGGTGTGTGGCGTACACTCCACGCACACACTTGGGATGCTACTCATGCACAAGTTTTGAATACTTGGAATACACTTAACGGAAGAGCTTATCAGTGCGAGCAACTATTGGCCTCTAATCCAAGCGCTACACAAGCTGCCGAAGCCAAGGCCATCCGTGCTATGTATATGTACTTTGTGATGGATTTCTGGGGACAAGTTCCTCGTCGTACCACAGATCAAGGTGTAGATGCCTTGCCTACGGTTCTTTCACGCTCTGACGCTTTCGATTTTATTGTCAAGGATTTGACAGAAGCGCTGCCTAATTTACCAAAATTAGGACCTGCAGCTATCAATGCACGTGCATCAAAAGCCATGGCGAATGCGCTTTTGGCTCGTCTTTACTTAAATAAAGCAGTATATAAATCGGCCAAACCCGAAGGGCCTTATACTTTTGACAAAGCCGATATGGACAAGGTGGTGCAGTATTGTGATGCAGTAAAGGCTGATGGCTTTGATTTAGATCCCGATTTCTTCAATCCTTTCACGGCCAATGTATCAAAAGATAAAATCTTTACTGACTTGCAAGGCACACCTCGTAACCGTTGGATGATGACCATGCACTACGATCAAGGTGGTTTCCCTGCCGAACAGTCAGGCCCATGGAATGGTTTTGCTACTTTGGCCGAGTTTTACGACAAATTTGAAGCCAATGACCAGCGTCGCTTCCGTGAAGTAGGTTTCCAAAAAGGATATGGTGGCTTGCACAAAGGCTTCTTGATTGGCCAGCAATACCGCGAAGACAAAACTCCTATCACTGACTCACGCTCTAAAAAGCCTTTGGTCTTCTCACGCGACGTGCCTTTGGCAGGTGCCGCTACAGAAAAAGGTATCCGTGCTATCAAATATCACCCTACTGACTTCGGCAAGTACCTTATTTTCCGTTATGCCGATGTGCATTTAATGAAAACCGAAGCGTTGTATCGTGCTGGTAATACCGCCGAAGCGTTGAAATTAATCAATGAATTGAGAGGACTTCGCAAGGCTTCTACTGTTGCGTCTATCAATGATGATGTCATGTTGAGAGAGAGGTCTTGAATTGTACTGGGAAGGTATTGCCCGTACTGACGAGATTCGTTTTGGCAAATTCAATCGTAAATACCAAGATGTAACCAATGTAGAGCCTTATACCGTGCTGTATCCAATTCCAGCAACTGCTATTGCCTCAAATACCAACTTGAAGCAAAACGCTGGCTACTAATCATCTTATTTTTTGATTTTATTGGTAATGCTCGAACACTTGTTTCGGGCATTATCTTTTTATGCCTTGATAGATTTTTAATTCAAAACCATGAAAAATTATTTTTACTTATTGCTTATTGGAACAATACTCACAATCGCTTGTACCAATAACGAAAAAATAAATATGACTGCTTTAACCCAAAAAGCAGCCATATTAGCCAATGGAGATGCTGCGGTACAAATGCACATCAATCATCAAGATTTCTATACTTCAAATCTCCCTTTCAATACCCAAGTGCGGGTATTGCCACAGTCGTTTAAGGCAAGTTTGATGGATAGTACCAAAGGAAATATAGAATTAGAATTTATTAAAAATGATTGGTTCAAAAACAATCCCATCTCATTCTCATTGACCAACACTACCTTGGGGCAACCTGCCGCCGATCAGGTAATATTTATGGTGGGAAAACTCGTCAGTAGTGCCGCTCAAATAGGTGAAGGATATATTCTGACAGAAGGCAAAGTAACTCTGAGCGAGTTATCAAAAAAGCGTATCGTTATTGAGGTAGAAGGCAACCTCAATAAGCCTGGTGATGCCACTGTTCCAGAAAATTATATACCCATTGTAGGGGCGATTGTCATTAAAAACCCTAAATTCACTCCCGATAGTGCCGAAGATTTACTAAAAACCTTACAATAACTCGGTTTGTTATCAAGCAAACCTTCCTTGATATGCTCAAAGCCAATATCTTTTATATTCTTCTATTTACTGTTTCTGCGTTTCTGTTGGTAAGTTGTCAAACCCATAAAGAACCCAAGTTTAGGTTGCTTAAAGGTGAGAAAACAGGATTAACTTTTACCAACACCGTAAAACCTGCGCCCGACCTCAGCATCTTTAACTACATGTATTTCTACAATGGAGGAGGAGTAGGTGCGGCAGATTTCAATCAAGACGGTTTTGTGGATTTGGTGTTTACGGCCAATCAATCGGACAATAAACTGTATTTAAACAAAGGGAAACAAGAAGGTCAAAAGCTTCAATTTGAGGACGTAACTCAAAAAGCAGGATTGGTAGCACCCGCAGGCTGGTCTACGGGCGTTTCGATTGCAGATGTTAATCAAGATGGTCTTCTCGACATTTACATCAGCCGCGTAGGCGATTTTGCGAATTTAAAAGGACATAATTTGCTCTACATCTGCCAAAATATTGACCAAGAAGGCGTGCCTCATTTTCAAGAACAATCGAAAGAATACGGCTTAGATTTGGTGGGGTTTGGCACGCAGACTGCTTTTTTTGACTATGATTTAGATGGTGATCTCGATTTTTTTCAACTCAATCATTCAGTACACCAAAACGGCACTTTTGGCAAGCGAGATTTATTTCTGAATACTTTTCATCCACTTTCGGGCGACCGTTTTTTTGAAAATCAAAATGGGAAATATATAGAAACAACCCAAAAAATAGGCATCAATTCTTCTGTAGTAGGTTATGGCTTAGGGCTTGCTTTGGGTGATGTAAATTTGGATGGCTATCCCGATTTATATGTGGGAAACGATTTCCATGAAAACGATTACCTCTATGTCAATCAAAAAAATGGCACTTATCGAGATGAACTCAACGAGCGCATCCGCCATACCAGTCGCTTTACGATGGGTGTGGACATTGCCGATTTGAATAATGATATTTTCCCCGAAATTTTCACACTCGATATGCTCCCCTACGACCCCGAAATCCTAAAACGTTCGGAGGGAGAAGATGCTTATTATAATTTTAAATTCAAGCTCAAACAGGGCTATAACGTACAGTTTGCACGCAACAACTTACAACTCAATACACGCGAAGGGGTATTTTCCGAAATAGGCATGGCTGCGGGTGTTCATGCCACCGATTGGTCGTGGTCCACCTTGCTGTTTGATTTTGAAAACGATGGCCGCAAAGATATTTTTATCTCCAACGGCATCAACAAGCGCATGAACGACATGGATTACATCAATTTTGTATCGAGCGATGAAATCCAGCAGCAAATCAATGAAAAGCGTTTTGATGAATCCAATGAAGCCTTGACCGACCTATTGCCCGAAGTAAAATCCCCAATCGTTTTTTCAAAAATACCCTCAACTGTTTTTTGAAGACCAAGCAGATGAGATAGAAGGCAACGTAGATTCATATTCCAACGGGGCTATTTATGCCGATTTGGATAACGACGGCGATTTAGATATCATCACCAATAATATCAACGAAAACGTATTTCTGTATGAAAATTTGACCCAAAACGCCCAAAAAAGTGTACAAATATCGCTCAAAGGCTCACAAGGAAACTTAAACGCCATCGGGGCCAAATGCTTTGTTTATGGCGATAGCGTAGGGGTACAATACCAAGAAAAGTTTCCTGTCCGGGTTTTCAGAGCAGTGTCGAAATACCTCTGCTGTTTGGATTGGGCAATTCGAGTCGCATCGATTCGGTGGTAATTGTTTGGCCTAACAACACCTATCAGGTTATTAGAAACGTATCTTTAGGAAAGCCGTTGAATTTGGAATATAAAGCTGGTTTGCCTCTTTTCGATTACAGGCAAATCAACACCCAACAGGTACTTTTTGAAGATGTAGCTGCTCAACACGGTTTAGATATTTTACACCAAGAAAATCAATTCAATGAATTTGACCGCGAAGCACTGATACCCAACATGATGTCCACCGAGGGGCCTGCGCTGGCCGTGGGCGATGTCAATGGAGATGGTTTAGACGATGTATTCCTGGGCGCATCGCGTGGAGTGGCAGCACAGGTATATGTGCAGGGGAAAAATGAAACATTTCAAAAGATACAACAACCTGCGTTAGACAAAGACGCTGATTTTGAAGATATTGATGCTGTGTGGGTGGATGTAAACAACGATAAAGCGTTAGACTTAGTGGTGGGTTCGGGCGGCAATGAATACTTCGGAAAGTCGGAATTTTTGCACCCACGACTTTATATCAACAATGGCAAAGGCATACTACTACATGATACGTTGGCTTTCAAAGAGTATTTTATCAATGCCCAAGTAGTGCGCATAGCCGATGTCAATCAAGATGGCTTTGCAGATATTTTTATAGGGGCGCGGTCGGTACCTTTTGGATATGGAAAAACGCCTGATTCGTATTTGTTTATCAACGACGGAAAAGGGAATTTTAGCGAACAGACTGACAAATATGCCCCACAACTCAAAAAAGGAGGATTGGTGAAAGACGCGCAATGGGTGGACTTGGACAACGATAAGGACATAGATTTGGTGGTGGCTTATGACTGGGGAAAGGTAGTTTTGTATGAAAATCAAGGTCAAAAATTCACTCAAAAACCATTGACCGATAAAAAAGGTTGGTGGAATTTTGTCAAACCCCTCGACATAGACCAAGACGGCGACTTGGATTTACTATGTGGCAATGTGGGCCTCAATAGCCGCTTACATGCCTCGGAGAAAGAACCCGTAAAAATGTATGTCAATGACTATGACGAAAATGGCCGCCCTGACCAAATTATTACTTATTACTTGTTGGGAAAAGAAACCATTTTTGCAGATAAACGGGAGGTAGAAAAGCAAATCCCTTATATCAAAAAGCAGTTTTTGCAATCGCGCGATTTTGCCAAGGCCAGCTTAAAGGAAATTTTGGGTAGCAAAAAAATAGAAGAGGCACTGGTGTTGGAAGCCAATTATTTTGAAAATGCCTGGTTGGAAAACAAAGGCAAAGAGGGTTTTGTGCTTCAAAGTCTTGGTTCTACGGCCCAATATACCGCTTATCATGCTGCCGAAGGAGTACTTTCGCCTAAAACTAAACAAATGGAGTTGATGCTATTGGGTAATTTTTTCGACTGCAATATCCAAATGGGACTCTACGATGCCGACAATGGCAGCATTTTTGCTTATCAGGGCAAAGGCGAATTTTCTCCTAAGCCCCTGCTAAGAGGCCGTTTAGAAGGCCAAGTAAGGCGTATCAGGCCCATCAGGATAGGGCAGAATCGGTTATTTTTGGTCGCTCGTAACAACGATAGATTGATGCTATTGAAACAGCACGAGGAATTGTCAGCTGTATTCTAACTGCGGTGCTATTCATATAGAAAGTTATAGGCCAAAGAGATAATAGGGGCACCAAAAATTTGGAGTTTATACGCTCTTGCTGCGCCATTTTCGGTCTTGAAAAACACTGAATAAGCGTTCTTTCGTGCATACACATTATAAACTGTAAAAGCCCAATTCCCTTTCCATTTTTTATTTTCTTTCATCGAGGGGTTTTTGATATTCCAAGCCAAGTCCAAACGATGATAAGCAGGAATACGGTTGTTGTTGCGTTCGTCAAAATAAGGATAGAAGTTATTGAGATACTGAATAAAACCTACTGGCTCGGTATAAGGCCGTCCTGTAGAATAGGTAAAATTGAAGGAAAAAGAATTGTGTTTATCTGCCACCAGCTCAATAGAAGCATTGAAAGTGTGGGGGCGGTCGTAGTTGGCACGGTACCAGTTGCCATTATTGACCTGTTCCAATACAGTCAGGTCAGGATAGGTCTGATTGAAAGTACGCGCATAAGTATAGTTGAGCCAGCCTGTAAAATTTCCCTTTTTCTTAGCAATCATGGTTTCGATGCCATATGCCTTGCTACGCCCCTGCACAAGCTGTGTTTCGGGGAAGGGTTGCAACAAAAAGTCTGCACCTGGTTTATAATCAATGCTATTTTCCGACTGGCGAAGGTATCCTTCGAGTGTAAACTCGTAGATATTGTTTTTGAGTGATTGATACAGTCCGCCTGTTATTAGGTGGCTAATTTGTGGTCGGATATGCACATCGCTGGTTTTCCAACGCGAGGTGGGTATGGGGGTAGTGGTATTAGACACAATTTGAATGTACTGCCGCATTAGATTGTAGCCCATTTTAAAGGAGAGTTCGTCTGTGAGTGCGTAGCGAAGCCCCAAGCGTGGCTCAAAACCCCCATAGCTTTTGGTAATTTTTCCTTTGGGTATCACCTGCGATGCTATGACCGAAAAATCATCTTTGGGTTCATTGGGCTGGTAGCTTCGCAAAGTAGTTGGACCAAGAGCCATGTAATAGGAATACCTCAGGCCAAAGGTAGCTGCCAAACGGTTATTGATTGCTATTTCGCCATCGGCAAAGAAGGCAGCTTCTTGCGAATATTCGGAGGGCAACGACAAAGCATTGACACTGGCACTATTACCTGGCTTCAAATCTCCTGGCTTGATTTGATACCTTGTAAAACTGGCACCTATTTCCCATTTTTGTTTTTTAAATTGATAATTCAAACTCGAATTGACCTGCTGCTGATAAACCCCTGAAGCCAAGCGCACTTTGTTGCGGTTGGCAGTTTCGATGGTTCCAATAGTAGGGTCATAGTTGGCCGAAGAAATCGTCGTTTGCCAATCGAGCCTTGGATTGATCAAGCTCACCCACTTGAGAGAGTAATTGTGGGTACGATGCTCAAAAAAAGTGGTTTCGCCGACTACGTTGGGCAGGTTGGCCAATAAATTTGTCTGAAAATAATCATCACTCCAATAGCCCATCAACGATACGGTATTTTTGGTGTTTACACGCCAAAAAACCTTCCCGACTACCTCGCTGAAACGGGTTTTGACACTGTCTAAATCTTCAGAAAAAATGGGCAATAGAAAGTCGTGAAAAGCCCCACGAGCAGCCACATAAAAGGCCAATTTGTCTTTGATAACAGGCACGTTTACCATCAATTTCTCGGAAATAAGGCTCAACCCACCCGTCATTTTAAATTTGGTCAGGTCAGGGGTTTTGAGCGAAATATCCATCACTGCTGCGGCACGGCCCCCGTAGCGGGCGGGCACGTTGCCTTTGTAGAGGTCCAAATTGTTGAGTGCATCGGGTGGAATCACCGAAAATAGCCCAAACATATGGGTAGGATTGAAAATAGGCGTATCGTCCATCAATATCAAATTTTGATCGGTAGTGCCACCGCGGATATTGACCCCATTAGAAGCCTCGCCCACACTCGATACCCCCGGCAGCATCTGCACGCCACGCAGAAAGTCTAATTCACCAAAAGCCGCAGGAATCTTGCTCAATGTTTTAATATTAATCTGATTGACTCCCAACAAAGGCTTTTTTATATTTTCGTCGTAGCCTTTGGTCGAAATCACCACTTGTTCGAGTTGGTAGGCTACTTTTTGGAAGCGAATGGTCAGCTTTTGGTCGGGCGAGTTTTCATTGAGATAAATCCATTGGGGCACATACCCAAGGTATTTGAGCGATATGATATGTTTTCCTTGGGGAAGGAACAAAGCAAACTTACCCGCTTTGTCGCTGATTTGGCCGTAAATTTTATTGTCGGCAGTAGTAGCAATAGCCACCCCACGCACTGGCTCGTTGGTGAGCGAGTCTATGATTGTACCTTCCAGTTTGATGATGCGCTGTGAAAATCCCTGCAACGATGCCCAACATAAAACTATCCAAAAATATTTGTTAGAATTTAAAAAAAACGCCATCCTGAGGGAGAATTTGAGGTACGAGTATCACTATTGACACAGATAGACTTAGGAACGCTGGCCCGATAAAGAAATGGTTGCTCCAAGATAGCCTCTCGCCCATTTTTAGTAAGGAAAAGGCCGTAGGGCTGTGCCCCTGAGGTGTTTTTACGATCAAGCCAATAGCGATTTTCTTCTACCATATTGGCCATAAAATAGCCCAGTACCAATTCCGATTTATCAGCCGTATTGTCGAGATTGCCTCTGATAGGGGCTGGAGGTGTATCAGCCAGTGTGCCTGTATTGAGCGACTGGTCTTGGACTAATTTGAGATAACGGTAGGCATTGGCTGACAAACTCTCTTGGCGAATGACCACTAAACAGGGATTAGACTGATAGAGAGGTATTTGTGCTACCAACTTATCTTTTTGGGTTTTACCATTGGTATAAACGTCCGAAAAAATATTGAGCGAATTGCCATAGAAAATATCCCAACAAAGCGACTCACATTCATAATCGAAGAGATTATTGACCGATAATAACTTTTCTTCGCGGCACGCTCCGCTGGTGGCTTGTTTATAGTACAATCCGCCTCGGCAAGTGGTGCATATATTTTGGATTTCGTAAGTAACCGACGACCAACGGTAGAAGTTGCGCTCATTGACAGGGTCAGTAAAATCTACATAAAAATCGTTGGTAGCGATTTGACCAATACTGGTACTACGATCGAGTACCCCTTTTGGATTAAATTTTTCATAAATCCGTTCAATGGGCGTTACTTTATTCATTGTTTCGAGTGATGAAACGTACTGTTGGCCTTCCTTGGTTTCGATAAAAAGTTGATACACACTACCCACCTTCCCCAAAAAAAGCGATGGCATAACATAGACCCCTGGGGTTTCTTCAGTGAGATTGTAGGTGGTGCGACCGTCTTCTACCACTTTTACGTTGGCTCCTTTGACGGCCTCGTAGCTGCCACGTTGGGCCACAATGGTAGAGGTAAATTCTGAGCTTTTAAAAATAGCATTGGATTGGGTGCGAAAGAGGGATACAAATTGCCTTTCGGGCAGGTTGGTGATGGTACCTTCTACTATCAGGTATGATTTGGGCGTTTTGATTTCTACTTTATACAAATCTACACAACCCCAAATAAATCCAAGAAGTAGCACAAACAAACATGCCAATTTAAAAAAGTAAGCGCATGAAACAGTGTTTTCATAGGTTAATGTTATACAAACATAAAGATTTTAAGTGAAAAACGGCCAAATTTAATCTATATACCAAAGAACAGCTTCGCAACGCGGCATACTAACCAATGTTTTGTATTTTTGTGGGTAAGTAAAAAACCTGTGATGAAAAAACCGTTTAATTGTTCTTTAGTTGTCTTTTCTGTGCTACTGTTTTGTTGCAAAGTTGTGAAAGTGCCCCCGACGACAATCTCTTTGAAGCCTTGCCCGCTTCTAAAACAGGCATCAATTTTATCAATCGTATTGAGGATAAAAGAACTCAATGTATTCAACTACCGCAATTTTTATAATGGCGGTGGGGTGGCCATTGGCGATGTAAACAATGACGGTTGGGCAGATGTGTATGTAACCTCTAATTTTGAGAAAAACCATTTGTATCTCAACAAAGGAAAGGACAAATCGTCTCTTTGGCAGTTTGATGACGTTACCCTGGCAGCAGGCGTGGGAGGTACCAAAGCATGGAGCACAGGCGTTACTTTTGCCGACGTAAACAGCGATGGGCTGATGGACATTTATGTGTGCAATGCCGGTAATATCACGGGCGATAGCCGTGGCAATGAGCTGTTTATCAATCAAGGGATTGGCAAGGATGGTGTACCTACTTTTATTGACAAGGCCGAAGAATATGGTTTGGCCGATGGCGGCTACTCCACCCACGCTGCCTTTTTCGACTACGATCGCGATGGCGATTTGGATATGTACCTGCTCAACAACAGCTTTCAGCCTGTAGATAAGCTCAACTACAAAAACCTACGAGCAGAGCGGGATTCGCTGGGCGGGCATAAGCTATTTCGGAATGAGATGATTAATGGGAAGCAAACCACTAATGTGTCAGTCGGTTTGAAATCGACCGACGCAAGTACCAACAAGCCACACTTCACCGATGTCAGTGAAGAGGCAGGCATTTATGGTAGTTTGATTGCCTTTGGGTTGGGCATTACCATTGGCGATGTCAATAACGACAACTGGCTCGATGTGTATATTTCCAACGACTTTTATGAGCGCGATTATCTCTACATCAACCAACGCAACGGAACTTTTAAGGAATCGCTCGAAGAAAGCATGAACCATATTAGTCTTTCTTCGATGGGAGCAGATATTGCCGACATCAACAACGACGGCCTGCTCGATATTTTTGTAACCGATATGCTCCCGCGCGACGATAAACGCCTCAAAATGAACTCAGTCTTTGAAAGCTACGAACTTACGGTCTTCAAAGAAAAACAAGACTATTGGCACCAATATATGCGCAATATGCTGCACCTAAACCAAGGGACAAAAAATGAGGTATCAACCCTAAAAACAGCTGCCTCTCCCCCACCTGCTTTTACAGAGGTGGGTCAGCTTGCGGGTGTTCATGCCACCGATTGGAGTTGGGGCGCGTTGATTTTTGACATGGATAACGACGGCCAAAAAGACCTTTTTGTAGCCAATGGTATTGTACGCAACCTAACCGACCAAGATTATGTGGCGTTTTTGTCGGATAAAAATAATATCCAAGCCCTTGTAGAAGGCCGTTTGCAGTTTAACTACAAAAAATTTGTGGATATGATTTCGAGTACGCCCATTCCTAATTTTGCCTTTCATAACCGTGGCAATCTGCAATTTGAAGACAAAGCGGCTACTTGGGGATTGGGTGAAGCAAGTTTCTCCAATGGCGCTGCCTACGGCGATTTAGACAATGACGGCGATTTAGACCTGATCGTCAATAACAACAACGCTGCTTTGGGCGTATTTAGAAATCATGCCGTCGAACATCTGCAAACCCATTTTTTACGTGTCAAACTCAAAGGAGCAACAACAAACCCCCACGCCATTGGTGCCAAAGTATATGTCTATCAAAAAGGCATGACACAATACCTACAACAAATGCCCAATCGAGGTTTTCAATCATCAAGCGATTTGAATCTGGTCTTTGGCTTAGGAAACAGCACACAGATTGACTCTGTAACGGTGGTTTGGCCCGATGATAAAATGCAAACCTTAAAAAACACCCCCATAGACAGTGAACTACTTTTGGATTATGACAAAGCTAAAAATACGTGGACAATGCCTACAAATCAAACCTACCCGAGTGCTTTTGAGGATATTACAGCTACTGTAGGTTTAGATTTTTTGCATGAAGAAAACAACTACGTGGACTACAACCGCGACGGTCTGCTCAAGCAGATGTATTCTACCCAAGGGCCTGCGCTGGCCGTAGGCGATGTCAATGGCGACGGCCTCGACGACGTATATGTCGGTGGCGGTGCTACCAAACCCCGTGTACTGTTTGTCCAACAAACCAATGGAAAGTTTAGCAAGTCGGTACAATCAGCCTTTGCTACACCCAACCAAGCCGACGAAACCGCTGCCCTGTTTTTTGATGCAGATGGCGACAAAGATCTTGATTTGTATGTGGTTACGGGAGGAAATGAGTTCTTAAAAGGCGACCCTAAACTGGCTGACCAACTCTATCTCAACGACGGAAAAGGGAACTTTACACCTTCTGCCACGTTGCCTAATCTCCTCGAAAATGGCTCATGTATAGCTGCCGCTGATTTTGACCGCGATGGCGACCAAGACCTCTTTGTAGGCACACGCATGATTTCGGGGCAGTATGGCTTGACTCCGCGCAGCTATTTACTCCAAAACGATGGAAGAGGCAGTTTCAAAGACGTAACAGACCAACATGTCGCCAACAATACACTCGGAATGGTAACAGATGCGCGTTTTGAAGATTTAAACAAAGACGGCTACCCCGAATTGGTCGTAGTAGGCGATTGGATGCCTATTACGATTTTACAAAATCAAAAAGGAACTTTTCCAACTACGTCAAACATTGCCCACTCAAACGGCTGGTGGAATCGACTGATAGCCACAGACATAGACAAAGACGGAGATATTGATTTTGTGGTCGGCAACCTGGGCAGAAATACCAAACTGCAATGTTCTGAAAAACAGCCCGCTGAACTCTACATCAACGATTTTGACAAAAGCGGAACCGTCGAACAAATCATCGTTTGTCATAATTTCGACGGAAATCCCTATCCGATGGTTTTAAAGTCGGATTTGCAAAAGGTACTTCCTGTCATCAAAAAAGATTTGTCAAACACGAGGAGTATGCAGGAAAGTCCATTGATGCGATTTTTACGGACGAACAAATGCAAGGTGTGCAGAAAAAGACAGTCAATCAGCCCAATAGTGTGTTGCTGCTCAACAATGGAAAAGGCGACTTTGAGTTGATGCCTCTGCCGCTTGAAGCCCAACTTTCTCCTATTTTTGGCATTGTGGTTATAGACCATGACCACGACGGCCTCTTAGATATTTTATTGACTGGTAACTTTTTCGATGTACTTCCCGAAATAGGTCGCTACGATGGCAATAATGGTCTTATACTCAAAGGACTGGGCAAAGATACCAACGGCAAGCCTCAATTTGTAGCTCTTGCCTCCAACCAAACGGGCTTTGAGGTAAAAGGACAAGTACGCAACATGAAAAAAGCCAAAAGCATCAATGGCAAAACTTTGATACTTTTGGCCAAAAATAAAGATAAATTGCAGGTGTTTGAGTAGTGGAGAACATTAGACTACTTTACCCCGCCCAAGCTTCCTGCCTTTTTTGGGCTGCTTGGCGATAATTTGACCCAATTGGGTTTGATGACACTATCATATTTGTTCTGAACATTTTGCAGGCGTTCGTTGAGTACGGCATATACTTCGCGCTGCTGGTTGGTGGGCTTGAAGTCGGCCCCATTGGCCCCAATGTCGCTGGCCAATGCCTGAAAACGCCCATACAACTGCATCGGATTACGAAAGGCATCTTCGCGTGCGCCTGTCAGGTGAATGTCGTACAGTTGGGCTGATAAATTGGTAGCAGCTTGTTCAAATACCCACAGGTCAAGTGCTTGATTTTTAGTAGATTTTGATACTTTTTTCGCTGTTTTTCAGGGGTATTTTTTAGTAAGTCTGCGGTTTGTTTTCTGATCACTTCCAGTTCGTTAATCAGCGTTACGGTTTGGTTGAGGGCATCGCGAAGCTGAAGGCTAAAGGCAACCTGTTCCTCTAAATCAGTAGCTAAATTTTTGGCATTGGGGTCTTTCAATACCTCAAAAGTCTGGCTTTTCTTTTCACCATTTACTTCTATTTGAGCAGTGTATTTTCCTGGCGTAGCGCGTGGGCCAAGCAAGCCCCCCATCAGGTCTAAATCCCAAGTAACAGGTCGGCGCGTACTATCTTTGTCGAATTTTACCCAAGGTTTATCGGGTGGCAATGTGCGTAAAACTGCTTTTATGGGGGCTTTATGGCGCAAGTCCCACCAAATTCGATTCATCCCCACCTTATGTGGCACTTCCATTTCCTGGATTATATTACCATCTTTCAAAATCGTAATTTTAGCAAATTTATCCGTCGTGTCTTTCAAAAAATAATTCAATGCAATGCCATCAGGAGGGTTTTGCCCATCGCTCAACGTACGCTCGGTATGCGGTGCTTTTATTTCTTGAAAACGATAGCCACTATGAACAGGCAGTAAATCGGCCATGATTTCGGGTTTGGGGTTTTGAAATGTCTTACCGCCGAAATATCATCTAAGATATAAAACCCACGGCCGTAGGTAGCCACTACCAAATCGTCGAATCCTTTCTGAATTTCGAGCCAATACACTGGAGCAGGAGGCATATTGAGCCGCAAAGAAAACCAAGAAGCCCCATCGTTGAGTGAGCAGTACAAATTGTTATCGGTTCCTGCATACAGCATCCCTTTTTGTTTGGGGTCTTCTTGACTACATGCACAAAACTTAGCATGGTTTTAGGAATACCATCACTGATTTTTTTCCATGTTTTACCATAATCTTCTGTTTTGAGGATGTAGGGGTCAAAGTCGCCCATTTGGTGTAAGTCCACACTGATATAGGCCGTAGCAGCATCGAATTGAGAAGGCGAAATATTGGCAATCGTCCCCCACTTGGGTACATTCAAGTTGGCCGATACATTTTCCCAGTTTTTACCGCCGTCGCGGGTGAGTTGGACTTGGCCGTCGTTGGTGCCTGCCCAAATCAAATCTTTCTGAATAGGCGACTCTTCAATCGCAAATAATGTGCAGCCATCAAAAGTCATCAGGTTGTCAATGGCTATACCACCCGACGATTGTTGGTGGGTTTTGTCGTTGGTAGTCAAATCGGGACTAATCACTTGCCACGACTGCCCAAAATCATCGGATTTGTGGATATACTGGCTGCCCACATACACGCGGTGAGGCGTGTGTGCACTCCACGCTATCGGGAAATTCCAGTGCCAGCGCAACTTCAAATCAGCAGGTTTCCAGCCGTAGGCCGCTTCTGGCCATACGCGCACATCGCGGGCCATCTGGGTGCGCTTATCATAAATCTCCAGTCCTCCATCATAGCAACCCGAAATGATGATGTTTTCATCGAAAGGGTCGGGTTTGGCAAAGCCACTTTCGCAACCGCCTACCCCCTGCCACGCGCTCAAGGGAATACCTCTGGAGCGGCTATTGCTGGGGCCGCCATATGAGTAGCCATCTTGGCGGTTGCCATAGACATTGTAAGGGATTTGGTTATCCACAGACACGTGATACATCTGTGCAATGGGCAATACAATGCGCTGGTAGCTTCTGGCACGGTTGAGTGAAATACTCGCACAGCCGTCGTGGGCCATCATCAAGCGGTTTGGATTGAGGGGATCAATCCACAAATCGTGGTTGTCGCCACCGCTTTGGTAGCCCCAAGTCCAAGTTTTGCCACCGTCTTTTGAAGTGCCATGTTTGACACAGATTGTGTGAATTTCATCTTCATTATCGGGGGCAAGGGTGATGCGTGTGTAGTAAGGGGCGCGCTCGGCCATGCTGTGGTCGTTGGATTGCAGCGACCAAGTTTCGCCCCCGTCGTTGGAACGATACAAGGCGGGGCTTTCGAGCTCAAACAAGGCGTAAACAACTTTGGGGTTTTTGGGCGACACAGCCACCGCTACTTTGCCTACGGGGCGGTCTTTCTTCCCAAAAATCTTTTCATTGAGAGGCTCCCAAGTGTTACCGCCATCTTTAGACCGAAACACACCACCACTGGTGCCACCGCTACGCAATCCCCAAGTATTGATATTGATTTGCCACATACCCGCAAACAAAACATCGGGATTAGTAACATCCATGCTCAAATCTATCGCGCCTGTATTTTCATTGATAAAGAGTATTTTTTCCCATGTAGCACCGCCATCTTTGGTCCGATACACACCGCGCTCTTGCTGTGGGCCATAGACATGCCCCAAGGCACAAGCATACACGATATTGGGATTGGTGGGATGAACTATCACGCGCCCAATACGCCCTGTTTTTTCTAAGCCCTTGTTTTTCCACGTTTTGCCCGCATCGTCTGATTTGAAAATACCAATGCCAACCGAATGTGCAGGGCGCATCACAAAGGTTTCGCCCGTGCCTGCCCACACCTGCTTGGGGTCGGAAGGGGCCAAAGCCAACGAACCCACCGACGATACATCGTAGTCATCAAAGATAGATTTCCACGAAATGCCTGCATCTTCAGTTTTGAAAATACCGCCCGAAGCAGCACCTATATAAGCTACGTTGGCATTGCCCGGCTCGCCCACAATCGCAATAGCGCGGTTGCCATCAGGGCCAATAAAGCGGTATTTGAGGTTTTTGAAAGTATCTGCTGTGGGAGTTTGGGCAGAAAGCATCAAAGAAGAAAGCAAGGAGAGCAAAACAATGCTTCGGGTAAAGAAAGTATTCATGAGTGGATAGAAGTAGGTTAGGAATTGTTTGATTACAATAATAACTATCCAATACGAAAACATCAAATTCTTGTAACTGATGCTTACCTCTTTGTTCTGTCTATTAGCAGGCTCTGTGCTAATTTTATTGACCATGATTATCAAATAAAAGACAACAAAATTTGGCAAAAAGTAACCTGCCGCTCAAAGTATATGGCTAAATAGGCTACCTTAATTTTATATTTCTTAGAAAAAGTAAAAATTTTTATTTGTGGATTTTGTTTAAGAGATTCACGGATTAGTTGGCTGAATGGGTACCAAAATATAAAATGAAATCTTCAAAGGTCGCTTTGTTTTTTTCTGTTCTTTTTGGTTCA
This sequence comes from Spirosomataceae bacterium, assembly GCA_041392315.1. Classification (GTDB taxonomy): domain Bacteria; phylum Bacteroidota; class Bacteroidia; order Cytophagales; family Spirosomataceae; genus Runella. Next base: position 240,387 of record JAWKMH010000002.1, on the reverse strand, counting down.
AAGGGCTAAGGCTCAAAGGCCTCGAGACAGCCTATTTTACCAAAAAGAATTTGACCGATCGCTTCAATTCTTAAATTCATTTAGCGTTGATAGTGCCAAAACTGTACTCCATTTTCTTGCGAACGAACTTCGTAAAAATAATCAATTGACTACGGAATTTGGGATGAAAGTTTGCTGAAACAAGCAGAAGCTTGGGAGAACGACCACGACGATCAAGAAGCTATTAAACAGCTACTTGACCTCGTTAGGTTGAGCGAGGCAAGTGGCTACTGGGCTGTTTATGCAGAAGCTAATCTTTCGTTGGCTCGTTTATATGAAAAACTTAGCCTTCCAGATAAGTGTATTGTTCGTTTACGGATGGCACAGGGAGCTGTTAAAAAATACAGCCTGCATACCATCTATCCGAAATTTGCCATCCGGCTCTCCTCTTACCATCGGGTATTTAAAAACCAGTTGGATTCGGCAAAATTTTATGCCATGCAAGCCGTCAAGACTGTCCCGAAAGATACACTGATTATCCACGAGGGTACGGCTTATTTGCTGTTGGCGCTAATTGACTTTCACAGTTCGCCCAAAACAGCACTACGCTATTATGACAAAGCTGGAAAGGTTTTTAAAGCATTGAACGACTACACTGGGTATGGTTATGTGCTGCTGGGGCAATCCCGAATCCATCTAAACCAGGGGCGTTTGAAAAAGCGCTCTCTTATAACGATTCCTCTATAGTAGTGGCCAAAAAGGCACGAGAACTGGGCAACGAACAATACTACATAGAAGTTGACCCATTGAGAGTGAGGGCAACTATTTTTAGAGCAATGAACAACCTCGACTCCAGTTGGTATTACATAAACAAAGCCCACGATATAGAAGTGGAAGCCATCAGAAAGGCCACCGATGAAAAGATAATCGAGGTGGAAGCTCGTTACAACATCAAGTTAAAAAATCAGCAATTGGCACAGCAGGAAAAAAGGCTCAGGCTCGAAACACAACGAAAAAACTTGATCATACTCGGGCTAGTTGCTACGCTTATTTTTGCCGCCTTTGTGCTATACCTCTATACGCAGCTTCGGAGGTCTTTTAGGATTACCCAACAACAAGCCGCTAAAATTATCCACACCAACCATGATTTAAGGGTATCTTTAAAACAGCAAAGTGTATTGCAACGAGAAGTACATCACCGTGTTACCAACAACCTCCAGACACTCATTAGCTTACTTGAAATACAAGCCGAAAAACTAACCGACCACAAAGCAGTACAGAGTTTAGAAACACTGTCTAATCGAATATGGAGCATGGCTATCGTACACGAGATGCTGTATCGGGATCAAAACTTAGATGCCATTGAAGTACAAAGTTATGTCGAAAAACTTTGCGGACACTTGAGTGATATTTCTGGCCGAGGCGACAGAATCATCTATACCATTGAAATGAGGGGTTATCATTTCAACTTGCAGACACTTGTTTCTATTGAATTGATAATCAATGAGTTATTTACTAATAGTATAAAACATGCCATTGCTTTCAGTGAAATCTTAAAATTATTTATGAGCTTAGACACAAAAAAAGATGGGTATGTATTAGTTTTCCAGGATAATGGATCAGGCTTTTCAGAGGAAGTTACCGATACGAGTGAGGGTCTTGGCTTTTACCTCATCAAAAGCATGGTACGTCAACTGGACGGTCATCTAAAAGTGAAAAATGAGGGAGGGGCGAAGTACAACATTTTCTTTAAAGAACATAGGCGTATATCTGAGTAATGATGAAGAAAATATTGATTGTTGAAGATCAGATTCTGATTGCAGACACGATCAAAAGGTATTTAAGAGGCATAGCCTTCGAGGTTGTCGGCATAGCCATTTCGTATCAAGAAGCCGTCCAGTTATTTCACGACACGGCTCCCGACATTGCCTTGATTGACATCTACCTCAACGGAAAAGAAAATGGGATTGATTTCGCCCATTTCTTATCAACACAATCCAACCCAATCCCTTTTATTTTCTTAACTGCCCAGTTGGACAGCGAGCATGTCGGCAAAGCCAAACAAACCCGCCCCGCTGGTTACCTCGGCAAACCCATTCAGCAAAGTTCTCTCTTGACTACCATTGAGATTGCCCTCCACAACCACGAACAAACGCTAAAAGAGCAAGCTTTTGTACACATTAGCGATAATGGTAATATGCAAAAAATCTTGGTGGACCAAATCGAATCGCTAAAAGCAGATCATGTCTATGTGGATATTATCCTGACTAATGGGCGGAATTTGATCAGCCGCACACCCTTGCGCGAAATGCTCGCGCAATTGCCTCCCAACCAATTTCTACAGACCCACCGCAGTTACGCTGTGAATATCCGCCACCTAAAAAACTGGGACAGTCAAGGAATATATTACCCCAAGTATTCTGTGCCTATAAGCCGCTCCTACAAGAAAAATGTGCAGCAAAAACTGGCTGCGCTGGTCGTTCAGAACAAATAACCTACCATTCAGAACATTGGCTATCACTTCTTTGACAAGGTACTTTTCTGTGAGTTAAATTTGGAGAGAGTTCAACAAAGCAGAAAGCCGAAAATGCTGATTTAGAGTAGGCAAAAATCAAATTCCCTTTTCTATGAAGAATAAAATTTTTCTGATGCTTGTACTAGCTCTTGGTACAGGCTCTGTACTTTTTGCACAACGCACGACCATCAAACAAGGTCAGGGGGTTAGAGTAGGACAACAACTCCATTCTCAAAATGGCTTCTACGTCTTGCGGATGCAGGAAGACCGAAACCTTTGCTTTTACAGCGATGCTTCAAAAGGTCCTCAAGGTATGAAGTATATCTGGTGCGCCAATGAAAAAAATCTAACAGGTGAAATTCTCAGGCTTCAAGAAGACGGCAATCTTTGCCTCTACGATAAAAACGGTGGACATATCTGGAGTACAGACACCTATCGTGGCTCAGAAGACAAAAAAGGACATCACCTTGTGGTAGAAAATTCAGGGATGGTGGTACTTTACAACTCTTCTAATAAACCTATTTGGAACCACAAACAGGGGCGACTATACTAATCTAAACAATTATTGCCTCTTAAAAGATAGTTTTTATAGCGTTCCCACAATTAAAGTACCTTTTTCGTTTCAGGCAAAACTGAAGCGAGAAAGGTACTTTTTGTTTCAACTTTATAGCAGCTTGGCATTCCATTCATCTTTTTTTCCAATGTTGCTATATTACTAACTTTGGGCTTTCTTTGATAAAAAGAATAGGCTCAGAGAGCCGCCTATGAATAAGAAAAAGCTACTAATGCTTATTTATTGGCTGCTGATTTCTTCAAACTTTCTATGATGATTTCTTCAAAACCAGCCAAGGTTTGGTAGGCAAAATCGCACTTCCATTTGGATTGATAGCTGTACGAAACCTCCAAATAATCTTTTTCTTTGGTCTTGGGTCCTACGTCAGCATCATTTTTTTTGTGATTAATTTGCACAGGAATATCACGGTGGTATTTGAAGTATTCGGGATGCGTGATATGCCCCAACGGCGTGGTATCGTAGGGAATAAAACCATCTACACCAAACACCGCCTTGTTTTTCAATGACCAAGGCCGAAAAGTAGCATATAGCCATTTATCTCCTTCAAAATCGTTGTTGAGGAAATCTAAATCTACTTTTCCTAAATGTAGGTAGGCACTACACTCAAAACCCGACAAGACTACCTTTACTCCCGAATCAAACACCACCCTAAAGGCTTCTACGTCTTTGTCAAAATTATAGTCATAGACCGTAACCTTTTGTAAACCAGGCCGAAAAGGAAAATCGGGCGTACGCCCAGCGCAAAACGTAATCTCTTCGATTTGAGCAACCAATTCAGGATGATTTTTGAGCACTGTGGCAATGTTGGTAGCTGGCCCAATGGCCGCTATGGTTAGTTTTCTTTCCTTAGTGCCGCTGCTAAGGCCCGCGTGGCATCGTTTTCTACGCCTATATCTCCACATTTGTCGGAGCCTCTATAAACGGGAATATTCCGATGAGGGGCATACCATTTCATCAATTTGTGGGCCACCTCATAGCCATAGTTTACGTCGGTAACAGTACTAATACCTACTAAATCTACTTTGTCAGTATGTTTCAAGGCCATCAACAGCGCCACGCCATCGTCCACTTCACGTGGGGCACGTTCGGGCAAGCCAATCAGCAGGTCGGTATCCAACCAAATTTTACGGGGCGTTTGGGCCACTAATTGCAAAGATCCCAATAGCAAGAGCATACACTTGAAGCCATGTTGGTTAAATACACCAAAACGGAATGATTGAAAAAAGGTCATATAGATAAGATAGTAATGGACATTGAAAATTAAGCACTTTTACCATAAGTACCGCACCCCAAACTGAAATTGGCGAGGTGGTGCGGCAGAGCGCGTTACAAAAGTAGAGCCAAATTGAATTTGATTGCTTGCTCCACGGGTTACGTTATAGCCCGATATATTGACAGTATTCAATACGTTATATACATCCGCAGAAAATTCAATTTTGGCACTTCCTGCCAATCTAAGATTGTATTTGACAGACAAATCTAACGTTTTTGCCCATGGCAAGCGTTGACCATGACGTTTTTCTCCTGGCGCAAAATCAGCCCCCCAAAGGTATCGTTATCGCCATTCAGATCACTGGTCCCAAATACCTTGGCATCGGCAAAGATAGTGTAGGGCTGGCCACTTTGGAGTAAAAAAGCAGGCGTGATTCTCAGATTTTTTATCGGTGAATAAAATACCATGGCATTGAGTACATGTCGGCGGTCTTGCTCGTCGTAGCCATAATCTGCCTCAAAGTTATTGGAGTCGTTGGCGCGGGTATTGAGGCTGCTGGTATTACTTTTGACCAACGCAAGGGCATAATTGACCCGATAGCCCCACTTATCCTCTCCTTGTAGTTTTTGAAATACAAAGTTGGCCGCCCAATAGCGGGCCTTTCCCTCAGCGGTGGTCATCAGCACATTGCGTGCAATACCGCGTAAGGTATCTTGACCCACCACTGCGATATTACCTGCTTTGATAGGTACAGGGCGCGTCAAATCAGCTTGGGCTACAGTCCGTTTTTGCGGGTTGGCCGCGTCGTTATTAGGAAATGGCGATGCGGGATTGATGTTTCTAATGATATATAAATCGTTGGTAGCGGTATGCACCAAATCCACATAAAACAACGTATTTTGTGAAGGCTTGTACTGATATCCCAGCGTTAGTTGATGCGAATAGGGGTTTTTGTAACCGTCGGGATTCAGTACACGTAAGTTGTTGGAAAACTGCCTATCGCGACGGCCTTGCAACGACTCCGCACTTGGGCCATTCAAGTAGGTTACATTGGTAGTAGTAGCCCGAATATTCCCTGCAAAAGTAATTCTGTCCAAATCAGCATTAGGATTTAAGTAGCCCAATCGTTGTAATTCGCTCAATTGATTTTTATAATCAACAGATGTACTATTGAATTGAAGCGCGTCGCTGTAAGCTGAATACTTGATTTTATCATAAAAAATACCATACCCTCCTCTGATTACCGAGCGGTCGCCCAGCTTGTAGTTGAAGCTCATACGCGGAGCAATGTTGTTCCAATCGCCCCGATTGCCTCCTCCTTTGGAAAGGTTATCATAATCAAAGCGAATACCATAGTTGAGGCTAAGTCGGTCGTTTACCGCCAAATTGTCTTCTGCATAAATATTAAATACGTTTTGCCTTGCCCCAAAAGTAGTAGGGCGCAACTCGGTATCAAACTGAATGACGCGTACATCGCTTGGAATGTCATTGACATCTAAGGCCGCGCCAATATTGCGTTCCTTCAAGCCTTGCAGTTGCGCGGCTGTAAGCCTTACAACGTAGGTGCCGTTGGCATTGCCCCCACCCAAAAGCGCGTAATCTGAAGTCATAAATTCTACCCCTGCTTTGAGATTGTGCTTGCCTGTACGATAAAAAAACTTTTGCTGAAATTGGGGTGAGTATTCTTTATTATCAAAAATAGAGCCGCTTTGCCCGATGACCGCAATGGTCGCACCAGTAGGGTCTTGGACGGTTACCGAAGGGCTATTGGGATTGACAGGTTGGCGGTAGTTCCAACGAAAATAAGAATGTTGATAATTGGTTTCTGCCAAAAGGCGTTCGCTCAAGGAGTAGCTGTTTTTGAGTGCAATCAAATAGGTTCGATTTTTTTGTGCCGAGGCCGACGAGGGGAAATTTACGCCTCCCTCCAATCCGCCCCCTTGGCGGTCAATATCAAAACTACCTACATTAGCCCGTAACGACGACTTAAAGTTTTTACCCCAAATCTGATCAAGTTTAGCCGAGCCATAGCTAAAACTATTGCGCCCTGTTACTACTTCGTTTACACCCAAAGCAGGGGCATTGAGTAAATTATCTTTTCGGTCGAGGGTTTGTTCAAAATTAACATAGTAGAAGGTCTTATTTTTTTTGATGGCCCCTCCAAAAGCTGCCCCCAACTGATGCCGCTGAAATCCATCTTTGACCTGATTGCCCGACAAATCTAAGGTAGCAAAGGCCGATTTGGCATCAATCGCACTGCCCGGGCGCGTGAGATAAAACACCTCGCCTGAAAACTCATTTTTGCCCGACCGCGACGTAACATTCACCACGCCATTACTGGTGTTGCCATATTCTACTGAATAGTTGTTGGTCAAAACTGTAATGCCTTCAGCAAAGCCCACGGGTGTATTGAATTTCATGTTACCCAAAAACCGCTCGTTGTTGTCCATGCCGTCTATCATGTAGTTGGTATAAGTGCCGTTTAGGCCATTGATAGATACATTGGGGGCTTCGGCATAGCCCAATGTAGCCAACGTGAGGTTGGGTAATCGGTAGAGTGTTTTGGTAATATCGCGCCCTTCTACGGGCAATGCTTGAATTTCTTTTTTGGTAACATAATACGATACCTGCGCATCGCGAAGATTGAGCTGTGCCGTGCGCTGATCGCTCACCACTACCTCATCCAATGAAGACTCACGTTTGGAAGGCAATTCGATAACAACGGTTTCTATACCTTCATTTTTGAGGGTAATGCTTGAGAGTTCGGCATCGGCAAAATTGCCAAAAGCTTGGGTATAAACCCGAAAACGGCCTGTTTTGGGTAGATTGGAAAATTGTACTTTGCCAGACACTTCTGTTTGGGCTGAAGTTTTAAAGTTGGCTGAGGCGTTTTCGAGATAAACAGTAACCTCTGCCACTGGCTGATGATACAGCAAGTCTAACACCTGAACTTCTAATTGTGCTTTCGCTGCGCTGCTTAACCCAAGAAATAAAGAAGCAAAGAGTACAAAGTGAGACAAAGGAGAAAATGGTTTCATATTTTTTTATTTGCGTGGTGGGAAAATAAAAGTAGGCACACCCAGACAAACACTTCGTTTGGGAACCTATCTATATGTGGGAATTATTATGAAAAACTACGCAGACGAGGAGGCGCGCGAAGAGAACGAAAGATAAAAATAGGGGCAAAATAGTTTGACTCTAAAACGCCTAAATCGCGAAAAGGAGATTGAAGCAATTGAACCAAGAGACGAATCAATGCAGCTAATCTGGGTTGCCAAAAAGAATAAATACGGAGATCTTTGGCTGTATGAATATCGGGCAGAAAAGCCAGCAGCCGCGCATTTTCATAATGGGTTGATAATGCGCTGAATAAACGTGAAGTGAGCCAAGGGAGTTGTTGAAAGGCGATTGCATCAAAACTCGCTCGCGATAAACCTATTAAATAGGCCCCTCCTCGGTGGTCTCCTCCCAAAACGGTGTTATTATCTTTCAATTGGCTGGCTACTTGAATTAATAACTCTGTAGTAATAGCTGGACAATCATTGCCAATACAAATAATTTTTTCAAAGCCTTTTGCAAAAAGTTGGCTGACCGCCGTCGTCAGTTCTGACCCAAAAGAATCGCTATTTTTAGTACAAAGATAGTCAAACACGGGTAGCTCCGTAGCATTGGCTACCTGCTTCATTTTTCGATTTAAAACCGAAAATACCGTACTATTTTGCTGCTTTCTACTACATAAAGGTTTGCGTATAGCCTCCACAAAGGGATGTTCAGCAAATAACAATATGGCAGTAGTATGCTTCAATGATAAGGTGTTTGGCAGTATTTACGCAAAAAAATTGCCTTTGGATGTTTTTTTAACTCTAAAAATGGCAATTTTGTTCAGACAGGAATATTTACTAACCTATGGCAAGGACATTAGCAATAGGCGACATACACGGCGGGCTACGGGCATTGCAACAAGTATTAGACCGCGCCGAGGTAACTGCCAAAGACTCGCTTATTTTTCTCGGCGACTATGTAGATGGTTGGAGTGACTCGGCTCAATTGATTGATTTTCTGATAGATTTAGCCGCTAAACAATCGTGCATTTTTATCAAAGGCAATCATGATATTTGGTGTGAAGGCTGGCTTGAATACGGGCAAGCGTCCAACGTATGGCTCGAACATGGAGGCAGCAGTACGGCAAAAAGTTACAGAAACTATGATTGGGACATCAAATCGGCACATATTTCTTTTTTCAAAAAAATGAAATACTTTTTTGTAGATATTCAAAATCGTTTGTTTATACATGCAGGTTTTACCTCTCTTTTTGGCCCCGAACAAGAATACGACCTCAGCAATTGTGCCTGGGATCGAACCCTCTGGGAAACAGCCATGCACCTCAACAAAAGTATTGAACCCCATTCCAGCTTATTTCCAAAACGACTCAAACTGTTTGGCGAAATATTTATTGGACATACACCCACCCTCAACTACAATACCGATGCTCCCATGAACAAACATAACGTTTGGAACATAGATACAGGGGCAGCTTTCCACGGGCGGCTTAGTATCATGGACGTACAAACCAAAGCATTTTGGCAGAGCGACATAGTTCAGACCTTATACCCTGACGAGCGTGGAAGAAATTAACACTTATTTCATCAACTCCCGCAATACTTCCAATGATTTTATTTCTCCCAGGCCTTCTAAGTGAATTTTGTAGTAAAATAGTAGTGTATTGAGTAATTTACCGCGTTGGGTACGGTCAATATGCACTTGGTGTTCATAGGGCGCGTGAATAAAACTTTGTAAGGCTTCGCGCAGGGTAGGGTCGAGGGAGTAAGGGTATAGGTTTTCGGTAAGTTGCTGTTCTATTTCACGGACAGTATCAGCTCCAAAACCCAAAAAAGAAGAGAGTTTTACTAAAAATTGAAGGTGAAAATTTTCGTAATGATCGGCTGTTTCCTCCAAATAAATAATAGATTCGTTTAAAAACTGAAACAATGGTAGGTTAGCTTCTTCTTCGCGTAGCGCCTTTGTTAGTATTTCAGTAATAAACAACGCAATGCTTGACTTTACAAAATCAAAAGGCAAAGACCGAAAGGGCAAACTACATTTTACTTCCGATAGCCGATGAATAGTCTGTTCTTTACTTTTGTGATAAACCACCAAGTCGAGTAAAGTAAGTGGCTGAAACAATGCAATGCGGTTGGTTTTTGACTTAGCTGAGCGCACCCCATTGACAATATAGCTTTGAATCCCAAATGCTTCAGTATATATCTTCACAATGATGGAGGTTTCGCGAAAACGAACATAACTTAAAGCAATACCACGGGTTTTGTGAAGCATATAACGCCAATATATAGTTGAGTAAGTTTGAAAATGAGTTGTGCTAAAAAACAGTTAATTTGCCACCAAAATACATTTCAAGTTTATGCAAAAATTATTGGTAATTAAAATCGGAGGCAATGTAATTGACAATACAACGGCCTTGAAGCATTTCTTAGAGGCTTTTTCGACCTTGCCATACCACAAAATCTTGATACATGGCGGTGGCAAAATAGCGACACAAATAGCTACCAAACTCAACATCGAAACCCAAATGGTAGAGGGAAGGCGAATTACCGACCAAGCCATGCTGGATGTCGTAACGATGGTCTATGGCGGACTGGTCAATAAAAATATCGTAGCACAACTCCAAAGCATCGGCTGCAATGCCATCGGCCTTACTGGAGCAGATGCGGGCATTATCCGTGCCAACAAACGCCCTGTCAAAACGATAGACTATGGCTTTGTAGGCGATGTCGAATCAGTGAACAGTTTACAGTTTACAGTTTTTCTAAAGAATGGTTTAGTACCTATTATTGCCCCATTGACTTTTGATCCACAATCGGGCAGTATGCTCAATACCAATGCCGACACCATGGCCTCGGCAGTGGCCGTGGCATTGGCAGCTACTTATGAAGTCAATTTGGTCTATTGCTTTGAGAAGCGGGGGGTATTATCAGACCCCAACGACGACAACGCGGTGATTCCGCACCTTAACTTCGCCGCATATACCGAGTTGAAGGCTGAAGGGGTCATCAATAAAGGTATGATTCCCAAATTAGATAATGCCTTTGAGGCACTTCAACATGGCGTAGCAAAAGTCACTATTTGCCATGCCGAGGAGTTAGTGAAAGCAGTAGAAGATGGTAACGCTGGTACAACACTTGTAGCAACATAAGGACTACTGGTCTCGGGCTATCCACTCTTGTTTATTATTCATTTCTAAAAACCAACCCTATATCTACAAAATCTCATGACTCCAGAACAAAACCTCACCCAATTGGGTATTACCCTTCCATCCGCTCCCGCCAAAGGCGGCGTTTATACCCCGTGGTAGTAACAGGCAACTTAGCCTACATATCGGGCCATATCTCACTCGATTTAGACGGCAGCGTTATCAAAGGAAAAGTAGGCCAAGACCTAACAGCCGAAGAGGCTAAATTAGCCGCCCGCAAAACGGGCTATTTGTTGCTTTCTACTTTACGCGCCCATTTTGGTAGCCTCGATCGTATTCATAAAGTAGTGAAAATTTTAGGAATGATCAACGCTGTACCTGAGTTTGAGCAACATGCCTACGTCATGAATGGTTGTAGCGAACTATTTGCCGAAATATGGGGGCCAGAGTTGGGCGTAGGGGCACGTAGCGCCGTAGGCATGGGCTCACTACCGCGCAGGTGTGCCATTGAGATTGAGGTTATTTTTGAGTTAACTTGACTTTTAAGCTATCTCTACAATTCTGCCACATTGAACCTTACCTGAATACCACCCGCCGTAGTAGAACGACGGAAAGAGTTGAGTACATATGGATTGTTGAAAGTACGATCAAAATAAAACTGAATACTCCACAATTTACTCACGGTATAATTGACCTGCGGGCGTAGCTGGAAGTTATAGTTACCAGCAATAGCCGTGGGTGGCTCCTCAAAACGACGCTGAATGGCACGGGTGTCGCGTATGGTAAAGTTACACTGAAACTGTAAGTCGTTTTTCAACTTCTTGTACTCACCGTTGATACGAAACGGAATTCTGACGTTGTTGCGCGTAAAACCAATCGTAGCCGTAATATCGCGGTTAAATAGCTCGGCAATTTGAGAGTTGGCCAAATTCAATGAGATATTGCGGTCTTGATTGTAAGCCAAACGCATATCAATTTTGTTTTGGGTACGCGCCCGGATTCCAATCAAAGGAGCAAATTTCTCTGATAACGAAATGGTACTCATCACAAAAACGGGTACAGCCTGACCATTCTCGCCTGGGAATACGGCCAAAGGATAATTTTGCACCGCCAAATTGACAAAAATAGCTCCATAATCTAACGAAGAGGTAAAGTTGCCCACACTATAGGTAGATTGGTAGCTGTGTTCAAAACTAAAAGAACTAAAAATTTTCTTGAAAGGGGCTAACTGCGACAGTCCGTTGTAGTCCACGCGCCAGTTGGGTAGTGGAAAGCCCAAGAAGGGGTTCACTCGTACCTTAGAAGGGTCTGCCTTGGGGTCGCGGCCATTGTAGGCAGCAAAAAAAGCAGCAATCAATACATCCTGCGAATTGACGTTGTATTCTCCTCCTTTTAGATTGGGGTCAGTGCTTCTTTTTTCAGTCAATATTTTGACAAAATCTTCGCGATATGCTTTGAATTTATCAAAAGTAGGTGAAGTGTTATCGCTATTGATTTTTGCAAATGCCGTGCGGAATGACATAAACGACATTTGAAAATTACCATTTCGAATAGCACTCTGTACTTCATATGGCCCGCCAGGCGTAGAAGGGCGGTAAAATTCTCGGTATTCGTCGCCGCGCGTGAGGCGTGCCTCTATCTGAACCCTGAAATCTTTAAAAGGTTCCAAACGTGTATTCATCCTAAACGTTCGGTTGTAGGTCTGCATGAAAGGCAGGTTTAGCATCGTACTTTGAGTGAGCCATCCATTTTCTGCCGCTCTGACATGAATCGTTCGATCTTGGCTACCAAATATAAACGGAAGTCCGGGTGCATTGATGGCATCCAATCCAAAGGCTTTCGGATTGGCAGGCAAGAAACCTGGTAGCGTGGTCGTTTCTTGGCGCGAATAATCTACGTCTATCCCGCGTACTGTCATCAGTAGCCGGGTAATATTTTTGAGTAGTTTGCTTGGTTCGCGGCTAATATCTTCGTCGTCGCCAGGGCTACGCGCAAAATTTTTGCGTGGTGGCGATGGGTTATTGGCAAACCTTAGATAACGTAGTTTATTGTATAACTTCACAAAGTCCACCTTCCCTCTGATGCTCCGATCAAGGCTATTACGAGCTACATTCCCAAATTCAATACCCAGTGTATCGCTGATTCCCAGCGCATTAGCTTGGTATTGATAACCGATATTGTGGCTATAATCTGCGGTCATCCAGTCTAACAGCGGAATCTTATCTAATGGCAGGCGATAGGTAAGTCGTACCTTTTGGTCAAAGTTTTTCATCCGACCAAAATCGCGGAAGTTTCTCCAAATAGAGTCTTGCTTGGCACGGGTGTTTATATCGCCTTGAGGCTCATCTACCACCGCATTGGCAAAAGCACTGTAAGTCAAAACAATGCTCTTGGTTAAATTCCAAGACAAGTCGTAAGAACGATTGAAGAGTATGTATTTTTCAAACAGAGGGGCTTGACCTCCATCTGTCAAATCGGCACTACGATAGAGAGTCCTCACAAAGTTTCGGTCTGCATCAAATCGAACCGCAATTTGTGTAGGCAGTAGCGACACGTTCATGTCCTTGATTAATTCCAAATAAGGCCGTTCCAGGCTCTTCACACCCTGAAACGGTGCCCAAGAGCGTTGTGGGAATCCGTATTGATAAACCACCCCTCCTTTGTATTGGCGTTGGGTATAATCAGCAATCATACTATTGCGGCGTGTTTGCTCATTGAAAGCATATGTGAAAGCAAAATTCTCAAAATCCCAAAAATGACGCTTGGCATTGGGGGCTGTTTTAGTTTTTCGGACATTGGAAAAGTTAAACCCTCGGCGTTCGGCCCTTTCTGTGGCTGCGTTGTCGAGCTGCGCCCTTCGAGGGTCATCTAAAGCATAGTTTTCCAACGATGTTTTTAGAGGAGTATCTGGGTCATAAGGATTGAAATTAGGTTTCACATCGCGCACGTCATAGTTGACGTACAATGGAATTCTAAATCCCCATTTTTCGGGTAATAGTTTATCTAATTGAATAGCTGAAGAAACACTAAATTCGGTAGTGTTATCGCGCGAGCGGTCGGCCAATTTTTGCTGTACACCCCCAAAACCAAAAGTGGTGAGCTTTCCAGCCAATTGCACCGTAGCAAAGTCGGCCAGTTTAATATCGGCCCGTGCAATGGCTGCCGTACCCGACTGGTTATCAAAACCTTGCACGTGCAGTTCATTGACCCAAAGGCAAAAACTTTTAGCCTGTTGATCCACAGATCTCGGATTACGCATCCCGATCATGATAATCATGACATTGCTCAAATCGGGTCGGCCTACGACTGTAATGCGATACTCGCGCCCCAAGCCATCTACTTTGGTAATAGTATAAGGCACGCTCAATGAGGCATTGTTGGCGCGGTCGCGTTCTTGCTTGGCCTCAATGAGCCATTTGGTTTCAATATCTATCTCGTTTTGTTGTGGCCATACGTCCTCGGGAGTATCTATATTGGAGCGCGTAGCTTTCAGTTTGGTAATTTCAATTTCATAATAGTGTTCCGATACGTCGGTGCCAAGGCGCATAAATGCCGATACTTGCCCATCTTCATCGTCGTCGTTGTGCATATGGACAAACATCTTCAAACGTTCGCGGAAAAGTAGATTTTGACTGGTTACGTTTTTAAATGCCGCTCGCGAATCGCCATCACGAAGATTAGTTACACACAGACTCATAGATTGCTCATTGAGAGGCGTTGGTTGGGTGTTGTAAAGTCCACATCGCGCTGCCAGCCTGGTGGTACTGCATAGATATTGCGCCGCCCACCTGTTACGGTCTTGGCACTATTTTCTTCTACGCTTACGGTCGCAATCTTAAACTGGGCATCGTAAGGCTCGGGGACTTCCTGCAAACCACGGGCGTTCAAATCACCCGTATATTTACGGTACTACGTAGCGACCATCTGTAACTGCGCAAAACGTAACACCACAGGCTGCTCCCAGTCGGTCATATACATACGTACAAAACGAATGGACTTAAATCCATTAATATTGCCCACTTTACGCGTAAACTCCCGCACAGGAATACGGAACAGGTACCAGTTTACGTTGTCGCCTGCTCCATTGCTGGCCGTTACTTTATCTACAATATAGGGCTTGCCCACATCCAATTGTCCTGGTTTTAGATCTACCTCGTACTCATAATAGGCTTCTTGGTCGTTGATAGTATTGTCAGTATTGAGATCTTCCCATCGGGCAAATTAGTAGCTGCAGCAGTGATGTCGTTAGCACGTTCAAATTCAGGGGTATTGTTTTCTGTCCCCATATAGTTTTTGTATCGTTCTACAATCTTCTTGTTGGCACTATCTGCTTGGACACTAAAATAAAACTCAAAATCATCGCCTGATGGGTCGGCTAAAATTTTGTTTCGAGCCTCAGTTTTCAAGTTGGCAGGGAGTCTTTGAAGATAGTCCTTAAAAAACTCTTGCTCTTCAGCATTGCTCAAGCCATCCAAACCTATGTCTTGCTTAGGTCGTGCGCCAGGTTCGTTGGTAAAAGCATTGATGATATACTGTTGCCGAGTACTATATCCCCAAGCGGTTTGAGCTACGTTTGCGGGTTCATTAGGTCCCAATGCCGTGGGGCGTTTCTCCACTAAAGGTAGTCCATTTTCAAAGTCATAGCGGCCATTTTTCACCACATCTTCTGAAATCTCCCCTAAGTTAAAATAAAGCTTTCCTCCTGTCGTGTTGTTACGATTGACATAGCCATCTTTCACTACGCCGTTGGGGCCTTCCTTAAAGGGATCCATGAGCCAAAATTCCATGATTTCAACGTTTGCGTTGTCAAAATCTACGTCTGAACCAATGGCTCGGGTAACTGCCCCAAAGTTTTTACGGGCATTTCTGAGTCGTCCATCAGGGTCGAGGTCAGGGTTGTAATTATACATTCCTCGCTCATTAGGAAAATAAGCAATGTCTAAAATATTTTCAGGTAGATTGACCAAATACTGCCCTCGTCCTGTAAAAATCTCTTGCGGTGTAAAAAGTCGCTCATAGAAATTATTAAAATCTTCTTGTTTAATATTAGTAGGTGCATTGCGCAAGCCCACTTGTGCATTGGGAGAAAAAGAAATATCAATCGAATAAGCCGAAATCTTCGCGCGATTATAAGCATATTCAAGCGGATTGGTAGGAGTTCCCTGTGGAAATTGTAGGGGTGTTCCACCTGTACGCCAACGGGTAGGCTGGCGGGTTAAGTCAAACTGTGTACGCGCCGACTCAAAATCATCAATAATAATACGATTACGCACCTGTGGATGTAATCCTGCAAAGGACTGTGCTACTTCTCCCTGAAACTGAACACTTGATATTTCTTTGGTCTGCAAAAGGGGAAGCTTATCGAGCAGTTTAGTCAAAAAAGGCGATTCTTTTCTATAAGTGAAATCAGCCCCAATGATGCTATTGCTCACAGGGTCGTTGCCCAAAGCAGCCCGTGTCAAAAAACCAGGGGAGTTTCCCTCAAACGCATGGCTGTCAAGCCTATCTGCGTATTGCGATTGACGGTGTAGTTGAGGCGTGTACCCAGCATAGTTCTGATTTGATTCTGAAACAAATCAGGCTGTTCATAACAAACTTCAATATCGCGGCCTGAATTAATAACGCTCTCGTTCATAATCCGCACTGCCGACTGCCCCTCTACCATATAGTCTATTCCTCGCTGAAGCTGCACTCCTCCTGCCCGCACCTGTACCGACTGTTCAGACACCCCAAAAGGCAATTGCACAGTAGCCCCACCTGCTGCACCTTGGTAAGAGCCTTTCAAGAAAAACTTATTTTTTTCAGTGATTTGCTGCGCATCTATTTGAGTAGTACGATATAGTTCATTGAATACATACTTATTAGCCAAAATTTCGTCTCCCGCAAACTGTTTGGCCAAGTTGGACCCAAAAGGTTCTAAAACAGGGAAGATAATTCGTCCAAAACGACTGTCTACGGTCGTTCCTTCTACGAAGTCGAAGTTGCCGTCACCAATAGGTTTACGGTTATTGTCTAAAACAGGATCATTGAGCGGATTCAATTTATCCAAACCCATCACGCGCAAAAGTGGAATATTGGCGATGGGCCCTTCTTGCAGGTTGGGGTTGTCTATACCAGTAAGGTCGTCTTTGTAAATGACCCGCAACTGAAAATTCTGTTTGCCCAACTGCGTGGTATTCAATGAATAGATGTTTTTCATCATTAAATTCCACATCGGGTGGTTGGTATTGTTGCGAATGGTAGAAGATTTCAACAACTTCAAGATCAATATTTCATCATCACGACGGGCCTGATAATCTTCGGTCAGCTCGCCCACTTTGAATCTTTGTCCGTTGAGGGTATATTCATAAGCTACTGCCAAGATTTCATCGTTACGCAAGGGCGTTAGCAGGAAATATAGCCTAATTCTGGCTGAAACTTATACTCACGTTCGGTCAATTTACGTGCGCCTCTTAGCAAATCATAGTCATTGCCTCTACTAAGATTATAGCGGCCATCCAAAGCAAAACTTGTTTTGTCAGCCTCTCGAATTTCAGTATCATTAGTTACTTTCTGAAACAGTCCATTGTTTTTATTATTGACTGGCTGATTGGCCACAATCGGCTGAATATTAGGGTTACTTGTATTAAAAGGCTTTGATTCGCCCAAATCAGAGAAGGCAACGATATTGCGGAGGGTTTCTGTGTTGTTGGTACGATTGGTTACATAGACCTCTAAACGTGTAATCGTTACGCCCGACATAATCATCGGAAGATTGCTCAACCATCGTTCGTAGTTTTCACGAAAATATTGGGAGAGGAAAAAGTGGCGATTTTCATCATAAGCATCGGCCCGAATTTCAAAGGGGCGATTTGAAACCCCACCGCGCAAAGTGGTGCATATTTGCTTGGAGCGTTGTTGCGAAGCTACCAAAGTTGCTGTCAAACGGCCAAAACGTAAATCCACTTTGGCACCAAACAAATTTTGTACCCCTGGAATCAACTGTGAGGGTATCTGCCAATTTACATTCCCTGCCTGAATCCCTTGAATAATACTCTCATTTTCAGGAATGTAATCCATAGGACCAAAGCCTGTTGCCCCCAAATTACCTTGTCCCACTCCACCCTGACCAAAGCCTTGACCTGCATTAGGCACACCCGAAGCATTAGGTAAATTGGTAGAGGCCTTTCCAGGGCGATAGTCTAATTTTAATTGGTTTTCAAAATTAAAACTCGATTTGGTATCAAAATTGGTCAGCATACCCAACTTATCTCCAATTTTACCATTAAAATTAATATTGATTTGCTCGTTGAAAATAAAGTTAGTCGTACGCCTTTGACGAATCGGTACTTGTGGATTATCAATATTTTGGTGCAATACCCCAAAATCTAACAAGACAAAGCCATTAGGCTTAAAATCAATGCCGTTACTTCCAAAATACGATCAAAACCTGGGGTAAATCCAATTTGGGCAACAATCCCTTCGCTCCCAGTGCCCCTTTACCATCTTGTTTGGAGGAATAATCTCGCCATAGATAGTTGAATACACGCCTATCTTGTAGTTTCTGAAAATCCTCGTAGGTCATACTCATCGGATTTCGATAGTTGAGTGGTGCCGCTTAGGATCACCTATGCGCTCATAGACAGACATCCGTTGGGTAGTATCCAATCGAAAATCATTGGATAATCCTTTAGGTTCTCGTAAATACAACGAGGAGCGTGGTGGAACATAGTTGAACCTATTTCCTATACGGTCGTCCCAACGAGAATACAACAACCGTCTTCCTTGGCGGTTATCACGACTCGTATCTTGTGCTACCTGCCTTCGATTAGCAGATGGGTTTTGGGCAATGACTTCTTCTGAAACCAGCCATAAACTCATAAATGACCCAATGATAGCAGATGTATTTTTAAAAAAGGTAGAATTTTTGCGTAATAATGCCCACGATTCTTCAACGGTCATAGTTACTCAAATCTCTAACGGCCAAAACCTTGCCAATCGTCTTTGAGCGAACAGATATTTTTGTGAAAGTGCGCTAAAGATAGAGAGAGGGAATAGAAAAAGCAATTTCCTATGAAAAAAGCCCTCTCAATTATGCTTTTTAATAAAAAATGATGATACAATCTATCCGTCTTTTACAATAAAGCAAGATTTTCAGTAACATTAACAAAATGATGCATGGGAAATAAAAAAAGCAAATAGTTTATTATTTTTTTATTTTTATACCTTATATATATTAAAATATTTTTTTATATGTAATTTATTTTTATCATTTTTGGCACTACTTTCCGACTATCCACCTTATTTTTGATTCACTTACAGGCGCTTTACCTATGAAAAAATTAAATCGACGCTTATTTCTCAAAACTTCTTCGTTAGCAGGAGTGGGTGTCTTAGTTCATACCACTTCTTTTGCCAATGAGTTTCCTACAGTACGTATTGATGCCGCCCAACGCAAATTCAACAGCCAGATGGTGGAGGCAACCATTAGCCGTATGAAAACTGCTATCAAAGACCCCGAATTGGCTTGGCTTTTTGAGAACTGTTTCCCGAATACCTTAGATACTACTGTTCATTTTAAAATAAAAGAAGGTCGTCCAGATACTTTTGTCATTACAGGCGACATCCATGCCATGTGGCTACGTGATAGTACAGCACAGGTATGGCCTTATTTGCCTTTGATAAAACAAGAGACATCACTACAACAACTCATTGCAGGAGTTATTAATCGTCAAACGGAATGTATCTTGATAGACCCCTACGCCAATGCTTTCAACGATGGCCCTGGGCATAGCGAATGGCTCAAAGACCATACAGTTATGAAGCCTGAATTGCACGAACGCAAATGGGAGATTGATTCGCTTTGCTATGCTATCCGACTGGCCTATCACTACTGGAAAACAGCGCAAGACGTTAGTATTTTTGATGATAAGTGGTTCAAAGCTGCCCAACTTATCATAGCTACTTGCCGTGAACAACAACGACTCAATGGGCGCGGCAACTATCGTTTTGGACGCACCACCTCATGGTCAACAGACACCGTACCGGGCAATGGATACGGCAACAACACCAAGCCCAATGGGCTTATTCACAGTATTTTTCGCCCATCAGACGATGCCACTCAATACCCTTTTTTAATTCCTTCCAACTTGTTTGCCGTAGTTTCATTTCGACAGATGGCCGAGATTGCACAACAAGTTTATCAAAATCAGGCTTTTGCGCAGGAATGTCGCAGTTTTGCCGATGAAGTAACGCAAGCCATCAAGAAATATGGGGTGGTCAAACATCCAGTTTTCGGCTCGATTTATGCCATGGAAGTGGATGGCTTTGGCAATTGTCTTTTTCAAGACGATGCTAATGTGCCTAATCTCCTTGGATTGCCTTATTTGGGGGCGGTCGAGTCCAATGATAAAGTTTATCAAAATACACGTCGGTTTGTGTTGAGCGAGTTCAATCCTTATTTTTTTAAGGGAAAAGCCGCCGAAGGCATTGGTAGCCCGCATACATTGGTGAATCAAATTTGGCCAATGAGTATCATTATGCGAGCTATGACCTCTACCAATGACCAAGAGATTTTGGCGCAACTTCGTTTTCTCAAAAATACCCACGCTGGAACAGGCTTCATGCACGAGTCGTTTGACAAAGACGATGCTACCAAATTTACAAGAAAGTGGTTTGCTTGGGCCAATACACTCTTTGGAGAGTTATTGCTTAAACTTGAACACAAAAGACCCCAGTTACTCAATCAAAGGCTATAATTTTGCCCCTAAAATCATCATGATAAAAAAATATTTTCTCTTCTTAATGGCAATCTCGCTCACATTGCCTGTTTTTTCTCAGCAACATTCGGAGCAAAACCACAATAAATACATCGTTCCGTCAGACCCACAAGTCAAGGAGAAGTTGGGGCAATGGCAAAATCTTAAATTTGGATTACTCATGCACTGGGGGACTTATAGCCAGTGGGGTATTGTAGAAAGTTGGAGCCTTTGTCCCGAAGATGAAGGCTGGTGCGAACGCCGTGGACCCTACAAAGACAATTGGTACGAATACAAAAAAGCCTACGAAAATCTTAAAAACACTTTTAATCCTACCCAATTTGCGCCTGAAAAATGGGCCACAGCAGCCAAAAATGCAGGCATGAAATACATGGTTTTTACGACTAAACATCATGATGGTTTTTGTATGTTTGATACCCAGCAAACCGACTACAAAATTACCAACTCGCCTTTTGGAAGCAACGCGCGCAGCAATGTAGCCAAAGAAGTATTTGGTGCTTTTCGTAAGGAGGGATTTATGATTGGAGCTTATTTTTCTAAGCCCGATTGGCACACAAACGACTACTGGTGGTCGTATTTCCCGCCTAAAGACCGTAATCCGTCGTATCATCCCAAGAAATACCCCGAAAAATGGGCGAGTTTCAAACAATTTACCTATAATCAAATCGAGGAGCTAATGACCGATTATGGCAAAGTAGATATTCTTTGGCTTGATGGTGGCTGGGTGCGGCCATTCAACACCATAGATACAACCATCTCTTGGCAAAAAACCATTCCTTTTGACCAAGATATTGACATGGCGCGAATTGCAAAAAGAGGCCGTCAACTACAACCAGGGTTGCTCGTAGTAGATAGAACAGTTTCGGGAGAGTTTGAAAATTATGTTACACCCGAACACCAAATTCCTGACCATTATATGCCCATTCCGTGGGAAACTTGTATGACTATGGGCAATTCGTGGAGTTATGTTCCCAAAGAAAATTTCAAGTCTGCCCGAAAATTGATTCATATATTGGCCGACATCGTATCAAAAAATGGTAACTTGTTGCTCAATATCGCTCCCAGTCCTGAAGGAGACTTTCATACCGAAGCCTATCAACGCTTGGAAGAAATAGGAAAATGGATAAAAATAAATGGTGAAGCGATTTATGATACGCGGGGCGATAATGAAATTGGGAAACAAGGCAAAATGGTATTTACGCACAAAGGCAATCACACAACTTATGCCTTGTATTGTGCCGATGAAGCTGAAACCTTTCCACCAAATATTGAGATTGCTCAATTGGCCTTGAACAAAACTTCCAAAATTACGCTTTTGGGAAGCAATGAAGCCCTAAAATGGAAGATGAACGAGGGTAAAGTAGTTATTCAAATTCCTCAAAAATTAGCAAAAAATACGCCCAATGATTATGCCTGGGTTCTAAAAATAACGAAATAATTTACGCCTAAATCAACACTAAAAATGCAATCAAGAAGAAATTTTATCCGCTGGTCGGCACTGAGTTTGCCTCTCCTATCGGTTAGCAAAGCCTTTTCTAAAAGAAAACTATCGCCCTCACCAAACCAATTGTCGTATCAACTTGGGACAGCGGCTTGCCCGTCAATGCCGTGGCTTGGAAAGTACTCAAACAGCCTCAAGGCCGTGCATTGGATGCCGTAGAAGCAGGCGCAAGGTCGATTGAAGATACCATCAATTGCTGTGTAGGTATTGGCGGGAACCCCGACCGTGAAGGCAAAGTAACACTCGATGCCTGTATCATGGACGACAAATTTAACTGTGGCTCGGTGATGTTTTTGCAACACATCAAGCATCCCATTTCAGTAGCTCGAAAACTGATGGAAAATACTCCTCATGTAGTGTTGGTGGGCGATGGTGCGCTGCAGTTTGCTTTGGAAAGTGGTTTTCAAAAAGAACCTGATCAACTCTCACCCAGTGCTGAAAAAACCTACAAAAAGTGGTTAGAAAAATCTGAATATAAGCCTGTTATTAATATTGAACAACAACAAAGTAAAGGTCAAAAGACTAAAGGGGGGCCTTTTGCCCCCAGTTTCTTTGACGATGGTACGCCCAACCATGATACCATGG
This sequence comes from Spirosomataceae bacterium, assembly GCA_041392315.1. Lineage (GTDB taxonomy): Bacteria > Bacteroidota > Bacteroidia > Cytophagales > Spirosomataceae > Runella. The sequence goes on along the minus strand of JAWKMH010000002.1, from coordinate 218,054 downwards.
GTACTATCGCTATGGATGCCGCTGGAAACCTCTCGGGCGCATGTACTACCAGTGGAATGGCCTTCAAAATGCATGGGCGCGTAGGAGATTCCCCCATCATTGGAGCAGGTTTGTATGTGGACAATGAAGTAGGGGCTGCCACAGGATCGGGGCAGGGCGAGGAGGTCATTCGGGTAGCTGGTACATTTCTTATTGTAGAAATGATGCGCCAAGGCAAAAGCCCCGAAGAAGCCTGTAAAATCGCAGTGGAGCGCATTGTCAAAATTAATCCCGCGAAAGCCAAAGATTTTCAGGTTGGATTCATTGCCATCAACAAACAAGGCGAATACGGCGCTTACTCTATTCATCATGGCTTCAATTTCTCTGTTACTTCATCCGATGATGGGGGCAAGGTATTTATGGCTAAGAGTATTTTTCCAAAAAAGTAATTTTATAGTGCCATGAGTAGCTTCCGCCAAATCTACTACCAGATTGTCTTTGCTACCAAGTACCGCAGACCTACCCTCACCGAAGCGCACTGCGAAGAACTGTACAAATACATTTGGGGGGTTGTGAAGAACAATAACTGTAAATTGTATCGCATCAACGGAATAGAAGACCATATTCATCTTTTCTGTGATTTACACCCTTCTGTAGCTTTGGCAAATTTTGTAAAAGATATCAAAGTATCAAGCAGTATTTGGATGCAACAAAGCGGTCTATTCCCCGATTTTGAAGGTTGGCAGGAAGGTTATGGGGCTTTTACTTACAACATACGGCAAAAAGATATGATTATCAACTACGTCAAAAAACAGAAACAACACCATAAAAAGGAGGCATTTTATGACGAATACAAAAGACTTCTGATTGAAAATGGCATTGAATTCGATGAAAAATACTTACTCTGATGCCGATGGGTTTCACCCACCGCGACTAATATTCAAGCCCTACGGGCTTTCAGAACCCCTGCGGGGTTCAATCCGAGTAACTACGGGTAGCACCCGTAGCATACACAGTAGCACCCGTAGCATACACAGCAGCACCCGTAGCACACCCCACAGCGCCCGTAGGTATCAAATCTTGCTCGCTCTCCTCCTCTGGGTCAATATAAGTGTGGCTCAGGATTGGCTCATCGCACCCATCACTCAAAAAAGCGAGATAAAAGTGCTAAAAGGTGGTAAAGTAATTGAAATCAGTAATGGCCTCATTGTCCGACAAATCCAAATTTTACCTAATGCATCCACCATTAGCTATAAAAACTTAACGACTAATGAGCAGTTTGTTCGTGCAGTTCGGCCCGAAGCAAGAGTGACTCTCAACGGAAAAACATATCATGTGGGCGGCTTGTATGGTCAAAAAGAACAGGCCTATTTGTTGGAAGAATGGACAGAACAATTTACCAACCATATCGACGATTTTCAATATGTCCGCTATGAAATATCCGAGATAAAACCACACTTCGATTGGAAACCCACGACATGGACAGCCAATAAGACCTTACCGACAGGCAAACAGCTTATTCTTTTTTTTAATGCATCAAACCCACAACTGAAAGGTGTCGAAGTAGCTATTCACTACGAAATATTCGATGGGATTCCTGTGTTAAATAAATGGGTAACGATTGAAAACAAATCGAATAATGCGGTCATAATCAACCAAGTGGTCAATGAAATTTTAGCCATGCCCGAGGAAGAGTCGGCAGTAGTAGGCAAGCCCGAGAAGATGAAAAAGCCGCAGAAGCTCTACATCGAAAATAATTTTGCTTACAACAATGCCATGCGTTATGAACTTTCCGACCAAGCCACCCACTGGAAGATTGACAGCAGCTATACGTCCCAAGTTAATTATAACTTTGAAACCCCTTGTGTAGTAGAAGTCTATCCAAACTTAGGTGTAGGTATCGAACTTCCTCCTAATGAGCAGTACAAGTCTATTCGATCTTATGAACTGTTACTTGATTCTTACGACCGCGAGCGCAACGGTCTGGCAAGACGCAAAATGTATCGCACACTGTTTCCATGGACTACCCAAAATCCGATTTTCATGCACCTTATCAGCACCGACCCTACCAAGGTGCGCCAAGCGATAGATCAATGCGCCGAAACAGGCTACGAAATGGTCATTTTGAGTTTTGGTAGTGGTCTTAGTATGGAAGATACGTCCGATGTCAACATTGCAAAATTCAAAGCCCTGGCCAATTATGCCCATAGCAAAGGAATCAAACTGGGCGGATATTCGCTGTTTAGTAGCCGCCGTATTGACGACGAAAACGATGTCATTGATCCCGTTACGGGTTTGCCCGACAAAGCCGCCTTTTTTGGTCATGCGCCTTGCTTGGCCAGTAAATGGGGTATTAATTATTTGGCAAGCCTAAAAAAATTCATTGCAGAAACAGGCTTTGACCTACTAGAACACGACGGTCCTTATCCTGGCGATGTGTGTGCCTCTATAAAGCACCCCGGCCACAAAGGCTTGGAGGATTCACAATGGGTACAAATGACGATGCAAAAAGAGTTTTACCAGTGGCTCAATGGCCGTGGTGTCTATATCAATGCACCCGATTGGTACTTCTTGGACGGGTCGCACAAGATTGCGTTGGGATATAGAGAAGTTAATTTTTCGCTATCACGAGCACAACAAAAAATTCTAAATCGCCAGAATATCTATGATGGGCTTTGGGACAAAACACCCTCCATGAGTTGGGGCTTTGTACCCCTTACCAAATACCAAGGTGGTACTGCCGACGCCGTCTTAGAGCCTTTGAACGAACACCTCGCAGATTACAAACAACTGATGATGCAATACTATGGCGCGGGTGTACAAGCTTGCTACCGTGGCCCACGCCTTTACGATACAGATAGCACCAAAAAAGTAGTTAAAGAAACCATCAACTGGTACAAAAAATACCGCGATATTCTCAACTCGGATATTATCCACCTTCGCCGCCCCGACGGGCGAGACTGGGATGGTATTATGCACGTCAATTCTACTTTGAAAGAAAAGGCACTTGTAATGATTTACAACCCTCTCAAAGAAGCTGTTACGAGAAAAATAAAGCTACCACTTTACTATACTGGCTTAGATAAACAAGCCAAAATTCGTGTAAAAGAGGGTAAGGCTATACCCCATTTGATAGATAGAAACTACAAGGCTGAAATCAATATCAGTATTCCTGCCGAAGGTTATACTTGGCTGGTAGTTGAGTAATTTTTCTTCCCCTAAACCTTACCCTAACATGAAGAAAACAACCTTATTTTTTTTACTATTCCAGTCATTTTTTATTTATGCCCAAACGGATCTTCATTGGTGGAAACCCTCAGATAGTGCCTTCCCTGTCATTGATGGGCAAGTGTGGTCTAATGAAATGCGCGACACCATACAGCGGTTTCCGCCACGTGCAGAGGCATTGATAAGAAAGGCTGTTTGGAACCTCTCTCGCAACAGTGCAGGCCTTTCTATCCGTTTTGTAAGTAATGCGCCGCAGATTGTGGTTCGCTACAAAGTAACGGGCAATATCGCCATGCCTCATATGCCCGCCACTGGCGTGAGCGGCGTAGATTTGTATGCCATAGATAGCGACGGCACTTGGTACAATGTAGCGGGAAAGTACAGTTTTAAAGACACCATTCAATACAATTTTGCCCAACTCAAACCCAACGATAACTACCATCAACTGGGCCGTGAATATCGGCTATATTTGCCTTTATACAACAACATCCGCGATTTGGAAATAGGCGTACCCCCAGGAAGTATCTTCACCGTACAACCCCAACGCCCCGAAAAACCCATTGTAGTTTATGGCACTTCGATTGCTCAGGGGGCTTGTGCCTCTCGACCCGGTATGGCTTGGACAAATATCCTAACCCGAAAACTCGACCGTACCATCATCAACTTGGCATTTTCGGGCAATGGTCGCTTAGAGAAAGAAGTCATTGACTTGATAAATGAAATTGATGCCAAGGTTTTTGTTTTGGATTGTTTACCCAATCTCATCAGTACGGTAGTGGATAGGAAAGAATTGCAAAAGAGGATCATCGAATCGGTCAAAAATATTCGCGCCAAGCATCCCCAAACACCCATCTTACTCACCGAACATGACGGCTACACCGAGGGTGGGATGATGCCACACCGACAGGTATTTTTTGAAGAAGCCAACCAAGACTTGAGCGAAGCATTAGCCCAACTCAAAGCCGAGCAAATTCCTCATCTTTTTACCCTAACGATTGCCGAAATCGGGATAGATTTGGATTGTATGGTGGATGGTACCCACCCCAACGACCTCGGCATGATGCGCTACGCCCAAGCATATGAAAAGAAACTACGCGAAATTTTGCAAGAACCTGTGGGTATGCTAAAAACACAAATCCCAACCCGCCACAACCGAGAGCCGGGCAGCTATATTTGGGAAGAACGTCATCACGAAATCTTGAAGCTGAATAAAACAGAACCTACCAAAATCGTATTGATGGGCAACTCTATCACCCACAACTGGGGCGGAAAGCCACTCAACAATCGTATCAAAGGCGCAGATTCTTGGCAAAAATACCTTGAGCCGCTCCAAGTACGCAATTTTGGCTTCGGCTGGGATAGGGTCGAAAATGTACTTTGGCGCGTTTATCACGACGAATTAGAGGGTATCGCCCCTGAAAAAATCATCATCAACATAGGTACAAACAACCTTCACCTAAACACCAATGATGAAATCGTAGCAGGGCTTCAACAGTTGGTAAAAGTTATCCAAGTCAGGCAGCCACAGGCTAAAATTATGCTTTTGGGTATTTATCCCCGCCGCAACAACGAGGCACGTGTCTTATCGCTCAATAAAGACATTCAGTCACTGGCCAAAGCCGAAAATATCGGTTTTGAAGACATTGGCAAAACCTTATTGTTGGTGTCGGGCAAAATCGATGAACAATTATTTTCGGACGGCCTACACCCCAATGCCGAAGGCTATGAAGTACTGGGAAAAGTACTTGCACCCATTTTAAAAAAATAACCACCCCACTACCAATTGATAGTTTCTATGAAATCAAAACTCCTACTTTCAGGCATTGCGCTATTTTTCTCGCTAAATGTATTTGCACAAAAAAGGTCAAAGACTTCAAAGTCATCGGCTATTATGTACCCAACACACCACCCGAGCAAATTCCGCTCGATGTGCTGACTCATATCAACTTTTCCTTTGCCATTCCTGCCAAAACAGGCGACACCCTCGAACCGCTTAAAAAGCCCGAAGCCCTTCGTAACTTAGTACGATATGTGCATCAACATAAAAAACAGGTATTTATTTCTATTGGTGGTTGGGGTATTGGTGACGGTGGCGGCGACGACACGCGCTTTCATCGAATGGCCGAACGCGCCGAAGGGCGACATACATTTGTGCAAAATGTCATAAAATTTGTACGTAATTACCACGTAGATGGCGTGGACTTAGACTGGGAGTACCCCGACGAAGACAGCCCTTCGGCAGACCATTACGTGGCTTTGGTAAGCGAGTTGGCCGATTCGCTCCACGCCCAGGGCAAGAAATTGACCGCTGCTGTGATTTCATATGGTAAAAAAGGGTATGGCACTAAAAAGAAGCCCTCGATAAAATGGACTGGGTCAATCTCATGGCCTACGACGATGACTACGGCCCCAACTACATCAAAGCCCATTCTCCCTATTCTTTGGCACAAAAAGCTTGGATTATTGGATAAAAGAACGGGGTTTGGCACCTCAAAAGGCTATTTTAGGACTGCCATTCTACGCTAAAAAAGGGATGGGCAACTATGGTCCTAATTACAAAAACTTACTTAAAGCGGGTGCCAGTCCTTATGATGATTACTGGGAAGGGTCATTCTACAACGGTATGATTACCATCGAACTCAAAACCAAACTCGCCAAAGAACGTGGCTGCGGTGGCGTGATGATATGGGAAATATCCCAAGATACTAACGACGAGTTTTCTTTGCTCAAAGCTATCAAAAGAGGACAATAAACCTTCAAACCTCAAAAAAAGCCCTTGAAAAGATATTTTTCAAGGGCTTTTTGATGCAAGCAATAAATACGATTACAGTCTTCTTATCCAAATATTTCGGAACTGGGTTTTGTTGTTGTGATCTTGGAGGTGAATCACATCTTCGCCATGCGCCTCTGGGTAGTGGTGCAAGCCAATATAAAGCGTCAAACCGTTGATGAGGGTATTGTTTTGAACCAACACACCATTCATAAATACTGTAATGAAAGCAGGCGAGTCCAAACGACCATCGGCCTTGAAACGAGGTGCGCGATACACCACATCATAGACATTCCATTCCAACGGCCCACGCATGGGGTTTACAAGTGGGGCCACATCCTTATAAATACTTCCTGCTTGGCCATTTCGGTAGGTACGATTTTGGTAGGAATCAAGTACTTGCAGCTCATAGCGGTCTTGAAAAAACACACCACTATTGCCTCGCCCTTGGCTATTGCTTTCCACTAAATCAGGCGCACTAAATTCGAGGTGGAGTTGGCAATCGCCAAATTTCATTTTGGTTTTAATGTCGCCCGATTTAGGCACAACCTCCATATGGTCGCCATTCACAATTTTCCAAGGCGCGGGACTTCCATCTTTGGCCGATACCCACTGCGAGAGGTCTTTGCCATTGAAAAGTATAATGGCATCAGAAGGAGGGTCGCCAGCATTTTTGCCAGGCGTAACCACAGGCACTTCGGGTTCCCAGATTTCGGTCATTTCAGGTCGCATCTTCATCGGCGATTCTGCAGGCACTACCGTTGGGGTGGGGTTTTGGGCAAATACTGCTGCTGAAACAGCAGTCGTTAGAATAGTCAAAATCGTTTTTTTCATCAGTTTATTAGGTTTTGTACAGAACATAATTGGTTTTATTACGAAAGAAATAACAACCCGTTTTTTAATGTATCAATTTTGTTAATCGCACACAAAGACACTCAAATAATCGGGCGACGAGGAAGTAATTTGTTTGAGCATAAGGCTCACATCTTGGGGCAAAACCTTGTTTAAGCGACTCTGAAGCTGGGTAGCAGCTTCTTTTTCTATCAATTCATGCCTGATTTGGCTTTGGGTTATTTTCAATTCTTTCTTACGAGAAGCTATCAAGAGCGTTAGTTTCAGACTATAATCTTTATAGCTGCGAAGTTCCTCGGCTATTTGTTGGGCCAAAGGCTCGGCATTTTTATCGTAAAACACCTCCACCTGCCACACTTTTCGTGGTTTAATAATTTTACTCACCAAAGAAGCCTCTTTTTGGGGAGTAGGGTCTTTCTTTTTAGGTGGCTCACTCGGATTCATGATGGTGGCGATACCCGACACCAACCCCAACACAAGAGTAAGCCCCATGAACATCCGAATAGAGCGTAGCATTTCGGGACGAGGTTTGGGACGGCTACTTTCGCGATTGAGCAAGAAAAAAGATAAAATAAAAGCAATGGCACTGAGTCCGAAATACCATATTTGAGAAATTCGGCTAATTCGCCGACTTGAAATTGAAGAAAAACCATGCAATAAGAATAGTAAAAGCAAGAATGTTAGACCGCAAAGGTAACAAAATCTACTATCCACTTTGCTATCAGCTTACTATCTAAAGGCGACGAAAGACTTTCCAATCCTCGGGTTACTTTTTCTACGCCAATTCGCTCTACCCGTGATTTCATCAGGGCTTCTTCATATTCCGCCGTAAATTCGGGATGTGCTTGAATACCCAACATCCGCTCCCCCACTCGAAACATCGCTACGCGGCAATCTTCTGTAATAGCCATCACTATGCTATTGGGCGGCAATTTCACCACTTGGTCTTGGCACATCATCAATAAATTCAGACCTTTGATATCTGACGTTTGATATTGGACGTTTTGTGGCACTCCCCCACTTGGGACTCGAAACTCGGAACTAAAAATTTGAAACTCATGCACGCCTACACACCAACCGATGTCAGCTTTCTGCACTTTTCCTCCCAGTGCTTCAGCCAATAGTTGATGCCCAAAACAGACTCCTACAAAAGGCTTGTCGTTGTGGTACAAATCATTTACAAAAGTCTTTAGTTGATGAATCCAAGGTTCATCATCATAGACAGAATACTTTGAACCCGTACACAAATAAGCCTCGCAGTCGTTGATAGAGGTGGGAAAATGGCCATTGACGACATCGTAACATACAAACTTCCAATAGGGGGCAATAGGTAAAAATAAAGCAGGAAACATGTCGCGGTAGTCGCCCGCAATGTGGCGAAACTCCTCTCGCACGTGATCACATTCTAATAAGCCTATTTTCATTACTTTGGATTGAATTTTTATCATTTAACCCCAACTTTAAAGCTGGGGTTATAGCATCAACTAAAACCCTCCCACACGCAAATGAAAAGATTTGGGGCGCGTCAGTGCCTCGTAGCCCAATACCGACAACCGTACAGCCACGCCCCGAGTCTTTGATACCCGTCCAAGCCAGCTCGGGGTCGAGGTAGTCGCAGCGATTCATAAACCACGTGCCTGTTTCAATTTGGTTGCCAATGTGCAAAGCCGCCTCTACATCACTGGTCCATACAGAGGCCGTCAGGCCATAATCGCTGTCGTTCATGAGTCGAATGGCCTCTTCGTCGCTGCTTACTTTCATAATTCCTACGGCGGGACCGAAAGTCTCTTCGGTCATTATACGCATCGAATGATTGACATTGACCAATAATTGAGGGGCAAGATAGGGTGTATTGGGCTGGCTATACGGAAATAAAGCCGCGTCTATTAGTTCTTTAGCCCCTTGACTGACAGCCTCTTGTATTTGGTTTCGTACAAATGTGGCTGCCGAAGTGCGTACCATCGGTCCCAAATGCACATTGGCTTCTAAAGGGTTACCCAAAACGTATTGATTGACGAGGGTTATTGCTCCTGCACAAAATCATCATACACCTTCTTCATGGACATAAATACGTTCGATACCGCAGCATGACTGCCCCGAATTGAACAGCGCCCCATCCACCAAATTTTCTATGGCAAAAGGTAAATGGGCATCGGCGCGCACATAGGCAGGGGTCTTTGCCCCCAACTCCAAGCCCGTAGCGATAAAACGCTCGGCAGCAGCACGTTGAATAGCATGACCACCCGAAACAGACCCCGTAAATGCCACAAAGTCAATGCGTGAATCGGCAATGATGCGTGCCACGTAGTCGTGGGTAGTGTGTAGGTACTGAAAAACTCCTTCAGGTAGTCCAGCTGCTTTGAAGGCTTCGGCATAGCGTTCGGCACAAAGAGGCGTTTGTTGCGCATGTTTGAGAATGACCGCATTGCCTGCTAAAAGCGCGGGAATGATCACATTGACCGAGGTGAGGTAGGGGTAGTTCCAAGGGCTACGACAAAGACAGTGCCGAGGGCTTCTCGCCTGATAAACCGCTGAAAGTCTGCCTTCTCAGACACGGGCTTATCAGCCAATACCTCCACGGCTGCGTGTATCATATAACGAGCACGCTCCTGAAAACCACGGCGAATTTCATTGGGAGTATAAGCTATCGGACGACCCATTTGCCAAGTCAATTCCTCACCTATAGCATCGGCATGATTTAAAAAATAAGTAACTGCTCGCTCGCAAATAGCCATTTTTTCGCTCAAAGAAATTGTTTTCCATACTTTCTGAGCGACCTTAGCTTGTCTAAAATATGCTCAATTTGAGCGGCGTTCACGTAGTCGCGCTCCAAATAAACCGACCCATCTATAGGCGAAACCACTTGAAAACTTTTCATGATTTTTGATAAAATTTTACATTTTGTTGTTTAAAAACTCTTTAATTACGTCAGCACTAATACAAACACCCACATGCAAGAAAGGATGGTTGGATACCTTCGTCCGTTGCATTCCAATCCATGCTTCGAGATTGACCATGTCAAAACCCAAATGCAGGTGCTTGGTAGATTGCTGCATTTTCCATATACAATACCTCGGTTGTCGAATAATGGGCCACCACTCTGCCCTACCAGTCCAGGAGTACTTAGTTCGAGGGCATAGGTTTGGCCATTTTCATCGCCCACATGCCGAGTCACGATACCATCAATCGGAAAAGAAGGCGTAAAGCGTTTACCTGTGGCAGTCCATTCAATGTCATCCATTTCAGCATTGTATTGAAAGTTGGTAAATTCAGCAAAAGGATAACCCAGCCTACAAAGAGACTTACCTTGTTTGGCAACTTGTCTATCTGCCAAAAATTCGGCAGGCCGCCCATAATGAAATTTACCACCGGTATGAAAACGCAACAGAGCTAAGTCGTATTTTGAATGATAGGTTACATCAATATGAGTGAGATTGTCGAAGCAACCAATAAAATCCATTTTTTGGGCAATGACCTTCCCTAAGGAAATATGGTATTTCTGCTCCAACCGATTGAGGTGCTGCTTGTGCTGTGGCTCACCGATATATTGGCGATATTCGGCCATAAAAGCATTGTAATTTTGCTGAATAGCCCCCGAATTAACAATAATCTCGGCTACATGACGGCACGTAATAGCATAGCCTTCTTCATTAACAAAAAATAACGTAGCTGCCCCTGGCAAAATAGCAGCTTGGTGATACAAACGACTAATAATATGAATCGGTCGAGTGAATTCACTGACTCGCTCAATGGCTTCTACAAACATAATTGGTTGGAGTTGGTTCGTGGTGCAATGATAGCACAATTCTCGTACCACTTCCCTATCTTTGTCATAACATTTAACAGCAAAGAAATCACTAAAGACTTCTATCAACCCACTCAAGACCAACAAAACAAGCCCTAATGAAACGCACGTTAATCGCTATTTTACATTTTACATTTATCATCACCTTGGTCATTCCAATGATAGGAGGACTCCAAGTATTCGCCCAGCAAACCACTCCACCTTTTCTCCAAAACCCCAATCAACGCTGGATAGATTCTGTTTTTAATAGCCTTACGCCCGATGAGCGCATCGCGCAACTTATCATGGTAGCAGCACATGGCTACCCCATGAACCCTAAGCGGGTCATTGTAGATACCACTTTTACCAATCCACGAGTAGTAGCTCAGTATATCAAAGACTACAAAGTCGGGGGGGTCATTTTCTTTCAAGGCGGCCCTGTGCAGCAAGCCCAATTGACCAACTACTACCATTCCATTTCCAAAGTACCCCTATTGGTAGCCATGGATTCCGAATGGGGCTTGGCCATGCGGCTTGATAGTGCCGTGCGCTTTCCCTATCAAATGACGATGGGGGCGATTCAAGGAAACGATTCATTGATTTATAAAATGGGCAAACTACTGGCAGCTCAGAAGAAACGCTTAGGGGTACACATCAACTTCGCTCCTTCGGTAGATGTAAACAATAACGCCAACAATCCTGTTATCAATTTTCGCTCTTTTGGCGAAAATCCCGAAAAAGTAGCCGAAAAAAGCTACGCCTACATGAAAGGAATGCAAGATGGTGGTATTTTAAGCTCGCTCAAGCACTTTCCTGGCCATGGCGATACGGGTGTGGACTCACATTACGAACTACCCCTAATACCTCATAATCGGTCGCGACTTGATGCAGTGGAACTCTATCCATTCCGAAAACTTATCGAAAAAGGAGCTGACGGCATCATGATGGCGCATTTGGCTATTCCTGCCTTAGACACCGCCAAGAACTTGCCCTCTACCCTTTCTAAACCCATCGTAACAGGGGTATTACGCGACCAACTTCATTTCAATGGCCTCATTTATTCTGATGCCATGAATATGAAAGGGCTCACCAAATATTTCCCCAATGGTTTAGGCGATGCCAAAGGCTTAGAGGCAGGCATGGATGTACTGGAGTTTAGCCCCGATGTGCCTGCCGCCATTGCCGAAATCAAGAGAGCCATAGCCGAAGGTCGTATCACTCAAGCCGAAATAGATGCCCGTGTCAAGAAAGTATTAGCTGCCAAAGCTTGGGTAGGTTTAGACAAATACCAGCCCATTGATACCAAAAATCTGGTTGAAGATATCAACGACAAGTCCTCAGAACTCATTAATCGCCAACTGACAGAAAATGCACTAACTATTCTAAAAAACGAAAACAACTTATTGCCTATCAGGAACTTAGGCGAAGTTCGTATTGCTTCTATCTCTCTCACCGACGCTCCTGCGACCACTACCGCCACCAAAGATGGCCTCATTGCCCTTGGTACACGCAACGAAACTACTTCCACAGGCGATTTGACTACTTTCCAAAAAACGCTCTCTCTCTACACCCATATAGACCATTTTGTAGTGCATCCCAAAACGCCTGATAGTACCCAACGTAAAATTCGGGCAGCCCTCAAAAGCTATGATGTGGTATTGGTGGGGGCACATTTAAACAATATACGCCCAAGCACTAATTATGGTGTTACCCCTACTACAGCCACTTGGATACAAGAATTGGCAGCCAATGGCAATGCCATTATCACGGTTTTTGGCAATGCCTATTCCCTTAACAAACTCCAAGGCATTGACAAAGCCAAGGGATTGGTTATGGCCTATCAGCTTACTCCTTTCACCGAAGAGTTATCTGCGCAACTGCTCTTTGGCGCAATTCCAGCCAAAGGCAAACTTCCTGTTACTGTCAATGACCAATTCAAATATGGCGCGGGCATGGAAACCCCCGCTATTGGCCGCCTTAAATACACCATTCCTGAGGAAGTAGGTTTAGATAGTAAATGGCTCTCTTTCAAGATAGATTCATTGGCCAACAACGCTATTGCCCAACGAGCCACTCCCAGTATTGTGGTGCAGTTGGCCAAAGAAGGTAAGGTGTTTTTTAGGAAAAATTATGGTACCCAAGTTTACAGTGACCCTACACCCGTGGGGATTGATAATTTGTACGATCTCGCTTCTGTTACCAAAATTGCGGGTTCTACCATGGCTTTAGCACGCCTTAACAGCGAAGTAAAGTTTAATTTGGAAGGCACGATGAAAGACTATTTACCCTTCTTGAAAAACTCCAACAAAGCAGATTTAGTATGGCGTAAAGTACTCACCCACCAAGCCCGCCTCAAATCGTGGATTCCATTTTGGCGCGATTGCAAAAACGCTAGATGGTACGTGGAAAAAGCGTACTTTCCACTGGGGAATAGCAGCAAAGGGAGCTTACAATATACAAGTAACCGACAGCCTTTGGTTGCATAAAAATACCATAAGAAGATTTTTAAAGCTATCAAAGACTCCCTCTCAATCCACCTGCCGCTACGCCCGATAAAGACTACGTTTATAGCGATTTATCGTTTATTATGTACCCGATGGTGGTGAAGCACATCACAGGTCAAAATTTTGAAGATTACCTAAAAACCAACGTTTATGAGAAAATCGGAGCCAATTCTTTGACTTTCAACCCGCGTCGCTATTATGATTTGAGCCAAATTGTGCCCACAGAGCGTGATACGTTTTTCCGTCAAACGCTCATCCACGGGCGTGTACATGATGAAGGCGCGGCCATGCTCAATGGTCTCAGCGGCCATGCAGGGCTTTTTGGCAATGCCAACGACCTGATGAAAGTAACCCAGCTTTACCTTCAAAAGGAAGCTACGGCGGCGAGCAGTTTATTTCTGAAAAAACCATGAATGAGTTTACAAGCTACCAATATCCTTACTCGCGCCGTGGCATTGGGTTTGACAAACCCTGCCGCGACTACTGCGGCAATGCCCCCAAAAGTGCCAGCCCACTGAGCTACGGCCATACAGGTTTTACGGGTATTATGATTTGGAACGACCCCGCCTACGACCTCAACTATGTGTTTTTGTCTAACCGCGTGTATCCCACTCGCGACAATAACAAAATCTCCACCCTCAACGTCCGTACAGCCATTATGCAAGTAGTGTATGAGGGGCTGGGCGTGAAGTGAGTATTTTGGAGAATATATTTGTGAAAAATGCGCTCTAATATGATAAAAGAGACTCAAAAACAACAAATTATTGATCACCTACAGCCCTATCAGCCTGTTAGGGTTGGTATTTTTAGTTCACATGCACGAAACGAACAGCACTCCGAGAGCCATTTAGATATTTTAGTCAAATTTGGAAAAAACTCAATTTGCTTGATTTGATTGGGATAGAACTTGAATTAACCGATTTGTTGGGACTCAAAGTGGATTTAATAACCGAGCAGTCAGTATTGCCTGCCCTACGAACCCATATTGAAAAAGATTTACAAGTGATTTTATGAACAAAGCCCCCTTCTGTATCTTGGGCATATCCTGACTTGTGTAAAAGCCATTTTAGAATATACCAATAGCATGATAGAAAAAGATTTTATAGAGAATAAACTCGTCCAAGATGCAGTTTTGAGAAACTTTGAAGTAATTGGCGAAGCTACTAAACAGATTGAAGAGTCTTTTCGTGCTAAATATCCGCAAATACCTTGGTGAAAAATGGCAGGACTAAGAGACAAACTAATACATGATTATATGGGTGTAGATATTTGGGCTGTTTGGGAAGTAGTCGTACAAATTTTACCTCAACAAAAAATAGACTTCGAAGAAATACTGAAAGAAGAAACATAATTCCCTCAACGCCCAGATGATGTAATCGTAACATGGTTGCAGTAGTGTATGAAGGGCTGGGCATTGAGTAGATTACTGTCAAATATATCATTGTGGTAAGAGATTTATATTCCAAAAGTTTTATTCAATTCATATGACTCTCAAAAAGAAAATCATCTATGGTCTTGTGGCTGCCGTCCTTATTGGCCTCGTTTATATTGGCAACTACGCCTATCGCTACGCCTCCATTGGGGCGGCTTATAACGCCAAAACGGTTTGCTCCTGTGTATTTGTAGCCGGTAGAAATCAGGCTATGGTAGAAAAAGAGGAGCTGTATGCCGTGCCTTTCGGAAAACAAATTGTAGATAAAGAAGCAGGTACAGTTACAGCTTCTATTTTTAGTATTGTCAGCAAAACGGCACTGTATCGCCCCAAATTGGGTTGCACACTGCTCAACGAAGCCACTGCCGAAACACTCCGCCAGCAGCCAAGCATCACAGCCACCAACACTACAGCCGATGCAATAGCCGATTCGGTATTGACTCCAACCCAAACCGCTTCCCTCAACAAAACCCTCGATTGGGCTTTTGCCGACAATGACCTCAACAAAATAATTCGTACACGGGGCGTAGTAGTGATGCACCAAGGCAAAATCGTGGCCGAACGCTATGCCAAAGGCTTTACCAAAGATACCCCCCAAATGGGCTGGTCAATGACCAAAAGCGTAACCAACGCCATGATTGGGCTACTGGTTCAAGATGGTAAATTAGATGTAAATAAATCTGCGCCCATCGAAGAATGGCAAAACGATGAGCGTAAAAACATCAAACTCGACGACCTACTACGCATGAGCAGCGGGCTGCGATTTGAAGAAAATTATGCTCAAATCAGTGATGCTACCAAAATGCTCTTTAGTGCTGCTGGTGCAGGAAAATACGCCATTGGCAGCCCTGTAGAAGTGCCTCCTGCTACCAAGTGGTATTATTCGAGCGGGACGACCAATATTTTGCAGGAAATCGCCCGTAGGCAGTTCAGCACCCATGCCGACTATCTCAATTTTCCGCATCAACGTCTTTTTCAAAAATTAGGCATGACCACCGCCACTCTCGAACCCGATGCTTCGGGAACTTACGTAGGATCGTCGTTTATGTATGCCTCACCCCGCGATTGGGCCAAGTTTGGGCAACTCTACATCCAAGATGGTGTTTGGAAGGGCGAAAGACTGTTACCCGAAGGGTGGGTAAAATATTCATCCTCAGAAACTGCCCATTCTGATGGGGCATACGCCGCGCAGTTTTGGATTGCCGTTCGTAAGGCAGGCTTACCCAACGATGCCTTTTCGATGAATGGTTTTGAAGGGCAATACGTGCTGATTGTGCCTTCTAAGCAGCTCGTCGTAGTACGTTTGGGCTGCTCGCCCAATGAAGCAAACTTCAACGAAAATCAGTTTTTTAAGGAGATTACGTCTGTTTTTTAATAAGCACCTGACTTTCAGCAATCGTTGCCCAAATCCGATAGCCGAAAACCCAAGGTAGATTACGACTTCTTTCTAAACTTCAACGTCAGCTTCGTCAATCTCGGCGGGTCATAGACCGTGCTGCGCGATTCCATGGCGAAACTATCTTCATACACATCGCGTGGATAGATATACCAACCACCCGTTTTGCTGAGGGTATCGCTCAAGATAATGACCATTTGGCGTTCGTCGGCCTGCCACTGAAACACTTGCGTATCGGTAGCATCTTTAAAATGACCTTCAAAACTGCCATCAGCCTTAAACTGCACCCAATCCATGTATTTGTCAAACTGCACACCGCTGATGTGTGGAATATGTTTCCCTTGTTTAAAAACAGGCACTTCATCCATCAAAATCTCTTGAATTTGCCATCGTTTTACTTGGGTTATTCGCTCTTTTGCTTCCAATACATCATTGGCGGGGCGTTGGCAGGCAAAAACCCCAGCAGTAAATCCTAAAAACAGGAGTAAATTTCGTATATTCATGGTTTATTTATCACTTTTAGAAAAGTCATTGGGTATCGGCTTTCTGCATCCGTAGTCAATGGCCAATGGTCGGGTTTTTTACCCAAATAAATCAAGAAAATACTTTTCAATCAAGTTAAACTCAAAACTCCCCTTTTGCCAACAACTTTTCCAGCCCATGAACCGTATTGACCGTCTTACAGCCATTTTGATTCAGTTACAATCTAAACGGGTAGTAAAAGCCCAAGAAATCGCCGACCGTTTTGGAATAAGTTTACGCACTGTCTATCGAGATATACGGGCATTGGAAGAAGCAGGGGTACCTATTGGAGCGGAGGCGGGCATTGGTTATTTTTTAGAAGATTATCATTTACCTCCTGTGATGTTTACCAACGAAGAGGCAAGTGCGCTACTGTTTGGGGCAAAACTCATCGGCAAGATGGCCGACGAATCGCTCAAAGAAGGGTTTGATTCAGCATTCTACAAAATTCGGTCTGTACTGAAACGTAATGAAAAAGAACATCTCGAAGATTTAGAAAACCGCGTAGCGGTATTGGCCCGCGACCGACAGTCGCCTTTTGCGCTACATCTGCTCAATCAGATCCAGCAAGCCATCGTTCGGCAGCAGGTGTTGTGTATTGACTATGTGTCCAACTTTCCGCACAACACCACACACAGAGAAATAGAGCCTATTGGGCTTGTGCATTATAGCTCACATTGGCACTTGATTGCTTTCTGTCGCCTGCGGCAAGATTACCGCGATTTTCGCACCGACCGTATTCAAAACTTAGTCAATACGGAGCGGTTTTTTTCCAAACAAAATTTGCTCACGCTGCAAGCGTATCTCGACCAACTGCGCGTGCAAGAACACTTAGAAGAAGTGGTACTTTGGGTGCATCGAGGAGCTGCCTTGTTTATGCAGGAACAACGCTACACCTGGGGGTTTATTTCGGAAGAATCACACGGTAAATATGTCAAAATGAAATTTATGACGCAATATTTTGAAGGCATGGGCCGCTGGCTGCTGGGCTATGGTAAAAACATTACCGTAGAAAGCCCCCCAAAGATGCAAGAGATGATGGCCGAGTTGGTCATGGAACTTCAGGATCATTATCTTCAACCCTACTGACAACCCTACTGACATAGGGTTGTCATACCCCTATTTTATCTTTGTTGTGTTGAACAATTCTTCTTTTTTTAACCACTTTAACACAACCATAACAACATGGCAACAATCAATCCTTACTTGAATTTTATGGGCAACACAGAAACTGCCTTCAACTTCTACAAATCTGTATTTGGTGGCGATTTTGCCATGTTACAGCGTTTTAAAGACATCCCCGATGGCGATAAAATGTCGGCAGAAGATCAAGAAAAAATCATGCACATTGCCCTGCCAATTGGCAACGGAGATGTACTGATGGCAAGCGACTCACTGGAATCAATGGGCCATCTGCTCAATATAGGCAACAATATCCAACTTTCTATCGGCGCGCACAGCAAAGAAGAAGCCACTGCCCTTTTTGAGGGGCTTTCGGCGGGTGGTACCATAGAAATGCCCATGGAAGACACCTTTTGGGGGGCTTATTTTGGGATGTTTACCGATCAATTTGGCATCAAATGGATGATTAATTACGATTATCCCCAATCATAAAAACCTTTATTTACCTTTCCAACAGCCAGATAGATTGCTAACTTTGGCGCATTTTTGTAGCTTGCAGCTTAGCGTTTACTCCCACTTCGGTGGGAGTTTTTATTACTAAACCGTTTCTACGATATGCGCTGCCTTTTTGTGATGACACTTTGCTTACTGACAGGGGCTTGCCGCACCAAATCAGAGAAAGCGGCTACTAATCCTCAGTCAGTTACGACCTCTCTCACCTCCGATGAACTCTACGATAAAGTCTTGGGTGTCTTAGTGGGGGCGGCCATAGGCGATGCCATGGGTGCTCCTACTGAAATGTGGCCACGTGAAGGAATCCAGCTTGAATACGGTTTTGTTGATAGACTCGATTCGATGGTACGCGCTCCTTCTGCCGAAGGTACGTGGGCCTATAATCTCCCCGCTGGCGGCACTACTGACGACACCCGCTGGAAGCAATTGACTTTTGAGTTTCTACTGACACAATCCAATACTGGAAATTTGGATGCAGGGAGTTTGCTGCTTTTTTGGTCAAACAATACGAAGCTAATCTCAAACGCCTCAAAAAAACCGAAGGCTTCGACCCCGAACCCTACGAAATGAACCTCATGCGGGTGGCTTGGCTACAAGAATGGGCAAGGGTAGCTAAGCCTTTTGCCGAAAAAAATTATGCTGCCTACGTCGATTCTTTGAGTCGTTTCTATGGCGGAGAAATGGTGTGTGCGGGACTGCTATACGCGCCCGCTGTGGGGGCTTTTTATCCTGAAAACCCACGAGAAGCATACCAACAAATGTACAAAATCAGCCTCTTTGACATCGGCTACGCCCGCGACATCAGCAGCTTGGCAGCGGCCATGACGGCAGAAGCCATGCGTAAAAATCCTTCTCAAAAAGCCATCATCAATGTAGTGCGCACCATAGACCCCCAACATTTCTTCAAAAGCCGCCTTGTAGGCCGCGCTGCTTATCGGATTTTACAGCAAGCACAGACCATTGTGAAACAAGCTAAGAGCATTCCAAAAAGTGAGATAGATTTCAAGAAATTCTCTTTCCCCCAAAATCTCAAAGCAGACTCTCTCTTTGTAGGACAAATGTACCAAGCCTTTGAACTGCTCGATGCCCACAACCAAGACCTGCCTTTTCATGCAGGCGAGATTGATTTGCAGATCATTACGGCCATGCTTTTTTGCGATTTTGATTTTGAAAAGACAATGGCTTTTTTGGTGAATTTTGGCCGCGACAACGACACCACCTCGGCCATTGCAGGCGGTATATTGGGGGCTTATTGGGGAGCAAAGCACTTACCTCAAAAAATGAAAAAACAAGTTTTGACAACCAACAAAGAAAAACTCGGTATTGACTTAGAAAAACTCGCTGAAGACTTAACAGAGAAAATTTTGAAAAGGTAATCAGAAAGCTATTGGCGTTTCTCCATTATTTTATTTTTCCGAAAATGAGTAAGGAAAACTGTTTGGCTGTGTTCCGCGTATTTGGTTAGGTTGTGCTGACATTTTAAAGTTCAGGCTTCCCCCTTGTTGTAGTGTATGATGTTCTAAATAATTTAAAGTGTGGAGTTTACCATTGAATGTTAATTGATTTACATATACTTGTTGAGGGCCATTATTGGGGGCGTTGATAGTCAGCTTTTTACCATTCTCAAAGGTCATTGTAGCACGTTTGAATAGGGGCTTCCCACTACGTACTGGGTCGTACCAGGGCAAACGGGATAAAAACCCAGAGCACTAAATACATACCAAGCAGAAGTTTGGCCGTTGTCTTCATCACCACAATAGCCGTCGGGGGTAGGCTGATAGAGTTTGTTCATGATTTGCCGAACCCAATACTGAGATTTCCACGGTTGCCCCGCATAATTGTACAAATAAGGCAGATGTTGTATAGGTTGATTGCCGTGGGCATATTGCCCCATGTTCATTATTTGCATTTCGCGTATTTCATGAATCACAAAACCATAGTAAGATTCATCGAAAATAGGCGGCAGAACAAACACGCTATCGAGCTTTTGGGCAAAAGCTGCCGAGCCTCCCATAAGCTTAGAAAGCCCATGAATATCGTGAAAAACTGACCAAGTGTAATGCCAACTATTTCCTTCGGTAAAGGCATCACCCCACTTGAAGGGGTTAAAAGGTTTTTGAAATTCTCCCGACTTATTTTTCCCACGCATAAGCTTGGTTTCAGGGTCAAACAAGTGATGATAGTTTTGATTTCTTTTGGCAAAAATTGCTATTTCACTTTCGGGGCGTTTAAGTGATTTGGCCAACGACCAAATACAAAAATCAGCATAAGCATATTCGAGGGTTCGGGCAGCATTTTCGTTGATTTTAACATCATAGGGCACATATCCCAACTCATTATAATATTCATGACCAAAGCGACCAACCGAATTGACAGGCCCTGCATTTTCTGTGTTTTTTAAGATGGCCTGATACAACGTATTGATGTCATACCCCCGAATACCTTTGATGTAAGCATCGGCAATCAGCGAGGCAGAATTAGAACCAATCATACAATCGCGATGGCCCGGACTGGCCCATTCAGGCAAAAAACCACTTTCTTTATAGGCATTTACCAAGCCTTCCATAATGTGGGCATCGAGTGTGGGGTACATTAATGTAAAAAATGGGATAGCAGAGCGAAAAGTATCCCAAAAACCGTTATCAGTAAACATGTACCCTGGCAAAACCTGCCCATTATAAGGACTATAATGCACTACTTTGTTTTGAGCGTCTAACTCATAGAATTTGCGTGGAAACAACAGGGCACGATACAAACAAGAGTAAAAAGTACGAATTTGAGCATCTGTTCCTCCTTCTACATCTAAACGTCCTAATTCCTGATTCCAAGCCTTTTGTCCTTTTTTCATGGTCGTCGTAAAGTTATCATTTCCTAACTCTCGGGTAAGATTAAGGGCAGCTTGTTCGGCACTGATAAAAGAAGAGGCCACCTTGATATGAACAACTTCTCCTTTTTTAGTTTTGAAGCCAATTACTGCTCCCATGCTCATCTTTTTGTTCAAGACTTCCTTTTGATAATTCTTTGTCCGACCAAGTGGCGTTGTAAGTAAAGGGTTTATCAAATCGCAACTCGAAGTAGTTTTTAAAATTGAGCGGCACTCCGCCACTGTTTTGGGTACTATAACCAATGATTTTTTGTTGCTCAGGAATGATCTTGACATAAGATCCTTTGGCAAAGGCATCAATCACTACAAACGCACTGTCTGTTTTGGGAAAGGTAATCCGAAACTGCGCGGCACGCTCCGTGGGGGTAATCTCCACTTGGGTATCGTGGTCGGCCAAATAGACGCTATAATAATGTGGCTTAACTACTTCTGCTTTGTGCGAAAACCAACTCTGGCGTGCCTCTTCAGTAAATTTCAGTGAGCCCGTAACAGGCATAATCGAAAACATACCATAATCATTGATCCAAGGACTGGGCTGGTGGGTTTGTTTAAAACCTCTGATTTTATTGGCCGTGTACATGTACATCCAACCATCGCCGTTTTTACCCGTTTGCGGACACCAAAAATTCATTCCCCAAGGCGTGGCGATAGCAGGATAAGTATTTCCTGCCGAAAGCTCATGGCGGGAGTCTGTCCCCATGAGTGGATTTACCCATTGGGTATAGTCTTTAGAAGCCGGTTGAGCAATGGCGATTGAAGTTAGTAGCCCTACAAAGAGCGAAATAAAAAGCTGACGCATAGAAAAGAGGGGTTTGTTGCCACAATTTTACAACAAATTATCGGATGCACCTATCAAATAGATTATCTTATACACTAAACATCGTCTGTGCAAAATTCAAGGATGACAAGTTACTAAAAACTTAATCATCTCTTTCTCACAGGTCAAACGTCTGTTCTTCCTCATCAAAAAACAAAAAGTTGAGATAATCGCAGTAGGGCTTGAGGAGTTGGCATCCTTCCACAACAGAGGCCACAAACTGCGGTGTCATCACTTCTTCATCGGTGTATTTGTGCATAAAAAACAACTGCTTGCGTTTCAATAACTCAATATCAGGGTGAGTTTCCTCGTAGCCTTTGGGGGCGCCTTTGAGGCTTTCGCCCCATATTTCGGGAAAATAAGCCCTAAAATCTGATGCTTCGATGATGCTTTTCAGCGCAGCGGGATTAAAATCTATTTCTTGCCGAAACTTGGCTAAATGCTTGGGTTCAGGATTCCACATACCTGCCCCCAAAAACGATTCTCCCACTTGAACATGAAGATAAAAATCTATACGCCCCGAATGACGACCCCCTGGCCCCAACGCGGCACTAAACCATTGTTTGTAAGGCGATTTGTCTTTGGAAAAGCGCACATCGCGGTTAATACGAAAAATACAATCTTTGGGTTGGGTATTGGGCAATGGCGCGAAGGTGCTTACGCCTTTGATAAGTTCGGCTACAAGGTTTTCAAATTCTTTTTTGGCGGTTTCATATTGCTTACGATTGTCTGTAAACCAATCGCGGTTGTTGTTTTCGGCTAAATCGTTCAGAAAACCAAGGGTAGTGTTTGTCAGCATTATATTTCTTATTTTGGCTTAAAAATACCAATTTTGCCGTTCTTCAACGAATCATCGAAAAAATGTCGCGTATTCTTACAGGTATCCAAAGCAGTGGCAAACCGCATTTAGGCAATATTCTGGGTGCGATTTTGCCCGCTATCCAGCTCTCCGAACAAACGGGCAATGAATCTTTTTTGTTCATCGCCGATTTACATTCGCTCACCAGTATCAAAAACCCCGAGGTGCTGAGAGAAAATACGCGTGCTGTGGCGGCAGCGTGGTTGGCTTGTGGCTTAGATACCGAGAAAGTAACCTTTTATCGGCAATCGCGGGTGGCAGCTTACCATACCGAGCTGACTTGGTATTTATCATGCATGACTCCCTACCCCATGTTGGCCAATGCCCACTCATTCAAAGACAAAGCCGACCGTTTGGCCGATGTCAATGCGGGGTTGTTTGTGTATCCTGTGCTGATGGCTTCTGATATTTTGCTCTACGACGCGCATTTTGTACCCGTAGGCAAAGATCAAAAACAGCATTTGGAAATGACCCGCGACATGGCCGAGGCTTTCAATCGTACCTACGGCGAAACCTTTGTAGTGCCCCAAGGGCGCATTGATGAGCGACTCATGGTCATTCCTGGCATTGACGGCCAAAAGATGAGTAAATCTTATGGAAATTACATTGATATCTTTTTGCCTGAAAAAGAATTACAAAAAATCACCAAAAAAATATTGTCGGATTCTACGCCACTCGAAGCCCCCAAAGACCCTGACAACGACATCACTTTCAAGCTTTTCTCGCTCATTGCCAATGAAAGCGATACCCATACCATGCGCCAAAACTACCTCAACGGTGGCTATGGCTATGGCCATGCCAAGCAAGCGTTTTTTGAGTTATTAAAAACCCGTTTTGCCAAAGAAAGAGAGCTTTTCAACTACTATTATAACGAAAACCCCCAAGCATTGGAGCAAAAGCTGCAAGAGGGCGAAGCCAAAGCAGCAGTCGTAGCAGCAAAGAAAATAGCCGAAGTAAGAGAAAAAATGGGGCTTTCCTGAGTCTCTAAGACGCTTTAAGACTTCCTCTGACTTTCTAAGACTTTTTAAGACCCTTCCCATGTTGCATCAAATCCAAACACTTGATACACAGCTATTTTTATTGCTCAACGGGATTCACGCCCCTTGGGCCGACACGCTGATGCATTGGATAACACAGCGTAACACTTGGATTCCTTTGTATGTATTATTAATTGTTTGGTTGATTTGGCAGTATCAAAAACGCGCCTTATCTATGATAGTAAGCATTGTTTTGACCATTGTTATCGCCGACCAAACGGCTTCTTCTCTACTAAAACCTTGGGTAGAACGACTTCGACCTTGTTATGTAGCATATCTTCAAGGAAAACCTTGCTTGGTAGTAGAGGGTTGTGGAGGGTTGTATGGCTTTGCTTCCTCTCATGCGGCCAATAGTGTTGGCTTGGCGGTGGTGCTGTGGCTGTTGGTAGGGAAGCGATTCCAATGGATCCATTGGTTTTTCTTCCCTTGGGCTTTTTTGGTTTCTTATAGCCGTATTTATGTAGGAGTTCATTACCCACTTGATGTATTAGCGGGTGGTATCATTGGCTGTGGAGCGGCTTTTATATCAGCTTGGTCTATTCAAAAATTATTTCCTAATCATCTACACTAAATTCTTTCTATTGCTCGTAATGATGTTAGGTATTAATCCAACATTAAAGCCATGAAATACATTTTACTAAGCAGCCTATTATTATTAGCAATTTTTTCGTCTTGTACTATCAGCAGAAACTCCATGCGCGAGGCCAATTATCAGCTTTGGCTCCACCATGAAGATTTAGAACTTTCGCCTCAAGTGGTGGGCGAAGCCAAACAAACCAAAGTATTGATGGTGGACTGGAATCGTTTGTTGGGTCGTCAGTACGAGTATGGACAGTTTGGCGGCCTGCCAAGCGACCCTCTTGCGCCTCCTATCAACGGGGAGCGTATCAGGTGGAGGAACTCCTGAAAATACCGCTATCAATTTTGTATTGAACGGTATTATTGGTATCAACAATGTTTCGCGTGTGGAACAAATGGCCATGTACGTTTGATGCGTAAAAATCCTGGCTATGACATGATTATCTTCCCCCCAATTTGAGGCACGCCGTAAGTGGTTTTTTGTAGGTTCTAAAACCAACGTTGTTGTCAAGCCCGTTTGGCGAGCTCAAAGCGCTACAAAATAGTTCTTTTTTGGTTTTAGGTGGCTTTTATGAAAGATAATCTGTACTTTTGCGGAAATTTTCATTGGGCATGGCCTCTTTCAATCCGATTAAAATATTTTCTGGTTCTGAGTCAAACTACTTGGCCGAGAAAGTCGCGCGCCATTATGGTAGAGATTTGGGTGGCTACAACCTACGCCGCTTTGCTGATGGCGAGTTGTCGCCAAGTTTTGAAGAATCACTGCGCGGCTGTGATGTATATTTGGTCCAATCTACTTTTGGTAATTCCGATAATTTTATGGAGTTGCTCTCGATGATAGATGCCGCCAAACGTGCCTCTGCACACAAAATTACGGCGGTGATACCCTATTTTGGCTATGCCCGCCAAGACCGTAAAGACAAACCTCGCGTACCTATTGCGGCCAAATTGGTAGCCAACCTGCTCACTGCCGCAGGAGCCGAGCAAATCATGACTTTAGATTTACACTCGGGGGCTATTCAAGGTTTTTTTGATATTCCTGTGGTACACTTGGAAGGCTCGAGCATCTTTGTACCTTACATTAAGAGTTTAAATTTAGAGAATTTGGTGATTGCTTCGCCTGATGTAGGTGGCGCTGCAAGAGCACGAAATTTTGCTAAGTTTTTCAATGCCGATATTATTTTGTGTGATAAATACCGCAAACGTGCCAACGAGGTGGCTTCGATGCAAGTCATTGGCGATGTGAAAGATGCCAACGTGGTCTTTATTGATGATTTAATTGATACAGGAGGTACAATTTGCAAAGCGGCAGAATTGGTCATGAGCAAAGGCGCAGCCTCAGTAAGGGCTATTTGTACGCATCCTGTCATGTCGGGCGAGGCTCATTCACGTATTCGGAGTTCTGTATTGGAAGAATTAATTGTCACAGACACCATTCCTTTGCGCGAAGAAAATGACAAAATAAAGGTGCTCTCTGTCTCTGAGCTTTTTGCCAAAGCCATTGGGCGTATCCGCGACCACGAATCTATCAGTTCATTATTTATCAATCCAGCATAAACGTTTGTTTGTGCTATCCAACACATGCCTTCTTAACCCCAGAGGTATGTTTCACTAAAAAACTTCTCCTGTGGGGTTGGGAGAACACAAACAATTATGAAAAGTACAGAGATTGTAGGGTTTAAAAGAGCGAATCTCGGCAAACAAGATGCCCGCGCCTTGCGCGACGCAGCGATGGTTCCATGTGTATTGTACGGTGGTACAGAGCAAATTCATTTCTCTGCACCCATGTACCTATTCCGTGACATTTTATTTACACCTGATGTGTATAAAATCACGTTGAATATCGAAGGAGATGTTCACTTTGCCATCTTGCAAGATGTGCAGTATCATCCAGTAAGTGATATTATCTTACACGCTGATTTCTTACAAATTGACGACACTAAGGAAATCAAGGTAGAAGTGCCTGTTCGCTTCATCGGTACAGCCGTAGGCGTAACCAAAGGTGGCAAGTTGGTGCAAAAATTGCGCAAAATCAAAGTACAAAGGCTTCGCCAAGGACATTCCCTGAGTATGTAGATGTACCCGTAGCTGATCTTGATTTGGGTAAATCGGTCAAAGTAGGAAGCCTAAAAGTAGAAGGTTTCAAAATTTTGAACAATGCCTCTTTACCGATCGCTGGGGTTGAAATCCCACGTGCATTGCGTGGTACTTTGAAATAGTTATTGACGCTCAGTAAACAGTAAAAAGCCCCGCAAATTGCGGGGCTTTTGTCGTTTTTATTTTTATATAACTTCGGGTTCTGCCAGTAGCTGGTTTATAACCTAAGCCGTTACGGGCATCAATGCCTTGAGTTTATCTTCCAAAACTACCTGAGGTACCGCACCCACTTGGCGATCTACTATTTCACCATTTTTGAAGAAAAGTAATGTAGGAATACTACGAATACCAAATTTCATCGCTGTTTCAGGATTCATATCTACATCTACTTTGCCTACCACAGCCTGCCCTTCGTAAGCTTCAGCAATCTTTTCTACTACTGGGCCTACCATACGGCAAGGGCCGCACCATTCTGCCCAAAAGTCCACCAATACAGGCTTATCTGCTTTGGCTACTAAGTCTTCAAAATTTGCATCTGTAATTTCAACTGCCTTTCCCATTTTTATATTTTTGACTGGTTCGCCAGTCCGATAAGTGATTGTTTATGCGTCTGATTAGTAAACCAAACCCACTATTGCAAAAGTTCCAATCTTTTTTTTTCACTTTTGTAACCTTCTGCCTATTCTCCAGTAATCTCTTAACGAAAACCCAATATCAGCCCATGACCGACGAACAGGCCATGTATGCCGTAAGTCAGGGAGATTTAGACAAAGCTGCTATTTTGTACGAACGTTACAAAAAGTCTTTACTCAATTTCTTCCTCTACCGACAAAGCGACCGCGAAAATGCCCGTGATTTGACACAACAGGTATTTCTTCGTATGCTTCGTTATCGGCATACTTACCGCGAAGGGGCATCATTTAAAACGTGGATTTTGGAGATAGGCAGAAATGTGTTTTTTGATTACCTCAAACAAAATCCAACATTTTCTGACTTGACAGCTATTCCTGAGGTAGGAGAAGCGTATGATGAAACCGACGAGCAGTACCAGTATCTGCATCATGCACTGGCACAATTGCCCGACCAATACCGCGAAGTATTGGTACTAAGCAGGTTTCAAAATATGAGTTATGAGGAGATTGGTCAAACTCTCGGCCTGTCTGTTGCTAATGTAAAAATAAGGGTCTTTAGGGCCATGCAAAAACTACGTGACTCCTATTTTAAAGTAAGCAGTGAATGAGCTTAAAAGCCAAAGAAAAGTAGTTCAATTGTTGTTATAGTTTTCTAAAAAATCATGCTAAACGAACAAATCATCACAGACTATCTATTAGGCTGCCTCTCGGAAGCCGAACGGGTCGTGTTTGAGCAGCGCCTTTCTTCCGATGCCAGCCTGCGCAAAGAAGTAGAAGAATTAAGGGGGGTTTGGCAAATGCTTCAAAACACCGAGTCGGATACAGATATAGCCATGGATACGGCATTTTATAAAGCATTGCAAGGCGAAAAAATACTTGAGAATACCATCATCGCTTTCAAGCCTCACCCCTGGAAACAATATTTGCGCTATGCAGCAGTAGTAGCAGGCATTGGTCTTACATTTTGGATAGGAAGACAAACGGCTCCTACTCAAATCGAATACCGTACTGTAGCCGCAACACCTCCTATTTCCACACCGATAGATGGTTTACAACCCTCGCAAGCGCTGGTTTCTGACGAACTTAAATCGAAGGAACAAATCAAAATAAATCCAAAAAATGAACCCATTGAAGCGCAAATAGCCTCTCTCCGTCGTGAAATGAAAATGACACAAGAATTGGTCATTTTGGGACTTTTAAAAGACAACTCCGCTTCCGAACGACTCAAGGGACTGAACTATGCAGCAGCCCTCAAAGATCCTAAGCCCAGCCTAATCAGAGCATTAATACAAACGCTCCGTGAAGACGAGAGTCTCAATGTTCGGCTTTCGACGATTGAAACCTTAGAGAGATTCAAACAAACCAATGAAGTAAAACGCGTATTGGTCAATCAACTTGGCCAAACCGATGAGCCCATGGAACAAGCCGCCCTCATCGAAACACTGGTACGAATGCGCGTAAAAGAAAGTATTCCCATTTTTGAACAACTTCAAAAAGACGAAAAAGTGGACGAATCGGTGCGGCTTTTGGCCAGAAGTAGCATCGGTGAGTTGGCAATGATTACTGAATAAAAAACCATAAATTTCGAAAATACCATGCAAAAATTCATGCTTCTATTATGTGCGTTAGTCATTACTGGCAGCACTTATTCTCAAGACAAAAAGTCGTATAAAACCAAATTCAACGGTGCCAACAGGCGCGTATTGATGGATATTGATGCCAAACAGCTCGATATTGAGGGGTACAATGGCGATGAAATTATCATCGAAGCCACCGATATTCCTAAAGTACCCCAAGAAGCCGATGGACTTCGCCCTTTGTCGGCAGGAGGCGTTGATAATACTAATATTGGCTTGTCGGTTTATCCCAATGGCGATGTTCTCAAAATCAATGTGGTGATGAAAGGCAAGGCCCTATATAAAATCAAAATGCCGAAAGAGTTGGGCTTGGTCGTAAAAAAACGTAATTCTTGTTCTTGTAATGAAACGGGCATGTCAATCGCTGGCATGGAAGGGAGCATCGAAGTCAATACCAACTACGAAGATATTACCCTCACCAATGTGTCGGGTCCCATTGTAGCCAACTCAAGCCAAGGCAAAGTCAAAGTTATTTTCGATGACAAAATGCCCGACAAACCCTCTTCTATTGTGAGCTACAATGACAATATAGATGTGACTGTTTCTGAAAAAGCCAAGGTATTATTTAGCATTAGCGCATCTAATGGCAATATGTTTACCGATTTAGACTTAAAACCCTATACCCCCGACTCTAAAGCGATAGAGGAAGAGAAAAAGGCTTTGGAAGAATCTCGTGCTTTATCATGGAATTCCAAACAAGGAGCCGCTAAGGCTGTAACCACCGTAAAAGCACAACAAGACGCTGCAGTTGCCACAGGGCAAAACGTACAGGGACAAGCTCAGGCATCTTCTCCAGCTACTGCCGTAACAATAGGAAGCGGTGATAAAGTAATAGTAAATAGCCCTGGTAGTAGTTATTATGCTTTTTCCGATGGGCAAGCTTCTTACAATTTCAATTACAATTGGGATAACGACCGCAATGCCCCAAAATACGTTCTTAACGACCCCCAAACCAAAATAGCTATTCGTACTACCCGTGGCAATGTGTATTTAAGGAAGAAAAAATAAATGAAGTGTCAGTCGGTTTGAGCTACTTCGATTACAACCGACTGACACTTCATTTTAGAGAAAAAATCTCGTTTTCCGCCCGTCTTGGCCACAAGACGGGTTTCTTTGATGATAATATGCTGGCTCATGGCTTTACACATGTCATAAATCGTCAAAGCTGCTACGCTTGCTCCTGTCAATGCTTCCATTTCAATGCCTGTTTTCCCTGTTACACTTGCTGTACATTCAATCACTACCTCACGGGCTTCATTGATAGTAATTGCTACTTGACAATTTTCCAACCCCAGGGGATGGCAGAGTGGAATCAGCTCGCCTGTGCGCTTGGCGGCCATTACTCCCGCAATGATAGCTGTCTGAAATACGGGTCCTTTCTTGGTGTGAATTTCTTCATTTTGGAGTAAATCCATGATTTCATTACCCAGTACAACGATGCTGCGGGCTTTGGCTATTCTTTTCGTCACTGCTTTTTCCGACACATCTACCATGCTTGGTGTGCCATCGGCATTCAAATGAGTAAGAGACATCCTTTTATTGGTTTTAAATACAAATTACGCAAAAAATAACGGCCGTTTTTAGACAATTGCTAATATTAGTCATTGTATTTTCCATACTATCCAACTACCATTGTACATTTGCAACAATAACTAAACAGTAATGTATTCCTTAGCATGTCAAACCCAATCAATAGTCTTCTATGGGAAATTTTAACTTCCCACCTTACCACAGCTGAATCTGCATGGCTTGATAAACAAGCCTCAGACCAGCCCATTGATTTGATGACTGCCTTCGTAGCTGCCCTCGTTTTTTGTCTAAACGAATCGTTCAGCCAAGTATAGAACAAACTACAGAGTTGAATGAAATCTTACCAGGGTTTTCGGTTGAGCAATGGAGTTTTGTACGACTGGCACGTGTATGGTTATTAGATTGTTTGGATGATGCAGATAAAGAGGCTTATCTTCGCCATATTGAAACTCTTTTTGATACCGCCGAAATGAATGAGCTGGTAGCTCTTTACTCGGCTCTACCTCTATTGGCTTACCCTGAGCAATGGCTCTTTAGAGCTACTGATGCGGTCCGATCCAATATGGGAGTGGTGTTTGATGCCCTTGCTTTGCGCAATCCCTATCCACGTCAGTATTTTTCTGAATTAGCTTGGAATCAACTGGTATTAAAGGCTATTTTTAACGACAAACCCATTCATCATATCGTAGGATTGGAAGAAAGAAACAACGAAAAGTTAGTGCTAACCCTCTCCGACTTTGCCCACGAACGCTGGGCTGCAGGCCGCATTGTAGCCCCTCAAGTATGGCGGCTGATAAGTAATTTTTTAAATGACAGTCTTCTAACTGATATAATGCATCTTTTTGCTTCTTCCTCTGAATATGATAAACAAGCTGCCGCGCTTACTTGTTATCACTCTAACTATGCTCCCGCAAAAACTACTTACCACTTATCCTGATTTAGAAAAAGCCATCAAACACCACCAGTTGACTTGGACAAATCTCGAATTTACTGACTTAAATACATATGTGCCTAACAGATAAAGAACTGCAACAAAATCCTTCGCATTTTGAAGAGAGCGACGAGCATGTTACTCATCGCGATATACGCTGGGAAGATTACCGAGATTTAATTAAAGGAATGTGCTTTTTGACCCGCACATCCATATGGTTTCACGCACTACCGACGACTATGAAGCCATGCGCGAAGCGGGCATTGTAGCACTGATTGAACCTGCCTTTTGGGTGGGCCAGCCACGCACGGGCCTCTCTACTTTCAAAGATTATTACAGTAGCTTGGTGGGTTGGGAACGGTTTCGATCTTCCCAATTTGGTATCAAGCATTACTGCACCATTGGGCTCAACTCGCGCGAAGCCAACAACGAACCTTTGGCCGAGCAAGTGATGGAAATTTTACCGTTGTATCTCTACAAAGAAGGTGTAGTAGGTGTAGGCGAAATAGGTTTTGATGACCAAACCGCCGCCGAAGAAAAATACTATCGCCTCCAGTTAGAATTAGCAAAAAAAGCCAATCTTCCTGTGCAAATTCATACACCCCACCGCGATAAGAAAAAAGGAACAGAAAGAAGCATGGCCATTGCGCTTGAGCACGGTCTTGACCCTTCGTGGGTGATTGTAGATCACAACAACGAAGAAACTGTAAAGTCGGTACTCGACCAAGGTTTTTGGGCTGCGTTCACGATTTATCCTTTTACCAAAATGGGCAACGAACGCATGGTAAAAGTGGTAGAGCAGTATGGTGCGAGCCAAATTATGATTAATTCTGCCGCCGACTGGGGCGTTTCTGATCCTTTAGCGATTCCTAAAACTGCCGCACTAATGAAAATGCGTGGCATTACAGACGAAACCATTCGGTTGGTAACTTATCAAAATGCCATTGATGCTTTCGCCCAAAGTGGTCAGATAGATGTTAGCGAGTTTGAGGCCGGGTTTGTCATTGACCAAAGTGAGAAATTCAATGGCAATACCGTTTTGCGTGGTGGGCAGCAGCCCTATATTTCTAAAGACAATTTAGTCATCAACTAAAGTGTACATTATCAAGCCTTATCTCCAACTGGCTCGCCCTGCCAATATCGTTACGGCCATTGCCGATATTATGGCAGGCATGGCTATTGCACAGTTTACTTTTGAAGTATCGCCTGCTTACTGGCTGATACCCGCCACCATCGGGCTTTATGGCGGAGGTGTGGTCTTAAACGATGTCTTTGATGCTCAACTCGATGCCATTGAACGCCCCGAACGGCCCATTCCGAGCGGAAAAGTAACTGTCAAGTCTGCCACTATATGGGGTATTTTTTTACTTTGTTTGGGTGTTTTTTCAGCCAGTGTTTTTAGCACACTTAGTGGCCTAATTGCCTTGATAGTAGCTCTCTTAGCGGTGGTTTACGATCGATTTGCCAAACATAATGCGGTCTTTGGCCCACTCACGATGGGGCTATGCCGAGGGGGCAATCTATTACTGGGCATGAGTGCGGTAAGCACCTCATTGGCTACTTGGGGGTGGATAGCCTTCGTACCTATTGCCTATATTGGGGCGATTACGCTCATTAGTCGAGATGAAGTACATGGCGGTAAGCGGCGTTCGCTTTATATTGCTGCCTCTTTGTATGCCTGTGTTCATGCCGTTCAGTTTTTCGTAGCTGTTAGTCAAGGAAATGGTGCATTTGCTCTACTTTTGGTTTTCTTACATGCTTGGTTGATAGGTCTTCCTCTATGGAAAGCTATTCAAAATCCCATTGGCCTCCATATTGGTAAAGCCGTTAAAGCAGGCGTTCTTTCTCTGATTGTGATGAACGCCGCTTGGTGCATTGCCTTTGGGAACTGGCCTGTTGCCCTTCTTGTTCTTGTCTTACTGCCGTTATCAATACAATTAGCGCGTATCTTTGCAGTAACTTAGCGAATCAAATTTCTATGCAAACCTTACAACAAGCCTTTCAAGTACCTTATACCTATTCTATTTTCTTTACCAAAGGCCTCTTTGACTTAGGTAATAAGACATTAGCTGATTTTTTTCTTTCTTTGAAAGAGGCAGGTTTTCAACGCAAAGTGCTTATGGTGGTAGATGACGGCTTTTTAGCCCATCATCCCACGCTTCAACAAGCTATTATTACCTATTTTGAAACACTTCAAGATAGCATAAAGCTTATTACAAAAATCATTGTTCTGCCCGGAGGTGAAGAAGCCAAAAACGCGTCTGAACTATTCGATAAGATTGTAGAGGCTATCAATGACTACGGTATTGACCGACATTCTTTTGTGATTGGGATGGGTGGTGGAGCTATCTTAGACTTGGTAGGCTACGCTGCGGCAGTGTCGCATAGGGGGGTAAAACACATCAGAATTCCCACGACCGTTTTATCGCAAAACGACTCGGGCGTGGGTGTAAAAAATGGCATTAACTACCAAGGAAAGAAAAACTTTTTAGGCACTTTTGCCCCGCCTGTGGCTGTTTTCAACGACCTAACTTTTTTGAGAAGCCTCAACGACCGTGATTGGCGTTCGGGCATAGCAGAAGCTATTAAAGTCGCGCTCATCAAAGATAAGGCTTTTTTTGAATGGATTGAAGCCCATACAGAGGCACTTACCCAGCGCGACGAAGAAGCAATGGCCTATCTGATTCATCGCTGCGCTGAGATGCACGTAGAACACATCCGTAGTGGCGACCCCTTTGAATTTGGCTCATCGCGCCCACTGGATTTTGGACATTGGGCAGCACATAAGTTGGAATACCTCACCGACTTTCAACTTCGTCATGGCGAAGCCGTCGCTATTGGTATTGCCTTAGATAGTGTCTATTCTACCAAAGTGGCTTCATTGAGCCATACTGAACTCCAACGTATTTTGGCAGTGATGCAGCAGCTTGGTTTTGATTTGTATCATCCAAAGCTATCAGAAAATGATAAAATCAATCTTCGCAATGGATTGCAGGAATTTCGCGAACACTTAGGGGGGCAGCTGACCATCATGCTGCTTGATAAAATCGGGAAAGGAGCGGAAGTACACGAAATGGACAATGGCCTCATTGCAGACGCTGTTGACTTTTTAGAGGGTCATTTTTCTAACTTATTGATGAGCGATCCCATTTAGGGGCCAACACATTGATATGTTTATTAGATAAAAAAGGGTAAAAATAACCCACTCATGCCCTTACTATCATAGGATGTAAAAAACCATTCGACGGTAGTGCTTATCTGAAATTCCTCAATAATCCATGCAGACCCCTTACGGACACCTTACCTATTGTAGTAATATTCACCCTGGCGAGTGCTGGGGCGATCACTTTCAAACCTTACAGGCCCATCTTCCTTTTATCAAGCAACAACTATCGCCCCATCAACCATTTGCTTTGGGGCTTCGCTTGGCCAATGAAGCCTCTATCGAACTCTCTCATCCTGATCGTTTAGCGGCTTTTAAAACTTGGCTGACCAACAATGGCATTTATGTCTTTACCATGAATGGTTTTCCGTATGGAGGTTTTCATGCGACAAGGGTGAAAGACGATGTCCACACACCCGACTGGACTACCCTCGAACGTACCGAATATACCAAACGGTTGTTTCGTATTTTGGCACAACTTCTACCCGATGGCATGGAGGGGGGCGTTTCTACGTCGCCTTTGTCTTATCGCTATTGGTGGCCAAGCCAAGAAGACACCCAAAACGCCATCAAAACTGCCACAGAAAATATGCTTGAAGTAGTCGAAACATTGATGGAAATTCGCCAAACAACAGGTAAAGTAATGCACCTTGACATAGAGCCTGAACCCGATGGAATTTTGGAAAACGGGCGTGAGTTTATCGAGTGGTATGTCAATTATTTGTTGCCCAAGGGCATTGCGTTTTTGGTAGAAAAATATGGGCTTACCCCCCAAGAAGCCAGAGAAGCACTCTTGACACATATCCAGCTTTGCTACGATGTCTGTCATTTTGCAGTAAGCTACGAAGACCCACAAACCATTGTGAATCAACTAACAGAACTGGGCATTAAGGTTGGGAAAATTCAAATAAGTTCGGCCTTAAAAATTGGTTTGCACGATAATAAAGCAGCAAAACTACAGGCTATTGAAGCTTTTGAAGAACCTGTTTATTTACACCAAGTAGTAGCCAAAACCAAGGATGGTAACTTCCAGAAATATCCCGATTTGTCGGAAGCACTGGCCGCCGATACCACACTGCATAGCGAGTGGCGTGTGCATTTCCACGTACCTTTGTTTATTGCATCCTACGGCTTACTTGACTCTACCCAAGCTAATATAGTACAAACATTGAACGTCCAAAAATCTACGCCATTTACCCATCACTTAGAAGTAGAAACCTATACATGGGGCGTACTGCCTGCCGATATGCAAAAGCCTATTGGGGAGTCTATTGTACGCGAATTGGCATGGGTAAAAGCACAGCTTTAATGATTTGTTATGAAAAAAACAGTAGTCATTGATATTGTAGGACTAAGTGCCAATCTGATTGGAGAGCACACCCCTTTTTGCGCGATTATGTTACCAAACGCCATATTACCCCCATTCAGCCTGTTTTACCTGCTGTTACGACGACAGCTCAAAGTTGTTATATAACTGGCAAATGGCCTTCTGAGCATGGTATCGTGGGCAATGGCTGGTACGACCGCGACGACGCTGAAGTGAAATTTTGGAAACAGTCTAATAAGCTCGTTAAGGCCGAAAAAATTTGGGAAGCCGCCAAGCAACAAAACCCTCACTTCACTTGCTCAAAGATGTTTTGGTGGTACAATATGTACGCCACTGCCGACTACTCGGTTACGCCACGCCCCCAATACCATGCCGATGGGGTCAAAGCACCCGATTGTTACAGCTATCCTGCCAGTTTGCGCGATGAACTTCAAAAAGAGCTGGGGCAATTTCCTCTGTTCAACTTTTGGGGGCCCAATGCCAATATCAAATCCACCCGATGGATTGCCGATGCTTCTATGTGGGTGGACAATCAACACGACCCCACCCTTACGCTCATTTATTTGCCTCATTTAGACTACTGTTTGCAAAAATTTGGCCCCGATTTATCTAAAATTGGAAAAGAATTGGGCGAAATAGACCAAGTGGTGGCCGATTTGGTGCGTTTTTATGAAGCCAAAAACACCCAAATCATTTTACTGTCCGAATATGGCATCAACCCTGTAAACCGCCCTGTGCATATTAATCGGATTTTGCGCGATGAAGGTTTGATTGCTGTGCGGAACGAACGCTGGTATGAACTCTTAGACGCGGGGGCCTCAAGGGCATTTGCCACCGCCGACCACCAAATTGCACACATTTATCTCAACGACTCCACTGTAAAAGAGCGAGTTAAAAAACGATTGGAAGAAACTCCTGGTATAGAAATCGTGCTTGATGAGGAGGGGAAAAAAGCGCACCACCTTGACCATGAGCGTTCGGGCGATTTGGTCGCCGTGGCTACCCCCGATAGTTGGTTTACTTACTACTATTGGCTCGACGATGCCAAAGCCCCCGACTATGCGCCTTTGGTGGATATTCACCGCAAGCCTGGCTATGATCCCGTAGAGATGTTTATGAATCCCAAAAACCCATTCATTAAATTACGAGCAGCTTACAAACTCGCTCGTAAACTCCTCGGTTTTAGGTATTTGATGGATGTTATCCCATTAGATGCCACGCTCGTCAAAGGCTCACATGGTAGTATGAGTATTCCCGAAGAGTTTTACCCTGTTTGTATTACAGCACAGCCTTTGCCACAGCCCACTTTGAGCGCCGTAGAAATCTATGAAGTGATTTGGAAGCATATCTTTCCCCAAGGTAGCGCATCGAATAGGGTATAGGTTTCTTTTTTTGTAAATTGCCATTATCTATCTATTTCCAAAAACCTTTCAATTATGCTCAAACTTGGATTTGTAAGTGCTATTTTAGCTGACTTTGGCTACGAACATGTCATAGATTTTGCCGACAATCACAGCTTTGCTTGTGTTGAAATGATGTGCTGGCCCACCGATAATGCCGATGCCCGCCGCTATGCGGGGGTTACGCACATTGATGCCAGCCGCGTATTGACCGACAGCGACTACTCCCATCACTTGGTGTATTATGCCAAACACAAAGGCATCACTATTTCGGGGTTGGGCTATTATCCTAACCCACTTGACCCCGATGCCGAGAAAGCGGCCTACTACCGCGAACATATCAAGGTGTTGATCAAGGCCGCGGCCAAATTGGGCTTGAATAATGTCAATACTTTTATAGGACGCGACCCCGCCAAAAACATTACCGAAAACCTCAAGGTGTTTGGAGAAGTATGGCCTGGCATTGTAAAGGTAGCCGAAGAGCACAATGTAAAAATAGGGATTGAAAACTGCCCCATGTTTTTTACAGACGACGAGTGGCCAGGAGGAAAAAACCTCGCTACAACGCCCGCTATTTGGGATAGGATGTTTGAAATCATCCCGAGTCCAATTTTAGGTCTTAATTACGACCCATCGCACTTGGTTTGGCAAATGATGGACGAAGTGGCACCTATCTACAACTACAAAAATCGCCTGCACCATATCCACCTCAAAGATGCCAAAGTCTATAAAGAAAAGCTCGACCGCGTGGGTATCATGGCCAATCCCCTCGAATACCACAGTCCCAAGCTGCCAGGCTTAGGCGATGTCCATTGGCGAAAGTTTTTTGCCGCCCTGACCGATGTGCGCTACCGTGGGCCTGTCTGTATCGAAGTAGAAGACAAAGCGTATGAAGGTAGCATCGAAGATGTCAAAGCGGCTATCCTGACCAGCCGGAACTATTTGAGGCAGTTTTTGGATTGATTTATTTTCTTACTCTCAGTATCCTCACAAAGCGTAACTCACTGAGAGTGTCAGCAAGCGTGGCAAGATGGGCCGTACCATGTAGGGGCGGCCTGTGGCTTGTACCACATTCAAATCAGTGGGAGCAATGGCCAACAATGAAGGATTGGCTGCGTTGATAACCTCGCCATTGAGATTGGGCCCCAAAGCCGTTGGGTTTTGGCTTTTTACACCGCCAAAGGCTAAGTCTTCGATAGAAGCCCCTGGCACACCTACGCCATCGAACTGTACTATACCCTTGCTATTGAGCACATTATTTATGTTGGCATTGAAAGTGAGTTTTTCTCCGATATGTGCCAATAGTCCCGCGTTGATAACTCCATAAGCTGGCAAAGTGATGGTATTTCGCTTGTTACCGTAGCGTTGCCCAATGTAGCGGTACTGAAAATAAGGTTTGATTCTTCCTAACTGATAGGCTACTTTCAGGTTCAAATTAACGGCAGGAATATCATTCACTTTGTTACCATCAAAGTTCTCAGTAAAATCGTCTAATAGAGGATTGGGCAAGGCTTGACGGTTGGCCGTTGGGGCTTGTGCCGAGGTAGTTCCATTGACATTGTAGTAGGTAAATTTAGTAAAACGCGCATCTTGAAGTGTAGCTGATATATCAAATGACAGAGCCTCGGTAGGCAAGTAGAGCCATTCTATTTCGGCACCAATGGTACGCGCCGCATTGAAAGTAGGAGGCGTAAAAAGCGTGGTGGTTCCTGAAGGAATAAACAACTGAAACAAGATATTATCGAGATAGCTATAAAAACCTGAAAGTGTAAAAGAACTTCTTTTTTCAGTGTATTTATAGCCCAGTTCGCCTTGCCAAATCTTTTCAGTAGTTCCTTTTGTAATAGGCTGATTGACAAAGTTTTGCACATAATAGTCTATATCGGGAGCTTTATTGCCAAGGGTGGCGCGGCCATAAAGGGCGGCATTGGCACTTACCCGTTGACTAAAACCCAAAGAGGCAGAAAGATAACCGTATTGATCGTTGAAATTAAACTTTGAGCCATTGTCCAAACGAAAGCGGTTATCGTAGGTGGTGAGTGGGTTGCCATCCAAGCCCCCATTATTTTTAAGACCATTTCCCAGATTTGCCCCTCCTGCCGCTGCATCCGATTCGTTGGGGACAGACCACCCTTTTTTAAAACCATTATAATTGAGAAACTCGTAGCGTAGTCCTGCTTCTATTTTTAGGTTGTACGATACATTCCAGTAATCATTGATATAGCCCGCCAAAATGGCCGAATTTCCTTCAAAATTGGTATAAGCTCCCGCATTATAGCCGACAATCCCCCGTTCATCAGTTCCTCTAAAAACTGTTGTGGGTGAATATGGACTGGCAAAGATAACCGTCAGAGGCCGAGGATTGGGTTCTAATCTTGTCAATAAGAAATCAACATTCCATAGCGATTTAGTAGCGGCGTATGCACCATATACGCCCAAGGTGAGGCGGTGTTTTTCTTGAATGTAAGTAGCTGAAAAGTTATCCATTATATCCAACACGCGATTTTGCATATCCAAAGAGGCTGTGCCATAGACAAAATTCCCCAACTGGTTGGGTACATTGGCATCGGGCGTTGCGCCATTAAACTTTGCCAAAATTTCGCCTGTGGCTGCATCGCGATAAGTAGGAAACGCTGGGGCTGGTGCCGCAGGAAAACCAGGGGCTAGCCCTACCGTAGCAAAAGGAAACAAAGCAATTGGATTGAAAACCGTCATGGCCAAGCCTGTTGGGATGATAAAATTGCCCTGAAATTGGCGATAGTGTTGATTGATAAGCGAAAGCTTGACACTATTGTTGATTTGCCAGTCGTTCTTTTGTTGATTAATAGCCATTCCCAATGCCATATTTTGCAGCCGAATGGCATTATCGGCATCGAAATTTCGTACCGAGGCTGTGTTATAAGGAATATCTTCTGAGTTGGGTACAATGGTTTTTAAACTTAAAAATGAAGAACTGGTAGCTACATCGAAATTTTCAAAAGGTTCTCCTTTGAGAGATTTAACGGGTATGTGTTTATAAAATGTAACGCGGTCGTTGAGGTATTTTCCGTAAAATTTAAGTTGGCCGTTGGTTAACTTTTTAGTAAAATTGGCCTTTATCTGCCCTCCTTGATTAGCCATGAAAGGTACCGTACGTGGGCCTGCATCTTGTCTATAAAATCCACCAATATGGTAAGACCATTCTTTATTTTTCAAAGAGCCGCCTACCTCGGTATCCAGTCGTATCAAGCCTGTTTCGTTGTTATTGAGTCCACCCGTCAGCTTGATAGACCCCTGCCGCTGCTGCCCCCAGTCTTTGAAATAAAATTAAATACCCCTCCAGGCGCATTGGCAGTAATGATCGAGGAAGTACCACCACGAATGGCCTCCAACCGCCCAATGGTGGCATCGGGACGATGGAACATATCCACCACCGCAAAGCCCAATTGCGAACTCATCACGGGGAGGCCTTCCTCTTGGAGAGAGATATACCGAAATCCTAATTGATTATTTTGTCCCGTCGAAAGCCCCCTTGGAAAGATTTGAGCACCTACTTCTCCTGCCGAAGCATCCACAAAATTACCTGGGATAACATTGAGTAGGTCGCCTGTACTACGCGGAACAAGTGCTTGCATTTCTTTCCCAGAAAGCGTAGTAATACCAATACTCGATTCAAATTTGCTCACATTGGTAAATGTGCCCGTTTCTACTTCTCGCTCCATTTCCATCACATCGGGCGAGAGCATAAAATATGTCGAATTAATTTGGTTTTCTTCTACATACGCTACTTGTCTGACGGTATTAAAACCTGTTTTAGTAGCCAACAAAACATATCTTCCAGGTTTCAGCGACCCAAAGGTATAATACCCTTCTGCATCAGACACCGTTTGAAACAGGGTGCTTTGGATCCTGACCACACATCCTGTTAAAGGCTGATTATCTGAACTTAGCAATCTTCCTCTGATTGTTCCTGATGAATTTTCTTGTGCTTGTAATGAAATGTGGAAAGCCAATAGAAGAAGCATGACTCCCCATCGAAGTTGAGTAGAATTGATACGCATACAAAATCAATAGTATAGGTTAGGCAAAGTTTTTCACTAAACAAATGTAAAGCATTTTTTATGTCTTTTACACGCAATTTTGTGAAATAAAAAAGCCTTGCCATTATCCTCTGTTTTTTTAGCCAATGATTCTGCCTTATCTTCGCACTTGTTCTATTTTCTCTCTTTTATCAAGTAGGCATGAATCGTAACCTGACCGATGGGCTTAATTTTTTCTCCAAACTTACCCCTAAGCGAGTCTGGAACGCGCTAAAGGTGCTTTATAGCTACTACGCATCTAAAACCACTGGCAAAGCCATCCACAGAGGCTTACCGATGAGTATCTCGTTTGAACCTACCACCTCCTGTAATTTGCGCTGTCCCGAATGTCCAAGTGGGCTACGGTCGTTTACTCGCCCAACGGGGATGTTGGAAGAAACACTATTCAAAAAAACCATTGATGAGCTTTCTGATACGTTGTTGTATCTTATTTTCTACTTTCAAGGAGAGCCATATTTGCATCCTAAGTTTTTAGAATTGGTCAAATATGCCTCTCAGAAAGGCATTTATACGGCTACTTCTACCAATGCACATTACTTGACGGATGCGGCGGCAAAAAGAACCGTCGAAAGTGGCCTTGACAGACTCATTGTATCTATTGACGGTACGACACAAGAGGTGTATCAACAATACCGTGTGGGGGGGAATTTGGAAAAAGTAATGGACGGCACGCGCAATATTTTGAAATGGAAAAAAGCGTTGAAATCCAACACACCACACGTAGTATTTCAATTTTTGGTCGTACGCCCCAATGAACATCAAATAGAAGAGGTAAAGCGATTGGCCAAAGAAATAGGTGTGGACGAGGTCGGACTTAAAACCGCTCAAATTTATGACTATGAGCAGGGCGACCCACTCATTCCAACCATAGACAAGTACTCGCGCTATGCCCCACAGCCCGATGGAAGCTACAAAATCAAGAATGGCCTCGATGGGCATTGTTGGAAAATGTGGCATTCGTGCGTCATTACTTGGGATGGAAAGGTCGTCCCCTGCTGCTTCGACAAAGATGCCCACTATCGCCTTGGCGATGTATCAGCAACCTCTTTTCAGCAACTCTGGCAAAGTGAGGCATATCGTCAATTTCGGCAATCACTCATTCGCTCGCGCTCCGAAATCGAAATGTGTAAAAACTGCACCGAAGGTACTCAGATATGGGCATAGTCTTCATGACAAGTCTGTCAGTCAGCTTTTGTTTACCTCAAACAACTGTAAAGTTCCAAAAATAGTGGCATAGTTTTTAGTAATACTTACTTCATCAAAACCACCCTCTATGAGCAAATTGGGCAAACGCCCCTGCACGTTATCGTTGGTGGTATAAAAATTATCGAAGATTTGTAACACAAAAAAAGCCACGCGCATCAGCTCATTTTGAGGAGCACCCCAATCGGCAATGTGAAACCTACCTGCTGGCTTCAGCACTCGGTAAAGCTCTCGAAATGCTTCTATTTTTTGGGCGGTAGTCAGGTGATGAAACACTAAACTCGACACCACACAGTCGAAATAAGCATCGGGGTAAGGTAGCTTTCCTCCTTCATATTGGTCGAGTTGAATCGCTAAACTACTTTGTTTTTGTTTCTGAAAAGCTTTTTTTAATATGGTTGAGTCCACATCAATCCCCAAAATATGGGCTTGGGGCCGCGCTTCTTTGAGCATCAAGGTGAGGGTGGCTGTACCACATCCAAAATCCAAGACTCGCTCTCCTGAATTTATTTGGGATTGTGCCACCAAATCCCTTTTAAACCGTATTTCTGGCATCGTTACGCCTATAAACCAATCGTAAATGGGTGTGAGCCAGTGATATTTGAGGGCTGGAATATAGGAGTAAGACATTATATAGCACGCTTTGATTATACCTGTGCCAAACGATATTGTTTGGGCGTCAGTTTATGAATTTTTTTAAAAGAGCGATTGAAATAGGAAATATTGCCATAACCTGCCTCAAAAGCTATTTGGGTAATGGGTAAGTCTGAATGTTGTAAAAGTTGGCAAGCAAAATCAATTCTTACTTCATTAATAAAATCGGAAAACGTACGATGAGTCAGTCTCTTAAAAAAACGACAAAAGGAGTGAAGTTGTAAACCTGCTATCGAAGCCGCTTTTTCGAGCGTAATCTCTGTTCGAAAATTTTGTTGGATAAAATCCATTAATTGTGCCACTCGTCCCTGCGAGTGGCTAGAATAGGCTGATAATAAAGGCGAGTCGTTCAACCACACCAACTCTTCTTCATCTAATAATAAGTTGAGAATTTGAACAAAAGAGGCTAACATAGAGATGTTTTTTTGATCCATCATATTTTGTAGATGGCTGGCTATTATCTCTTTTTTTGTTCCTGTAATACTCAACCCTCTCGTTGATTGCTGAAAGAAAGATTTCAACGGTTGCGTATCTACAAAAGGTTTTAGATGTTCTATGACTTTAACTGGATTGATGTAAAGTGCCACAGACACATCTGGGCTGTCCAGTTCGCTTAATTTAGGTTTTGAATACCAAACATGGGGTACATGTGGCCCTACAAAAGTCAAATCTCCTGCTTCAAAATATTCAATAGAATCACCTATGATGCGCGTTCCAGCACCAGAACGAATATATACTAATTGACATTCATCGTGAAAATGAAAATCTGTTGCGAAGGCTGGGCGGACAATTTCTTTTACTACAAAGGGAGTTTGTGAAGTGGCAAAGTCGGACAAAAGTGCATAAGTGGCTTTCATACTATAAACAAGCTATCGTATTGCAAATATAGTACACAACAATATCAACTCATTATAGGCTTTTACCATCTTTGGCAGCTTACTTTGTAAACATTTTTGTCAAAAACCCATAATTTCTGTTTTTTCTATGTCATTTAACAAATTAAGTCTATACAATATTAACATTTTTAATGACACAACACCCAATTTCCTAACAAACAAAACAGTAAACGAATGAAAAAAGAACTACTTAACATCAGTTTGAAAGCCAAACTTGACTACATCTACATTTTTTTGACGCTAATGCTCTTACTAAGTATCGCTTATCAGGCTAACGCAGCTTTACCAGA
This sequence comes from Spirosomataceae bacterium, assembly GCA_041392315.1. Taxonomy (GTDB): domain Bacteria; phylum Bacteroidota; class Bacteroidia; order Cytophagales; family Spirosomataceae; genus Runella. The sequence goes on along the minus strand of JAWKMH010000002.1, from coordinate 173,937 downwards.
TCAGAAAGTAACGGGCAAAGTCTTTGATGAAAAGGGAGAATCTTTGATTGGTGCAACTGTAACTATTAAAGGATCAAACAGAGGCACCACTACCGATAGTAACGGTGATTTTACCATTATGGCCCCGTCCAATGAGTCTATATTAGTCTTTAGTTATATAGGCTATGAGAGCCAAGAGATCCGTGTAGGTAACCAAAGCAATTTTTCTATTACCCTTCAGCCCGATAGCAAAGCATTAGAGGAAGTTTTAGTAGTAGGGTACGGTACTCAAAAGAAAGTAAACCTCACAGGTGCTATTGATGTAGTGAAGGGGGAAGCCCTCATTAACCGACCTACCGCCACGTTGTCGCAAGCATTACAAGGCAAGGTTTCAGGGGTAAACTTCAGCACGGGTTCATTTGGATTTGAACCTGGGGCAGCACTTGGAATTCAAATCAGAGGGCAGGGCACACCACTCGTACTGATAGACAACGTAGTAGGTTCGTTGAATGGAATCAACCCCAACGACATAGAGTCAATATCTGTACTCAAAGATGCTGCCGCATCGGCTATTTATGGTGCAAGAGCTCCTTATGGTGTGGTACTGATTACGACCAAATCTGGGAGTCAAAGTAATAAACTTAATGTAGAATTTTCGAGTAATTTTTCCCAAATTGCTCCTATTCGTATGCCAAGTCTCGCCGATTCATACACATACGCGTTGGCACTAAATGAGGCCGCTACCAATGCGGGTGTTACTCCACAATATACCAATGCCACCATTGATCGTATCATAGCTTATCAAAAAAACCCGACCACTACCCCTGAAACCGTCCCCTCTTTGGCTAACTCAAGACTTTGGGCCAACACCTTTGAGAGCAATGCCAACTACAATTGGTTTGATGTGTACTATGGCAAAGGCAGTAGAAATCAGCAGAATGTATCGGTAAGTGGTGGTTCTAAAGCCGTCAATTTTTACCTCTCGGCAGGAAGAGTAGAAGATGGTGGCGTACTTCAAGTAGCCACCGACAACTACAAACGATACAACACCATTGCCAAATTTGATGCCAATTTGTCTAAATGGATGAAGGTATCGTCGAATACCCGCTTTTATAACACCTCACGCCAGCGCCCTGCCTACGACAATCAAGGCGATTATGACCTACTATTTCACCAAGTAGCACGGACCTTCCCTTCTCAATACATGGCTTCTCCTAATGGAGTACTTTCAATTCAATCCAAAATTCCTTGGACAAGAGATGCTGGCAATGAAATCACTAAAAACAACGACTTTGTACAACGGTTTGCGACAGAAATCGCTCCTTTAAAAAATTGGACTATCAACGCCGATTATACCTATCAGCTGACTTCAACAGAGTTTACTTCTAATAATTTCACAGTCTATGAAGACGCAGTAGATGGTACGCCTGTGATTTCAGGTAGTACATCGCCTTCTCATGTAAAAAATCACAAGAGTTATATCTGTATAATACCCTTAATGCTTACACTACATACAAATTCGATGTTGCCAATAAGCATCATTTTGTATTAATGAGTGGTTATCAGCAAGAACAGTCTAAATCATCTTACTTGTGGGCAAGAAGAAATGACATGGTATCGCAGGAAGTGCCTTCTCTAAGTACTTCGACAGGGGTTATTGATGCAACAGACGCTATCTCTACCTATGCTACCCAAGGTTTTTCTCAAGACTGACATACGACTTGGATGATAAGTATCTTTTTGAGTTCAATTCACGCTATGATGGTACTTATAAGTTTGCCAAAGATAAGCGTTGGGGATTTTTTCCGTCGGTATCTGCGGGGTGGAATGTGGCCAATGAAGAATTTTGGAAACCCCTCTCTAATACGGTCAATCAATTCAAAATTAGGGCTTCATGGGGTGAGTTAGGGAATCAACTTACGGCTGTGGCTTACCAAGATATTCCGTTGTTGGGTGTTGGCTCAAATTTGGGCTGGATTCTGAATGGTCGCCGTCCAGGCTATACTACCGCGCCTGGATTGGTCAATGAAGACATTACATGGGAAACCTCAAATACCAAAAACTTAGGCTTTGATTTAGGTTTTTCAAAAATAGGCTCGCACTGAATCTGGATATTTACAATCGTCGTACTTACGATCAGCTTGGCCCTGCACAGGCTCTCCCCGCTGTTTTAGGTGCTGCCTTGCCTCTATCAAACAACATGGAAACCTCCACCAATGGTTGGGAGTTGTCTTTGAGCTATCGAGATAGAATCGGAAGTGATTTTAGCTACTCTGTTACGGGAATGATGTTTGATTACCTCACCAAAATCACCAAATATAACAACCCAACGAAACTATTGACTAACCCTTATGCGGGCCAAACCCAAGGCCAAATTTGGGGTTTTATCACCGATGGTCTCATCCAGACCCAAGACAAAGTCAATGAAATTAATAGCAAGGGAATCCAAAAAGCCATCTCAGGTCAAGTGTGGAAAACAGGTGATGTACTTTATACCGATCTCAATGGCGATGGCTTCGTTACCTACGGTGCCAACACAGCAGATGACCCAGGCGACAGAACAATTATTGGCAATACCACACCCCGTTATCAATTTGGGCTAACACTTACCGCCAAATGGAAAGGGTTTGACTTCTCTATGTTTTGGCAAGGCACAGCTAAAAGAGATTTGGCTTTGAGTGGCAATATGTTTTGGGGGTTCAGCTCTGCGGTACAAGGTTCCATATTTCCAGGACATCTTAACTACTATCGAGATGTAGAAGCCGATACTTATAAAGGGCTGGGTATCAATACCGATGCCTATTTTCCACGACCTTATACAGATGCAAACATGAACAATAAAAACCAAATTGTGCAATCGAGGTATTTACAAAATGGAGCATATGCGCGACTTAAAAATATGCAAATCGGTTACACATTACCTGCCTCGGTATTAAAGAAAGCCAAAATGCAGCAGTTGTATCTGTATTTATCGGGCGAAAACCTGGTTACATTAACCAAACTACCCGAACATTTTGACCCAGAAACAGCCAATGTAGGTGTGAGAGGAAATGGTAAATCGTATTTCTCTCAGCAAGCACTTACCCTTGGTCTCAACTTGAAATTTTAATCTTAATTTGCTACGCATCATGAAAAAAATATTCTATATCACCACTTGTATCTTCGCATTGGCTTCGTGCAGCATTTTAGATCAACCACCCTTGGACAGAATCTCCAATGACCAATATTGGAAAACGCCCAACGACTTGGAAAACTATACCTTACAGTTTTATGCCAATTTTCCTACTTTCCGTACAGTAGGTGGACATTTTCTGGGTACTATCGGAAATGATGCCTTTACTGGTTCTGACCACCAGATTACCAAACACCTGCTACACAAGTCAATGGAACACGCAATACCACTATCTCGGGAGGCAACTGGAACTGGACAGGTGTGCGTTCTGTCAATATCTTTTTGAAAATTATAATAAAGTAAATGCGCCCGCTGCCAACATCAAGCACTATCTTGGCGAAGCTCATTTTTTTAAGGCATGGCTTTATTTTGAAAAAGTAAAACAGTTTGGCGATGTGCCTTGGTACACCAATTCGCTGCAATTAGATTCAAAAGAATTGTACAATGAACGCGCCCCGCGCACGGCAGTTGTGGACTCTATCTTGTGGCATCTTGATAAAGCTACCGAAAACCTTTCGTTTTTGAAAGATGCCGTAGGAGGCAACAACCGCCTGAGTAAAGAGGCTGCCTTGATTTTCAAATCTCGTGTAGCATTATATGAAGGTTCTTGGCAGAAATACCATGCTGGAACAGCCTTTGGCACTACTGGTGCTGACCCTAAAAAATATTTTAGAGCTGCCGCCGATGCCGCTGCCGAATTGATGACACCAGGCAAATATAAGGTAGGCATTGTCGGTACTTCTGCCATAGATTATACTACTTTATTTGCTTCTACCAATTTGTCTTCCAACAATGAAATAATACTTTGGGCGAAATTTGATAAAACACTCAATACGTTTCGCATAACTTTCAGCAATACGTAACCAGTTTTACTAATCAAGTGAGCGTGACCTATGAATTGGTTCAGAATTACCTCGGCAAAGATGGTAAACCCTACGATTATGCTGCTTTGGCCAAAACTACCCAAGGTTCTGCCTACTTAACGAGTCTGGCTAACAACTGTGACCCACGCCTTAATCAAGTGATTTGGACACCAGGGCAAACCATGTGGGACAATTCGGCAGGCAAAGTATTGTTTGTAAAACCGTCGTTAGAGAAAGCTGGTGAAGCCAAAAACTTTACTGGATTTCAGCTTAGAAAAGGAGCCGACCCTAAAGACCCAACCGCTGGTGGTGCTCAAGGATTTAGTACAGCTTGTGAAACGGGTGCTGTGCTTTTCAGGTATGCAGAAGCTCTTTTAAATTTTGCCGAAGCCAAAAGTGAGTTGGGCGAGGCCGTTGATTATGCCGCGTCTCTCAATCTCTTACGCAAACGTGCTGGTATGCCCAACTTCACAGTACAAACCGATACTAATCGCCCTAAATATGCTGATTTTGGCTATGCACTCAGCGACGAATTATACGAAATCCGTCGTGAAAGAGCGGTTGAATTAGCTTGTGAAGGATTCCGCAACGACGATTGGAAACGCTGGCGCGCTCATAGTTTATTCTTGGGCAAAAGACCCAAAGGGTTTCCTTACCTAAAATCGGAGTTTGCGACTAACTTAGTCGTGCCAACCGATGCAGATGGCTTTGTAGATCCTTTTAAAACTATTATTACGGCTGGATATCAATTTAAAGTGGCACGTGATTATCTGGAATCGATTCCTATCAATGAGATTACTTTAAATCCTAAGCTGGTACAAAACCCTGGTTGGTAATCAAATAATCACTCCTATGAACAAACCCTTTTTTACTTTTGTCTTTGGGCTATTAACTTCCTTTGTTTTTGCCCAAAGGCAATCTCCCAACGTCATTTTAATCATGGCCGACGACATGGGCTATGAGTGTTTGAGTACCTACGGAAGTAGTTCCTATCATACCCCCAATCTTGATTTGTTGGCACAAAACGGCATTCAATTTCAAAATTGCATTGCTCAACCCCTATGCTCGCCATCAAGAGTAAAATTAATGACAGGCCAGTACAATTATCGAAACTACGAATATTTTGGATACTTGAACATTAATCAAAAAACCTTTGGCAACCTCATGAAAGAGGCAGGTTATGCTACCTGTATTGCAGGAAAATGGCAATTGAATGGCCTAAATAATACTGCCCAAGTAACCGACTGGAATGATGCTTTTAGGCCCAAAAAATTTGGTTTCGATGAATTTTGCCTATGGCAATTGACAAAAATGGCTACAGAGGGCGAACGTTACGCAGACCCATTGATAGACAAGAATGGCACGCTGATGCGGCCAGGTGAAAATGCCTATGGTCCTGATATTTTCTCTGATTTTGTACTCGATTTTATTGAGAACAAAAAAAACAAGCCATTTTTTATCTATTATCCGATGGTCTTAGTACACGACCCTTTTGTACCTACACCCGACTCAAAGGCTTGGGCAAGTCCAGCACTAAGAAAAAAGAGCGACCCACAATATTTTAAAGATATGGTGACCTATATGGATAAAATTGTGGGTAAGATTTACCAAAAATTGAAAGAGCAAAACCTGTTAGATAATACCATCCTCATCTTTACAGCCGACAACGGAACAAATGTACAGATTCGTTCTTTTATGCAAGACAACAGTAGCATCCAAGGAGCTAAAGGCAATACCATCGACGCGGGCGTACATGTACCGTTGATTGTCCACTGGCCTAATAAGATAAAAAGCCACCTGCGCTACAATGGCCTGATTGAGTTTAGTGATTTCTATCCTACATTCGCCGAACTGACCAATCAGAAGTCAGTAACTGATGGCAAAAGCTTTTATCCTCTTTTAGCTGGCAAAAAATACAAAGACAGAGAAGACGCCTTTGTGTATTACGACCCCAGGTGGGGTGCCAATGTAAACAAATACCGCAATTGTTTTGTACAGACCACTGACTATAAGTTGTATCAGGATGGAAAATTCTACGATATTAAAAATGATAGGTTGGAACAACACCCCTTAGCAACAAATCAGTTGAATACAACCCAACTAAAGACTCGAAAAAAGTTAGAGGAACAATTAAACAAAAATCTACAAGGTCGAAAATGGGTCTCCTCAGCCCGTGCTTCTGAATCATTAAACAAAAATTAACTCGCCCAATAAAGACAATCAATATGCGGCTATTTTTCTTAAAAAATCTATGGGTTATTTTCTTACTTTGCTTTTCTTTGAGTGGCATAGCGCAAGATGACCTTGACCTGAACAAGTTTATTCAGCCCATTGATTCAAGCCAAATTTTTATTACTAATGATTACTATACTTGGTGCAACAGTGCAATCAAAGGAAAGGATGGAAAATATCACCTCTTTTATGCACGTTGGCCACATGGAAAAAGAGCGTTGGATGATGACTCCATGAATTATATTTTCGATGGATTTAAGGGGTGGCTGAAATATTCTGAAATTGCATACGCTGTCTCCGACCATCTTTATGGGCCTTATAAGCATGTTAAAACGATTATAAAAGGAAACGGAGATAGTACGCGTTGGGACAGATACACCATGCACAACCCACAGATTCGACAGTTCAAAGGTAAGTATTATCTCTACTACATTAGCAATGCGTTTGATCCCAACTACACCCTCAAAAATGCACAACCCGATTGGCTGCATTGGCTCAAGTACAATTGCACCCAAAAAATAGGTGTATTGGTGGCCAATAGTATACAAGAATTAGTAGATGGCCATTTTAAAAGAATAGAAACACCACTGATGGAGGTGGACAATACTCGAACATTTGAAGTAACCACCAATCCTTCTGTATGCGAAGGCCCCGATGGTAAATACTACATGATTTTTAAATCGCGCAAACCCAATGTGGGCAATATGACGCATTGGATAGCTACCTCCAACAAGCCCGATGAGCCTTTTCAAATCCAGGGAGAGGTCTTTACAAGTGCCGAGATGGCTTGTGAAGACCCTTGTTTATGGTACGATAAAAAAAGAAAGCGATTTTATGCTGTGGTCAAGTATTTTTCAAGAGCACAAAAATTAGTGACCCAATTTGGTGCCTTGGCCTTGATTACGTCAAAAGATGGTTTACATTGGGACGCTGCCAGCCATCCCTTGGTTTCAATGCGCAAGCTGACTTTTAAAAGTGGAAAGACCATCGAACTGGCTAATTTAGAACGGCCCTTTGTAGTGACTGATAAAAAAGGACAAGCCATTGCGCTATTTGCAGCGGCAGCCCAGCAAGCACCCAACAAAGGAGAAGGCACAAATACTTTTGCGGTGTCTATTTCTTTGAAAAAGTAAAAAATACTCTATCCTTACTTCGCATGTTTATTTCTTCTATCCAAGTTATTGACAAACGATTTGACCTCCCCGATGGGTCGGGTTCGGATGCTACCCATATAAACCCTCAATATGCCTATGCGGTTTGTGTTTTAAAGACAGACACTTCAGTAGAAGGAGTAGGTTTGGCATTTACTTTGGGGGCGGGCACTGATTTGGTTTGTAAAGCCATTCAATATTTATCCGATAAACTGGTAGGTCAAGAAATTGAAGTATTAATGGCTAATTTTGGAGTTACCTATCGTTCCCTAACTGACTCTCCTTCCTACCGATGGTTGGGGCCACACAAAGGTGTAGTGCATTTGGCTTTGGCTGCTATTGTCAATGCTTGCTATGATCTTTGGGCAAAATCACGCCAAGTTCCACTATGGAAATTATTGATAGACTTATCGCCCGAAGACCTTGTCAATACGTTGGATTTAAGTTATTTAGAAGAAGTTTTAACCCGCGAACAAGCCATTGGCTTACTCAACCAACAACTTGCTACCCGCCCATGTAGAAGCAAAATACTAAGGAATGGCTATAAAGGATACGATACTTCAGTAGGTTGGTTTAACTTTTCGGACGAAAAAATTGTAGCCAATACCCAAAAAGCTTTAGCCAAAGGGTTTACAGCCTTCAAGTTGAAAGTAGGTTCAGACGATCCTTGCCGTGACCTTCGCCGCGCAGCATTGATTCGAAAAACAGTGAGTGATTCTGCCACAGTTATGCTTGATGCCAACCAAAAATGGAATTTGCCTCAAGCATTAGATATTTGTCAACGCCTCGGTAATATCAACCCCTACTGGATTGAAGAACCCACACACCCTGATGATGTATTTGGCCATCAGACCATTGCAAAGGCCATTGCCCCCTATAAAATAGCCACAGGCGAACACATCCCCAACAAGGTTATTTTCAAGAATTTTTTGCAAGCCAAAGCCATGAGTTTTTGTCAAGTAGATGCTGTACGTGTAGGTGGTATCTCGGAGTTTTTGACCATTAGTTTACTCTCTAAAAAATTGGGTGTACCCGTATTGCCCCACGTAGGCGATATGGGACAAATTCATCAACATTTGGTAATTTTTAATCACATTGGTATAGGTCACGAAAATCTATTTTTAGAATATATTCCCCATTTAAGAGATTATTTTGTAAACCCTGCCCGTGTAGAAGGTGGCTTTTATCAAGTACCACAAGAAGCAGGAAGCAGCAGTGATTTAAAGCCTTAATATGTTTATATCATGTCAGTTCTTGCCAATAAAGTCATTTTTTTAACGGGAGGTGCATCAGGCATTGGAGAGGCGTGTGCGAAAGCCTACGCAAAAGCAGGCGCAAGGCTTTTTGTAATGGACAAAAATAAGCAGGTCTTAAATAACTTATTAACTCATATAGAACCAGGCCATGATGGCTTTGTGGGGGATGTTCAACAAGGTGAAGCCATAAAAAATGCCATCGAAAAAGCCCTTTTACGGTTTGGAAAAATAGATGTAATTCACAACAATGCTGGCATAGCCAGCCCCTCAAAGCCACTTGATCAAACCACTGAAAATGAGTGGAACAGCTTAATAGACACCAACCTAAAAAGTGTATATTGGACGACTCGTTATGGCATAGAAGCGCTCAAAGTCAGCAAGGGTTGCATATTGAATACCAGTAGCATGGTAGGTGAAATTGGTCAAGAGAATCATGCCGCTTATGTGGCTACCAAAGGAGGGGATGAGCGCCCTAACTAAAGCCATGGCATTGGATTATGCACCCGATGGAATTAGGGTCAATGCCATTTGCCCTGCTGGTGTTTGGACACCTATGTTGCGCGAATGGTCGGCACAACAGCTCAATCCCTCCTCTATCGAAGTGTATTTAAACAATATTCATGCCTGGGGTATTGTCCCGGAAGCCGACGTGGTTGCAGATGTGGCCGCTTTTTTGGTCTCTGATGCAGCTCGTTTTGTTACTGGGTGTATTATGCCTGTCAGTGGCGGGGCAGAGTTGGGGTATAAAAAATAGTTACCTATCTTTTTGTGTCAATGACAAAATCGAACCGTTTTCTTCTCCCATTGCTGGTGGTTATGGGGCTTATGTTTATTTGGAATTTAAGTAGAAATATCAATGACGTACTGATTCCGCACCAAAAGAGCCTGTCAGCTCACCGATTTTCAGTCATCATTGGTACAATCAGCCTTTTTGCAGGCTATTTTTTATTGGCCTTACCTGTTGGACAATACATCCGTCGGTTTGGATACCGAGCAGGAATGATTACGGACTTCTAACAGCAGCCATAGGTGCATTTTCTCTTTTTCCTGCTGCCGAAACTCGATTTTACCCACTATTTTTGAGCGCTCTGTTTATCATGGCCGCAGGCTTTACTTTTTGGAAGTAACGGCTACGCCTTATATTTCTGTTCTCGGCAATCCTGACAAGGCATCAAGTAGGTTGGAGTTTGGCCGCCGCCATTGGATCGGTTGGAAAGCATGATAGGGCCTTATATTGGAGCACAATTCTTACTTCATACCACTGATGTTCCAGCCCTACTATTACCACCTTCTGATATGACCCAATTAACCACCTATTTAGATACCGAAGCGCAGTTGGTCAAAACCCCTATTTGATTTTAGCCATTCTCTTTATTGTGTTAGGCCTACTTTTATGTTTCATCAAACTGCCCTATCCAAGAAGATGGTGAAAACAGCATACAATTCCCAGCATTATTTTCAAATTTAAGCATACAGTATTGGGTTCATTAGGTGTATTCTGCTATTTAGGGGCAGAAGTCGGTATTGTTAGTTTCTTGATACGTTATGCCAAATCATTCCAAATCAATGAACTGAGCGAACAAAAAGCCGCTTTGTTCATTACTTTATTTATGGGATTGGTATTGATCGGGCGATTAGCCGGGGCTTATTTTCTTCAACGCTTTAGTCCTTCAAAAATCCTCATTGCTTGCTCGATAGGGGCAATGGCATTGGTTTTATTGGCCATTGTGACCAGCGGTTATGTATCTATCTATGCGCTGTCAGTAGTAGGGCTTTTTACTTCGGTCATGTACCCGATTTTGTTTACGCTGAGTATCAAAAACTTAGGCCCTTATATCAAAACAGGCTCGTCGCTTATTATTATGAGTATTGTAGGCGGGGCCATCGTTCCACCACTCATGGGGCTTATTTCTGACTCCTATAGCATCAAGTGGGCATTTATTCTGCCTTTTCTTTGCTACCTATATGTGTTGTTCTACGCTCAAAAAGGTCATATTATCAAGTAACCGACATCGTACTAATGATAAAGAAATCGCTTCTCATTTTCGTAGCTTTCATCCTTTCAAACCGTGTTTTTGCACAAAGTCAACCACTTGTTTTACGATACGATCAGCCTGCAGTAGTTTGGACCGAAGCCTTGCCACTTGGCAATGGCTATATGGGAGCCATGTTGTTTGGTAATCCGCTACAAGAACATTTACAACTCAACGAGGGAACCCTGTACTCGGGCGACCCCAACAGCACTTTTAAAAACATTGAAATCAGAAAGAATTTTAAACAAATCACCGACTTGCTTAAAGCCAAGCAATACCAAGAAGCGCAGGCCCTTATCAGTAAAGAATGGCTGGGTAGAAACCACCAACTATACCAACCTATGGGCGATTTTTGGATAGACTTTGATCATAAAAACACACCCATTACCGACTATGAACGCACTTTAGACCTATCTACAGCTACGGCTAAAGTACGCTATAAAGTAAGAAATACCACTTACAAAAGAGAATATTTTGCCAGTTATCCCGATCATGTTATTGTTGTCAGATTAACTGCCGACGGCCCCGAAAAAATCAACTGTACCCTACACCTTTCCACCCCTCACGAAGCAGTGGCATCTTATTCTGTGCACGAAACCGTATTGATGATGAAAGGAAAAGTCCCTGGATTTGGCTTACGAAGAAGCTTTGAGCAAGTCGAAAAATCGGGCGACCAATACAAATACCCAGAACTTTACGAAAAAGATGGCAAGCGCAAAGCCAATGTCACCAACCTCATGTACGGTCAGCAAATAGATGGCTTGGGTATGGCTTTTGAGACCCACGTAAAAACGACGCACAAAGGAGGTGAAATCCATCAACAGGGGGGTAAAATTATGATACAAGAAGCCGATGAGGTCGTATTGATTTTAACTGCTGCTACGAGTTACAACGGTTTCGATAAAAGCCCCGCCACCGAAGGGGTAAATCCTAAAATGAAAATAAATCGGTTTTTCAAAGCTATTGCACAAAAGCGGTACAGCGATTTATACAAAAGTCATGTAACTGATTATCAAAAACTATTCAATCGAGTTTCGCTTTATCTGGGCGACGAAACACCTCAATCTAAACTCACAACCGATAAACGCATCGCCTTATTTTCAAACGGAGAAGACCCTTCATTTTCAGCTCTTTATTTTCAATTTGGGCGATATTTGATGATTGCAGGCTCACGCCCGGGCGGTCAGCCGCTCAACTTACAAGGTATCTGGAACGACCAGCTTGTTCCGCCTTGGAATGGGGCTTATACCATCAATATTAATGCTCAAATGAACTATTGGCCTGCCGAACTCACCAACTTATCAGAATGTCAAGAACCTTTTTTTAAAGCTATCAAAGAACTGGCTATCAATGGTCATGAAACAGCCAAGAATATGTACGGTACAGAAGGATGGGTAGCACATCATAACATGGATATTTGGCGACATTCTGAACCGATCGATATCTGCAACTGTTCATTTTGGCCAATGGCTGGCGGCTGGCTTACCAGTCATTTTTGGGAACGTTATCTTTTTAGCCCTGACAAAGTATTTTTAAAAAACGAAGTTTTTCCACTACTCAAAGGAGTGGTGGAGTTTTATGAAGGTTGGTTGGTAGAAAACCAAAAAGGATATTTAGTTACGCCCGTCGGCCATTCGCCAGAACATAATTTCAGGTATGAAGGCAACAAACAAGCCACTTTTAGCGAAGGACCGACCATGGACATGGCTATTGTCAGAGAATCATACACACGCTACTTGGAAGCATGTAAAGTACTGGGGATAGCAGATACTTTTACCCAACAAATCAAGCTACATTTAGCCAAGCTACTCCCCTATCAAATCGGCAAATATGGGCAGTTTACAAGAATGGCAAGAAGATTTTGGAAGATGGTGAGCAGCAGCATAGGCATGTATCGCACTTGTATCCGCTCTATCCAAGCAATCAAATTGATTTAAAGAAAACCCCCGAACTTGCTGCCGCCGCCAAGCGTGTTATGGAACGACGCGGCGATGCCGCCACGGGCTGGTCTATGGGTTGGAAAGTGAACCTATGGGCACGGCTGCAAGATGGCGAACATGCTTTTCAGCTCATCAACAGCCTATTTACCCTGATACGCTCCAACAATACAAGCATGAAAGGCGGTGGCACTTACCCCAATTTGTTTGATGCACATCCTCCTTTTCAAATCGACGGTAACTTTGGCGTAACGGCAGGCATCGCCGAACTACTCATTCAAAGCCATACCGAAGAAATTGTTCTCCTACCCGCCCTACCCAAAGCATGGAAAAATGGCTCAGTAAAAGGCTTAGTAGCACGAGGTGGTTTTGTGATAGACATGACATGGAAAGAGGGTAAAATTGTCAGTGCCAATGTTTTTTCAAAAAAAGGGAATAACTGTGTAATCAAATACAATGACAAAACCGTATCCTTTCATACAAAAGTTGGGGAAAATCATAAATTAAAATAAATCACTTATTTTTCTCTACAAACCTAACAGCTTTAGTAGTGCTTCTCTTTTACTGCCTTCATTAGCCACAAGAGCATCTATATCCACTTCTACCAGATTTCTATTGTTAGGCAAAACAGATGTTTTATGCCTTGTTTTACCGTGGCAATTAGGTATTCATATCTATTCTTTCCTCTCTACGAAGGTAGCTAAAATTCTCTTGCTTTGTCTTAAAGTAGTTTCACCATAGCTCAAAAAATGCCCATCAAAAAATACAAACAAGTTGGTATTGAAATCTGCCTATCAAATCTGCCACCTTTGTAGCATCAAAACAGCGAATAAAAAACAACACCTTCAAACAAAAACAGTCACCTTAAACAATTAAAATAGCCATGAAAACTAAAGTAAAACAAATCACATTTGCCATCATTTCATCAATATTTCTTTGGGGTATAAGCTCCTGTAAGGAAGAAAATCAAGTGCTTGAATCCATGAGCACACATGCTTCTACACGTTCGGGGGATATTGGTGACCTTGTGACACATCACTTTGATGCACAAACATTTGCACAAAAAATCGAAGCACGCCTCAATGGTAAAGTACCAGGTTATGGCTACTGTATTGTCGTAAATGGCCAAGTAGCTGCCAAAAATGGCGCCGGAAACGCCCGCTACAATGTAGATGCACCCCAACGAAACTATACCGAAAACGTAATTCAGGATATAGGAAGTTGTACCAAATATTTCGCTGCGCTTTTGGCCATGAAATACTTGAATAGCGCAGGAGCGGCTGGGATTACTGTTGCCCTTGAAAAGAAAGTATATCTCTACCTTCCTTATTACTTCCAACCCAGTAATGATTTCAAGAAAGTAACCTTCCGCGATTTGATGGCTCACACCAGCGGTATCATCAATAACGGTTCATCGCTGGGTGGCATACAAAAAACGGCAGAAAATGGCATCAACGAAACTACCGACCCTGCCCCTTTGGCTTCGCCCAAACCTTTGGCCAATACGACTATCAGAATATCAACTATGTATTGCTACGCTACTGCACCGTTTATTTGGCTGCTACTCAAATGCCACCATTGCCAATGATTTGAAAAATGCCGAAGATGCTGTCAAAAAGGCAATAGCCATGGATGAATTAGATGGCAACGACGAGATGGCTGGTCCTTATCAAAAAACCAAACAATGTATCAGTTTCGGTAGCTAAAAATAACTTAAACCTTAAAAATATGTAATTGGTATTTAAAATTATTACAGGAGGATGTTTTTAAACCTGCTGGACTCACCCAATGGAACCAAGTACAGTTTTCATCATGGGGTATTGCAGATAATCAAAAAGTGAAGTATTACAATACTGTCAATTCCAATGTAGCAGGTTATGATAGTGGCGACCACCTGACGGATGCCGCTGGCGCAGGTGGACTTAAATTAAGTGCCATGCACATGGCCCAAATCATCACCGCTGCACGAGCCAATATGATTGTACCAGCCAATGTCATGGCAAAAATGAAGGCAGGTGACAGTAATAAAAATCAAATGGGGTTTGACAATGGTATTACGGGAACACATGGTGTTTATTACCACAAAAATGGTGCAGGTGCAGGAAATGCCGTTTTGTTTGATTTCGACGGCCCCGCCCTCAATGTACAGTTGGCTATCACAACTAACACAAAAGGCACAGAAGTAACCAATACAGGCGTATGGGCAACACTTTTTGACCAATCTTGGAAATAGCACTCATTTCATTCTTATTTATTTATACCATATTCGCATTATACATATTCTTCTCAGAAAAGAGGATGTATAATGCGATGTTTTTTTCAATGTATAACGATAGAAAAAATAAAGGCTATCTTTGTTTAATAAGAACCTCTAAGCCTTTCTGCGAATGAAATTTGTTGTTTATTTCCTATTGGTCGGACTTACTCTAAGTATTTCTTTTGCGCAAAAAAGCTCTACCGATAGCCTCAAACAACTTTTGACTCAACCCATGGCAGATAGCAGTCGGGTATTGGTTTTAGATGAGTTGGGGCGTAGTTTAATGTATTCCAAACCTCTCGAAGCCATGCAGCTGGCCCAAGAGGGATTGGTTTTAGCCAAAAAAATCAAATATGAAAAAGGAGAAAGTCGTATTCTAAACCGTCTCGGCTCCATTTTGCGAATTACGGGCAACTATCCTTCCGCGTTGTCTATGCACCTCGCTTCTCTTAAGATTGCAGAAAACAATAATGACTTAGATGGAATGGCAAAAACGCTCAATAATATGGGTATCTTGTATTTAGAGCAAAAAGATGCTCAAAAAGCCAATGCGTATTTCAGGCAAACCAAGACGATTGCAGAGAAAATAAATGAACAAAACCTTGTTCTGATTTCACTTATCAATATTGGAAGCAATTATGCCAAACTCAACCAGTTGGATTCGGCACTTATTTATACCCAAGAAGCTTATCGAATGGCCCTCAATCAACAAAACAACAATATCAATGTATTGCTGATGAACTTGGGCAATATTTATTTCCGAATTGGGAACTATCCATTGTCGTTGAAGTACTATCATCAAAGTCTGCCCTACTCCATTAAGACCCGAAACAACCGAATCTTGAGTCAAACGTTTTTAGAAATGGCACAAGTTTTTAAAAATAATAATGCTATTGACTCCTGCTTATATTATGCCAAAAAATCGTTTGAAGTAGCACAAAATGCCCAAAACATGCCCTCCATTTTTGAAGCAAGCAAACTCCTTTCATTATTGTATGATTCCTTAGATAAAAGTCAGGCCTATACCTATTTTAAACTGGCAGCCGCTGCCAAAGACACCATGTTTAACCAAGAAAAAGTAAAAGAGTTACAAAATATTGGTTTCAATGAACAGCTACGCCACCAAGAACTTGAAAACGCTCAAAAAGAATATTTGAGTCGGCAAAGAATAGGGTTATTACTGGGTATTTTGGTTTTCATTATCATATTAACAGGCATATTGTATCGCAACAACCTCCATAAACAAAAGGCTTATACACTGCTGCAACAACAAAAAGCCGAAATCAATCTTCAACGCGATAAAGCCGAAAAAGCACTTTTAGAACTGAAACAAACCCAAGCTCAACTCATCCAAAAAGAAAAACTCGCCAATCTTGGCGAACTTACGGCAGGTATTGCCCATGAAATCCAAAACCCGCTCAATTTTGTCAATAATTTTTCGGAGCTAAGTATCGAACTACTTGAGGAAATGAACGAGGAAATTGATAGAGGAGACATCGAAGAAGCCAAGACCATTACAGGTGATTTGACACAAAACCTTCAGAAAATCAACCTCCACGGTAGGAGAGCCAGCAGCATCGTATCTTCCATGCTCGAACACTCCCGCGCCAGCACAGGTGAACGAGTATTGACTGATATTAACAAATTAGCCGACGAATATTTGCGTTTATCCTATCACGGGATGCGGGCAAAGGACAAAACCTTCAATGCTGAGTATGAACTAATGACCAATGAAAACCTACCCCTCGTCAGTATCGTGCCTCAGGACATCGGCAGGGTGTTGTTGAATCTGCTCAACAATGCCTTCTACGCCGTTTGGCAGCGGCAAAACCTTACAGGTTTCTCTACCGCAAAAGTAATCGTAGCTACTCAACATGCTAATCAACAAATTATCATCCGAGTCAAAGACAACGGCACAGGCATGTCGGAAGCCACCAAAGCCAAAATCTTTCAGCCGTTTTTTACTACAAAACCCACTGGTGAAGGCACGGGACTCGGCTTATCGTTAAGTTATGATATTATCACCAAAGGACATGGAGGCAGTTTGGAGGTGCAGAGTACGGAGGGGGTGGGTACGGAGTTTATCTTACATTTACCTATTGATAAGAAATAAAAACTTAGCTATGAAACTTCTAATTGTGGTTGGATTTTTTTGTTGTCTGCCCTCTTTTGCTCAAAATAGAAAGGCTATTCATCAACTAAAACAAAGAGTTACAGTAGCTCAAGAAGATACAGCAAAGGTGGATTTATGGCTTGAATTGGCATTTGCATATGCGTATGTGTACCAAGATACAGCGATTATTTACGCCAACCAAAGTTTGGCACTGTCTCGAAAATTACATTATGATAAAGGAGAATGGTTGAGTTTATCCTATTTATGCACTGCTATGACAATATCAGGTAATTTTCAAGGGGCATTACAGGTAGGATTTAACCAACTGGCTATCGGTGAAAAACTAAAAGACCCTTCGGCAATCACGGATGCTCATAATAATCTTTTAACTTGCTATAAAGAACAAGAGGACTATAAAGAAGCACTTAGACATGGATATAAGGCCATGTCTTATGCACAATCTCCCAACGTTATTGCTTATTTAAAGCCTTTGAGTTTGGGTTTTGTCAGTTCTGTTTATGAGAAAATAAATCAACTTGATTCCGCCATGTATTATGGCCTAAAAGCATCCAAACTTGCCGAAAATTGGGCAGGTATCTATTTAACACTTGGTAATATTTATACAAAATTAGATAAAAAAGACACCGCCTTATTGTACTATAGAAAGGGGATTCCCCTTGCCCAAGCCCAGGCCATTAATATAGATTTGATAGATATATACAATAAAATGTCTATCGTATTTGAGCACTTAAATCAAAAAGATTCGTCTATTTATTATGCTCAAAAGTGTATCTCACAAGAAGGTATAAAATCGTATGCCGAAGGCCAATTGAGAGCGGCAATGCAGTTGGCGCAATTGTACGAATTGAAAGGCATAAAGGATAGTACAATCAAATATTTAAAATTATCCAATGATTTAAGACATAAATTATTTGATAGACAAAAAACAAGAGATGCTCAAAGTTTTGCTTTCAATGAAAGGATATATCAGCAACAACTCGCTATTCAAAATCAAGAAAATGAAGATCGAAAAAAGGTTTATATCTTGCTTTTATGTATCATAGTTGCTTCACTCACTGCTTTTTTTCTATGGCTAAACAATCAACATAAACAAAAAGCAAATGTAATTTTACAAAATAAAAATAAGGAAATACAAAAAGCCCTCACCGAACTCAAATCCACCCAAGCCCAACTTATCCAAAAAGAAAAACTCGCTTCGCTTGGCGAACTCACAGCAGGTATCGCCCACGAAATACAAAACCCCTTGAATTTTGTTAATAATTTTTCGGAATTGAGTGTGGAATTAGCTCAAGAATTGCAAGAGGCACTAAGGCACAAAGGCATCGAGGCAACGAGTGAGGAAGGGGAAATAGTAGCAGATTTAATCCAAAATCAGGAAAAAATCAACCTTCACGGCAAGCGGGCAAGTAATATTGTAAAAGGGATGCTTGAACATTCAAGGACCAGTACAGGCGAAAGACAATTAACTGATATTAATGCTTTGTGCGATGAATATTTACGGCTTTCGTATCATGGAATGAGAGCAAAAGACAAGTCCTTTAATGCGGATTATAAAACAGGTTTTGACCCTAATTTGCCAAAAATAAATGTGATTCCGCAAGATATTGGGCGGGTGTTGTTGAATTTGATAAATAATGCGTTTTATGCGGTGCATCGACGCAACACCGCCGCCACCGTAGAGACGTTGCATGCAACGTCTCTACAAACGCCAATGGTCATCGTTTCTACAAAACTCATTGATAATCAAATCTTAATAATGGTCAAAGACAACGGCCCTGGCATCCCCACCGATGTGTTCCCCAAAATCTTCCAGCCCTTTTTCACGACCAAACCTACGGGCGAAGGCACAGGTTTGGGCCTGAGTTTGAGTTATGATATTGTGGTGAAAGGGCATGACGGCATGTTGGAAGTGGAGAGTGTGGAGGGGCGAGGGGGCGACTTTTACGGTCAGGTTGCCGATTTCTGTTTAGAATAGTGAAAGATAGATAATTTTACTACATTTAAGCTATCTTATAACCCTTTAACTCTTTACCACTATGAAAAACGTTCTTTTTATTGGCTGTATTTTTATGCTGTTTAGTCTCGTTGTTATTGCGCAAGGTACGGTAGATACCGACAACAAAACTGCCTCTGCGAGTGGTGGTATTGATATCACCTCTGCTATCATTGGGGTAGTAGTTGGTTTGGTGATTGGGTATGTAGTGGGTGGACGAATGGCAAAAAAATAACCTAACGCCCCCCTCGAGCAAACATTCGTGGGGGGCGTTTTTGGTGCTTTACCCGAACTACCAATGGTACAATATGCCCCTGATGGCCTTTGTCCAATCTAAATCCCATTTTATTGAGCGGATATTTTATCTCTTGAAAAGGGACTATTCTGTTGCCAAAGGCAGCATATACGCGCTTAGAGAGCGAGCCACTCGTATGGTTCATCACATACACACAATCGTTGATATCAAGCGGTGTTTCTGAAAATAAAAATAGCCAATATTGAATACCTCCAGGCTCTTCTAAGGCATATACTTCCTTGTCGGGAAGGAAGCGTAACCTTCGTATTTACTCCAAAAAAAGCACTTACCGTATCGGCTTTGATAGCCACCAAAGCAGTATCTATAGCGAGGCTATCGTTTGTTTTTCCAAAAACAAAGAATCTTTAGAGTGCTACCAATATAGAATCTGAACGAGAAACAACAACGCCATTTGATTGAGCTTTGCGGCATTGACATCCAACACATATAGATAGGTTTGTTTATCAATATTGATATTTACTTGATAGGCCGTGCGAGTGCGTTGAATTTCGCTGAGGCAAAAGCAGCAATCTTTTGCTTTGTTGTGCCTTGCTCTAAATCGAAAGGTTGAAAAATAGCTGGGGCATCAAGGATTTTGTAGGGATAGGTAATGGCAATATCTGCCGATTGTTCTTCTCTGAGTGTGTCGCTACCAGTAGATAGATACGCCTGAAAACCATACTTGACGTATTCGGGTACATCTGTGTAGCGAATCCAAAAAAGCCCTCTTCGCCCCAATCTTCACCACGACTATTGACGGCATGAAAAGCCCCTGTCCCAAACTTGACATCGTCGTAGCCTACCACACATACTGCATGGCCTGAGCGTAAACTTCTCGATTTTTCGGGTTTCCAAAGCCCCATTTCTTGCATGGCTTCGATACCAAAAAGGCACAAATTTGCCGCCAAAGTTTTTTCCAAAAAATATTGTTTCCCAATCGCTCCAAGGAGTTGGTGGTATGAATCCCGACGATGACAGGCGAGCCTTCGGCCAATGCCTTTTTCATGGCGGGCACTTTGTTTTCTTCTAAAAAATTGAATCCAAACAACTTAACAAAATCTAATATTTTGGAAGAAGCACTGATTGTCAAGGGTTTATTGGTAACACAATGCGGATATCCCTGTTCAGAGAACCGGGCTACCCCATTGTTTTTGAGGTATTCTAAAGCTGCTTCTATTTGTGTACCTTGTTGGCAATGCACATCTGTCTTACCTTTGATGGCATTATAAAGAAAAGAAGGCGAATACCGAAGTGCATCAATAGAGTCTTTGTTGGTAATGCCAAGGCGATACGCCTCCATGATGGTACGCATGTAGTAAGTCGTAGAAACCCCCACACAAGTACCCAAATTCCCTTGGTCAATGACCGACGGCACGTAGGGCGATAAATCTATTTTGCTCGGTAAAGTGGTAGAGATAGTAGCACTGACTTTTTCAAAGGCACTTTCTGATAGGACTCATTGTCAATAGTGAGCCCTTGCCCGTTTGAAACCAAGGAGCAAAAGAGTAATAATAGCAACGTACAGACGCTCAAAAAGCCAACGACTACTTCATCACTGATTGCATTTCTATCTATCATGGCATAGATTCATCTCTGATTCCGTATAAGTAGGTATAAATGACTTAGATGTATTGTCAATTCTACGGACAAAGTTCTCTAAATTGATTTTTTCGAGGTCTTCCGCATAAAGCATATCTTCATACGATTCTGTAAGCGAATAGTTGAAAACACTGTTTGTTTTAAAGGATAAAAAGTCCTCATTTCTACGCCCACTGGCTATCTCGACTATTTGACAGGGATTTTCTAAAAAAATTTTTCTAGTTATCTCTTTGCTTCGCTCTTCACCAATGATGGTGCCACGTGTACCAGCAATGGGAAAAGAACTTGTCAGTTGATTGCGGCAATCGGCCAGTATTAGGCCAAGTTTAAGCTTTTTGGCTTGTAAAACCTTGGCCACCTCGTCGAGCAAGAGAGGTTTTTCCAACTTCAAAGTAGGCGAAAGTCCCCGTCGTGTATAAACACCTTTACCCGCATAATGAAATACCATGATGTCGTTGGGTGAAGTTAGCGTAATGATGGAGGGCATCCATCACGGCCTGTTTAGTAAAGCCCTTGCGTTGGTTTTATTGACATACGCCACCTCAAATTTGTAATCAAGGCGATGGGCAATTTTACTAAACATCTGCCTGACTATGTCTTCATCGCGTATATTGACAGGACCGAAACCTCTATCTTCATAATCTGAAACCAATAGCAGTTTCAATGTTTGGGCTTGGGTAGAACATGGTATTGCCCTGCCAAATAAGGAAAAAAAGAGCGTTTTCAGGTAAAGGTTTCTCATCTTGATTTACTTTTTAAGGTAGTTGTCAATCAACGTTTTAAATTCGGGTAATGCACGTAAGGCTTCTAAAGTGCTATTTCTATTGATTCTATCAATGTCTTTAAATCCTTTCTCCAATGCTTTTTGTAGCCATTCTAAGGCCTCTGTTGGGCGATTTTGGCGGGCTTTGATACAGGCATGAGTAATAATCTACATTGGGATTGTTGTTTTTGACTTCGATTGATTTTTCATATATTTTGGTAGCCTCATCATCACGGTTCTGTATTTCCAAAAAATATCCATAGTTGTTGTACAAATTGGCATCGTCTGTAATCAAACTTGAGGCTTTTTGATAAGCTTTTTCCGCATCTTCGGCACGCTCTTGGCGCGCCAGTAGATTGGCATAATTGCTGTACACCAAGCCCAATGTAGAATCAATTGCAATGGCTTTTTGGTAAGCCTCTTCGGCCTCCTTCCAGCGACTTTTGGCGGCCAACAATATGCCATAGCTATTGAAAACATATGCATCGTTGGGGCTCAAATCAATAGACTTTTTGTAGGCTATTTCTGCTTCATCAGGTCTTTTGAGCAGTGAAAGCAACATTCCATAATTACGATATAAATCTGCATCATCGAAGTGAAGTTGTATGGCTTTTTTGTAGGCTACTTCAGCCTCGGCCAAACGGTTGAGATTTTTGAGCAATATACCGTAGTTTTTGTGTACGTTGGCATCTTCTGGATTGAGTTCTATCGCTTTTTTATAGGCTACTTCGGCTTCTTGTCGGCGATTTTGTCGTGCCAATAAATTACCATAATTGCCATAAACCAGCGCATTTTTAGGATTCAGCTCTATGTATTTTTTGTAGGCTATCTCAGCTTCGGCAAAGCGATTTTGAGCTGCCAATAGCACTCCGTATGAGTTATATACAGTGGCATCGCTTGGGTTAAGATTAATAGATTTTTTGTAATTATTCTCGGCTTCTATTGGGCGGTTTTGGGTAGCCAACAAAATACCATAATTAAAATATACTTGCGCGTCTTTGGGATTGATTTGAATGGATTTCTGAAAGGCCACCTCTGCTTCTACCAACCGGTTCTGCACAGTCAATACAATGCCATAATTGCTATGTACTTGGGCATTATTGGGTTGGATTTCGAGTGCTTTTTTATACCATTCTTCGGCTTCGGTATATCGTTTTTCGGTGTTTAGCAACATCCCGTAATTATTATACGTTTCAGGGTCGTTGGTATCGAGCCCTATGGATTTCTTATAGGCTACCTCTGCCTCTATCATACGATTTTGCTGCACCAACAAGTTGCCATAATTTTTAAAAACAACGGCATTGTCTGGTGCCAATTCAATCGTTTTTTTATAGGCAGTTTCGGCGGCAGCCCATTGCTGTTGCGCTGCCAATACCATACCATAATTGAGCTGCAAAAAACTCCAGCTTGGGGCATAAATCAGTCCTTTTTCAAGTACTGTTTGGGCTTCTTGATAGGCTTTTTTTCGGTACAAAAGTACCCCCAGGTCGTTGTAAGCAGGGGAAAAAGCACTATCTAATGCAATGGATCGACGAAATTCTATCAAGGCTTCGTTAGCATTGGTGGGGCGTATCGCCAGGCCATTGTAATACGCAATTTGGGCGCGTAAATTGGGGTATAGATGGTGCGACTTACCCAAAATCTCGCTTGCTCTCTCCAAATATTTGGTATTTTTTCGAAAATCGTCGTTGGTGTAGGTAGCCTGCTGATTTTTCAAAAAGGCATTAAAAAACTGGGTAGACTCCTCCATCAGTGCTGCCGCAAATTCGCGTTTGATAAAAGGGTGTAAATCAGCCAAAGCAGGTATCGCCAGCAATTTTTTGAAATAATTTTCCGCACTATTGGGCAGATCTATGAGTTGTTTTTGGGCAATGGCTTTTTGAAAACTACTGTGCCAATCGCGCACTTCGGGAGAGGCTGCGTTTAGCGCAGTTTCTGAAAATCCCTTGCCTTGTACTGCCACAAAAGCAGGTGGTGGCAAGTTTTTCTGAATAGCAGCCAGCGTAGGTTCATCTACCTTTAGGAGCGGAATAGACTTGTCGGCAGCAATCAAGAGTGGATTTTGGCGATTGGGCGCGGCTTCGGGGGTTACGTGGTCTTCGATGTAGCGTTCCAGTTCGCGCAAGGTGATTGTTTTATCTTTGTCGGCATCGGCCAATCCCTGCATTCCTCTGATGAGGTGGTAGCTAAATAAGCCACGCCCACCGCCCCATTGATAGCCTTCAAGCGATAGCTCGTTGGCTTGGCAAGCCATAAATTTCACTTCGTTTGATACCTGCTCGATCAACTGCTGCCCTACCAACTGCACACCGCCGATTTCAGTCCCAGCCAGCTTGCCCGACCGGCACGC
This sequence comes from Spirosomataceae bacterium, assembly GCA_041392315.1. Lineage (GTDB taxonomy): Bacteria > Bacteroidota > Bacteroidia > Cytophagales > Spirosomataceae > Runella. Next base: position 149,923 of record JAWKMH010000002.1, on the reverse strand, counting down.
ATCCAAAAACAAAAATACTTGAGCTTTATTTTTGGTCGAGAGGGTCATTACATAATCTTTCAAATAAATGACAGGAAAAGCCGTAGAGTTGTAGTTTCCAGCAGAGGCATTGTAGGTAAGCAAAAATCCGCGTTGAGCAATAGTCTTGGATTCTTGATCGCCATGACCCGAAAAATAGAGAAACACCCTATCATTGGGTTTAACCATATCCAAAAGATTTCCTAACGCCCTGTCTATTTGTCCTAAAGTAGCTTTTTCATTGAGCAAAAGTTGAATATTAGAAACAGGTACTGACCCACTCGCAGGCGACAGCAGGTACTGATAAAAAGCCTCGGCATCGGCACTGGCAAAACGTAGAGGCGTAACATTTTGATATTGAGATACACCCACCACCAAAGCCCACGTTTGACCTGTGGCGGCTGGCGGAGAAGATGCATTGGCTACTGGCTGATTTCGCACTGTTTGCGCAAAAACCGAAATGATATTTCCCCTGAGAGAGCGTAAATCAATAAATTTAACCTATTTTTTATCATAACGAAGCGTAACATTTGATAGCTTTTCATTCAAATCTACTGATGTTCAGCGATTTTAACAAACTAAGTGGGTCAGTTATGCTACTGTTCCTTTCAAATAGACCTATTCTACTTGATTTTATCTACTTGTTGTGTCTTACCTTTCATTACACTCGGTAGCCGAAACACTTCTCCTTTTTGATTAGAAAAATACAAGGTCGAAGCAGAGGGCTGGCGCGCGTTACCATCAGCCCAAAAGGCATAAAAATCGGGTGAGCATACTGCGGGCGGCGTATATATGAATGATTAAAAGCACTATTTTGGGTCAAATCTGCTTCCTTCTGCCATGTTTTACCTTGATCAGCACTTTTCCAAACCGCCACCTCACCGCCTGTTCCGTAGGCTTGTGGCCCTGGTTCAGTAGGGCCTATGATTTTCCAAGAAGTATTGCTTTCGATATACAATGATCCCATGTCATAGTTGTGGTCGGAGGTAGTTACTGGAAAAATTTGCCAGTTTTTACCGTCAAATCGGGCTATGTGCCAGGTATGAGGCCCTTGTTGTGGACGGGGTCCGGGCCCTTGCTGGTTACACATACAAAATTACGGGCTTACCCTCTGTCGTATAAGCTACGTCGTTGATATAGACGTTCAATCCTGCAGTTCGATAATCTTTGACCAAAGCGATGTTTTCAGGAGCATTTAGTAAATCAAGTCGTTGCCGCTTGAGCATTGTGCCAAGTTTTTCCCAAAATCGATCGTTTCTACTTAGTACAAGTTGGTTCTGTAATCCAACCTGCTCCTTTTTCGGTGTCGGGGTGCATATTAAACGAAGTACCTATCTTATTTTTCCAAGTACCGCTGGTCTGGTAATGCCCTTCTTGAATGGTACCCCTATGTAGTGGTTAACCGACCATTTCACCCCATCTTGACTTGTGATATAGCCAATGGTACGGCGCGGCTTATTGGCCCCATATTTCAACATGCCTCTTTCGTAATGGGTCATTAGATGCAAACCTTTCCCTTTTGATAATAACTTTGCAGATACGAAAAATTATCAAATAGCACCTCTTGCCCATGCTTCAAATAAGTAGCGTTGATTTTGTAAAAACCGAAATATCACTAGGGCTTACGACTACGATGAATGTAAGAGGGGCGGTCTGTACCATGCGAAGTAAGAAAACAACCAAATATGCAGCCCCGCGCATCAATGTTCAATACCGGATTGTCGTGGGCATCGTCGGTTTTTGTCCAAAACAATGGTTGGTCGAGACACTTGTTTTGTCTGATGATCAAAGTAGGCAACTTGGTGCAATAGACTTGAGTACTGTCTTTGGAAGCTCCACCATAGCAAAAGAACGTCTTATTGGCTACGGGGCCATAAGAAGCGGAGCTATGATTGTGGGATAGATTGCCCAACCCCCCGCTGTATTTATGTACATATTCGTTGTTGGTTTTACCGATGTAATACCAAATTCCCCGAAAGCCATCATCGGGTTGGTTGAGGGTTTGGGCGTAAGAAATACTGGAGGAGCTACCAATAATAATGAATAGAAAAGCACGCATGGCAATGGTTTTTGTACCTATAAGGCAATAGGTTACTTTTTTATCCTAAAAATGGTTCGATTTTAGCACCTTTTGTCTTTCTAATATTCATCCTCTTTTTACTACTCCTCAAGTCCGATTTTAGGTAGCTTTATTGCTTAAAATTTCTTTGGGATATTTCAAAACAACATATTTGACATCGACAAAACTGTAATCGTTCAAAATCATGAACCAACTCCTTTCTTTCATTCCTTCGCAAATTTTTCCCATTATGGCATTGGTGGGCACTTATTGCTTTATTCTTGCCTATGAAAAGCAACATATCATTAGTATGTTTTAAAAAATGGTATTGAGGCCGAAGGAACGGTCGTCGAAATTAGGCATGACCCCAACAATCCCTCAGGGCAGGAGGTAGCACCAGTAGTTGATTTTAATACGCCCCATGGTTCGCACCGGCATTATTCCACTACTTATACGGCTACCAATACCTACCAAGTGGGGCAGAAAGTACGGATTTGGTATAAATTTTATAAGTCTAAACGTGATGTGGCCTTGGCTGATGAAACACCAGGCAACTTACCCAAGACCCTCTTTCGTTGGGGACTCGTTTTTTGCTTGTTGGGCTATCCTTTTATGATTAGAAAATTATTGATGATGGTGATGTAAAAAATCTCAAAAAGAAATGCAACAACATGATGGCGTTATTCAGATAGGTACCATTGAGAATAGTGGCACTGATGATCCTCAAACTGGGTTACTTACTGCCCAGTTTACTCATTATTCTGATTGCCAGCAGCTTGCAGTATGGATACCTCAATATGGAAGAAATGGCTACAGTAACTATCAAATCATAAATACAACCGCCAAATACATCGTCGAAGAAGGATTAATTGAGGATAAACTCAATGGAAGTGTTCAATTACTTTTTGATACCTTGTCCTGGAGTGAAGGGGCTTATGTACTTGAAATAAATCGCTTAAATGACTCTAAACATCTATTGTATTTTCAAAAATACCCTCCAGACTGGCAACCCGAAAAAATAAGTGCAGATACTTCCGAAGCCGTAACAAATGAAACCCTTTGGAAAACCTACTCAGATGCTTGGGGCAACCCCCTTCCCAATGAAGATTTGGCCTTACGAAAATCAGTATTTAAGTATTTGAATATGAAAGCCCGCCTCGAATATGAAGGCAATTTTAGAGGTGGCAATGTCATTTATATCGAAGAAGAAATTCGTCTTAGTTTTTGGCATGAAATGGGCGGGGGCAATTGTAAAATGTACATTGATATCCCTGCTAAAGCTACTTGGGAAAGAGCTACGCATACACCGCTTGGTCGGCGCGACGAAATCATCCATTTTATTGCCGAAACTGTCAGACGAGAGAAAGCACCTTCTTGGAGGTATGAGATTGGGGAGCAGGAAATTGCCTTTTACTAAAAACTGCTCTATTTTTGATGGCTTTTTACCCACCTATCTACAATAGGCGTAACCACAAAGCGTATCCCTTTAAATCTTTCGGGAGGAGTAGTTTTCAGCGCTGTTTGTAACTGTACAACCGCTGGCAAAAAATCCATGCTTTTCTCGGCAAATTGTCCATCAATAGCTCTTAAAAGCCGCTCAATATTATACGACTCAAAATGCCATTCTTGCAGATCATTACTGTCTTTGATATGGTTTCTGACCTTGGTAGCAAGGCGTAAAATACTGCGATTGAGAGGTTGCAGAAATAGCTCTGGGTGTTCTACTTTATTGCCATCCATAAACGTATAAACCTCTGTATCATAGTAATCATTCTCCAACAGTTGGAGTAGTTGTGCTTCCCAGTCTGGATGAGATTTGACTTTGGCAACGGCAGCGTTCCTTACTTCGTCATCGTGGAAACGACCCGTTAGCGCAAGTATATTCACGATAGGGTCGGTGGGTTGTTGAGAGGCAATAAAATCTAAGTGCTGCTTTCTAAGTTGCTCATCTTTATTGAGTTGTCTTTCTACCGTGGCGGCTTGTTCTTTGGCAGAAGTCTTTGCCCAGCCCCACAACAACCCCCCACAAATAATACTGGAAATCGTAAACCCAACCATTAGCGGCCATTGATATACAGGCGCAGATACACCCATTTTTGATACCGAATCCAAAAGAAAAAAATAAGGGACAATCATCAACAGTGGCAGCCAAACGAAAGCATTTTGCAAGGAAACCCACCGCAGATACTGTGGAAAATCGTCTTCGTGCCATTCCCATCTAAAAACAGCACAAGCAAACGAGGCGACAATGAGCATAAGCCAACCCAAACCCACCAAAAGAGTACGATTGAATACTTGATTAGGTATCCAGTCGAAGCCTCCCTTGCCCGCAATGTGGATGGTTACAAGCAAACTACTGATGGCCAGCCCCAAGCCTACAAAAGCCAAGCCTAAGCCGTAGCCCATGGCATTGTCTCCTCCCGTAGAGGGTTCTGACAGATGAAGCGCCACCAAGCCTATGTAAAAAAGGAAGGTTAAAGCCAAAAGAACATAACCAAGCATAGCGGTTGTGTGTTATAAGTGGTGTACTGATAAGTACTTCTACATATCTCCCGACAAAGATGTAGCGCGTTGGTTGCACCTAAAAATCTTACTATTTGAAGCACCCAAAAAGTAATATAAGGCGTATATGAAGGCCATTGAGTCCCCAATGGCTTATTCCAACAGTTGGGGCTGACTCACTACTTTTTTCAAGTATTGAAACAACTTACCTCCATGCGACGCATCGACCACCCGATGATCTAAGGCTGCGCCAAGCGTCATAATGGTACGTGGCGCAATTTGCCCTTCTACGACCCAAGGTTTTTGAGCTACTCCCCCCAAAATTAGCACAAAAGATACATTGGCCGATGGGAATAAAGCGGGATAGCCCATATCAAGCCCAATACTCCCAATATTGGACAGTACAAATGCCCCAAAACTATTGGCAGTAAGCCCAAGAAAAGGGATAGAAAGCCCACAGTTTACAGTAACAAATCGGATAGTTCGGTATATCAATCCGCGCAATGGCCAAGGCACTGCTGCAAGGCGGTCTTTGATTTGAGCGGTGTGGGTATCGCCGCCTTTGCGGGTAGCCACAATAGCGGCCTGCATCTTCTCTATCACTTCTGGTAGTGTCATGGCAGCCACATTCTCCATCTTTACAGCCCCCATTTCCCCATTGGGAAGCAGCACGCTCACCGTTGCATCTATTTGTGGGTCGGAATAAATGTTGCCACGTTTCACAAACGTATTAAATTCGGGGACTACCTCGTTGATGGCTCGTGCGGTGGCCAATAAAAAAAAGTGGGTTAGGGTGAGTTTTAGACCTGTTTTACGCTTCTCTTGGATAAACCGTTCCAGCACCGTTATATCGAGCTCAACAGAGCCAAAAATTTTAGAATCAACAGGCTTTTGATAAATCGTTGAGGCGATTTTACGCCAAGTGGTATTGAGCGAATCCATACACGTAACATCACTTTTTCCAATCGCTCAACGACGGAATTTGGGTTTCTTTATTAACCATTATGCCTTCGGGAATCAACTGGACATTGAGTGTGCCTTTGGCATTGGAAGGCAACGTAACCTCAAAACCGACCAAAGTTGTCCCCGTATTGGGTGCATCATAATCGTGGCTTGGCTGTGTTGACCACGTCTTGAGGGTAATATTGGAAGGTTCTAACACCTTTATTTGCAAACTTTTACCATTTTGAGTGAGTGTGGCTGTGGTATTGTCCGTTATGCGTACATCAGCAGGGGTAATCATGGCCCACTTGATGGTTGTAGCTTTACCACCCGCTGTCACTTCATCTTTGACCACCACGTATTTTTGATCTACGATGGCTATGCCTCTTTTAGCAGAGGCTGCTTCATTTTTATAAAGGTCGGTCATATCAGTGGTGGCACTCAAAAAAGTAGTTTTGTCGGTGGTATTGGTAATGGCCGCATACCCCTCAACACGCTGAAGCTGCCCATTCAGGGTTAGGGTACTATGAGCATAATTATTGTAACGATACACCTGCCAGCGTTCAGCGTCTTGTTCTTTTTCCCAAAGTTTTACGCCCTTCGATTCGAGCGATTCGTAGTCTTGCATCCCAAAATCCATGCTCCACCGCTCACCGAGAGCATCCATCACAAACGTACCAATATCCATATGGGCATGATTAACTGAGGGTGAACCAGCCTTTAACCCCACGTAAATAGCATTGGGGTCAGTCCAAGAGGTGCGTATCATGGCTACGGGGTTTTGCCTTGGCCAGTCCACAAAGTTGTATTGGGGCGGTTACCTTATCAAATTAGAATCAATTTGCCCCAAATCATGGCGCAAAGTAAGATACGATCCTACAATGTAGCTTTGCCTGATTCCAACAATCTTTTTTCGTTGAAAAGCAAGGAAGGGTTTTGGGTACGAGTAGCAAACCAAAACATGGCTGGACTCACGCCCCCCGTGCCACTACCTGCATCGGAGTAATTGAACGTTTTGCCCGACGTGCCTACCATCGCTTGGTAATAGCTGGCGGTATTTAGAAATCCTCGTCCAGAAGATAAGCCAAATTCACTTCCCAATGCACGCTGTATGGCACTCAAAAACAGGACATTAAAACTCGTGCCATAGCCCCAATAGCCATAGCCCTCTGGGTAGGCTCCATCGGGGTTATAATCTTCCATAGGTAGTTTGATAGATTCTACGGCACGATCAATGATTTGCTTGGCCAGATTGGGATTTTCCTCATAAATCGCCAAAGCTCCGTAGGTCATACCTGCATTACAAACTTGGTTCCAGTTGTGCGAGGCTTTGAGCCAACTGTTGTATTTTGCATCTAAAGAGGGTTCTAAGCCTTTTTTTAGGATAGCTTCTTTGAGAATAGGCAGCGATGATTTTTGTAAATCATTATGAAGCCAGTCATAGCCGATGGCTACTGCCATGGTCATCTCGCCTACATCCAAAAAATGAGTCGGGTTCCAATCAGAAAACTGTGCAATAGTCAGCAGTTCAGTTTCGGCACGCTGTAAGTATTTTTTTTGGCCTGTAATTCGATACGTATATGAAAGGTAAAAAATACGGCGCAACGCCTCGCGTGATTTATCGAGCAAACGACGGCCAATTTGAATACGTTGTAAAGGAGGGAGGTCTATCATTTTATCACATTCTGACAAAATAGCCTGATGAATTTTAGCCCAATTGGAATCATTGGCAATATTCTTTTGAATTCCCTTTTCTTCACCTTTCAATAGCATAATGCGCGGATGATTGGGGATTTTACGAATGTCGGTGAGGTGCTTGAGTTGGGCAAAAGCAGCCGTTGAAGCAATCAAAAAGACAAATAAAGATTTCATAAAAAATGGAAGTGAAAATAAAAAGCAATTACCTTTTAAACCTATTAAAATGTATATTCTACTCTTTCAAGCCATTGTCTTCATTCTAAAAACAAGAAGAGTACTGAAGCATGTCGAAAGAATACATTACGTTTTAGTCCATTCTTTCTACACCTTAGTCACGTTTAGCAACACTTCATTTTCTAAAATTTTCATCTGCAGGTTTGTACTTACACCTTTGTTTTATCAAAAACAAAAAAGATTAATTTATATCTAATAACTCAAGTGATGAACATTAAAACCAAAATTGATGAATGGGAAGTGCGCGACTTAGAAGATGGGGGCGTGCTGAAAATTTATGTGGAACACAATACTGAAATGGGCAACAGGGGAGTGCCTGGCATACAAGTATGGTACACAATGCAGGAAATTGCCATTTGTCAATTTCGAGCGGTGCATGTTGAAAAATGGGCGTATCAAGCACAAAAGCGGTATCAGACTATTTGCTCACAGATTATTCTTGGATGTGTCATTAGCAAGTACACATCAAAAACAGCTTGGTGATTGGCGACACACTCAAAGCACGGGTAGCTGTAAAAGTATGCAGCGAAAAAGAAGTGATTACGAAAGAATATGACCTTCCATTTACGCTGGAGTAACCCCATCGTATAGGTTATTAATCAATACACCTATCTGCTTAGTCAGTTGTTGTCAACTTCCTTTATTGCCTGTTCTACTTCACCAAAAACCGCGCTATTTGTCTGGCAGTTTTGCCGAGGGTTTCGATAGGCACACATAGCCTCTGTAGCCCGACAGCGATGATCTTGAAAAAGTTTTTTAAATCCATTTTTTGTTCTACACCCTCCACAAAAAATATTTTCTTTTACTTGCCAATTGACCGCATAAGGAATCCGTACGAGCAATTTGCTGATGCGGATCTCCTTGGCGATAGCTATATCTCGTCAGCCCAAACCACTCCTTATCAGCCATTTTGGGTAATTTGATGGCCTCATCTGCTGTCTTGATAAAGTCGTTGTGGTTTGAATAGCTACAATGACACCGTGTTTTTGACCGTATTCTACACATTCTTTGAGGTCTTTCACCATCCAAGCCGCTATTTGTTCCCAAGTGTATTCCTTGGGGTTGAGTACTCCCGCAAATACCCGCAACACAGGCGCACCGGTTTAGAGGCCACTTCAATCCAATTCTTAATCAATTGAATGTCTTCTTTTCGTTTGTTTGCATCGGGATTTGTAAAATCATTTCTTACCCCTGTACCGCTGATAGATACGCCAAGTAAGTGCGCTTTTTGCTTAATATGATAGATGTATTCGTCTGGAGGTACTTGTGGATAATTAGGAAAATAGTAGCCCGTCAGGTCCACACCATCAAAATTATGTTGGGCACAGAAATCCAGCAAATCGTCCAGATTCATGTTTTTAGCCTGTAGTGGTTCGTTGAACGAAAATGCATTGAGGCTGGTCTTGAGTTTGCCATTTTTGGGTTTATCGCTCTGCTGTTTGATGGCCATCGAGTTCAGCATAGGAAACATGGCCAAAGATTTGACGAATTGTCTTCTGTGAAAGGGTTTTTTCATCTGTACCTCGTTGATTTATTTGCACTTAGCTGGATTATTTTTCACAAAGTAGCTTCGATAGGTCTTTGATGCTGAGTTCATGCAGCCTTCTAAGTTAAGCAGTTTGATATTTCTAAAATCAATCTCTTGGCCTTCGCTTTGGAGTGCGATAAACCCTTCTTTGAGGGACTTGCCGTCTATTTTGAGTGTAGGATTGTAGCGATTGGCCACGCCACCGCCTATTTGTGGTTTTGAATATTGCAGCACGGGTTCATCATTGATGATATGCGTAACAAGCGAGTCACCCAAAACGATTAAATCAGCTTTGACCCATTCACCTTTGGGATATGTTTTGGAAGTAGAATTGATACAATGACGTGGGTCTTTGCGGCCTTCAAAAATCACATCTGTACCTGGCGAGCACATATTGCCCGTAGGCCGAGGCTTGCCATCGCCTAAGCCCGCCAAAAACTGCATCTCGACCGATATAGGCCAATCTTGTTCTTTGGGCATAGTGCGCGGGTCTTGCGAGTGAAACATCACGCCGCTATTGAGCTGGGTATAGCTGGGGGCATCTTTGCGCCACTCGCCCGTGAAACGATACTCCATTGAGAGGTGATAATACGAATAGGGTGTATTGAAATACAAATGCCCGTAGCGTTCGTTGAAAGTGTCGTACTGGTCATAGCGGACTTTGATAAGGCCATCTTCCACCCGAAAGGTATTGCCATAGTTATCGCCTACCTCGTGGTGATGGATTTTTACCGTCCAGTTCTTGATATTTTTACCATTAAACAGCGCTATCCAGTCTTCTTTTTCTTTCTTTGTAGAAGAAGGAGTAAACGAAAAAATGAATACCAGTAAAAGCGCACAAAAAAACTGCGAAACAATGGAAGTAGCCTTCATACAAAAATGGTTTTAACATGATAATTTGCTTTATTCCAAAGTCGTTTTTAGTGGTATCTTTACTACTTTCCAGTAAAACTTTTCAAAAAGTTGCATTTAGAGGAACTATACAGCCCTGTTTTTTACCTTTTTTATGAAAATATACAAGATACTAATTATTTGTATTTTATTGATTATCAACGGATTCACCCCAAAAGCTCAACAACCCCTCAGCATCCAAGAAATCAACCAAAAACTGGGGCGTGGCATGAACATGGGCAATATGTTTGAAGCCCCCTCAGAAGGCGAATGGGGAAATCCTTTCAAGGACGATTATTTTCAAAAAATAGCCGAAAAAGGCTTTCAGCATGTTCGTATTCCGGTTCGATGGGATGTGTCTGTCAGGGCTTCGCAAACTGCTCCTTATACTATCAGTGCTACTTTCTTGCAACGCATTAAGTATGTCGTTGATTTGGCCTTGGTCCAAAAACTCTACGTGGTCATTAACATGCACCACCACGAAGATTTATTTGCCAATCCCGAAATAACCAAGGCGCGTTTTTTGAGCCAATGGACACAAATTGCCGAGTTTTTTAAGAGCTATGACCAACGGCTGTTGTTTGAGGTGATGAATGAGCCTCACGATAAACTAACGCCCGAATTATGGAATGTTTATTTTGGTGAAGCCCTGGCCAATATCCGCAAAACCAACCCCACACGCGCAGTATTGATGGGTACGGCAGAATACGGAGGGCTATCGGGGGTATCGAAACTTAAAATACCCGACGACAAAAACCTCATCGTAACGGTACATTATTACAATCCGTTCAATTTTACGCACCAAGGGGCCGATTGGGTGGGGACAGATGCCCAAAAATGGTTGGGTACTAAATGGGAAGATTTGGCCATAGAGCGGAATCAAATCATGGCTGAATTTGACTTTTTGAGCAATTGGGCCAAACAAAAAAATATCCCTGTTCATGTAGGCGAATTTGGTGCGTATGAAAAGGCCGACTACGAGAGCCGCGTTCGATGGACTAACTTTTTGGCGCGTTGGTTGGAGCAGCAGGGCTTTAGTTGGGCCTACTGGGAATTTAGCGCAGGGTTTGGTATTTATAAGCCTGCTTCCAACACCTACAACGATGCCCTCGTGGACGCACTCGTCAAAAACCCTCTGCCAGAACCCAAAACCCTGCCCACCAAAGAACTTTATAAAAGCAATTTTAGTACTAATTCAGATGGTTTTAGCTTATCGGTTCAGCCCACTTCTACGGCTACTTTTACACCAAGCAATGGGCGATTGGTAGTAGATGTACGTTCGGCTTCGCAAAATGGCTGGCATGTACAATTAAACAAACCCAATATCCCGCTCATCAATGGCAAAAGATATTTGGTTACTATCAAAGGAATGGCCGATAAAGAAGTGAGTTTTACAAACTATTTGGGTAAAAACGCTTCTCCTTACAACAGTTATTCGGGTTATACAGGTATTACATTTACGACCAAAGAGAAAGAAATTTCTTATACTTTTTTGATGAACGACCCCAGCGACTCCACTGCTCGTTTGACTTTTGATTTAGGAAATAGCATTGCCAAGATTGAAATCATATCAGTAGTGATTGAAGAAGTATTGACTACCACTGCTACTATTTTGGCCACTATGCCAACTCCTGAACCCGAGCTTGTTATTACACCCAATCCCACGCATCAAACGATAATCATCAGAGAATTGGAGGGTTTTGACACACTACAACTCATCGACCAAAAAGGCATTGTATTACAATCAGTACAGTTGGAGAAGAGCACCGAAATCGAAATCAATATGCGCGATAACGCAGCGGGTGTGTACTTTCTCCTCTTTGAAAAAAAGGGAAAAGTGGTCAGCAAAAAAGTCACAAAACTTTGATAACCTCATTCTGACCAAGCATTTTGGCCTTTATAGGGCACACACCCCTTGTACTGGCCTGGTACAGGGCTGTATGCCAGTACATCCTCACCGATTTTCTCCGATGAGTAGTAGCCCATCAGCACCATACTCTTGATACGGCGGTAAAAAGTAATGGGCTGCGGATTGGGGTCGAGCATGATACCCCACATCGAAATCGGAAAGGCTGGTGATGCTTTATCTTGAGCTATCAAAAATTCCTGACGTTGTTTTGCATCGAGTTCTGTAAAATCCTTGCCGTATTTGTCTGAACACGCCTTTTCAAAATCTTCCAACCCTTTGATGAGTCCTTTCTGCCCTGCCTCATCCGTAGTCAATTTCAACATTTTATCGATGAATTGCGGCACGCCCAACTCTTTTGCACCAGGGGTGTTTGTTTTGGGTAAAATCGTTTCGGCTATTTCGGCTATCAGATTTGCCTGATTGTTGTCAAAAAACACAGGCTTCCATGCTAAATCGGCCTGTGTTTTACATGAAAGCATGACTTCAGAAACAGCCGTTGCAGAGAGGGTATAGCCCAAGAACAAGGCCGTTTGTTTGATATATTCTCTTCTGTTCATTTCACTAAATATTTTTCTTTTTCATTTCTGTTATGGCATAGTCCACTGCACGGGCTGTAAAGGCCATATAGGTAATAGATGGGTTTATGCAATTGGACGAAGTCATAAAAGACCCGTCAGTAACAAATAAATTGCTCACTTCATGCAGTTGGTTCCATTTGTTCAGAACCGACGTTTTGGGGTCATGCCCCATGCGTGCGGTGCCCATTTCGTGTACGCCATTGCCCAGTCCGCCAATGTTATCGAACGCCACCACATTTTTATAGCCTGCCGATTCGAGCATTTCAGCATCGGCTTTCATTTGCTGGCGCATCTTCATTTCATTGTCGCCATGCGAAGCATCAAAAACGATTTGTGGGATGCCCCATTTGTCAGTTTTATCTTTGCTGAGAGTCATTTTATTGTTGTGATTGAGCAATACTTCGCCAAAACCCATCAGGCTCATGGTCCAAGGGCCTGGCTTGAGTAGGCTGTCCTTAAAATCACCGCCTACCTCAGCAATGCCATTGCCTCTCCCCCACGATTCTCGACTTGAAGCCCCTTGGTAATCAAAACCACGCAGAAAATTGGGGTTCTTCGTTTTGTCGTCAAGATTGACATATTTTGGTATGAAAATACCCGTTGGGCGGCGACCTTCATAGTAGCCATCTTCCAACCCTTCAAAGGTGCCCATAGCACCCACGTGGTAGTGATGATCCATGATATTATGCCCCAACTCGCCACTGTCGTTGCCCAAGCCATTGGGGTAGCGGTCGGAGGTAGAATGGAGCAGTATCTGCGCACTTGCAGGGGCGGAGGCGCACATAAAAATCACTTTGGCAAAAAATTCGACGCTTTCCTTGGTTTCAGCATCAATCACACGCACGCCCTTGGCCTTTTTGGTTTCTTGGTCATAGATGATGCTATGCACAATGGAGTTGGGTCGAAGCGACAGGTTACCTGTGTTATTAGCGGCAGGTAGGGTGGCCGAATTACTGCTAAAATAAGCCCCATATGGGCAGCCTCTGGAGCAGCGGTTGCGGGTTTGGCATTGGCCACGCCCTAGTGCCAAATGCCACGGCTGTGGTTCGGTCAGGTGGGCTACCCGCCCAATGGTAATATGGCGACCTTTGTATTTGCTTTCTATTTTTTGGCGGAAGTCTTTTTCCAAACAGTTGAGCTCGAAGGGGGGCAAAAACTCCCCGTCTGGCAAGTGTTCAAGGCCGAGTTTTTCGCCACTGATACCCACAAATTTTTCTACATAGCTATACCAAGGGGCAATATCCTTGTAGCGTACAGGCCAATCTACGCCCACACCTTCTTGGGCATTGGCTTCAAAATCGGCGTTGCTCCAACGGTAGGTATGCCTCCCCCAAATCAGCGAACGCCCTCCGGCTTGGTTACCCCGAATCCAGTCAAAACGACGGGTTTCTTGGTAGGGATTGTCCAAATCGTTGGTCATAAAGTGTTTGCTGGCCTCTCCCACAAAACCACTTCTGATTTGGACATGGTATTTTTTTTGATCTTCTACCGACAGCCCACCGCGCAGTTCCATGTCCCAAGTATCTTGCATGGCAGTAGTATAATCATCAAGATGCTCGACCATACGACCTTTTTCCAAAACCAGCGTTTTCAGTCCTTTTTCACACAATTCTTTGGCTGCCCAGCCACCGCTCATGCCCGAGCCTATCACGATGGCATCGAAGGTATTGACATTGTTGAGATTGATATTGATATTGATTTTAGGCATACGTGTAGGTTAATTGAGGTATTAAAAGTTCTAAGTGAAAAATAACCCTATTTTTCGCTCAAAATGAAGCCATTTTATGAGGCTTGAAGGTACAAGAAAATATAGAAATTATTCAAAAAATTTAGCGAATGTTGTCGTAGGTGCCTGAAAGAGTATCATCTGATTTATGAAATAGAGAGATAATTGAGGCAATATTTTTGATTGAACATTTTCATTGGTTGAGGGCATAGTTAATCATGGCGTTCACATGAATTTCCATGGTGTCGAAAACAGGGATTGAAACATCTTGTTTATTCAGCAGCAGGGGAATCTCCGTACAGCCAAAAATAATTCCCTCTACGCCTTCAGCAATCATTTCATTGATAATAGTCAGATAGTTCTGACGGGTTTCAGGATTGATAATACCTATGGCCAATTCATTTTTGAGGGTATGCTGAATATAATCTCTGGTTGCTTGTTGGGGAGGAGTGACACATTCTATGCCATAGTTTGTCAATCCTTCTCTGAAGAAGCTCATTTCCATCGTAAAAATCGTACCCATTAAGCCCACTCTTGTAAGATGATGGGCTTTGATGACTTGAGCGGTTTCTTCTACAATATGAATCATAGGTAAGCCTGAGGCTTGTTTCAACTCTTCGGCAAACAGATGACCTGTGTTGCAGCACAATACCAAGGCTTCAGCCCCTGCCTCTTTTAATGAAGTACAAGCCTTCAGCAATTGGCCATCTGAGTTATCCCAACCTACGCGCTGCACATCGCCAAAGTTGAGCGAATACACTATACATTCGGCAGCCTCTAAGCCACCCAAGCGCTTGTTAATTCCTTCATTAAAAAGGCGGTAGTATTCCAAAGTAGAAGTCCAACTAATGCCACCTACAAGCCCTAATTTTTTCATACTACTTATTTGTATTTACTTTGGTTAAGAGATAGACACCAAAGTTATCTATATCCCATCTTATGACTCATTACTACGAGATTTTATTCAACTATATCCAAGAAATTATCGTTTTGCCTGAAGAAGACAAAGCTTCTATTCGTGAAACGTTTAAACCTATTTTTGTACCCAAAGATACTATTTTAGATCCAGCCGGAACAATACCCCAATACCACAATTTCATTGTGTCGGGTTATATGCGCAACTTTCATTTGGACGACGACGAGCAGGAAGTCACCACTGACCTCAACAATGGATCACGTTTTTTTACTTCTTATTTTCATTTCATGAATCGTACCATCACGCATGAAAATCTACATTGTATTACCGACTGTGAGTTGCTGAGAATCAGTCGAGAGGATGCCGAGAGAACAGCCAAAAGTAGTACTACTCAAAAAGATTATACCATCAAGCTATTTGAGCACCTTTTGGCAAAAGAAAAACAAAGAAACTGGGATATGGCCAATTTAAGTGCTGAAAAACGCTATCAAAAATTCGTAAGGGAATGTCCTAACATCATTAAAAATGTTCCCCTCGGCTATATTGCTTCTTATTTGGGTATTACACAGCGGCATTTGAGCCGGCTGCGCCAGAAACCTACCCCATAAGTTTTAAACAGAAAAAAGACCGCTTATCCTCATTGGACATTTGTCTAATGTGCCTTTTGTAGGTACAGGTTAGTTTTGAAAAAAGTTCTCAAGTCATTACTTATTTCTACTAATCTACTATATGCGCTCATCTCTATCTAATCAATGGCAAGAAAATGAAATCAGCCCACAAGTCAGGCTCTCTGCTCTTTGGGCTACCGTTACGCTCTTGTATCTCTATGGCGATTATTTTGAGCTATATGTTCCTCATAAAACCCAGGGGCTTGTAGAAAGCAATCACCTCTTAGACAGTCCTTTAAAGCTGTTTTTGGCTGCTGTGCTTCTATCTATCCCTGCCTTGATGGTCTTTCTTTGTATTGTCTTAAAGCCTTCTATTAGTCAGATATTGAATATCATCATCGGTTTATTTTTTACAATCATCATGCTACTTATCGCTGTTACAAACATAACAGCTTGGCGTGCTTTTTATGTTTTTTATGCCCTGCTGGAAAGCACACTCACTACAATGGTGGTGATGTATGCTTGGAGATGGCTTAAAACTGCTAAAACTATTTTAAAATGACCACTCTTCAGAAATTAGGTAAGACAGCAGGGCTGCTTTATCTCATCATTGTCGTCTGTGGCTTTTGGGGCATCATGTATGTGCCTTCACAGATTATAGTAAAAGGTCATGCCGCCACCACGCTCCAAAAACTACTCACTCATGAGTTTTTATTTCGCTCTGGAACGGCGAGCCAACTGCTCAGTTCGGTTGTTTTTCTACTGTTGGCAATGACCTTTTACCGTATTTTCAAAAATACGCACCAGTATTTAGCCCAGTTGATGGTAGTATTTGTTTTGGTACAAATCCCCGTGGTGTTTTTGAGCGAAGCCTTCAATATCACAGCTTTGATGATTGCTAAAAAGGAGCTTATGTCCTCTTTACTTATTGCTGAACGCCAAGAAATGGTTTACCTGTTTCTTAGAACTTACAAATACAGTATGATTATCCTGATGATTTTTTGGGGGTTGTGGCTTATTCCATTGGGACAATTGGTCATAAAATCGGGCTATTTGCCAAAAATCATTGGCATTTTTCTAATCTTAGGAGGAGTAGCTTACATAATCCAAGTATTAGATTATGTTTTATTTTCAATCGCTTCTCTTTTATTACCGACTACGGCTTTATTTTTTATTCAGTGCGAACTTTTCAACCACCGCTTGGCTACTTGTAAAAAGCATAAAAACCCCTTCAAATGTTTCATAGAAAGACTCAGCAAAAATGGAAGGTGTTGTGTACCTTTGACATTGCTATTCAATCCTTAGCTATTTTTCATGAAGCCAAAAACTCCATTACTTTAGCGGACTCACCTTGCGGTTTTATTAACCATTTCACTTGTTAAACCATGCTTTTAGTATCAGTGCCGAAGCATCTCCAAATCATGGATTTTCGGAGGGTTTATCGCCATCCATCGTCGAATCAATGCTCTTGGTGTCCATTGTCGTGCAGATTGTTTCGGGGTTAAAGTTGTTTTTACGCAAAAGAAAAACAGCGAGAGGCTTTTTTGAAAAACTACATATTCGGTCGGGATTGTATTTGGCTTTTTTCTTTGTTATTCACCTATCGGCTATCATGGTAGGTAGGTATGTTTTAAACATTGATACCAATTTTTATTTTGGCGTAAGTGGTCTCAATACCTTTCCGTTCAACCTGTTTTTTATTCCCTATTATGCTTGTGCTATCTTGGCATTTTTTGGGCATGTAGCTGCCATTCACCATTCCAAAATGCAACAACCTATTTTAGGATTGTCGCCTTATTTCCAGTCGATCGCGATTCTTTTTGTAGGAGTTTTGACAACGATTTTCATCTTTTATGGGCTTACCGATGGCTTTGTAGGAGTTGAAATACCTTCGCCCTATCAGTTTTAAAAATGAAGCCCTATTACAACCAAATCAAGGGGTTTCTCACAGGCAAATTTCTGATGACTTCCTCGGTTGTGGGGAAATGTGCCAGTTTTTTCCACGTGTCAAGCCATTGTGAATTGTTGAATCGCTGAAATCCAAATAATAAAAAAGGCTGTGCCACAGGCCATTCCTCCCAATACATCACGTCTTTTGGGTAGGGCCACGTAGATTTATCCACCACGAAAGGATACATAAACGCAATGGCTTTTTGGAGGGTTTGGCCATCTGCCAGTGGGTACGTCCAGAGGTCATCATGGGCATTGGAAAGTATATGTGCCACGGTCGTCATGGCATCCAAATTAAAGAGGGCATAGCCGTAGGGCTTGGTACGGCGGAGTTCGAGTGGAAAACTACCATCCTTTTCGAGTTGGTTGGGTAAAAGCACCGTCTTGAATCTGTGATTGCAGTAGTCGAGCAGTGTTTGATTTTCGGTGAGTTTGGCAAAAACCGCTACTTGCATCACCCAGCATGTCCCATGATTGTTTTTGGCCTCGCGCTCGTCTATGCCGTAGGGGTGGGTGGTTACCCATTGAAGGTATTGCGAAAACCAGTTTTTAATTTTCTCCCAATCTTCTTTATTCACCGATTTGGCTTTTTGCATCACCATTACTCCCTGCGCGACTTCTATCATCTGAATCATATCAATAATACCAATACCTCGCCCCGTAGCACGGCCTTTGATAGCTTGGGCATACAATAGCGAGGGGCTCATGTAGGTTTTTTCGTCTATAAACCAAGCGTTGAGGTGTATAAATGCCTGTTTGACATACTTTTCATTGTTGGTAAGCCGATAGGCCGAGGCCAATGCACCGACGATTTGACTAAATCGCACCATGGCTTTGCGATGTGCCGTAAAATTGTTGGGGTTTGATTGTCCATCTCGCTGAATATAAGGGCCTGTAGGATCATCGAGATTAGGCCACCAGTAATCACCCTCTGAATAAAAATCGTGTATTCCGCCCGCCGAGCGTTCGCAATGCTCGGCAGTGATCGTAATAGGTACTTGGCGCATGGCCCAATCAGCCTGGGCAAGCGTAGGCTTGCTTAGGGTTTTGGCAATGGTTTTGAAGGCTGTATTTTGGCTAATTCCTTCGTTGGAGATAAAAAGAATAACAAGTAATCCAAAAAGAATGGTAAGTAGATGTTTCATAGAAATTGGTCATTTACTGTATCCTTTTATTTAAAGGCGTATTAGTTTGATATACATTTTTTCATGGGCTGGTATAGTTACGGGGTAACCAGCCAATAGCTTTTGTCCACTGATTTTTATTTTCTTTTTAGCGATAGTTAGTTCATAATTACCCTCTGGATCTATCGGAAACCACTCTTGAAACTGGTTAATCCGTGGATAGTCAATTGGCATTTTAAGGTGTTCTTTGTGCCACTTTTGCAAAATAGAGTCGCCCTTTCCAAGTTGTAGGAGATTCCAGTGTAATATATAATGATTTTTCCACTACCGTTGAGCCAAAAATAAGGCCAGAGTGCCAATTGGATACGGTAACGCCCGCAGTTTTCCAGAGGGCATACATCAATGCAGTGCGGGCAAAGTTGCCATCGCCATGCCAGCCTTCAATGATTCCGTCAGGTTGTTGAAAACTCCATAAAACCTTCATTTCACTTTCTAACCAGTCTTTCACACTCGGGATGGGTTCGCGCAAGTACAGATTGAGGGTTCCTTCTATGGCATCGGCATAGCCATCTGCACTACCATTCTCCCAATCATGGTTTCGATAGTGGGTAGAGAGCGACTGAAGTGTTTTCAAAACAGCTTCTTGATAGGGTTTATCACCATCAATCAGATAAACAGTATAGAAAGCATTGAGGGTGTAGCCATAATTATCTGCTAATCTTTTCGCAATTATCTCACCCGATATTGGATTTATTTCATCATAAAAAAGGCCATGTTCATTACGTCCTTTGGCTAAAATAGCATCGAGCATTTGGTGAATAAATGGTTGCCATTGTTGTTTTTTAGCAGGGTCTTTGGCCGCAACCACCGCATACATTTCGACCAAACCAGATACGATTTCGCAACCATGATCTCGCAGCCGCAGCCTTGATTGGGTTTGGGTGGGCAAATGAGCCTCACTCAAAAAGTAGTCCCCAATCTGTACCCCCCATTTCAGCCATTGAGGGTTGCTGGTCATCCAATACATACGAGCTAATACTTGCAATAAATCGCCATTGACTTCGACAACGGCACTATTGCCAAAAAATTTACCTTCTATCTTGGTAGGTACATCTACAAGTTTATCCAAGTCTTCTAAAATACCCAACATTCTTTCCGACCAAGGGCTTGGTCCAAGCCACTCAGTGAGTGGTAGAAGGCCATCTTTCATGTATTCTGCACTCCCAAAAATTACTTGACTGGAATCTATGAAGTCATTTTGAAAAGCTTTTTTACAAAATGAATAGGTGTCTGGCAATCGTCCTACACGCGATGTAAGGCGCGTTTCAGTAGCAAGCATCTGACGCATTTTGGTTTCAAAAATAGATTTATCTAAAATGGAGGCAGTCATTACCATAAAAGGATAATTGTCGGCAGCGGCATCGTAGGCGTTCCAAATACAATTACTTTCTTTCAAATTGCGCGGAATTAACCCCGTAACAGTATCTGCTTTGCCCAACCATGCCAGCAAATAGCGATGACTTCTTACAAACGCTTCATTGGCCAACTTGCCGTTGTGGGATGCTTGCTCAAAAAGGACGTGGTCTGTATTACTTGCTTGCCCGTAGCTAAAAATGGCGACAAAACACCCTCCTATTAAACCCAGTTTGTTTATTAGTTTGCCCATTATAAAAATCATTTTTTTAAAAGCTATAAAAAAACGCTGACAGCCTTTGGTAGACTGCCAGCGTTGGGTTTAGGATAACACAATTTTAATTCCAGCCTGGGTTTTGTTTGATGGCAGGATTTTGCGCCAAAGTATTCAATGGTATTGGCCACAAATAATGCTTACTTTCATCAAAGACAGGATTAGCCCAGTCTGTACCCGCATATGGGTTAATGTAGGTTTTTTTGGAAACTGGATCCACAATTCCCACTACTGTTTTGGTAGGGTAACGTGCTTGAGCAGCAGCATCCCACAGGATACCCATGGTCGGAACTACCAGTTTTTTCCCTTGTTTCCAGCGGCGAAGATCATTGTAACGAAAGCCCTCCATAAATAACTCGATACGGCGTTCTCGACGAATTTCTACAATCAATGGAGAAACGCCATCAGCAGTATAGCGAGGATCTACCGGGATTTTAGTTATTTCCATATTAGGCATTCCTACTCGCTTACGAAGTAAATTAATACTTACTTCAAGGTCAGCTTGTGTCAATGTTCCAAGTTCAGCTTTAGCCTCTGCATAGTTAAGCAGTGCTTCAGCAAAACGCATAATAATAGCAGGGGATTCCGCAGTATTATACGCTTTTCCAATCAAATCGTCGGCATTATAATGCTTAATAATATGATAACCTGTAGCTGTGGTATATCCTCCATTCATACCTGTTATACGAGGATAATCCCGACCATCGAGGTTATAATATTTATACTTGGCTGCATCTTGGGGATGTAATACAGTCTGTCTTAAACGTGGATCACGATTTTCAAACACATCTTCGATTTTTGCATCGCCTTTGTAAAGTGGTGAAATTGAAATTGGCAAACCATCTGTACAAAGATAATCTTCAACTAAGCTTTTGGTAGCTCCGCCTGAGTAACTGAAATAAGATTGAACATGATTAGTCAAGACACCCAACTTATATCTACGCCAATACATTACTTCAGGATTTCCACTTACATCAAGGATTCTGTGATAGGCGTTATAATCAGTACTTGGGTTTCCTGTATTATATATACGATAAGGCCCTTTATCTATCAATTCTTTCGCGGCTTTAGCTGCTTCTTCCAACCACATACTGGCATCAGTACCACCGTGATATTTCTGCCAAGTACCTTCAAAAAGGCAAATGCGCGATTTAATCAGTAATGCAGCCCAACGATTAAGGCGACCTGGGGCTGCACCATCACCCCAGTTAGCAGGGGAGTTTTCAGCTGCAAAGTCAAATCAGCCAATATTTTTTGCATGGCTTCTTTACGCGGCATACGAGCTGCAAAAAGCTCCTCAGAATCAATATTAAGTTCTTTCTCTACCCAAGGAACATCCCCATATTTGCTTACTTTAACTCAGCATAAAATAGCCTCTAAATAAGCGTGCCTCAGCAATGTATTTATCTTTGACTGACTGAGCTACATTTGTTCTCCCATAGTTAGCAAGCCCGACATTACAAGCACGTACAAAATCCCAACCTTTATATCCAAACTTATCAGGATTGGTAGTAATATTATGCTTTCCTGCTTTAATCGCTTGGAAAAAAGCATGACGAGAATGATTAGAGACATATTATCAGTCATACAATCTTGAAACCAAAAACTACATACACTATTAAATCCTTGATCATGACCCATTAAAATAGGTATATTGTCATCATTAAGTGTCATATTATAAATGCCAAGTTGTTATAGACAGCCATGTCGTTTTCGGTATCTCCCAAAAAAGTTTCGTTAGTAATTTGATCCAACGGGTACCTTTCTAAAAAGTCATCATTACAGCTCGTTATCATCAATGATATAACGCTGAGAAATGTTATTTTAAAGATATATTGTTTCATTGTTATTATTGTTTAGCCTCCTACCCCCAATAGAGCGTAATCGGATTAATTTAGGATTTAAACGCATTCCTTTGTCGGGAAAAGTTGTTTTTTAGAATGACACATTCGCTCCCAATGTAAAAATACGTTGCATTGGATACTCGATGGCCGTTTGTTGAATTACCTCAGGGTCAAGTGGCTTACGGATTTTTGAGTATTCAAATAGGTTCATACCAGAAGTAAATACCTGCATACGGCTAATACCAATCTTTTTGATAAAATTGGCTGGCAGTTCATAGCTAAAGGTAATATTTTTGGCCCGAATATAACCTGCCTGTTGAATATAGCGTGATTGTGTGAGTTTGTTCTTCCCATCATTGGTGGAAATATGCTGCAGGGAAATAAGCATCGCGGTTGGTTTCTGTCCACGTATCAGTAATATAATATTTTTCTACATGTCCTGCATTGAAAGGATAGAACCAAGTCCAGTTACCACTTGTTGGGTTGTGGTCAGTTTTGTATATTCCTTGGAAGAATGCTGTCAGGCGAAAACCTTTATAGCCAATAGAATTCCGAATTGATACCAAAAAGTCAAACGAGGAGTTGAATTACCAATAACAATTCTTTGATCGCCTGGATTTGCTAAGGTATTGTCGCCTGGGCTAATAATTCCATCTCCATTAAGATCTGCATAATGAATATCACCTGGTCGCCAATTAGCGCCAAGTCGAGTTTGGTCGGCTGATGATTTCACTTCTTCTGCTGTCTGAAAAATCCCTTGGGTTTCATAACCCCATATTTCACCTAATTTTTGTCCCACATAAAATCTGGTAGTTCCATTGGGAAGGGCACCTGTAGGGTTATCAAATTTGGTGATGGTGGCTGTCCAGTCAGATAGTGCCAAACCTAAATTATAATCCCAGTTACTCCTTAAATTTATCTTTCCAATTGAGGCTGAGTTCCCCATCCTGTAGTGCGTAAATCAGCTGCATTTTGTTTAGGGGCCGCTGTTCCTAAAATATCAGGATAGGACACATTCATCAACATATCTTTAGTATCGCGGGTATAGGCATCAAAGGAGAAATCCAGTCTATTTCTAAAAGCATTAAGATCCAACCAATATTTTTTGACACAACCGTTTCCCAAGTCAATGAAGGACTCACCAAACCTGCTGCTGATACATAAGGAATAGCACTGGAAGCAAACATATAACTCGATTGACCTGTCCCCATCGAAGCCACATAAGGATAATAATTATTACCCAACAGTTGGTTTCCTAAAGTACCGTAAGAAGCACGAAGTTTTAAATTATCCAACCAACCTTTGGTACTTGCCATGAATTTTTCGTTGCTGATACGCCAGCCTGCCGAAAAAGAAGGAAAGAAACCAAAACGGCTATCCTGTGGAAAGCGACGTTCCATCATAGCGTCCATTTACTTCCAATAAGTATTTTTCTTTGTAGTTATACGAGAAACGATAGAACGCTCCACGCAAAGCATAGGACTTAGCCCCAAAAAGTTTGTTGCACTCCTGTTGTGGCATTTAGGTTTCAAGCACATTATTAGAAATAATCGCACGGGCTTGCGCACCAGTGTATCGGTTGGACCGCGCTCTTGATTGAAACCTACTATGGCTGTTAGATTATGACTTACTGGCAATGGTAACTTATATTCGGCAAACGCATTGAATACATAATATTGATTATACCTATTTTCGGTTCTTATCCAGTCGTTCACCGCTAAAGCCATTGCTAATGGGGTTAGCCGCTTTTAGGTCTGTACTTAGATATCCACTTTACTCTGTACATCTTGGTACATATTATTGAAAATATTATACGAGAAGTCAGAGCGAATTTTTAATCCTTTTTAACGGCGTAAGGGCACCCTGCAAGCCATATCATTTTTAGTAAATGTCTCTCTTCCTCCATCCATAAGATAAGGGAAGAAATTAGTACCATCAAAATATTTGCCAATATACTCGTGCATATTGGTCACGGTCGCCAGGAGTAATATAATATTCCAAATCAGGAAATTGAATAGGTTGAATGGCCCACTCGTGCTAAAGAGTTGATGTTTACGTCCTAATTATAGAAGTGGGGCTTGTCGCTGTTTTGTGAGTTGAACACTACTTTTTCATCCAAGCTAATCCAATCGTTCACTTTAAAATCCGCTTTCATTAAGATATTGTAACGCTTGAACTTTTCATTTCTGTAGCGCAAAATACTCATCTTGCTAAAATGACTCAAAGACACAAAAAACTTAGACTTATCTGAGCCACCCGACACTGATAAATCGTGTTGTTGAGTAGGAGCAAAATCAGTCATGATTTCTTTTTGGTAGTTATTGTAGCCTGCCAAATGAAAGTACCCCATTGATTACCTGCCAAGGGTTAGTACCTGATGGGTTTTCAGAGTATGCTTTTGCTCAGGCTACCAATTCATCATTATAGCTTGGTACGCCACTGGTACGGATATTGGCAGCCATTACGTGCTAACATAAAATCGTAGGGGTCAGTAACTAAATCCATCTTGAAGATGGGCTTGGCTAATGAGCCTTTGCAATATTGTAGTTTACACTCACTTTACCTGCTTTACCGCTCTTAGTGGTTACAAGCACTACCCCGAAAGCTGCCCGTGCACCATACACTGCCGCTGCCGAAGCATCTTTCAAAACGCTGATGTTGTCAATGTCGTTAGGGTTTATCAGGTTTAAATCCATCGGCACATTGTCCACTACCAAGGGGGATCCCCCATTGATAGACTCATAGCCACGGATATTAAATTGAATAGGCTGGGCGGGGATCGCCATTTCTTGGGGCGATGTTGAGGTTAGGAATAACCCTTTGCAAGCCTTCACCTGCATTGGCAATAGGGCGATTTTCCAAGCGTTTGCTATCAGCTATGCCTACCGCGCCTGTGAGGTTTACTTTCTGCTGCACCCCATAACCTACCACAACTACCTCTTCGAGTGCTTTGGTATCTACCGCCAGAGAAATGTCGAGCGTAGAGCGGCCGCCCACAGCGATTTCCTGCTTGAGATACTCCAATAAAACTTACGACCAAAGTGGCGTTATTGTTGGGGAGTTTAATCGAATACTTCCCGTTATTGTCGGTAGTAGTTCCTTGATTTGTTCCTTTAACAAGGATACTTACTCCTGGGAGAGGTTCACCATTTTCAGCCGCTGTAATTCGGCCAGCTACGTTTTGGCTGTATGCCACGCTTACCAAGCAAAATACCATTAACACCATCGAAAAAAGTGTTTTTTGAGAATTTTGCCAACTAACATGTAGTTGTTTCTTCATTTTTAATTGGGTTTTTGTGAATAGAAATAGGTCTAAAAGAATTAAAAACCAAAGACAATTAGGTCATTTATCTTTAGTAGAAAATAGTCAAAAAGTACAAATATTTACCTTTCTATTACTACTTTTGTTAATAACTGAATCACTATTAGGTTTTTAACTCAATTTCAATTTATCGAAAAATCACAATAATTCAACCAAATAAGTCAAAAAAAAGCGCAAAAAATTGCGCAAACGTAACCGCAAACGTTTGTGGCTAATCATTTAGGGTTGAAAAAATAGAGAAAGATGGATGAAAAGAAGAAATATGGCTACGTAAAGGCAAGAAAGCAAGACAAAATTCTACTTTTACCTTTAGTTCTTTATTCTAAGAAAATTCCTAATTGATAGCCTTCCTACCATTTTTATTTCATGCCATAATTTTCGCTCAACAAATACTCAAAAATACGGCTGGGAAGAAACCGCTTGAGCCAGATGGCCGCTCTTTGAATAAAGGGGCCTGCTACATAATGGTGTTTGGGGGAGGAACTGTTAATAATTTTTTCAATAGTTTTAGCAATATAAAGTGGTTCAGGTGCTTGACTCACTTCTTCATTTACTTTGGAGTGCATATCTGCTACCCGAGTGCTATAAGGAGAGTTTTTAGGGCCTAATGCCACCAAACGTGTCGAATTAATATTGGTACGTACATCTCCAGGCAAAACACTACAAGCCTGCACCCCGAAATGCTTCAACTCAATATTGAGGGTTTCGGTCAAGATTTCTACCGCCGCTTTGCTGGCACTATAAATACCCCGAAAAGGTAGCCCCATTCTACCGGCAATAGACCCCACGTTGATAATGAGGCCATTGCCCTGTTTGCGCATAGCGGGCATCACTGCCCTACATACACGAAGCAGCCCCCAAACATTGGTGTCAAACACTTCTTGAATCATCTCCTCGGGTGTATCTTCCAGTGCACCGATGATACCCAATCCAGCATTATTAATCAATATGTCAATCTTATTTTCGCGTAGTAGTAGCTGCCCTACGGCCTGCTGAATAGAGTCCTCCTGTTGTACGTCTAAAATGAGGGTTTGAAAAGCGACTACCTCCTTGAAAGGCTTGCGGCTGGTACCATATACACGGTGTCCTGCCCGTGTGAGGTACTCAGCAGTAGCGCGGCCTATCCCTGTAGAAGCGCCTGTTATTAAAATGACTTTGGACATTACTTTTTAATTCGATTCATCTCTTCTTGCATTTGATTGACCAAATACCTAAGGTGTTCCAAAGATACAGTAGGCTCTGGCAAAATAGCACTAAAAAATGCTTTAATTTCCCAAACTTCTAAGACATCTTTGAGTGGTACTTCAAAGGTCGGGATGGTAGCGTTGTCAGAACTTAGCAAGAGTGTTCCTTTGATTTTGACTTGGTTATAAACCCTTCTACAAACAATTCCTAAATTACGGGCAACAAGTACATATAATTTGCCATCCGCAATATCATACCAATTACCTACAAATTGTCCAATCAAAAATGAACTTGGATACATAAAATCATTGCCTGCTTCAAAGGCCCTATAAGCTCCGTTGGGTAGCAAAGGAAATTCAAATACAGGTAGCCGTTTGAGATATTCACTTTGATTAAATTTTTCAATATAATCCTTTTGTTGGCCCTGCCGAACATAAGCAATGCTATTGAGTATTATTTTATCATATTCACTTGGGGGGGCTTGTACAACAGTGGCACCGCTTTCTTTTTCATAGGCATTATTGAAACTCGACGAAGGCTGATTGATAACTTCTGTGTAGGACGAGGCTGATGATTGAAAATTTGAAATAGGTGGTTTTGGAGGGGCGATGGCAGGTGTAGGCGTAGCCTGAACGCGCGACGGCGCAGCGGGTGTATAGTATTGTTCAAAAATGCTGGATAGGGGTTGTGGTTCTTTCTCTCGTAAGTCGGCTACCAATGGGGGAACAGGTTTCTCAATCGGCAATAAGCTGGGCGTTTCCCGAAGTTTACGTAGGTCTTTTTTTAGTAAATCATCTACTGATACTTTGAAAAGCCGCGACATATTCTCTAATACCTCCAAATTGGGATTTGCGCGTTCTTCTTCGTACGCCCCTACCGACGATCGCTTTATTCCTATTCGGTTGGCAAACTTTTCTTGCGTCAGTCGATGAAGACTACGCAAGTATTTCATATTTTCGCTAACAATACTCATGGCGATTTTGATAAAAATTTTAGTAAAAGTAACTATTTTTCTGTTTTACTAAAAACCTATTCATATTCTATTTAAAAATTGTACTTTTGGGCGGATTATCACTGGTAAAAACCTTTACTATTGCCTTCCAAAAACATATAACATCCTGACAAATGACAATTACTGAACCAAGTCAATCTACTGATATTCAACGTGTTTTTGAAGCACAGCAACAACATCGTTCCGTCATTGCCCTAACAGATGCTAAAGTAAGGACCCAGAAACTTGAGAAAATCAAGGCATATATCCTTGAACATCAAGCTACCATAGAGCAAGCCATGTACGATGATTTTCGCAAACCTTCGGCAGAAGTAGTGCAATTGGGGGAAGTTTATATATTACTGGAGGTAAAATTTGCGTGCAAAAATCTAAAACGTTGGATGCAGCCACAACGCCTTTCTACTCCCTTGGGATTGATAGGCACTTCCAATTATATAAAGCATGAACCCAAAGGCAATGTACTGATTATATCTCCTTGGAACTACCCCCTTTCATTGGCTATCAAACCACTTGTATCGGCCATTGCAGCAGGCAATGTGGCTATTTTGAAGCCTTCAGAGATGACACCCAACACTTCCAAATTCATCAAGAAAATGATTGGGGATTTGTTTGAACAGACAGAAGTGGCTGTATTTGAAGGGGATGCCACCATAGCTACTGAATTGCTCCGTCTGCCTTTCAATCATATTTTTTTCACGGGTGCCCCTACCGTAGGAAAAATAGTAATGCGGGCAGCTGCCGAACACCTGGCCTCCGTTACGCTTGAACTCGGAGGAAAATCACCTAATATTATTGATGAAACTGCCGACATAAAGAAAGTAGCAGCCATGACCGCTTGGAGTAAATGCCTCAACAATGGTCAAACTTGTATTGCCGTTGATTATGTGATTATTCATGCCTCCAAAAAGGAGGAGTTTGTGGGTGCTTACCGCGATGCAGTCAAAGCAATGTATAATACTAATGGGCACGGGGTTGAACATTCAGATAGTTATGCCCGCATTGTGAATAGTCGCCATTTTATGCGTATCAAAAGTTATTTAGATGATGCCGTTGCTAAAGGTGCAACTATTGAGGTCGGCGGCAGTACCATTACCGATCAAAACTTCATC
Source organism: Spirosomataceae bacterium (assembly GCA_041392315.1). Lineage (GTDB taxonomy): Bacteria > Bacteroidota > Bacteroidia > Cytophagales > Spirosomataceae > Runella. The sequence continues at coordinate 121,081 of JAWKMH010000002.1, read as the reverse complement.
GAACCCACACTTCTTACGCACGTCAATGATGGAATGAAGGTAATGCAGGAAGAAATATTTGGCCCTGTATTGCCTGTAATAACTTATCGCGATAAAGAAGAGGTAATTGACTACGTGAATAGTAAGGAAAAACCCCTTGCGCTTTATATTCACAGCAAAAGCAATCAAAATATTGATTATTTCTTGAATAACACCACGGCTGGCGATACGGTCATCAACGATCTGATGTTGCAATTTAGCAATGTAGAAATACCCTTTGGGGGAGTCAATAACAGTGGTATTGGCAAATCCAATGGTTTTTTTGGTTTTCAGGAATTTAGCAATTTGCGGGGGGTATCCAGAAGACAATTTGGAACGATGAAATTCATCTATCCTCCTTATACAGATAAGGTTAAAAAACTCATTTCGTGGTTTGTGAAGTATTTCTAACCAATCACAGCTTAGGACACTTGGTCTTCCCCCTGTTTTTACGGGAAGCAGGGCGAAAGCGAAGCTGACTTTTGGTTACCAAATAGCCTCCATTTCCATTTTTGGCAAATACATTGCCTCCACCCGCCATTGGAATAAAATCTAAGGATGGTAAAAAAGCAAAATCATCAATGGGTTCGGGATGCACCTCAAAAAGTGGTTCTCCTGGAAAATGAAACGTTTCAAAATCATAGTCAAATAGGAAGATAGTAACATAGCCATCTATACTGTATTTGAGGCTAATATCTTTGGTCGGAGCCATCTTGAAGGCTTGCTGGAGGTCTTTCCGGCGAAAAAACTGGTCTTTAAAGTGGTCATGGAATAGCTTTGCACGGTTATAGAGATATATCTTACTGCTCGTGTCGTAGCTGATGGCTATATCGAGGTAGTGTTTTGAGAAATCAGCGCGTGTAGCTTTGGCAAACAATACCCCCATATTATTAATGGCATTTTTGCTTAGGTATTGCTGATAATGTGCAATAGCAGGCGTTTCTTCATTGCGGTTTTTATAAACATTGGCGATATTGACATGATAGGCTTTTTTAGTAGAATCAACTTCCAAACCTTTTTCAAAATCTTGCATCGAAAGAGTTGAAAATTTAGCTTCTTCTTCATAATCGCGCTGGTGTCGTTCACGCAATGAAAGATACGACTGTACAATCCCCCGATTATTATATAGCATCGCTACTGATTTTTTTCTTAACAAGCTATCGTACAACACTTTTGCCTTGTCTATTTCATCTTTGTTGAGATAAGAAATAGCTAAACCATTGGCAGCATTGATATTGTTAGGGTCTAAACGGCGAGCCGCCATAAAATCGTCCATAGCATCTTCATACTCATTACATTTAAGGTAAATATTACCTCTATTGATGAGCATTTTAATACTTGCTTCTTTGTTGGCCTGAATAGCTCTTTCTAACCATTTGAGGGCTGTCAAAAAATAACCTTCCATACGACAATACTCGCTCATAGCCAAACACGGAAGCAGTCCTTTTCCAGCCAATCGTACAGCAGTTTGCACGTCTTCTTTGGCGAGGGTCATTTGCTGGCTATATATGCGGCAAAATGCCCGGGCAGCAAAAAAATCGGCATGAGTGCGATCTTTATTATTGAGAATATCTCCCGCTTGGTCGAAACAGCACACCGCTTCGCTGAAATTGTGAAGCCGGTAATAAACCATTCCTAAACCCAGCCAAGCTGTTTTTTGGGTGGAATCTAAACTTAACGCGCGTTCGTAGGCTTTTTGTGCTTGTCTTGCGCCATTAGTGCCAATATAGGCATTGCCCAAACTAAGCCAAGCTTCAGCGGCATAGTCGTTGAGGCGGCAAGCGGCATCGTATTCGAGTACGGCTTCTTGATACTTCCGCTGCCGGTACAAAGCATGGCCTAAACCTAAACGCGCTGCATAGCGATAATAGGGGTCTTTACCCTCCAAATACGCTTTGTATAAACTTTCAGATTTTTCATAAGCCCCTTGTGCTAAATGGGTATTACCACGCTGAATTAATAAGCGTGGTGCTGAAGGGTATTTGCCTGTTTGTGTTGCAAACTTTTCTGCTTTTTCATATAGTTTTTCGGCTTGCTTGTATTCTCCCAATCGAAAAAGAACATTGGCTGATAATTCATGGAATTCGGCCGCTTTGGCAAAGCCCACTCTTTTTCCCCAATCTTGCGCCGCTTGTAAATCGCCCAATTGGTAGTTAGCCAAAGCTACATTGAATATCAGCGTGTCTGTTAGTGGTGCTTGTTCCCAAGTAGTAAGGCTTTTTTGAAGCTCTCCTTTTTGGGCTTCCCATACACCTTTATTATGAACATAGCGATTCCCTACACCTGTTTGAGTCATCATTTCTAAGGCGGCATCATAGTTTTTTAGTACGCCATTGACCAACGAAAGATTATAAAGCAAGGTATCATTATTAGAAAAGTGCTCTTGAGCTTGTAATAAAAGAGAATAAGTATTGAAATAATGCCTTTGATAAGCCTGCTGTACACCTGCATTATTAAGCTGTCTAAAACGCTTATCGATAGGTTTAGGTATAGTTTTTGTGGGGGTAGCAGGAGTAATTTTTCGAAGAGTTAAAGCCAACGTAGATGCTCCTAATGGCTGTGGAGATGTATTGGTAGAGTCCGCATTTTTTGCCAAAATAGGTGGCAAAAAGGCCAGCCAAGCCAAGAAAAAGTAACAAATAAGCTTCGTTCTTAACATCTTCATTCCAAACATTGTGAGTAGCTACTTAAAACTTTTTACACTAACCATGCCACTTTGGCTACTTTCCAAAAAAAGTATTTGGACTGCTTCCTTAAGCATAGTAGTAAAGCTCTAGGTAAAGATTCAAATTTCAAAGTAAACATCTTCCAAACTTATCGCTTAAGTTATTATGCGGTCAATAGGGAAGTAAGGTAAAAAAGAAACCCCGTAATGCTTTTAAAGAAAATCAATTCTTAGCCAGATGATGCCTTCTTCTATTTTGTCCAAATTAGCTTTTGGTGCTGTTCTCATTTCTAGCATTGCTTGGTATGCTATTACCGATGAAAAAACACGCTACACGGGTTGGCAAGAGTTTTTGGGTGGCCCAGAGCGTACACATTATTCGAGTCTCAATCAAATTACTACAGACAATGTGCAAAACCTGAAAGTAGCTTGGGAATACCATAGCGGCGATACTACAGGGCAAGTACAATGTAACCCTATCATTGTAGATGGGGTATTGTATGGTACGACGGCTTCCGTACAGGTATTTGCCTTAGACGCTGCCACGGGTAAAGAAATCTGGAAATTTCAAGACTCCAAAGATCCACAATGGTTCAATACAAGCCGTGGCGTAACGTACTGGGCAGATGGCGACGATAAACGTATTTTTTCTTCGGCTGGCAAATGGCTTTATTGCTTAAATGCCCACACTGGCCAGCCTATTGCATCTTTTGGCGAAAATGGTCGAATGGATCTACACAATGGCCTGCCCGAAGCAGCCAAAGATAAATTTATTTGTTCCAATACGCCTGGCATTATCCACAAAGACCTCATCATCATGCCCGTGCGGCTGTCAGAAGGGCCAGATGCTGCGCCTGGCCATGTACGTGCGTTCAATGTCCGTACGGGTAAATTGGCTTGGACATTTCGCACTATTCCACACCCTGGCGAATTTGGCTACACCACTTGGGGAAAAAATAATTACAAAAATGAAGACGAGGCGCTGCCAACAACTGGGCAGGTATGGCCATAGACCGCGACAGAGGCATTGTGTTTGTACCTACTGGCTCGGCAGGGTATGATTTTTATGGAGGTAATCGCCCCGCCAAAATCTTTTTGCTAACTGTTTGCTTGCCCTGAACGCTAACACAGGCAAACGGCTATGGCATTTTCAGTTTGTTCACCACGACGTGTGGGACCGCGATCTTCCTTCTGCTCCAACCCTTTGTGACAGTCAATCGCAATGGTAAGCCTGTAGATGCCGTGGCGCAAATCACCAAATCGGGTTTTGTATTTGTTTTTGACCGTGTAACAGGAAAATCGCTGTTTCCTATCAAAGAAATACCCGTACCGACCAATGGCGTAGCAGGAGAAAAACCTTGGCCTACACAGCCCGTACCACTCAAACCTGCCCCTTTCTCTCGCCAAAATATGACCGAAAGCGATATTAATCCCTACGCTGAAAACAAAGAAGAACTCCTCACCACCTTGAAAAGCATACGCCATCGCCACCAGTTTGAAATGCCCAGCAAGCAAGGTACATTGATTTTTCCTGGCTATGATGGTGGCGGCGAATGGGGAGGGGCAGGCTACGACCCAGAAACGGGGCTACTGTACGTCAATTCTAACGAAATGCCTTGGATTATGACCATTGTGGACAAACCCAAGGCCGATAAACTCGCTCAGCTTCCAGCTGGCGAACGCGCCTATACTCAATACTGCACCGCTTGCCACGGCACAGACCGCAAAGGAAACACCAAAAGTGGCTATCCGTCGTTGGTGGATATTGGTACACGCCGCGACCGCCCTTTTTTGGAAAATATCATTAAAAACGGTAAAGCCATGATGCCTGGCTTCTCGTATTTGACCGAACCCGAACGCACGGCATTAGTGGCCTACTTGCTCGATGAAGAAAAAAAGGAAGTAAGTGGCGGCGCGGTCATAGATAAATTTGCCAGTGTGCCTTACAAAACTACGGGCTATAATAAGTTTTTAGATAAGAATGGTTACCCAGCTATCAACCCTCCTTGGGGGCAGTTGAGTGCTATCAATCTCCATACGGGGGAGTATGCTTGGAAAATCACCTTGGGTGAGTTTAAAGAGCTCTCTGCCAAAGGTTTCCCACCTACAGGCTGCGAAAACTATGGAGGCCCCGTTGTTACGGCAGGTGGTGTACTGTTTATTGCCGCTACCAAAGATGGGATGTTTCGGGCTTTCGATAAAAAAACAGGAAAGCTCTTATGGCAAACCAAACTTCCTGCAGCGGGTTTTGCTACGCCCAGCACCTATCAAGTCAATGGCAAGCAGTATGTGGTAATAGCCTGTGGCGGAACCAAGCTCGGCACCCCCAAAGGCGATAGCTATGTAGCCTTTGCTTTGCCTTAAACAAGTTCCTACCTTGGATGCACCTAAACCTTTTATCTATATGAAAACGCTTTCTTCTTTTTTCGACCGCATCTCCAACTGGAAAGTGCTTTTGGGAACTATAGCCGTTTATTTGAGTTTTCCTGCTTATTTTTTCAAAAATGCAGAAACAAAAATGAATGCCTTATCAGGCCAATCCTTAGGGCCTATTGATTTGACAATGGGCTTCACACCCGAACGAACCCTGCAAATGGTGGCAAGCTATGGCCATGAGGCACGGGCGTATTATGCTACCGTCGAATATACTGTTGATGTTGCTTACCCCGTTGTCTATTCTTTTTTGTTTGCTATCATCCTTAGCCTACTTTTTCGCCATAAAAGCTACAAACCTTTTGATTACGTCAATCTTTTCCCTTTGGTGGTACTCGTTTTAGATTACCTCGAAAACATCACTATTGTTAGCCTGCTCAATAGCTATCCAACACAATCTATGACCATAGCTACTTTGTGTGAATTATTCAAATTAATGAAATGGATAAGCCTTGGTGCAACTCTTCTATTGATTATTTATGGACTACTAAAACAATTACCTAAAAGCAAAACACAATGACTTCACGACAATCTCCCAACGAAATTTTTGAACACCTATCCAAAACCCTTACCCATTATATAGATTCGCTTGAGAACTATACCGATGCCCAATTTGCCTATAAAAGTGCCGATGATGTGTGGTCGTTGGGGCAGATGTATGAGCATTTGATTACCAGCGGCAACTTCTTCTTCTTGGCCAATACCCTACGCTGCCTTGAGCAACGAAAAGGACAAATAGGCGGCGATAAAAATCAATATGGCGACAATATTTTCAAGTATAATAGTTTTCCGCCTATCAAGGTCAAAATCCCCGAACCGCTTCGCGGACCAGAACCTGTGGCCAAAAGCCGCGAGGCCTATCGCCCTTTATTAGAGAAATTATTGACTGATGCCCAACAAATGCTCGCCCCTGTGGCTGCCGATACAGGCGACTACAAAACCATGCACCCTGCATTGGGTTGGCTCAATGCCCACGAATGGTTTCATAGCCTGGAAATACACCACCGCCATCATCTAAGACAACAAAAAGAGTTGGAGGGTCTCCTTGTAGCAAACTAAAGATTTATTAACTTTGATAAGTTAAATCAAAATCAAGATAGCCATGATACTTGCTACTCAAATAACATCATTGCCCAAGACACTTGAGGAGTTTGAGCATTGGAATCCTAACGATGGTTTCAAGTATGAGTGGAATGATGGAGAGTTGATAAAATTTACGCAAATGAAAAGAAAGCATTTGAAGGTAATTAAGCGGCTCAATCGCTTGTTTCTACTTACCAAAGCACATCAAGTGGGAGGGGAACTTATATGCGAGCAAGACGTAATGCTCACAGGAATCCAATTGAGAAGACCAGATATAGCTTTTTTTACAGATGAACAAATCAGGCAAAGCGAGTTAGAAGAACCCGTGCCTACTTTTTGTATTGAAATTATATCTACTCACGATCAAATCAATGATGTCAAAAAGAAAATAAAAGAGTATTTTCTTCATGGGGTGCATGTTGTATGGATTATATTCCCAGAAGAAGAAATGATTGAAGTCTATACTTCTGTGAAAGATGTAACCATTTGTTTAGGAGACGACACCTGCTCTGCCGCGCCTGTTTTAGCCGATTTTCAAATTTCAGTTAATGAGCTTTTACTGTAAATCATCCCTAAGATACGCTACCATCAGTTCACCTGCACGGTCTGAAGCCCCTTTTTCTCCCAACAATGCCTTTACTTGGCGATAGTCTCTATTTGCTGCTGGTGTTTTGAACCATCAGGAAGAATGACCTGGAGTTCATAGACAAGGTTGTGAGGGGTTAATTCGCCTTGAATCAATTCTTTAACAACTTCTTTTTGAGCTATAAGATTCACTAACGAAATGTAAGGCACACGAATCAGCTGCTTGGCAATGGCATAGCTGATGCTTCCCGTTTTGTAACAAACCACCTGTGGCACTTCAAAAAGGGCAGTTTCGAGCGTGGCCGTACCCGAAGTGACGAGTGCTGCTGTGGCAACCGAGAGCAAATCATACGCTGCATCAACAACAAGTCGTGCAATTTTCCTGTAAAAAGGCAGTGTACAATGCTTGGGCAAATTGCTTACACCTGCTATAACAAACTGATAATCGGGGAAATCAGCCTGTGTGGCGGTCATCAATTGGAGCATTTTTTGTTACTTCTTGATGGCGGCTCCCTGGCAAAAGTGCAATGATGGGCTTAGAAGCATCAAGGTCATTTTCTGTAAAAAAATGTAGATTTGGCACAAAATCGGCAATGGCATCAAAAAGCGGATTTCCCACATAATCGACCTGATAATCAAACTGTTGGAAAAAGTCTTTTTCAAAGGGAAAAATCACAAACAGGCGGTCCACATCACGCTTGAGTTTCAAGGCGCGTTTTTGGTTCCAAGCCCATACTTTGGGAGAAATATAATAAAAAGTACGGATGCCATTCTCTTTAGCAAAGTTTGCTATACGCATATTGAAACCCGCGTAGTCTATCAATATCACCACATCGGGACGATAAGCCAAGAGGTCGGCCTTACATTTTTTCAAAAACCCTCGAATCGTGAAAACATTTTTGGCTACCTCCCAAAAGCCTCATGAAGGCCATATCGGCATAATGAGTTACTAAGGTAGCTCCCGCCGTTTGCATCATTTCGCCCCCCCAAGCCCTACACTCAGCAGAGGGGTCTATGTCGCCGGATGGCCCTAATGAGATTGCCTCCATGTAAATCGCCTGACCGCTCTCCTGCTATCAAATAGTATTTCATCGGAGTTGGGTATGAAGGGAATCAATGTAAATAGACTAGAGTAAGATATTGGAGTGTATTGTCTATAGGCTCAGCATACCAATACGATAAGTGTTGGGTTTGAAGTTTTCATTATAAAAAGTAGCTACAAACCCTTTTTGTAAGTACGACCTCGAAGTAAGAAATTGTCTTTTCCCTCCACGAATAGGCCAAGTAGGAAGCAAATAAGTAGTATTATCAGCCGATTTCAAAACCAAATAGACACCGCCCTGTGCCAGTTCTGGTTGCACTACACTGTTATTTTCGAGTGTAAATTGCGCTACTTGTTGCGGATGTCCAAAAAAATCAATCGGGCTTGATATGGGTGCTAATCCCTAAATCTATTTTAAGTAGCTGGCTTGTATCTGCAGGCATATTGATAGCTGTTTCTGCCACCGCCAAAGGAAAATGATCGAATCGATAAATACCTTTATCATAAGCAGGTTGTGTGAAAAAATCGGCTAATTCACTCCGAAAATGCGTGATTATTGATGATGCTGCCGCCAATTGTAATGATCGGCAATTAAAACTCCTCCGACGCACATCCATATTCAATTGGTATTGATAATAGCTCATCAGCGCAAAAGCTACGCCAAAAACAAAGGCCAGTCGAGCCAACCACGCTTGGTAGGTAGGCTTCCAAGTAAGTAATGCCAAGTAGCTAAGTGTGAGCAAATGCAACGGATATAAGCTATATCGACTCGTAAAAACAGAATATACGTCTTGTCCACCCCGCGACACCGCAATAATAACGATGGTCATGACTGAAAACAAAAAAATACCTACCCAAAAATAAAACTGATTAGAACGAGTCTTGATGGGAGTAAAAAGCGTGTGGCGCATCAGCCAAACCAATAAGCCCAACACACTGGCACTCCCTACTACAAAAGATACCCACAACAACCACGCTTGGTTGTCGCCCTTGAAAGCAGCTACCCATCCTCCCGACAAAGCACCAAAGCTTACAAAGAGATTTTGAACAAAAGCCCCCGAAATCGTTACTTTAGTAGCTTGCCCTACGCTATAATCCAAAAAATAGGCCAATAACGCCACCACCATTGCGACACTCCACCCAAGGCTTTTTTCCATTCTTTAGCCAAAAGTAAAATGGCTAATCCTGCAGGAAAAACTAAGAAGCCATTACCGTTGGTAAATGTAGCAGCAAATGCCAATACAATGGCCAAGCAAGTAGGTAAAATCTTTGAATAGTTGGCCAAAATATATAGCGTGGCAAACACCAATAGATTAAGTGGTATGCTTATCCCATTGATTCCCCAAAGTGTAACATCAAACACAAAAGGGGTAAAATAGAAAAGCATAATTGGAATAAAATACTAAGCATTGCTTTTATGCCTCAAAAACCAAGCAACCAAAATACCAAAATGCCCAATAAACTTGTGTTAACGATTCTAATAAGTGTCTTGTAATTTATAAAGCCCTCTAGCAAATAATCTAAAAGAGCAATCGAACGGGGGACAACGATTCGGTGGTCATTTTCAGGTTCTAAAAGTAGTTTTATCCTTCCCACCAACCTAATTCTTGTGTCAATAAGCTATATTTGACACGCACTAAATCATAATCATCAGATATGGGTACATTCACTACATAGAGGTTAATATAGAAAAAATACCCTCCAATCATGATGAATACAATAACAAAAAAAGAAACCCAGAACGTTTATTAATCACAATAAATATTATTTAAAAAAGAAGTGTGAATACTCATTCCCCGTAATACTCCACATAGTTTTTAGGGGTTTCGATGAGCTTTAGATAATGCAATTGAACATGGGGAGCTAAGGTTTTCAAGCCTTTTTCCAAAATTTTCCAAATTTCAACGACAAAATTCTCACAACTTGGAATAACGCCCTGCATAAAGTCCACGTCTAAGTTGAGGTTACGATGATCTACTTTGTCAATCACGGTGCTTTTCATTAGGGCACCTAATTTCTTCATGTCCACTACGAAACCTGTATCGGGATTGATGGGTCCTTTGACGGTTACGATCAATTCAAAATTATGCCCATGATAATGGGGGTTGGCACAAATGCCAAACACTTTGGTATTTTCCTCATCGGACCAACTCGGATTATAGACGCGGTGAGCAGCGTTAAAATGTTCTTTTCGGGTTACGTAAACCATCTTCTAAATTGTTAAAACTATCAGCCCGTGGGCTGATAAAAATTGAAAAGCAAAATTACGTCCAAAAACTGGTATCAAAAAAAGGAAGAAAAAATATGACAACAATATAAACAAAATACAATTTATTCTAAGAATTTTGAATAGTTTTTTATATAAAATAATACCTACCTTTGCAATTACCTTTCTAAGTAATTTTACTTGGCAAACTCTTTGAGTATCCACGATTTAAACGCGTTATTATAAACTACTTCTATGATCATTGTCACAGGGGCTGCGGGCTTTATCGGAAGCTGTCTTATCAGCAAGTTAAACCAAGAAAACTTCAATTTTATTATTGCCGTTGATGATTTTTCAAAAATCGAGAAAACCCCCAATTTAGAAGGAAAGAAGATCCAAGAACGGGTAGAACGAGATTTATTTTTTGAATGGTTGGATGAAAACTACTACGAAGTAGAATTTATTTTTCATATAGGGGCCCGTACCGACACCACCGAGTTTGACTATGCCATTTTTGAAGAACTCAATGTAAAGTATTCTCAAAAAATATGGCAAAAGTGCATAGATTATCAGATTCCACTGGTTTATGCTTCTTCAGCAGCTACCTATGGTTTGGGCGAGTTGGGCTACGACGACAATGAACTGACGATTCCTCAACTAAAACCACTCAACCCCTACGGCGAATCAAAGAATGACTTTGATATTTGGGCTTTGCAACAAGAAAAAAAGCCTTTTTTTTGGGCAGGTCTGAAGTTTTTCAACGTGTATGGCCCCAATGAATACCACAAAGGGCGCATGGCTTCGGTTATTTTTCATGCTTTCCACCAAATCAAAGCCACCCATCAAATGCGGTTGTTTCGTTCGCACCACTCTGACTTCAAAGACGGTGAGCAAATGCGCGACTTCGTATATGTAAAGGATGTCATAGAAGTTTGTTCTTTTCTGATGCACCATCGCCGCAATTCGGGCATCTATAATCTGGGCAGTGGAAAAGCTCGAACTTTCTTAGATTTGGCCACCAATACCTTTGTAGCGATGGGTTTAGCACCTAACATTAACTTCGTAGATACCCCTGCCGACATACGCGATAAATACCAGTACTTTACCCAAGCCAACATGAATAAGCTACGCTCTATTGGCTACACAAAACCTTTCTATACCTTAGAAGAGGGGTGGAAGACTACGTACAAAATTATTTATTAGAAGAAGCCTATTATTAATAAACTTTGCCAAAGTTATTGTAAACAAACAATGTTGAAACTTTGGCAAAGTTGAACAAACGGTATCCGTTGCTACACCACCGAGGCAAGGTCTTCAAATTTGTTAATAATCGTACAATTTTTGCTGACTTTTATGTCTTGCCCTACTACTTGGTGGCCTGTCAATATAATGTGTGTGTCGGGAAATTGCCGACAAAGTTGATCCACATAAGGTTGTACATCAGTATTGGAAGGCACAGAAGTAATTACAGAAAAAATACAATCGGGTTTATGGATATTGTGCGCAAAAATAAGCTCATTGAAAGGCAAGGTTTGTCCTAAGTAAATGACTCGATGATTGTGTGATCGTATCATATAGTTGGCAAACAAAAGACTGATTTCGTGAAACTCCCTTCTGGCAAATACAATACAAATTTCTTGGAGTCAGAATGGTACTTAACTACTTGCCCATCTATAGCCACGATAATTTTTTGGCGAATAAGATTCGAGATAAAATGCTCTTGTGCTGGACCAATACTGTTGGTTACCCAAAGGGTTCCAATACGACTTAAAAATGGATAAATAATATGTATCATCGTATTCTCGAAACCCGCACGTAAAAAATTAGTACTAATAATTTTCTCGAAACGCTCTTCATCTAAATCAATCATAGCCACTGTAAGTGCCTGAATTTGATCGGGGTAATTAAGATTTTCATCCGCAATTTTCATTACTTCTTTTCCAATATTCTCTACTGGCATTTCTGCAATTTTAGAAATTTTAAAGCCGTGATCTTTTAGTAAAGAAATATTGAGAATCAATTTAAGATCTTGATCATCGTATAAGCGGATGTTGGTATCAGTACGCTTGGGTTCAATAAAATTATACCGTTGCTCCCATATCCGTAATGTATGTGCTTTGATACCAGAAAGTTGCTCTAAATCTCGGATAGAATAATGGCTCATTGTACAGCTTGTTTGAAATACCTATTAATGATATAACATGATAGTTTTCAAAGTGTTTTGAAGGTAGCTATTGAAGTAAAAAAACAAGGTTATGAAAAACAAAAAATAATGCCTGACAACCCAAAAATAACACTGCTAAACGATTCTTTTTTGAAAATGATAATTGGTAAAATAACCACAACAGCCCAAATGAAATAATATACCACGCCACATAATTCTGTAGGGGTATTTTTATGGTAGCCCAACTCCAAAAATCAAAGTGTATGGCCACAGGCTCAATGAGTATGTCTAATCCTACTACTATCAGCGCAGCCAAAAATGTCTTTATTATCTTTGAATGATGCCAATCATTGACCATAACTCCTACGGCATAAATAAGTGATAGCCAGTTAATCCCTATTACCGCAGGAATATCTATGACCTTCCAGCCCAGCGTTTGACCATAGTTGTACTCGCCAAAAATTAGCCCCGTATGCACCCCCAGTGCTTCTACCAAAAAACCTATCAAATAAGTAATACCACAAAAAGCAATAAAGGGACGACTCCAATCGGTATGAAAAATGAGCAATAAAATCAAAGAAGTAATTAAATGAAAAGGAACTAATGCCTTGAAAAAAGGCTGTGTTGCTGAAAATTGTAGCCCCAAAAGCCCAGCAAAATGCATCAATGGTAGCACAATAAAAATAGTACGTTCAAATTGATTGGAAGTGCGAAATTGATTGAATAAGGTAATCATATTGCAAAAAAGAAATTTTTTTTAGTTTTTTTATGGATACCTTAAAAACAAAAAATCCCAACGTAATTTACGTTAGGACTAAACAAGGGAGAAAGACGGGTCTCGAATCGGTAGCGACCGAACCGCCACGCCCTTCACAACCACAATCCGACGCTTTCAAAATAAGGGAGAAAGACGGTCTCGAATCGGTAGCGACCGAACCGCCACGCCCTTCACAACCACAATCCGACCCTTTCAAAATAAGGGAGGAAGACGGGCCTCGAATCGGTAGCGACCGAACCGCCACGCCCTTCACAACCACAATCTGACGCTTTCAAAATATAGGGAGGAAGACGGGTCTCGAATCGGTAGCGACCGAACCGCCACGCCCTTCACAACCACAATCTGACGCTTTCAAAATAAGGAGGAAGACGGGTCTCGAACCCGCGACCTTCGAACCACAATCCGACGCTCTAACCAACTGAGCTACAACCTCCGTGTTTTGGGAGTGCAAAGATACAGAACGCTTTGGAAATTTTCCAAACCTTAAACAGGTTTTTTTGTAGATTTGCATTATTATTTTATTTCTAATTACATACAATTATGAGTCTCAAACAGCAAATTGACCAAGATATAAAACAGGCCATGCGCGATAAAAATCAAGATACCCTTCGCGCCTTACGTGCCATTAAGTCACTGATTTTATTGGAAGAAACCAAAGAAGGGGCTGCCACAGAGTTAAGTAATGATGATGAGCTAAAACTGCTGACTAAAGCCGCTAAGCAACGCCGCGATTCGGCTACCATTTACGAACAACAAAATCGACCTGATTTGTTGGAAAAAGAAGTAGCTGAAATCGCTGTCATTGAAAAATACCTACCCAAACAACTTTCTGAAGAAGAGGTAGCGGTCAAATTACAAGCAATCATTGCTCGTTTAGGTGTAAAAACACCTGCCGAAATGGGGAAAGTGATGGGCGTAGCGATGAAAGAACTGGCTGGGCAAACCGATGGCAAAGTGGTGCAAACATTGGTAAAAAGTCTGCTGGCTGGATGAATACCCTCGATTTGCTTATATTGATTCCCTTAGCATGGGGGGCATTTAATGGCTATCGCAAAGGCTTGCTCATTGAGATTGTTGGTATAGCTGCCTTTGTGATAGCCATGATTGTGGGCTTTAAATTTTTGCGTTTTGGTACCGACTTATTAGCTCCCTACCTTACAGTCGAGCTTACCCGACGGTTTTTACCATTTGTGGGTTTTTCTGTGATATTTTTCCCAACAGTCTTTATGGTCAATCGGCTCGGCTATTCGATGCGGTCAATGCTCCGATATACTTTATTGGGAACGCTCGACAATCTTGCAGGCGCAGCGGTCGGTATCTTTACTTGGGTGTTTGGTATCAGTGTATTTTTCTGGCTGCTAAGTACTGTGGGGATTGAAATCCCTCCTAAGTACCGCCTTGAGAGCCTTTTATATGATTATACTGTTCCCATCGCTCCTTACATCATCAGTGTTATTTCAGATTGGATTCCTATAGGTGGAAATTTGATACGCGAATGGAGTCGAGAATCTTAAATATATGGAGTAGGCGAGTCCTGAACTTACAACTCATCCCTTCCGAATACTCTCCGACAAAACCTCATACAATCCTTGCCATTGAGGATATTGTTCTAAGTATTTAAGGTGCTGATCTATCGTTTGTAAATCGCCACGGCGAGCGGGGCCAGTTTGCACCATGGCAGGGTTGGGTACTTCTAAGGCTTTACGAATCGTCTCCTGAATGAGCGGTTTTAGTAAGTCAAAGGTTAGGTTTTCGGCACGGAGCAATCGTTCGGCAATAGACAGTAAATGGTTGGTAAAATTGCAGGCAAATACAGCTGCCACATGCAAAATACGACGTTCTTCGGAGCTAACCAAATAGACCACATTACTAATATCGTGGGCAAGTTGGATAAGCACTTGTTCGGCTTGTGGATTTGAGGCTTCAATACACATCGGTATATCGGCAAAATCAATCGGTACTTCTTTGCTAAAAGTTTGTAATGGATAAAATACCCCCGTCTGCGCAGGTACATCACTATAAATGGAAATGAGACTATCTAACTCTATCAAGGTTTTTGTCCCCGAAGTATGCACTACCATACAATTTTCGGGTAATACTATATGAGAAATCACGTCAGCAAGTGCATCGTCGGGCATGGCCAAAATGAGCAATTCGGCAGAAGATTCGGCAAAATCTAAGTCGGGTACGACATGCGTATCATACAATTTATTGACCAAACGACGTGCATTACGGGTATCACGGCTATATACTTCGATGATATGATGCCCGGCATGTTCGAGGGCTTGTGCCAAGTGCCAAGCCACATTGCCCGCTCCAACAAATGAAATGCGCATAGTGGGTCAGAAGTTTTATCTTAGATAAAAACCGTATTTATTGAATACCACCTTATTAGGTGGATGAATTTCAAAGATAAAAAAAACAAGCCCATCAGCCAAAAATGACCGATGGGCTTGCCTACAAACCAATAGGGAATAAAATTATTTTTTACCAAACTGATATAAAACCCGAAACCTAACGCCAATGTTACGATTTTCAGTTAGATACGTTGGTTTTTGGAAATAAGGGGCTGCGTATGCCTCTCCTTGAAAAACCAACTGTCGCCATTGTTTTTCTATTCCTGCTGCTATTAGGGCATCAGCACCAAGGGAGGTCTTAATATCAAACTCGCCACTTCTTTCTATCAATTCGCCTGTTCTTTCTCTTGTAAAGAATTTGTAAGCTTGTTCGGCCGATAGATTAAGATTTGTTCCTCCCGACATCAGCAGCGTAAAACCATCTTTGATAGGCCAGCGGTAGGTTAAACCAATAGGCATACGTACCAAACTAACACTGGTTCTAATATCAAACACTTGTGGAACAACCAGTTGGGGAGGATTTAGATTCCTATCTTTATGCCAAGTTTCAAAATCCTTTTTTGTTTTTACTTTAAATACATCTTCTGTATAAAACTCTGGCCCACTGATATGGGCTTTGCTGAGTCCAACGTCTATGCTCCAATATTTACCCAGAAGCACGCTCGCATTTAAAGAGCGGGCGGTGTATTTATCACCCAAATTTAGCCCTGCGCCCACTCTCAATTTCATTCCTTTCAATGAAATGGGCGGCATGGTTGTTTTGGTTTCTTTAGAAGATACGGCGGCGGCGTTTGAGGAAGCCGATTGATACGCATATCCATATCGTTGCACTTTTACTTCAGCAGGTGTGATACCCATCAATTCACTTACTATTTGATTGGGCTCTAAAACCGACAAGGTTAGATTATTTGTCGTCATACCAGCCACTGTTTCATTCCGTTCTTCTCTTTGGATTATGGCATCGTTTTCACTTGCTCCTGCCTCTGAGCCAATCAAGTGATTAGTAGCATTTTGTGCTTTATTTTGGTTTTGAAGTGGCAATAAGTTCGTAGCTTGTTTTTCCGTTACTCGCCTCTGTGTAGCTTTTTGTTTTGAAAAATTCGGCTGACGAATGACCTCATCTTGTGTATTTTCAAGAGGAGTATTTCTCTTATCAGTCTCTTCTTCAGCAGGTTGTTCTTCAAAACGATTGGCTGTGTTCAATATCACTTTTTGGGCTTCATTGGCCTTATTTTCATCTTCTAATACGTAAGAAGCCGAGGGTACTTTATTGATAGAAGGTACAGCTTCGTCATATTGATTATTTTCGGAGTGTTTTAATGTAATATATTTGGTGATATAAACAGTGTCGATACGGCCCAACATCTGTGCAGGCTTCTCTTCTTTTTGTGCCATTTTTACTTTGGCTTCTTGTAGTTGGCGATCTAATGATTGATTTTGCCGGTATTGATATACATTGGCAAAAACCATCAAGCCACCAGCAACACTCGCTGCCGTATAGAGCATGGTTCGCCCAAATCGTTGAATAAACGATTGAGGTACATGTATAGCTTGGTAGGTTCTAAACTTAGCCCAATCATTTTCTTCAAAATGAGGCTGAATCCCTTCCAACTTCTGGCGTATAGTTTCGTCAAATTTATCGGGTTTCATTGTTTTTGGGTGTTCTTATACACTTTTATCTAATGTCTTATAGCAACCTTAACATCTTATTGTCTAAATTTTTCATCTTTTTTGTCTTCAGAAAAAAAGGGATAGGCTTCTTTGACTAACTCTTGTAGCCTCGACCTTGCCCTAGCAAAATGGGAACGTACAGTAGCTTCATTAAAGTTGAGTACGTCGGCTATCTCACGCAATTGGTATCCGTCCACTACATGCATCGTAAATACTGTACGATAAATAGGCTTCAACTGTTGCACTAATGCTAAAATCTCTTCGGCCGAAATTTGTTCAATCACGTTGGCATCAAAGCTTACTTCTTGTATATAATCTAAACCTATTTCGCCATGAAATTTCTGATTTTTACGATAATAACTGATGGCCGTATTGACGACAATGGTACGAAGCCATGCTTTGAAAGGCTGCTGAAGGTCATATCGGTCTAAGTTTTGAAAAACCTTCAAAAAACTTTCATTCAAGATTTCTTCTGCTTCTTCTGACGAAGAGGAATAACGTAGACTGATACTTTTAGCAAAACCGAAAAACTGCTGAAAAAGCATTCGTTGTGCACGGCTGTCGTTGTCTCGACAGGCCACGATGACATCTTCAAGGTCATCTTCGGTAAAATTGATTTTTTTCCTAAAGAGCAAGGTCGTAACGGTTTTGGATGGTTGTAATAGCGCTCCTCTCTATATTAATCACATACACGTGTGTACGTGTATTTATGCTGCTGCGTTGCAAGAAAGTTACGTTTTTTTGTTAAAAAAAATTAAAGTTTTTTTGCCACACGCCACAAAATACCCGCGTAATGACCATTGAAATCAATTATTATTTATTCAAACTTTAATAAAACAATCATGAAAAAATCCCTTTTTTTAGTTTTTGCCCTTTTTGGGTTAATGATGGCGGGTTGTAATCGCGAAGATGTAAATGCGGTTCAGGATGATTTAACAGAAGTAGTACAACTATCAGCAGCCCGCTCGGCGGCCAATGGGGATACAGTTACCAAACAAAAATGCAAAGGAAAGCTAACAGAGATTGCAGCAGCAGATTTGCCTGCCGATGTTACATCTTACATCAATACAAACTTTGCGGGTTCTGAAGTGCAATTTGCAGGGAAGGATGCCGCTGGTCAGATTGTAGTAGGGCTGAAATTGGCCGATGGTACGCACAAAGGACTGCTTTTCAATGCCGATGGCACCTTCAACAAAGCCCTTGAAAGATACAATAAAGGAGCTAAAATGACAAAAGTTGAGGTAGCCGATTTGCCTACTGCTGTTACAGGCTATGTGAGTGCCAACTATGGTACTTATACCATCCACAAAGCAGGAAAAAATGATGCTGGCGAATATTTTGTAGTTATTCAACTCACAGCGGGCACCGACGAAGAAAAGAAGGCCTCGACCAAAGTAGTCCAATTCAATGCCGATGGTACTTTCAAGCAAGAAATGACTCCTCCGGCTCATCCAGAAGGACCTATGGGCAAGAGACCTAAGCGCGGCAGATAGTTAATTTTAAGGTTTCCATAGACATTCCAAATGGGTCCGTTCATACCTACTCAACATTTGGAATGTCTATTCTTCACTTCTCTTTTCTTTCTTTCTTTCTCAAAATTATTAAATCTATGTCCGCCAAAACAAGTTTGTTTTGGTACTAAGGGATACTATTACTATTTCACACTAAATAACGTTAATATTTTATGAAAACAATGACAAATTTACTGGTAATGAGTGCGTTTGCATTTATTCTTGTGCTATCAAGCTGTTCAAAAGAAACTGTTGAACCTGAACCTGCCGATCAAGTTTTAGGCGTTTATAATGGCACAACTTATAGTGAATCACTCAACGGTATAGAACAGAGTATTGATCTTACCAACGATGCTATCAAAAATGACTTGACTATTTCGATGGAGGTAGCTAAAAAATCGGCCAATGTAATTTCAATTGTTTTGCAGATTGCTCAACGAGATAGTATAGGTACAATGCAAACCTCCAGCAGCACCTACGAAACCCTTGACCTTAAAAGCATAGGGAATGGTGATTTTGACATACAAAATGGGGGTATAAGCATTGGGCAAATTGGCAATGGCATCCTAAAACTACAAGAGTCATATTCAGACACTGACTCCAACGGTAATACTGTGCAGGTAGCCGTTACTATAGCTGCAAAGAAAAGTTAAGGCTTCGTCGCTACAATACCGCGTTATATCTACAAAAGAAACAAGTTGTGCCACATTAGTTGGACACATTACGTATTCAGATTTGAACATACAACTTCCACTCCATGAAAGCAACTTGCCAACATTGCCAACGCTGCTATGCGCACCAAGAGGTAGCCAATGCACACACTGTATTTGAAATGCAAGAAACCCAGCTAATCTTTAGCAGTACTGATGACACCCTCGGTATTGATATATGCCAAGTATGCCATAAACCGTCTTTTTGGGCGAGTTTATGGCATAAGATTTGGCATATTCCTACTTCAAAAGAAGGAATTATTCAACCAAAATCTGCTCCTGAAATAATAAGGGTGCAGCCCTAATTTAAACTTTAAATTTCAATCCGATAATTCAAAACGGGAATAAGAGGCAATTGATAGACTGAGCGTATCTGCCCTGCATTAACATCGTAATAGCGACTATATTCATTTTCTCGATTGGTCACATTCTGGATGTCAAGAGACAAAGTGCCTGTAAAATTATTTCTATTACGTTTCCAACTCAAACGTACATCCGTACGGAAATAAGTATTCAGCCTTTGTTCATTCGTCTGACTTATCAAGAACACTGTTCCTCCTTGCTGGCGTGATGCTGCCAAATCAATGGGTGTGGTTCGGAAACCACCCATATAAGTCGTTTTGAGGTTGAAGCCAAGCACATTGTTTTTATGGTATCCCATAATCCACTCTTTACCAAGAAGCAAATTGCCCGCTCCTCCGACATCGAAGCGTACTTCGCCAAACTTCATCCGAACCTGTATAAACAGATTTGAAAAGCGAGCCACTGAACATATAATAGAAATTGTTATGAAGAAAACGCTCCAGTGTCAGTTCCATACCATAATTACGCCCCTTTCCATTATTTACTAAGCGATTCAGCACAAAGCCATCAGTGATATTGAGCGCAGAAAAGGCATCACGTTGAATCGCACTTACGGGTGCATCATAAAGTGATTGGTAATAAGTTTCTATTTTGAGGCGTGTATGCTCACTCAGGAGACGGTCATAAGAAAACACCCAATGTTGGGCTTTGGTAAAATCAAGGTACTTATTGGGATAGGTCGAACCCGCATCTGTACGGCTATTCGAATAAAAATAAAGGGCGAGTGGCTGCATTTGGCTGTGAAGTCCATAGCCTATAGCCAGCAGTTGTCCTGATTTTAAAATCCCATTTCAAGGAAGCCCGAGGCTCTAAGGTATGGCTATTGTTGAGCAATAACGCCAAAGAGTGTATGCCCAAATTGGCTGTTAGCTTCTCCGACAGTTTATAGTTAAGTTGCGTATAGGCTTGTACGGTAGTCGTTTTTCCATCAGAAGCTATGAATTTTTCCATTTTCTTGAGTTCGCTATTCCACGATTCGCGGGAAAAGGCATATAATTGATGACTCCATATAGCCCCCGAACGCAAGGTCAAACGGGCATTGAATTTGTAATTGAGTACGCTCGATACAGATAGTTTATTGAGCTCATAATTTTCATCGTACCGTGGCTCTAAACATAATTATTGGTGAATCGCTGTTGCTGAAACCCATTTTGGTACGCAGAATACAACACTACGGTTTTAGAAAAGCCCTATTATTCAAGTTTATCGAATGTGTAACACCCCATGCACCTGTATCTCGATTTAAATTTTTCGTCAAATCTTTTATCACCTTCTATTTTCCAAAGAGTAGAGTCAGCTTGGGCTTCTCCAACGCTGCTACTCAACCTCCAAATCCGAAAAGGTAAATTTCCCTACTTTATGGGTAGGAAGCGAAATATTGTAAGATAAATCTTGAAAACGCTGGGCAAAATCTCCAATAGGCAACCCCAATTTAGCGAGCAATTCGAGGGTAGAATAGCGATAGTTAATTAAATAAGACCCTTTATAGCTTTTGAGAAAGGCCCTTCTGCGGCTACGTCCAAGCCCAACAGCCCCGCTTGAAACGTATATTCATGCTTTTGGTTATTTCCTTTGCGAAGTTTCAAATCAAATACTCCTGAGAGAGCATTGCCATATTCGGCAGGAAAAGCGCCCGTCATAAAATCAGAATTAGTCAACACTTGGGCACTCAAAATAGACACTCCTCCTCCTGCCGCCCCCAAACTCGAAAAATGGTTGGGGTTGGGTATTTCTACGCCTTCCATCCGCCAGAGGAGTCCATTGGGGGAGTTGCCCCGTATCACGATATTATTGCCGCCATCATCGGCTGTAATTACCCCTGCATAAGCCGTAGCCATCCTTGCTGGGTCGTTGATAGCTGCGGCATAACGCTGGGTTTCCTCTACCGAAAAAGTACGGGCACTTACCGAAGCCATATCGTTGAGTGGCTTGTCTTTTTCGACCGTTGGTTTGATGATAACTTCAGAAAGCTGCGTAATATCTTCCTCTAAGCTGACTCTTGAAGTACCAACTCTTTTCCTGCATTTACTACTACGTTGCTCATTACCATTTCTTTGTATCCTATATAAGTAACCTTGATGGTCTGGCGGCCAATAGGTACTTGTGCAATTGTAAACCCTCCTTCGCTATCGGTAAGTGTCCCTTTAAGTGGATTGGAATTTATGAGAAGCACAGTAGCACCCGCAATAGGTATCTGAACGCTTTTATCTACCACAACTCCTCTGATAGTTTGTGTAAGTGTTTGGGCAAACAAAGAATGTAGGCTCGAAATAAGCAGACAAATAAACAAAAGGCTTTTGCTTTTTTGGAGGTGTTGCATGACTCGGGGATTTTAGGCTGTTTGGACAAAAAACTCCCGTCGCCGCTTTTTATCGGCAAGCCATTTGCTACTAAATTTTGTGAGCGACGACGAGGTTTGTATTTATTTTCTTGGCTATTTGTAACGAAGACAACCCACCGATTGACTACCCCTATTGATCGCGTAAAATTTTCAAGAAATCAATGCCGCTATGGCAAAGCCAATCATAACTAAGCACAATACCACTTTCATAAATATGCCCGTGATAAACCCCAAGAACGACCCAAAAGCTGCCTTTAGAGCTTTATCTGTGGCCATACCACCCATGAGTTCTCCCACCAATGCACCCAAAAATGCGCCCAAAAAGATACCCAGTGCGGGTATGACAAAAAAGCCCAACAAAAGCCCGAGGGTAGAGCCCCAAGTGCCATAGCTTGTTCCTCCAAATTTTTTAATGCCCCAAATCGGCACCAAATAATCTAATACGGTGATAACTACCGTAATGATGCCCAATGTATAGAGTGTTAGCTGGCCAAATTCAGCATACTTACTAAAAGTGGAAGCAATAGCAGCCCCACAAAAACTTAGCGGTGGCCCTTGGCAAAGGCAATACTGCCCCAGCCAATCCTATCAATAAGCCTGTAATACCAAGAATGAGCAAAAGAATATCCACGATTGATGTTATTTAAAATCTAATGTCCAAATAACATAAAAAAAGGGGATGAATCGTATCTTTGCCTCTATGAAAATCATAGAAAAACGAGATTAACCAAACTATATAACCAAAAAATGTCGAAAGTCTTAATCATTGGAGCAGGAGGCGTAGGGGGGCGTGGTAGCGCACAAATGCGCCATGAACGCCGATGTGTTTACAGAAATCATGTTGGCAAGTCGTACCAAATCTAATGCGACAAATCGCTGCTACTATTCAAGAAATGCACGGAGTAAGCATCCAAACGGCTGCCGTAGATGCCGATATTGTGGCCGAAATGGTGGTACTTATCAAGTCGTTTCAACCCAAAATGGTCATCAATGTAGCCCTTCCCTACCAAGACCTCACCATCATGGAGGCTTGTTTGGCTACAGGGTGCATTATCTCGACACCGCCAATTACGAACCCAAAGACGTGGCCAAATTTGAATATAGCTGGCAGTGGGCTTATCAAGAGCGTTTCAAAGAAGCTGGCTTGATGGCTTTGTTGGGTTGTGGTTTTGACCCTGGTGTAACACAAGTCTTTACAGCCTTTGCCAACAAGCACCAGTTTGATGAAATGCGACTACCTCGACATCATTGACTGCAACGCGGGCAATCATGGCAAAGCCTTTGCTACCAACTTCAACCCCGAAATCAATATTCGCGAAATTACCCAGCCTGACGCTATTGGGAAAATGGCGAATGGGTCGAAATCCCTCGCCATGAGTATTCATAAGCCTATCGATTACCCTGGCATCAGCCTTAAAGAAAGCTACGTGCTGTACCATGAAGAGTTAGAATCGTTGGTGAAAAACTTCCCAACGCTCAAACGCGCTCGCTTTTGGATGACTTTTGGACAGGCGTATTTGACACATTTAGAAGTACTCAAAACGTGGGTATGACGAGCATTGCACCGATTAAATTTCAGGGCATAGATATCGTACCTTTAGAGTTTAAAGCGGTATTGCCACCGCCAGACTCTCTGGGTGAAAACTATACAGGACAAACTTCCATTGGTTGCCAAATCAAAGGAGTCAAAGATAGCCAAGACAAAACCTACTACGTTTGGAACAACTGCGACCATGCCGAGTGCTGGAAAGAGGTTCGTGCACAGGCCGTTAGCTACACCACAGGAGTACCAGCCATGATTGGCGCGATGCTCATGCTCACCAACCCTGATTGGATGAAAACGGGCGTTTGGAACTGCGAAGAACTCAATCCAGATCCGTTCATGGATTTACTGAATCAGCATGGACTGCCTTGGCATGAAGAAATTAATGGAGTGCTGCCGCATACATATTAGTCGTTTTAACCTTGACAGGGTTTTGAACCCTGTCAAGGTTTTTTCTAATTCATATTTTCAAGGCTGTAATTAAACCAAAGGAGGACACCATGACACATACTATCATCATCGAAACGCAGAGCGATAATGATTTTGAGTTAATCAAAGGATTAGCGCAGCGATTGGGGCTTTCGACAAAGGAAGTTCATAAAGAGGTAAGTGACCTGAGTGAGGCCGAAGAATTAAAACTGCTGGAAAGGGTTTGCAGGAAGCTGGGAAGGTGACGAAACAGGCGATGAATTATCTGCCATGATTCGTAATTCCCGTTATGACAGCCCACGCGAAATTGAACTATGAGCCAATTTTTGCTTGATACGAATATCTGTGTTCATCTTCTTAAAAATGAATACGGAATTAAAGAAAAAATTGCCGAAGTGGGTACAAAGTCCTGTTTCCTTTCCGAAATTACTTTGGCGGAACTGCTCTACGGAATAGAAAATAGCATGCCTACTAAGCGAAGGAAAATGTCGAACGCTTTGAAAGTCTCCGCTCTCTTTTTTCAGGCCGAACATTGCCGATTAGTAACGTGCTTTATGAATATGCCAGACAAAAAGCGAGCGTTAGGCGGATAGGCAGACCTGTAGGAGAATTTGATTTGCTGATTGGGTCAACTGCCATCGTTCATGGCTTAACGCTTGTGACAAGAAACACGAAGGATTTTGAGTATCTGAACGGTATTCAATTGGAAAACTGGATAGATGGATAGTTTGATTTCGATGTTATAAGTAGAATACTTGCGCTAACTTCACCCCATTTTTTACCCATTTCACCCCATTTTTTCATTCTATTTGCAATGACTCGTTATTCTTGCGGCAGGTTACTCGTGCATTCGAGCTAAATTTCAACCTTTTAGCCATTGAGTCATGATTGAAAGTTACATCAAAACATCGAGCCGCAATTTAAGGCGTAATAAGCTTTTTCTTTTATCAATATTATTGGTCTTGCCATCAGTATGTCGGTTGGGCTGCTGCTAATTGCATTTGTGCTTGACTTGTATTCGTACGATAAATTCCACAAAAACGGAGAGCGGGTTTATCGAATCACCAATGTAGCCACAGTTAATAAAGAACTAAGGGAAAGTTTGCTACCACCTCATTAAAGTTTGGAAAACTTATTCGGGAACGAGTGGCTGGGATAGAAGAAGTGGCGATTGTACACAACGATTTTTCGCAAGATGCAAGAGTGGGCGACAATATTCTTCCAATCAAGGGTTTTTGGGCAAACCCATCGTTGTTTAGGGTGTTTACTTTTCCAATGTTAGAAGGAAATACAGAAACAGCACTGAAAGACCCATATTCGATTGTACTGACCAAAACCGCTGCCCGAAAACTCTTTGGCAGTGACAATGTACTGGGGAAAACCATTCAGTTCGATACCCTGAATTACACCGTAACGGGAGTGATGAAAGATGTTCCTTTCTTTTCGCACATACATTTTGAAGCCTTGGTGTCTTTGTCAACGGCCGAGCAACTCAATAAAAATAATAATTATGAACGATGGGCAAGCACTTGGTCAAATTACGTCTATCTCTTACTGCCCGAAAATACCGATATAAAGTCTATTCAGCGGCAGCTTGATGCGATTGCCCAAGGGGGAAATGTTGCGCAAGAAAACACAAAGGTTCGGTTGGAACTTCTTCCTTTGTACAACATAGTGGTAGGCGAAAATCTTAGTCAATCGGAGGGCAGCGCAACTGCTACTGGGCCTCATCTGCCTCCTATTGTACTTTGGCTACTCGGTGGGCTTGCTTTTGTTGTGATATTGTCCGCCTGTTTTAACTATACCAACCTTTCGGTAGCTCGTGCCATGCGTCGTTTTAAGGAAGTGGGGCTTCGGAAAGCCATTGGGGCAGGTAAGAGCGAAGTGCAGCTTCAGTTTTTAGTGGAAGCAATCATGATTTCTTTGGCAGCACTTGTTCTTTCTTTTGTCTTGTTTCTGGTATTGCGTCCGATACTAATTAACCTTGCTCCCGAAATGCAGCGCACGGTGAAACTTGAACTGACCTTACCTATGATAGGAACTTTTATTGTTTTTTCGGTTATGGTGGGCGTTATTGCAGGCTTCCTACCCGCTCTATTCTTTTCAAAAATCAGTGCTATCAGTGCACTTCGAAATGTGTCTGGCTCGGTCAAAGGATTCAAATACGTTACGCTCCGACGTGTCTTGATAGTAGTTCAATACACATTTACCTTGATTTTCATCACTACAACGGGCATTGGCTATGTACAATACAAAAACATTCTTGCTTTTGATTTGGGATTCAACACCGAAAACATCCTAAATATTGATACCCAAGGCAATCGCCCCGAAGCATTACTTCAAGACTTGAGCGAATTGCCAGAAGTGAGGGGGTTATCGCGGTCGTTGATTGTTACCAGCGTGGGAAATGCATGGGGGGGATTTGTAAAATACCAAAGTTCGACAGACTCTGCGCTGGTAATGACCAACAACGTTGACGAAAACTACCTGTCTTTGCATGAATACAAGCTCATTGCAGGGGGCAGTTTCAAGACTCGACCTACTACCACCCAAGCAGCTACGGAAATGATTGTAAATCAGCAGTTTTTAAAACGGTTTGGCATCGGCCACAATGACCCCGAAAAGGCGATTGGAGAGGTAGTTTCATTCAACAATTTTCAGGGAACACGTA
This sequence comes from Spirosomataceae bacterium, assembly GCA_041392315.1. Taxonomy (GTDB): domain Bacteria; phylum Bacteroidota; class Bacteroidia; order Cytophagales; family Spirosomataceae; genus Runella. The sequence goes on along the minus strand of JAWKMH010000002.1, from coordinate 94,511 downwards.
AAGTAACCATTGTAGGGGTAATGAAAGATTTTCACTATGGCAAGGTTGAAAACCTCATTGGCCCAGTGGCTTTTATGCACTGGACACCCGAAGACCGCACAATTATTAATGCCAAAATACAAAGTACGGATATGATAGCGACGATGGCTAAGATTGAGTCGGTTTGGAAGAAATATGAGCGTATTCACCCCTTAAAGGCGCAATTTTATGACGAAGCCATTGAAGAGGCTTACAGTGAATTTTCCACGCTCATCAAAATCATTGGTTTTCTTTCTTTCCTTGCCATTTCTATTGCTTCGATGGGGCTGTTTGGTATGGTGGTATTTACTACCGAAATACGCCTAAAAGAAATTGGTATTCGGAAGGTGATGGGAGCCAACACTGGCAATCTTATCTACGTTTTGAGCCGTGGGTTTCTGCTACAATTATCCGTGGCAGCCCTCATTGCGCTACCTATTACTTATCTTTCCTTTGAAAATTTTGTGCTAACCCATTTTCCCTATCATACGCCCATTCAAGTCGTTGAGTTATTTATGGGTTTATTGTTGGTCTTACTTATCGCATTCATTATGATTGGTTCTCAGACGGTGAAGGCAGCTAACAGCAATCCCGTAGAGGTTCTCAAGAACGAATAGGGCTTGGTGTTTGATAAAGCAGTAGTAATTTTTTTACCCCGCTACTTCCTTATACTGCATCCGATACAAGTTGGCATAGAACCCACCACTTTCCAGTAGTTCGTCGTGGGTGCCTTTTTCTTTGATTTGGCCTTTGTCTAATACAATAATTTGGTCGGCTTTTTGAATGGTACTTAGACGGTGGGCGATTACAATGGCCGTGCGGCCTTTCATTAATTTCTCAATGGCGTTTTGAATCAGTTCTTCTGTTTCGGTATCTACCGACGAGGTAGCTTCGTCCAACACAATGATTTTGGGATCGTGTACCAACGCCCGCACGAAAGAAATTAACTGTCGCTGCCCTACCGAAAGCGTGGCTCCCCGCTCCATAACATTATAGTCGTAGCCATCAGGCAAGCGTTCGATAAATTCATGCGCTCCTACCAACTGTGCCGCTTCGATGATACGCGCCCGGCTGATGCTGTCATCACCGAGTGTAATGTTGTTGTGAATGGTGTCTGAAAACAGAAATACATCTTGTAAAACTACCCCGATGTTACGCCTTAATGCACCCAGTTCGTAATTGTGTACTTCTACTCCATCCACCAAAATCTCCCCTTTATTGATGTCGTAAAAACGGCTCAAAAGATTAATTACCGACGATTTTCCTGCCCCTGTTGCCCCTACAAAGGCAATGGTTTGGCCTGCTTCTACCTCAAACGAAATATCTTTCAGCACATATTCTTCGTCGTTATAGGCAAACCAAACGTTTCTAAATAAGACCTCTCCACGCAATGTATTAGGGACGTGTGTGCCATTATTGACCGTAAAGTCGTCACTATCCAATAATTTCAAGATTCTATCCGTGCTGACAATCCCCATTTGGAGGGTGTTGAAGCGATCAGCGAGCATTCGTATAGGTCTGAAAAAGAGATTGGTAAACATAATAAAGGCGGTTACTGTCCCGAAAGTAACATCGTAATGAAGAATTTCCCGCGCCCCATACCACACAATCAGCCCCGTAGCAGCAGCGATGACATCGGCCACTGGAAAATAAACTGAATAATACCAAATCGAGCGAATGTGTGCATCGCGGTGGACTGTATTAATTTTTTCAAATTTCTTCTCTTCTATCTTTTCGGCACTAAAAATCTGGACGATGTTCATACCAGTAATGTGCTCTTGCACGAAGGCATTGAGATTAGACACCGCCGTACGCACTTCATTGAAGGAGTCTTTGATTTTTCCTTGAAAATATAGGTGCTGATGAGCATAAAAGGGACTGTAGCCAAGCTAATGAGCGACAGCCGCCAGTCGGTATAAAACATCACACCGATTATAAGTATTAGTTGCAAAATATCGCCTGCTACCGCTGCCATGCCATCGCTGAATACATCTGAGAGCGTTTCTACATCTGACACGGTTCGGGTTACGAGTCGGCCAATGGGCGTATTGTCGTAAAATTTAAGGCGAAGGCTCAAAATACGTTCATAGAGCTGCACCCGAATATCGCGGATGATATTTTGCCCCAACCAACCTGCCAAATAAGTATGACTAAATTGAATAATAGCCTGTATCAAAAGAATACCTACCATCACCAATAGCATGATAGTTAGCCCATTATAATCGCCCGAAGCAATTTGTGTATCAATAGTATAACGAATTAGCAAAGGGTTGATAGGCGACAGAGCAGCACCAGTTAATATAAGTGCTACAAGTCCGTAAAATTGCTTCTGATAGGGTTTAATAAATGTATATAAGCGGCGCAGTGTTGGCCAATCAAATATTTGTCCACTCTTTTTTCTTCGTTCATAGTGCGCAAAAAGTTACTTAGAAAACAACATCAAAAAGAAAGAGAAAGTTACTTTAAAACAAAAAACCCCGTCAATTGACGGGGTTTTTTAGTGCTATGTATTCCAAAAATCAGATTTTCGCACCTTTCACGGTCTTGATGATACGAGCCGCTACTTTGTATGGATCAGCCGCCGAGTTAGGACGACGATCTTCCAACCAACCTTTCCAGCCTTTTTGCACAGCGGCAATCGGGATACGGATTGATGCTCCACGGTCGGATACACCATAAGAGAATTGGTCAATGGATTGTGTTTCATGTTTTCCTGTCAGACGAAGGTGATTATCAGCACCATAAACAGCAATGTGTTCAGCAACAACCGGGGCAAATGCCTCGCAAATCTTATCGTAAGTCTCTTTGTTACCTGCTGTTCTCAAAACAGTATTTGAGAAGTTAGCGTGCATTCCTGATCCATTCCAATCGGTATCTCCCAATGGTTTACAGTGTAGATTGATGCCTACGCCGTATTTTTCACCAGCACGCTCTAGCAAGTAGCGTGCCACCCAGATTTGGTCACCTGCTTCTTTTGCACCTTTGGCAAAAATTTGGTACTCCCACTGACCCGCTGCCACCTCGGCATTGATACCTTCTACGTTCAAACCTGCTTGCAAACAATATTCTAAATGTTCTTCAATGATATCCCGTCCGTAAGCATTCTTTGCACCTACTGAACAATAGTAAGGGCCTTGTGGGGCAGGATATCCATTGGCTGGGAAGCCAAGTGGTTTGTTTGTTTCCAAATTCCACAAGAAATATTCTTGCTCAAATCCAAACCAAAAATCATTGTCATCATCTTCAATGGTTGCACGTCCGTTAGACTCATGAGGCGTACCGTCAGCATTCAATACTTCACACATTACTAAGTAAGCAGGTGTGCCTAACTTTGAGCGCTCAGGGTCAGGGCAAATAAAAACAGGCTTCAACAAACAGTCAGAAGAGCCTCCTGAAGCTTGTTCAGTCGAAGAACCGTCAAATGACCATACGCCACATTCTTCTAATGTACCTGAGAAATCGCTCTCAATCTTGGTTTTGCTACGCAAACTTTGAGTAGGCTTGTAGCCATCTAACCAAATGTATTCTAATTTAGCTTTTGCCATTGAAAATATAAATTTAGGTGGTTGAATGTATTAATTGGTGTTGTTGTACTTTTTGTTGATTCAAAACTAATGTGTTTTTCAATAAACACCAAATAAAATTCTATTTTTTTTAATATTAACCATTTATTATAGAAGCAAAACAACGACTTTTACATAAATAGGGTAAAAAATTGTACTAATCTAAGTTGATTGGTTTTTATACTAATTTTCAATCAAAGATATAAAATGTGTAGAAAGTAAGAATAAAAACAATCTTCTTTTGCTTTTTTTTGTTAAAAAAGTCCAAAAGTTAGAACTCAATATAAAAATAAAAAACGGAGAAATTTAGCTCTTTTGAAGACTAAATTCTCCGTTTTTTTGAGTAAAAAAAGCATAAATATTATGCCTTTCTGTAATTTCTATCTAAACAGTCGCTTTGCTTTTGCGTTCAATTTCCCTCAAGTTTTCCATTTTCTTATTCCTTAAAAAGCCGTTGATGTCTTCCAAGTGCTCCTTGACGCGCTGATTGCCAAACTCGAACACTTTTTCGACCAAACCATCCAAAAAATCTCTATCGTGCGAAATCAGAATAATCGTTCCTTCAAAAGCTTTCAGCGCATCCTTCAAGATATCTTTTGTTTTGAGGTCGAGGTGGTTGGTAGGTTCATCTAATATCAGCAGATTGACGGGTTCGAGCAGGAGTTTCATCATCGCCAAGCGGGTACGTTCTCCTCCCGACAGCATGTTTACTTTCTTGTTGATGCTCTCGCCACTAAACATAAAAGCCCCCAGCATATCTTTGATTTTGGTACGAATGTCGCCTACGGCAATGTTGTCGATGGTCTGAAAAACCGTCAAATCGCCATCCAATAAAGCCGCTTGGTTTTGGGCAAAATAACCTATCATGGCATTATGCCCCAATTTCATTTCACCTTGGTAGTCTATTTCACTCATAATTGCCTTTACAAGTGTGGATTTCCCCTCACCGTTTTTACCCACAAAAGCTACCTTCTGACCGCGCTCAATCGTGATACTCACATCTTTGAACACCAAATGGTCGCCGTAGCTTTTGCTGAGTTGTTCTACAATCACGGGATAATTGCCCGAGCGAGGTGCTGGTGGAAATTTGAGGTTGAGAGCAGAAGTATCCACTTCGTCCACCTCCACGATTTCGAGCTTTTCGAGCATCTTCACCCGCGACTGCACCTGCAAGGTCTTGGAATAAGTGCCTTTGAAACGCTCGATAAACTCGGTCGTTTCGGCAATCATCTTTTGCTGGTCAGCAAACTGCTTCTGTTGCTGTTCGTGGCGTTCTTTGCGTAGTTGGAGGTATTGCGAATAGTTTACCTTGTAATCATAAATGCGCCCCATGGTGATTTCGATGGTACGGTTGGTGATGTTGTCCACAAAAGCGCGGTCGTGTGAAATCACAATTACTGCTTTGGCCGTATTCACCAAAAACTCTTCCAACCACTGAATAGACTCAATATCAAGGTGATTGGTAGGCTCATCGAGCAAAATCAAATCGGGGGTTTTCAATAAAATCTTGGCCAACTCAATTCGCATCCGCCAACCGCCGCTAAACTCACTCGTTTTACGGTCGAAATCACTCCGCAAGAAGCCCAAGCCCAACAGTGTTTTTTCGACTTCGGCATCGTAATTGACCTCTTCCAACGAATAGTATTTTTCGCTCAACTCCGATACCCGCTCGATGATGGCCATATAATCGTCTGATTCATAATCAGTACGGGTTTCCAACTGATGATTCAGTTCATCCAACTCATTTTTCATTTCCAACGCCTCAGCAAACGCCTTGGAAGTTTCTTCAAACACCGTGGCATCGTCTTTGGTGAGTAGGTGTTGGGGCAAATACGCAATAACGGCATCGTTGGGGGCCGAAATTTTGCCCCGAGTAGGTTTATCAACCCCCGCAATGATTTTAAGCAGTGTGGACTTTCCTGCACCATTTTTGCCCATGAGGGCTATTCTATCCTTTTCGTTGATGTTGAAGGTTACATCGCTAAACAAATCGCGCCCACCAAAGGCTACAGTTACGTTGTCAACAAGAAATCATTACGGTTTATTTTTTTGAGCCGCAAAGATAAGAGGAAAGAAGTGGAAAGTGTTGAGGACATTTTATAAAGCATTCATGGCATCCAGCCGCCTCAGGACAAAATCGCGGCCATTTTTGTAAAAAATACGCTCGGCTATAAAATCCATGGTTAGGCCACTGGGCAGAGTTACTTCGGCTTCTTCCATAAAATCGGCAAACTCCTCTACAAACCTTGCCCTAAAATGGGCAATGGCACTGGTATCGGGGCAGCAATCTAAGCCGTCTATTAGGCCATCAAAATCAGAGCCTATACAGAGGGTTTGGGTCAGCATTTTCTGACTGCAGCCTCTGTGTCGCCTTGATGCTGACCTATGAAAGCTGCTACCTGCATGGCATGAACTATGTGTAAATAAAACTGGCGTGGATGAAAGAAATCCTTGATGTCGGTACTGTTTTGCGTAATCACATCGTCTTTTTGAACACAACCCAATAGTTTAGTCCCATTGGTCAGTTTGGTTTTATAGGGAGAAGCGGCCTCTATTTCGAGCAGCGATACAAACTCGGTATCCGTAACCAACTCGACCTCAAAAGCTCCTATTTTGAGAGGTAGTATATTGTCTGAAACCACTTCGTTGCCCAAGATAGTTAGCTCGCTGTAGCCCAAAACCCGCTGATCTAAGGCAATACCGATAAGGCCGTTTGAATTGAAAATGGCTTCAATGTCTTCATTGAAAAGATTGATACTGCTGGCATTGAAGCCTACGCCCTCAATGGTGGGCTTGGTGGGTTTGGCCAATACGATTTTTGCTGTTGGCCTACTTTGGTAGAAGATACGATATAATCGCTGATGCGTTCGCCCTGCTTATTGAACCAGCAGCCCGTAAAACCCGAGTGAGAACAGATAAGCGGAAAATCGGGGAAATTATCGGCCATAAAGGTATAAAATTGCTGTCGGGCCTTCCAACTCAAATGTTTTACGTCCGATAGCACCTGTCGTTGGGTCAGGTGCGTAGCCAATCGTGTACCGAGGAGAGTCAAGCCGTCGCCTACGGGCCGCAGGTGTTTTTCGTCGAAGCCTCCCAATCGGAAAGCGTCCACAGCGTAGGCTTGGTTGGCAAACATGGTGTTGCCGTTGTCTATGTGCGCCAAATTGACATAGATGACTTTGTGTTGGTTAGTGAGCAACCAATCTAAGTTGGATAGTATGTCATTCTCTATTTTACCCTCGTCGGTTTCAAACAAATCAGACCGTAAACAATGCAGTCCTTCAATAGAAAACACGATGCGTGGCAGGTCATTGGGGCAGGGGTAAAATCGGCTCGTTGGTTGATTTTGACCACTACATTCCCGTCTGCATCAGCTAATTTCAATAATTCCAAATCCTTTTTTAAAGTGGCAAAGGCATCTTTGGTATTGACCAAATCGATGAATTGGGTATGTACGAGCAGATTGCCGAACTTACCCGATTCGACGATTTTCATAAAGCCTTTATTTCTGACAATCAACTCCAGCAGCCCTTTGTCAGGTGCAAAAAGGACGACGATACTTAGTTTGTAGTTACTATCCTTTAGCTGTGTTAAAGACGATTGCGAAACCAATGAATTTTCGACCAAAGGCTTGATAAAGCATTTGGGAAAACTTATGAGCTTAAAACCATTCAAAAAATCTTTTCTAAGGGCTGTTTTCCAGGGGTTACGCATGGGCAAAGCACCTTCTTCCTCAGGGTTGGCAAAATGTTTTTTCAGGGTTGGATGAAAGTGAGCATCGAAAAAAGTTGGCCATCGTTGTATTTCATTTGGGTAAGTAATCATTTTCTATCAGGGCTTTATCAATTACGAAAAACTCTTTTGCTTTTACAAGACATTTGTCAAGAAATAGCTTATATAGGCCCAAGGCTTTATAAATAGCCCCTCAATGCCTAATTCTGAGAAGAATAATTTTCTTTTGGAGCATCAGGCATTGAAGAATAAGCTATCATCAAAAAACCTTAGTCTTTGAGGTTAAAGTGCTTTTCACTTCGGTGTAGTTGGTCATGTCAATGGCGGCCATACGGCCTTTGGTGCTGCCATAAACTACCATGACCCGATACTGGTGTACATCTTTGATCATTGTGGTATATTCGGTAAAAGACTTGTTCGCCAGCTCTGGCAAGAGTATATCCGCAAAGCTATCGTTAGTCCCTTTTTTGTACAATTGCCCATTCACCCCCAAATAATTGACCCCAATTAAACTACTGGCTCCTACATACATCTGTCCAAAATCTTGCCAGCGGTTTTGGTTACGCCCAGGCAGTTTGAAGTTGCCCCACATACCATTCGCCGTTATGAACTCTACCAAATCGTATTCCTGCTTGTCGGCGTTCCAGTTGCGTACCTTCGATTTTACATACACATAGACGATACCTTTGTCTATCGCATCTTTGGTAAGCAGTGGCTCGGCAGTAGATTTAGCACTAAAAAACTGATAATCAGTGCTACTGCCATCAGATTTCCATTCGATGCTGCGCCAGTCTGAATAAACTACGTTGGCATTGCCCACGGGGCCTTGTGGCCCTTGAGGGCCAGTTGCGCCTGTGGCCCCTGTCGCACCTGTAGCCCCTGTCGTACCTGCCGGGCCCGTTGCGCCCGTTGTACCTGCGGGTCCCGTAGGACCTACCGACCCTATAGCTCCTGTGTCGCCTTTGGGGCCAATAGGCCCTTGAGGGCCTTCGCAAGCGATTTGTCCAAACAACATCCCTACGGCTGCTACGGCTGAGATAACTAATCTTTTCATTGTTTTGTGTGTGTTTTAAAAGTGAGAGAATTGATTAAATCTTCATCACAAAAGTACACGTCCTTGTCAGCCTAAATCAATGGGGAAAACACTGTATCAGAATGAGTAAAATACCCTTTTTGAAACGTAAAAAACCCCGCCCAAAGCGGGGTTCTCGACCGTCTCGGTTTTATGGTTCAGTCTCGCCAGTTTTTGAGTAAGGTGTTTTGATACATGACTGTGATGTGGCCGTCGTACACCACCTCACGCTCTGCAATGGCACTTGTAGCCGCAGCCTCCAAAAAACGAATACCACGCAGAAAGTCAGGGTGAAATGTCATACTTGATTTGATCTCGGTCAGTCGTAACTGGGTGTTTACTTCTTCTAACAAATCTATTTCATTGCCGTGGTTATCACGCCAAAAATACAGGCTTTGGTGGCTATTAAGGTGAAAAATTTCCTTTTGTCGTTCGGCAATCACCAGATTTTCAAACAGTTGTCCCCGAAGTGGGTGGGTAGCTATCTGCCCCACCTCCCGAATTCCCAACAAGTAACAGACCAGCCCCACATCGTAAAAGTATAGCTTGGAGGTTTTGACTAATCTCTTATTGAAATTGCGAAAATAAGGCGGCAGGCTAAACGCAAGGTAGCTACTTTCTAAAATACTCAACCAAGCCTTAGCTGTAGGAACACTGATACCGCACTCATTGGCGAGCGCATTAAGGTTAATCAGCTGACCTATGCGCCCTGCGCACAAGCGCATAAAAAGCCGAAATTGATTCAAGTTCTGAACATTGGTAATGCTCCGCACGTCTCGCTCAATGTATGAGGCCACGTAGCTGGCATAAAAATCGGTGGGTTGTACCTCTCTACTGTATAGTGCTGGATAAAATCCCTTGAATAGCTGTTCGTCGGTCTGGGCTGCCAGTCGTCCGTTGGGGTTGAGTTCTTCTTTGTCAAAAGGCAACAACCGACAGATTCCCACCCGGCCTGCCAAGCTCTGAGTGATTTTTTCGAGCAATAAGAAATTCTGTGAACCCGACAATATATACTGGCCCATCTGCCCTACTTCATCCACGTGTGTCTGCAAGTAAGAAAACAAAGCGGGTACGCGCTGTGCTTCGTCTATGATGGTCTTCCCGCCAAACTGGTTGATAAAGCCCCGAGGATTGTCGGTAGCTAACGCCCGCCAATCCAAGTTTTCTAAGTTAACATACTGAAAATCAGGAAATATATTTCGCAGCAAAGTGGTTTTTCCCGATTGCCGCGGCCCTGTTAATGATACCACAGGAAAGCCCTTCATCAAGCGTGGCAAAGCTGAAGCAAGTCTTCTTTGGATAAACATTTTTGTACAATATTAAAATTCAATTTTATAATTACACAAAAATAAGGATTGTATTCCAGAAAATGAAGCCTTAGTTCCAATCAAGGATTTTTTTTGGTGTATAACAAAAACCCCGCTTTAGGTGGGGTTTTTGTTATAAACGTTTGCTTTGTTTGGGCGTTCGCATTCAAGTGCAAACGAGTGAATTTTGGTAAATAAACCAGTACGCTATCGAATCGTTATGGTGGAGGTGGCCGTGGTTTTGAGAGGTGTAACGGAGCTAAACGCTGCGCGTAGTTTCTGGGTAGGGGCATCGTAGAGTGAGTCTCGGGCCACGACAAAATAATCAGCGTTGTCGGCCAAAGTTCTAAAAAACGCTTGACCTTTGGCATCGGTCAGTTGCGACTCTACGACTCCTGTTGGTTTTTTAGCACTAAGAGCGGTCTCGGCTTGGGCAGCGTTGGTAAATACCAATACTTCCGATCCAAACATGGGCTTTTGGGCGGCATCTTGCACCGTAATGGTGAGTTTGACCGCAGCCAAAGCAGGAGTCGTCAGCGTAACAGGAAGCTCGTTAATGGTTTTGTAATCATTAAAACTAACTTTTGTTTCTGTATTTTTGACATCAAATACCTGTTTCTCTCGCCGCCCTGCCACATAGTAAGTTTTGGGTACGAGGTCGTAGAAAAACGCAATGCCGCTTTCGTTGGTGGTTTCTTTCTTGATAAAACCCTTGGCCTCTCCTGCTGCTACCGACCCAGCCAATGTATTATTGACAAACAAAAACACATCGACCCCATTGACAGGCTGCATACTAGCATCTTTCACTGTTACCTTTATTTTGCCTCCTAAGTAGCGCGGATATAACATCAAATCTTCATTGGATTCATATTTTTTGTAGCCTTGAAACAAAACACCTCGACTGTCTTTCCATTTGCCCACTACGCACAAGTTGTTTATGTTAGGTACAAAGTCAATGCTAAACTCCCCTTCTTTATCGGCTTTGCCTTTCGTAAAAAACGGGTCGGCTTCGGCATTGTTGCTGATAAAAATATCGGCCTCGGGTGCCACGCGCTGCGTACTTTTCAGAACGGTGTCGGCGTAGAAGACCATTTGGGCATACTGGCTTGGTATAAACTCCTCTCCCTGCTTACAGGTGGCCAATAAAGTCCATATGAATACAAATGATAAGCTCTTTTTCATAGTTTTAGAAAGGATTAATGAGTTGAATAAGACGTTTGAAAACTTCTACATCGGTCGTGATGGCATAGTAACAAGAGGGAATCGTAAAACGCTCGTAACTGTTGATGAGTTTACCGTTTTCAATGTCATAAGTACGTTTTATATAGGTATTGAGGCCAACGTTTACATTTAACCCAGGAATGATGTCATAGCCAACACCTACGAAATAGTTTCTCAAAAACTTGTATCTTACGCCCAGCCCTACAAAGGCTGAAAGCCGATTGAGGTGGCCATTGCCACGTAGTCGGTCATACCGTTTTCCATAGTGTGTGTATTGAGTCAGTTTGGGGGTACGCATCTGATTCATGCGGTGTTTGAAGTAAATCTTGGCTCCTACCACCACGTCCAACTGCTGCGGCTCGGTGTTATTGATAAAAGCCCTTTGGTTTCGTCATACATCGATGTATATGCGTGGCTGCGGAACGTAGGCCAGCCCCACGCCATACCAAAACCGTGGTAGGTCATATTGTTTGTATGATGCTTCTTTTACTACTTTGGTGGTGGCTTTGCCGTTGTTTACAAAGAGGTCGTAGCCTACCGCTACTGCTCCTTTTTTCTGTTTTAGTTCTTTGGCCTCGGCCCAGTCGGTGTGGTAGAGAGTATCGGTGTTGGGTTTGGGGTCGATATTCAGCGTAGGAAGGGTTTGAGCTTCCAACCATTTGAGGCGCCTAGTAGCGACCTCAGAGGCTTGGCGATTGGCTATAAAATCTTCGATTTTCTTTTTCTTTTCTTCAATTTTTTGCATGTCTGCTTGCAGTTTTTCGTAGGCATTAATTTGAGCTTCAAGTTCGTTTTTTATACTAATGAATGAAGATGACGATTGACCGTCAAGCCTAAACATTGTCTTATTTTTGGTTTTATTGGTTTGTATTGTCATTTCATTCAGTATTTTCCTAGCCTCGATAGGTTTTTCGATGTCAAGTTGTAGTAGCTTGGCTGTGAGGGGAGTAATGACTGTTTTTTCTTGCTCGGGCAAATTGTTAGCCCCCATAATGTTAAAGAATTTATCACCATTATTACTTGCCTCAATCCTATGTTTGGTCTTTTCAAAATCAGCTTCAATTTGAATTTGCTGATTTTCTATATTTACTTTCTGCATACCGATACTTGAAAGAAGAGGATTAAGTGTCTCAAATTTAAGATTCTTTGTAATCCCTAATACCCCATCAAACACCCCTCCCCAAACCTTAAACGCATCGGTGAGTGGGGTGGTGAGTTCGAAGCCTTTTACGGTTTCTTCTGAAAAAGCCTTCTCGCCTCGTTTGAGGTTGAATACCATTGGCCTTACAACGTCAATATCGGCTACTATCTCGGGGATACTGTTGGGGGCGTTGGATAGGCGGTAGCTGTCGACGGCGTTGTAGTGCGGCATCCAATTGATTTGCTCGGCGTTCGACACAAAAAACCGCCCCGCATACAATATATTTGAGGAAGTCTGAATAACTTTCAACCACTTGTCGTAGGCATCTTTTTTCTGCGCCATGCTATTTTTTTTGTCGGTCAAGTCCACTACTTGTTTTTGGAGCGTTTCGAGTTCATCGAGGTATTTTTTGATGCTTGCCTCGTTGGTTTGGTCGTTGCAGCAGGCAATTTGGCTATTTTTGATGATGAGCATCAAGGCTTCGGTGCGTCGTTGGGCAGCGGCCAGTTCTTTGTCGGTCTGTATGAGACTACTGGCCTCTACTTTTATTTTTTCAAACGGATTCATGGCAGGGGCGTTCAAGCCAGTGAGCCAAAGCCATTTTTTCATCCACTCCTGATTTTGAGGAACGCCAAGCAGTGCTTTTTGGATGTATTTTTCTACCAACTTGCGGCTCGTGCTGTCAGCAAGCAGTTTAAACAAGGTATCGCTTGGTAACGAATCGGGCTGCAGTTGCATCAGTAGCCGATAGTCATAAGCACGGAGGGAGTCCGTTATTATTTTTGCTGTTTTCGTAAAAGCGGCTTTGTCCTGCTCTATGTTACCATTAAACCTCCCCCATTGTCCATATAGCTTTTTGTTAGCCTCAAGGTGTCGGCTCACCAGCAAGTTATCAATGTTTTGGCGCACAAGCGTATAGGTAAGCTCATCGGTGGCCAAGTCGCAGGGGATATCAAAACCATGCGATATGGCTGCTGTCAGATCACAGGGGGCTTTGGTCATATCGAAAGGAAGGGTTTTCGATTTGGGGCAATTATCCTCGCCCGTCCAATAAACAGTGAGCATATAGATGGAATTAATGCCAATGGTGTCTATTTTGGGGAAGTAGTCGTTGGCTTCTTTTTTATAGGTATCAAATTGATCGGAATTTGGAAAGAGTAATTTAGCTTCTATACTCAAGTCATCCCACTTGGTTGTATCAAGCCCTGTTTTATATGCTTCTATTTTTTTCTGAAGTGGCGATAGGGTAAGGTCTTTCCCCTCGATGGCAAAACACAGCTTATCACCCTTCCGCAAGATAGAGGGCATCGTCCCAATGAGCTGGCCATCTTTGTTGAAGCGGATATAATATTCTTCGTTTTTTTTGTAATGCAAATTAAAGATATCGGCATCAACTGGCATAGTAGGACTTATTTCGTCGCCGCAGGGGGCGATAGCAGGCCTTTTTTGTGCTTGTACTGCCGAAGTCAGCAAAGCCAGCCACAGTAGCCATAGGAGTTTTTTCATAAAAAATAGTGGTAGAGCGTAAAGGGTTGGTAAAAGTAAAAAACTTGGGTCAAAAATAGTGTTTGGAGCTTCTGATTTTTATGGGAAATTTCCCGTATTTACTACCGTATTTTTACGGTTTAAAAAGGGGAAATTTCCCGTTGGTCGTGGCTGAGATCGCTTAATTTTTGGCATTGAGGCTTCCTTTATTTAGGAAATCTGATTAGATTTGTAAAAAACAGCAGAAAAAATGTTAAGTAACCTTCAACTCGAACTTTTAAAAACATTTCAGTTTTCACTTCCCGAAAGTCAATTGTTGGAGATAAAAGCCATTTTATCGCAATATTTTTTAGATAAAATGGATGCTGAATTAGACAAACTCACCCAAGAAAACAAGTGGACTGAGGAAACTTTTATTGACTGGGCAAACGAACATAACAGAACCCTGTATAAGCCCATTCGATGAAAATCGTTATTGATACAAACGCCCTCTTGGCAACTCTACCCAAAATTTCGCCTTACAGACTTGTCCTCAATAAAATCTTTACCGAAGAAATAGAACTGGTTGTCAGCACCGCCATTATTCTTGAATATCAAGAGGTTATTACCTTCAAAACCAATGCTGTTGTGGCGCACAATTTTCTCGAATTTATCCTAAATTTGCCTTCTGTTACTCGCTTAGAAGCCCCCTTTCAATGGTGGCTTATTACTTCAGATCCCGATGACAACAAGTTTGTAGATGTTGCTCTGATTGCCAACGCCGACTACCTTGTTACCAACGATAAGCATTTTAATGTTTTGAAATCCATCTCCTTCCCCAAAATACAAGTCATCAGCCTTGACGAATTTATGGCTATTCTGACTGAATGGGCGTGAGTGCTGATTGCGCTGTTTTTTAGCATAGCAATATGTTATCGCTTGTCATAGCAAAGTTCCAACCACTTTCATTTGCATACTACCGTAAATTTCCCGTATTTACTACCGTATTTTTACGGTTTAAAAGGGTGTTTTTCCCGTGGTATCTGTCATGTATTTGGGCAGACCTTTGCATAGTGTTACTATTGTTTCATCATACAATAAAATCATCACTTCACTTTTAACTTTTCTCAAAATGTCCTACCAAAAAATCTACCTCGAAAACGACGCACCAGGCGTATTCCCACCCTCAAACCGCCAAACCAACTGGGGCAACGAAAGTGTCATGGCACCCCAAAACGCCAATGCTCCAATGCTTGATACAGAGGCCACTCAATTTTTAATCAATTTATTGGTCCTTCTATCCACATACCACTGGCCGAATGTCTCAGCTAAACGATTTAAAAGGCGTGTTTCTAAGATTTCATATTCATAAAGATATACTACTGAGGCTTTTGGCACAAGGGAGCGACTGCTATGGAGTGGCCATTAATTTGGGAATAAAAGAATATCTCTATCTGACCAATGGGCATGAGTCCCCGCCTAATCCTCCACAAACCGAGACTGTACCCGGCATAGGAATTACTATAACACCCGTTGGTAAAGACATGCAAGACCTAAAAGAGGTAGTGGGGAAAAGAGATATTGTTCTTTTTTGTGAGGAAGCTACTCCTTGCCCACCCGCTAATCCTTGCCCTGCTCAAACGGTGGTTACAACAATAATGCAGGCGACTATTGCAAATACTATCAATTTTGCCCATAAATGACCCCTGTTGAGTGGCTTATATTAGTGATTTTATTTATCGGGGTAGCCACAGGTATAGCACAATATGACTGGCTACCTCGCTATGCTAAGTTTTTGCTTTATTTTTTTATTGTTACTTTTCTACTTGAAGTAAACGCCGACTATTATATGACTGCGTTTCGAAGCAATAATCTTTTTCTCTATCATATTTTTATCCCATTTCAATACATTACTTTGGCTCTTTTTTTGAGAGAAAATTTACATAATTCCTTAGTAAAGCAATCCATCAATTACAGTATTTTTTTAGTAATTGTTAGCGCTATTGTATTCAGTGGTTTTGTTCAAAGTCTAAAAGAAATGCCGTTTTATATACTTCTACTCACAAGGATACTGCTCATAGTATGGGCACTTATGTACTTTCAGCAACTAATGAAAGCTAAAAAAGTAGAAGTTCTTAGTCAAATACCTGCTTTTTGGGTGTCTTCTGGTATTTTAATATACTTTGTAAGTTTTTTTCAAATGGGGTTGATGCGTTATCTAATCATCGAACATCATCAACTGGCTAATTTTTGGATTTATATTGTTCTATGGTTTGATGTAGTCTTTTATTTATTTTGCCTTTTCCCTATTTTGAAATACCGAAACCATAATTGGCCTCGCGTAGATGAATAACATATCTTTTGATATTGACATTTCCATAGTTTTGATTTTGGGGATGCTATCATTGATAGTGGTGATTGGTTTTATGATTTCGTTTGTATTCCTTTATCAACGTCGCCAGCTCCAAAATCACCAAGAAAAGGCCAACCTCAAAGCCCAGTACGAAAAAGAAATCCTTCAATCCCAACTTGAAACGCAAAATCAAACTTTGCAGCATGTAGGGGGGGAGTTGCACGATAACATCGGGCAGTTGCTGTCGCTGGCGCGGCTGCAATTGAATATATTAGAAACAGAACCAAGCCCCAAAACCGAGCAAATCGTAGAAGTCAATGAGGTGATAGAAAAAACAATCCACGAACTAAGGGCACTTAGCAAAAGTTTAGATGGCGACTTTGTCAAGAACTTTGGGTTGGCAGAAAGCCTGTCGCACGAGCTGCTTCGTATTCAAAACACTAAAAAATACCATACTGAAATAAGCATAGAAGGAGAACCCTATCGACTCGATGGCCAAAAAGAAATCGTGCTTTTTAGGGTAGTGCAAGAGATTCTGAACAATATTCTCAAACACGCTGCGGCCAAACAAATACAAGTTACCCTTCTCTATACACCTGCCCAATTCAGCCTTACCGTTCAAGACAATGGCAAAGGCTTTGATTATGAGGCCGTTTTAGGCCGCGAAATGAGCCAATCGGGGGCGGGGCTGCGCAATATTCAACGCCGCACCGAAATGCTGGGCGGTACTTGCACTTTCAAAACAGCACCCAATCAGGGTACGAGCGTACACATTGCCTTGCCTACACTTATTCAAGCATAAATACAAGGGGATATTTCCCGTTTTTGAGGCGTATTTTTCTTCAATCAAAAAAGGGTATTTTTCTCAATTTAAGGGAGTAAGCTATCCTTTAGTTTTGAGACGTTCAATCAATCGTTTACCAAACCCTTTGTATTATTATGCCAACCTCAGGAATTATTACGCGAGAAAAAGCAAGAAGTTACAACACGGCTTTTAAGAGTTACAGTGGAGTTCATTTCTCTCCCATCCAAGCCCTTTTGGGAAAATTTGTTATCTTGGGTAGCGACGTGCGAGCGATTTTGGCCCAAAAGATGAATTTGGTAAAGAATGTCAAGACCTCCGAGCTTATCCGTGGTATTGGAATTTGGCCAACGAAGGCGAAGCGAAAATTTATCTTTTACGATTATTTTGGTCGGTGTAGATGCACACGGCAACAATATGTATCAAAAGAAATCGTTTTACGCCAAAATCCACCTGGCGACCCCGCCACTGCCATAGATTTACTTTCAGATGAACACGAGCCTTATAACCACCTCCACCCTGTGATTTACTTTAAAAAATAGCAAGGCACTATTTTCTTTGATGAGGATAGTGCCTTTTTGATAATTTAAAGCCTTTGTATAGAATATGAAATGGACAACCATTGTATATCACCTTATTCAGTTTTTGGCCGTATGTGCTGGCATTTATCGGTATCAGCGCCTGATCAAACCCACAAAACTTCTTTTGGGTTACTGGTTTATACGTTCATCGATGAACTGGTGGCACTCTACATCCGAAAGAACTTCGGCAGTAATGTTTTGTCTATCATATCTATAACCCTATTCAATATACGTTACTGACGTATATTTTTTATTTAGACTTACCACGCTATCGTTTTATGCTGGTCAGTATTGTCGCCTTTTGGGTATTTGCCGTGTTCAATGGCATTTTTTTAGAGCCTTTCTAACAATGTTCTGTGCCAATCTTTCCATCACCAAATCAATATTGACTTCACTTTGGGTACTTCTTTATTTTTATGAACTATTGAAAAATGTAACCGAACATAAATTTTTGGACTACCCCCTTGTTTGGATTTCCATAGGTTTGTTGGTCTTCAATGTAAGCAACTTAGTAGGTTTTGGGTTTATTTAATTTGTTATACCAAGATGATGTATTGACAAAAGTACTTCCAATGTCCGTAGTTTTACTAATTACGTACTTACGCTTCTTTTATCGGGGCTTTTTTTAGTGGTCAAAAAACTATTTATTTCCATAAATAATGAATCCCATTCATAAAGAAACCTTATTCACATTAATCGCTATTTGTTTTCTGCTTTTAATGTTGGTGCTTTTTATTGTCATTATTGTTGGATTATTCAAAAAACGTCAAACCGAATATCGTCAGGAGAAAGTAGATCTTCTTGCACAGTATCAGCAGAAAGCCTTCAAGCCCAGCTCGAAATTCAGCACCAAACATTGGAGCAAATTGGGCGAGATTTGCACGATAACCTGGGGCAGTTGCTGTCGGTAGCCATGTTACAACTGCATATGTTGGAAGGAGACGTTGCCCATTTGCCACAAATACGTGAGCTAAGAGAAGTGATTAGTAAAACAATCTATGAATTGCGATCATTGAGCAAGAGTTTGGATGGGGGACTCGTACAAGATTTTGGTTTGGTGGAGAGTTTGTCGCACGAGCTTCTGCGTATGCGTAACACCCAAAAATATCAGACTGAAATAACCATTGAGGGACAAGTGTATCGCTTAGAAGGGAAAAAGGAAATCGTCCTTTTTAGGGTAGCACAAGAGATTCTGAACAATATCATGAAACATGCCGCTGCCAAACGCGTACAGATTTCGCTTCATTATACTTCTCATTGTTTTATGCTTGTTGTAGAAGACGACGGAAAAGGATTTGATTACGAAACCTTTTTGAAAAACAACACAAGCACTTCGGGAGCTGGTTTACGTAATATCCGCCGCCGTATCGAAATCTTAGGTGGTACTTATACTATCTCTACTGCTGAAGGTCAGGGAACGAAAATAGTAATCAAACTACCTATTTCTTCTAAAATACCGTAAAAATACCCCCCCAAAAAGGGGAAATTTCCCGTTGTTCGTTGTCCGCGCTTCCTGTACCTTCGTGTTATTACAGATTTGGCATGCTTTGACTGCTAAATTATTGATTGATAGCACCTTGATTCTCAGCCCTTTCAACTACCTAATAAGCCCTATTATCGTTATACAAAACAAACATTTTAAGAAGATTAAACTAAAAATATGGTAGCTAATTATCGTAGAGAAGTGCTGGAATCGCAAGTAGAAGTACAGAAACAGGCGTTTGAACAAGTAGGGGCAGAACTATACGACAACATAGGGCAGATGCTATCAGTAGCAAAGATGTATTTATATTCGCTCGAAGACACCGACTTGAATCAAGAGCAGCGCACCTATATCCAACAAACCAACGATATCGTAGGGCAATCTATTTCGGATTTAAGGGGATTAATTCGGCAATTACAAGGTTGCATGACAAAGAGTTTCAATCTACAAGAATGTGTCAGCCAATATCTTCAGCAACTTCGGCGAAATCGCCACATTGCTACCGAACTACTGGTAACAGGCATACCTCATTCGCAGGTATATGAAAAAGAAATTATCCTATTTAGGGTCATACAAGAAGTATTAACCACTATTTTTAAGGACGAAAAAACAACCTCTCTTCGAGTGGGTTTCCATTATGATTCTACTTTATTGAAGATTGTTTTAGAAAGTGATGGACAAACGTATTTGGAAAAGGAAACTGAAATGCAAACAACCCCACAATGGCAGGATATTCAACGGCGTGTAAAGCTCGCTGGTGGACAATGCAGTTTTGAAACCCCTTCTGAACAAACCATAAAAGTGACCATTGAAACAAAATTGAAAAGACATTCCCCTACTTCTGTTCTCTCATGAAAACGACTACTGCCATGAAAACCACCATTGCCATTGTTGACGACCACGAGTTGATGGCCAAAGCGCTCTCTGGTTTGATTCAAAAATATGAAGATTATGAAGTACTATACGAAGCCAACAACGGAGTAGAGTTATCAATATATATCAAACTCAATATGATACCCGATATTGTACTGCTCGATATTAGTATGCCAGAAATGGACGGGTACGAAACAGCATTATGGATCAAAAACAATTATCCAGCTATCAAAGTATTGGCTCTTTCCATGAATGATAACGAGGAGTCTATCGTAGGTATGTTGCGAAATGGGGCACGTGGCTACCTATTGAAAGGCTGCAAACCTTTTGAACTAAAGCAAGCCCTTGATACCCTGGTGCTAAAAGAGTATTACTACACTGAATTTGTAACAGGGCAATTAATCAAAAGCTTAAACCCAGAAACATTCCAAGACCCCGCAGACAAACTCAACCTCAACGACCGCGAAAAGGAGTTTATTAAATGGGCTTGTAGCGATCTGACCTACGCCCAAATTGCCGACAAAATGTGTGTAGGTATCCGTACCGTGGATGGCTACCGCGAAAGCGTGTTTCAAAAAATGGACGTAAAAAGCCGTGTAGGAATGGCCATACAGGCTATTCGTTTAAAGTTGGTCGCAATATAGTTTCACGTTTACTGCTCGTAGTAATACCCAAAAATAATTCCCATTTCGTCTTCGCTGGTCAGGCCAAAACGCACGGCTTTGTTGGTGGTATTGTTGTAAGTAATTTCTGACATCAGCCCCTCGCCCGCCTTGAATTCGAGGGCTTGGGGAAAATTTTTGATGAGCGGATGCTCCCAGTCGGTGCTTTCATAAACTACTTCGCCATCTCGTGCGCCTCCTACTATTTTTATTACAAACTTCTCACCCAGTTTGTGGTTGTGAGAGGTAAGCATCAACACTTTGGTAGGTTTTGAAAACTTAAAGGTCTTGGTCATGACAGTACGCTGGCCTGCGGGCAAGCTCAGCGACTCGTTGGCTAAGTTGAGTGAGTTGGCTACTATCTGCACTTTTGACTTGTCTATTTTGTAGAGATTTACATACACTTCACCAGGAATTTTACCTGTGGTTTTATTGACATAATGCGAATTGAAATCAAAGGAGTAGTTGGCAGGAATCCGTAGGGCCACCCCCTCAGGAAAGGCGTAGTCATGGTCTTGGGTTTGGGTGCCTGCCCAAAAAACGTGGTTTTGCATACTCAAAAAAGTCAGTAGATTGCTTGTACCATCGGCGTTGCGGAGGTCGCGTACTTGCCCCATGGCTGGTAGGTTGTTGAGGCTTTTGAAATCGTACAAGATAAAGTGATGACTCCCTGGGCGCATTCGCGACTGGATACGGTTAATAAACAACTCGGTGGTATTGCCTACGGGCTTGCGCACAAAAAGCTCGCGCTCGTAGGTATTGGTTACTTCAAAGGGTTCTAAATGAAGTTGTAGTCCTTCGCTGGCTTTGGGCGCATCGAGGGCCGTAAAATTACTTCCAAAACTCGACCCACAAAGCGGCACAGAATTGGTAATCAGCGACGCATCAATGTTGCCCCCACTGCGCGGTGCGCCTGCTTCTATCCATTTTCTGATAAAATCCAACTCCCCGACCGACAGCCCGTTGGCCCCCAGAGGCATAGGATTACCATATTGCTTGGCCGACAACCGCGAAGCTTCGCTGCAATTGATTTTGGTGAAAAGAAAACTCTTGGCCACATTGCCGGGCATCACCAAGCGCAATGAATCGCTCTTGGCAGCCGTATTTTTAGGAAATTTATTGACGAGATTATCGTAAGACACTTTGCTTGTCAAAATCAGGCCGTGCTGCTTAAACGAATTGTCTTGCTCGGAAGCATGGCAACCTGATGTAGCACAAGATTTATCTAATATTTGGGTTTGAATGAGTTTAAAAGACCCTTCTTGCAGCACCTCTTCAGCCTCTTTGGGTTGGCATGAAATCACCAAAATACCCGTACAAAAAGTGACCAACAACACACCAAGTAAAAAACGAATATTCATATCACGATGACATTTAAAAAAACTTCACGAAGATAACGAATCTTTCTAAAAGATTGATATTCAGTAATCAGACAAGCTGAATTAAAAAAAGATTAATTAATACCAGAAAAAAATCCACACAAAAATTTTTATATATAAAAAACTTATATATATTTGTTCATCTAAAACGACTAAAAAATAAATATGGAATCATCAAGCAATGAGTTTTTGCGCGGTACGCTCAAAACCATCGTATTAAAATTATTGGCCGAGCAAGGTCGCATGTATGGCTATGAGATTACACAATCTGTAAAAGAGCGCACCAATGGCG
The DNA here is from genome assembly GCA_041392315.1 of Spirosomataceae bacterium. Lineage (GTDB taxonomy): Bacteria > Bacteroidota > Bacteroidia > Cytophagales > Spirosomataceae > Runella. The sequence continues at coordinate 72,568 of JAWKMH010000002.1, read as the reverse complement.
AAATAACGCTCACTTTCGGGGCGTTATATCCTGTGTTGCATAAATTGGAGCAAGAGGGGTTTTTGCTTACGGTATCAGAAGAAGTAGATGGGCGACTCAGGAAGTATTATTCGCTTACGCCCTCGGGCAATGAAAGTGCCGCCCAGAAAGTTTCTGATTTTGAACGATTTGTGGAAGCAATGCAAATACTACTTAAACCCAATGCTGGTTTATCACTCAACCCTATTTAAACCATGAAAAAGCTAACTCCTGAACAATTAAGCCGACTACATGACCACCTCATTGGGACACATACCAGCGATTTGCTCATGAATGAGCTGCTCGACCACCTCGCCTGCGAAGCTGAAGCTTACCTCTGGAAAGGTTATAATTTTGATTTAGCCTTAGAAAAAATCACGCAAGATGCCAACAAAATGGCCGTAAAATACCTACGCGATACCTACCAGCAAGAAGTAGCCATGACCGATGAACAACTTCAGAACGCCAGCTTGGACGACATCGTTTTTGAGTTTCGCAACAAAGCCTACGGGGCTTATGATCTCCGTCAAAACTACCCATTGGCCTTGCGCAATGCCCTCATTTTGGGTATTGGCTTATTCGTGATGCTCATGGCGTTGCTATCGGGACTATCTCAGGGAGCTTGGGATTTCTTTTCGCCTTCGGGCATCGCTTGGATAGCGGGCTTGGGAGCCGTGGGCTACGCCGTTGGCACGTGGTTTTACCGAGGCCAAAAAATACGCTACTTACAAACAACCTAATCCAATCACTTACAGCCATGAAAACTCCTATTACACCAGCGTACAACACGCTGGACGATATTGTTTTTGCCCATCGCAACCGTTTATACGGAGCATACGATCTTCGCCAAGTATATCCCAAAACCCTTCGTAATGCGCTCTTGATTGGTATCGGCATTTTTCTATCCCTATTACTTTTGCCCAGTATTTACAGCCAATTACATCCTAAAGAGGATGTGCCTTATACGAAAGAGGTAGCTTTTGAAAAAGTTACTTTTGAGAAAAAAGAAGAAAAGCCGCTCCCCAAATTAGAAAAGCCTAAAGAAATACCTAAGATGGCAGCAGTGCGTTTTCGGGTCCCCGAAGTCATAGACAATCCACCTATTGAAGAGTTGCCACCACCCACAGAAGCCTTAGAAAAAGCCAATCCAGGGCAGGAAACCATCAAAGGTATAGAGGAAGTGGCGGTAGTTGCACCACCAGAAACATCACAAGCTGAAAAAGCTACCCATCCTGTAGAGGTAGAAAGCACCGTGCCAGAAGCCTTCATTACTGTAGAAGTAAATCCAGAATACGTGGGCGGTATGGCAGCTTTTCGAGATTTCTTATCCAAAAATTTACGTTATCCCAATGCTGCCCAGCAAAGCAATGTACAAGGTCGGGTCTATATTAATTTTGTGGTAGAGGCTGATGGTTCATTGTCTAATATCAATGTGTTGCGTGGTATCGGCTTTGGTTGCGATGAAGAGGCTATCCGCGTCATGAAACTCATGCCTAAATGGAAACCTGGCAAGCAATCGGGCCGTGCTGTTACGGGTAAAGTTCAATATTCCAATTGTATTTGCGTTGGAGTAACCCCAACAAGTTCTCGACAAGAATCAAAAAATTAAAGCAAAAACATATCACTAAAATTATGTATCTTTTCTAATCATCAAACATACATCTTATGAAAAAAGTAGCTATTTTTTTGTTCTTCTCTGTGCTTTTTGGCTGCGCTAAGCCAAACAACGAAATCGAAGAAACGCCCACTAACTTTCAAGATAATAGCGCAATCTTTCAGGTAGTAGAACGACAGCCTGAATTTGAAGGAGGACTCGACGAACTGACCAACTTCTTTCAAAAAAATCTTGTGTATCCGAGCAAGCCAAAAGTAGGGGCAAATGGTAAAGTATTTGTAACATTTGTCGTCGAAAGATGGTTCGATTACAAATGTAGAACTTCTCAAAGGGTTGGGTTTTGGCTGCGATGAAGAAGCCCTTCGTGTCATGAAACTTATGCCCAAATGGAAGCCTGGTAGGCAATCGGGGGAAGTCGTAAGGGTAAAGTACAACCTACCTATTCGGTTTGCTTTAGAATAGTTTTAGCCAAGTTGGCTGTGTCTCCACAGCCAAAGACAATAGGGTTTTTATGGTAGGTGAGCGAAAATTGCCAATCAATAAGGATTCCCAAACCGGTAATTAACCCCAATAGAAGCAAAATAAGGACTTCCTACGCTCAATTCGCCATTGATGCCAATGTTTTCGGTCAGGTAACCGCGTAAGCCAAACAAAACTACCTGTGCCTGAAACATGGGAAAACTACCTTTTACTCGGTTGCCAATCAAACTACGCCAAATACCACTTCCTCCTGCTTCTTTCAGTACGTCGTCTAATTTGTCATCCAATGCCTTTGATTTCACCTTTACTGTCCATATTCCTACGCCGAGGCGTACGCCCGAATACATATCCACCCTATTGGCATTGCCATAGTGAAAGAGCGCCCGCGCCCCAATGGTGATACGCGAAACTGCTAAATTCACATCCCCAATATTTTCGGTTTTGTTGTATTTTACGTCTTTCAAATCGAGTCCTACCTTATTATAACTCATCGATCCACCTATCGAAAACCACTTCACCACGCCATAATCATACCCTAAATTGAGTTGGGGAAAGTTATTCATTTGCCCTGATGAAAAAGAAACGATGGTATCAGTTGCCGCCGTAGAGCCTTGAACAGTCCCACGAAAAGGAGAAAATAAACTCACCCCCGACTGAGCACTAATAACGTGCTGATAGTCTTCATTTTGCGCCAATAAGGCGAAGGTTGAAAGTGTGAGAGCGAAAGTCAAAAAGTGTTTTTTCATGGCAAAATGGAGTTGTTTTTTGCCAAAAGTAGTGAAAAAGATGCGAAATGGGGTTGTTGGCTGATAGGCCCTTCCTGCCGTCAAGGTAACAAAACGCGAAAATCTCATAAACTTTCCGAACTTTGTTGTCGTTAGCAAAAGACAGAATCAACCAATATGCCCACTTTTGATCCTAAAGCCGAATTAGCCAAAATTCCTGCCGAGCCAGGTGTATATCGTTATTTTAGCGAAGAAGAGGAAATTATTTATGTGGGCAAAGCCAAAAACCTCAAAAACAGGGTCAGTAGTTATTTTGTCAAAAACCATGCCGACCGCAAAACGCGCCGCTTGGTGAGTCAAATTCGTCGCATTGAGTTTACGATTGTCCATACCGAGTTTGATGCGCTACTGCTCGAAAATCAACTCATCAAACGCTACCAGCCACGCTTCAATATTCTCCTGCGCGACGACAAAACCTACCCTTTTATCAAGGTATTCAATGAGCCTTTTCCGAGGGTAGAAGTGAGCCGTCGGGTGGATAAGAAAACTGGCACGTACTATGGTCCCTTTGCCAATAGCCGTAGTATGTACAACTTGCTGGATATGTTTCGTGAACTATACACTTTACGCACTTGCAACCTCAATCTGACCCCAGAAAATATCCAATCTGGGAAGTTTAAAGTATGTATGGAGTACCACCTCAAACGTTGCAAAGGACCTTGCCAAGGATTGCAGCCGTTGGAAGAATATCAGGAGGAAGTGGCGCAAGTAGAGCAAATATTAAAAGGCCAACTGACCATTCCACAACAGTATTTCAAGCAAAATATGGCCGAGGCTGCCGAAAAACTTGAATTTGAAAAAGCCCACGAATGGAAACAAAAACTGGATTTGTTGCAAAGTTTTCAGGCCAAATCCACGGTGGTCAATCCTAAAATAGGCAATGTGGACGTAGTGGCTATTGCTTCTGACGAAGAAAGTGCTTTTGTCAATTATCTCAAGATTGTCAATGGCTACATCATGGCTGCCCAAACGCTCGAAGTGAAGAAAAAACTCGACGAAACCGACGATGAAATCTTGGCCTTGGTACTTTTTGAAATGCGCACCACTTACGAAAGCGAGGCCAAAGAAATCATTTCTAACATTGAGATAAGTACCGATTTTAAAGTCGAGGTAACCATCCCGAAGATTGGCGACAAGCGAAATCTATTGGATATGGCTTTAAAGAATGTGCATTATGCTCGCAAAGAAAAAACCGAGCAGCAATTGATTGAGGCCAGTGCCACCACCAACCGCCGCGACCGCGTGCTATCAAACTCAAAGCCGACTTGCAGCTTAAAAACCTGCCTCACCATATCGAATGTTTCGACAACTCTAATATTCAGGGTACTAATCCTGTGGCGGCGATGGTGTGTTTCAAGGAAGGGCGGCCTTCCAAAAAAGATTATCGTCATTTTAGCATCAAAGACGGTCATTGGTCCCAACGACTTTGCCAGTATGCACGAGGTCGTAACACGCCGCTATACACGCATACTGGAAGAAAAAACAGAAATGCCCGACCTGATTGTGGTGGACGGCGGCAAAGGACAGCTTAGTGCCGCCTGCGATGCCCTCAAAGCCTTGGGGTTATACGGAAAAGTACCGATTGTAGGCATTGCCAAGCGGTTAGAGGAAATCTATTTTCCCGAAGACCCGCTACCACTCTACATTGACAAAAAATCAAGAATCGTTACGCCTCATTCAGCAAATACGCGACGAAGCCCACCGCTTTGCCATCACCTACCACCGCGACAAGCGCAGTAGAAATGCGTTTGTGAGCGAGCTGGAAAATATCGAAGGTATCGGTAAAAAAACAGCCGCCAATCTCCTCAAGGAATTTAAGGGCGTAAAGGCTATCCGTGAAGCCGACGAAGACAAAATTGCTGAATTGGTAGGAAAAGACAAAGCCCAAAAAATCAAGAGCTTATTTCACACACAAATGCAGTAGTGGTCTAATATTCTTTATTTTAAAATTTTTCATCCTAAAAGACTAATATACGCTATATTTGGTACTCAATCACTGAAAAATCCATCTACTTGGAATGAAAAAAATATACCTGTTTTATCGTTGCTTGTCTTCTTATTATCCATTTCTTTCGTAGAAGCACAGCAGTACCAATCCATCACTACTCAAACGGTTTCGCCTCAAGTATCTGATTTCAAGCAACGTGTATTAGAAGAGCAGCTTTCTCCCGTAGAAAATGTCATTCACAACAAAAAACCTAAAGATAAATTATTCATTCCCCCTTTTCCTGTACCCGATTCGGGTGTTCAGCTATACAGTGGCTCTCCCAAAAGTAGTGCTTTAACAACACAATCATCAGTCGTCCCGCCGTCTCCTTCAGTAGGATTTATTGGCCTTATTGATAACATTTCTTCTATCCCCCCCGATGTCAATGGAGCTGTAGGAGCAAACCATGTGATGACAACTCTTAATACAGAGGTAAGAATACAGGACAAGACAGGAGCAATTATTAGTACAGTAACGGGTAAAACATTTTGGACAAATGAAGAATCTAATTCCGTTTATGACCCCAAGATTTTATATGATCCTTTTACACAACGGTATTATTTTGTTGATTTAGACGGTGCAGCTTCTGCTACTTCAAATATCTTATTGGGGGTATCGCAGACTAACGACCCAACAGGATTATGGAATCAATACAAAATTAAAACCAATAACGATAATACGGGTCTTTGGCTCGATTTTCCAAGCATTGGGTACAATAAGGACTGGTTTGTAATTTCAGGGAACATGTTTACAACTGGGGGTAGTTTTAGTAAAGTAAAAATATTCGTGATTAATAAAGCAGATATGCTATCGGGGGCAGCCATTACGCCCACCGAGATACCCGTAGCTCAAGGATTTACCATTGCACCAGCGGTAGTAGCAGACAACACAACTACCTATGTTCCTTTAATGTGTGTTTGGAATAATACAGTAGGTACTTACAAAGTATTTCAAATAAGTGGTGTTCCCCCCGCTGCACCAACACTTTCAGACGTTGGTTTCCCCAGTGTGGGGTTAGCTAATCGGTGGTTTTCTTATACTTTTTCTTATAATCAGGCCCCACAACTTGGGATGACTTCTCGCACCAATGGGATGGATGATGGAGACGACCGTATGGGAAACTTGGTGTTGCGCAATGGGAAATTATGGGCTACTCACAACACTTTTTCTACTAATACTGGTTCGGAATCAGTTTCCGCTATCTATCGAGGTGTAATACGTTGGTTATCCGTCAACCCTACTACCGCTGCTATTAATGAATGGGGAAAAATAGAAGATACAGCCATAACCAATATGGGTAGTTATTCTGTCCCTACCAATAGTTATTCCTATCCAAGCATTGCAGTGAATGCCAATGAGGATGTGCTTTTAGGCTTCGGGCACCATTCTCCTCTACTTTATGGGACCGCCTCCTACGCTCTTCGTAAAAATGGAGAAACGGATTTTAGTTCAATATATGACTATAAAACAGGCGTAGCCAAATATTATAAGACTTACGGAGGTAATGGCAATCGTTGGGGAGATTATACCATGACTATGCTTGACCCTACCAATAGCACTAATTTTTGGGTTATAGGCGAATATGCAGAAACCCCTGGAAGTGGTTACGATAGATGGGGTACTTACTGGTCCAAAATAGATCCCAGTGCTTGCTCTGCTCCCGCTCAACCTGCCAATTTCACTACCTCCTCACCGACGGTTTGTCAAGGACAAAACGCGGTGATTTATACCGTCCCTGCCGTGGCGGGAGCTACTTCGTACACGTGGACTTTCTCGGGTAGTGGTGCTTCTTTCAGTAGTACCACCAATTCGGTCAGCATCAACTTCTCCGCGGCGGCCACCAGTGGAACGCTCTCGGTCACAGCCAATAATAGCTGTGGGAGTAGCATTGCCAGAACAATAGCCGTCACGGTCAATACCTTACCGACCCAACCTGCCAATTTCACTACCTCCTCACCGACGGTTTGTCAAGGGCAAAACGCGGTGATTTATACCGTCCCTGCCGTGGCAGGAGCTACTTCGTACACGTGGACTTTCTCGGTACAGGCGCTTCTTTCAGCAGTACCACCAATTCGTCAGCATCAACTTCTCCGCGGCAGCCACCAGTGGAACGCTCTCGGTCACAGCCAATAATAGCTGTGGGAGTAGCATTACCAGAACATTATCAGTAACCGTTGATAGCACCCCGCTCAACCTGCCAATTTCACTACCTCCTCACCGACGGTTTGTCAAGGGCAAAACGCGGTGATTTATACCGTCCCTGCGTGGCGGAGCTACTTCGTACACGTGGGCTTTCTCGGGTACAGGCGCTTCTTTCAGCAGTACCACCAATTCAGTCAGCATCAACTTCTCCGCGGCAGCCACCAGTGGAACGCTCTCGGTCATAGCCAATATTAGCTGTGGGAGTAGTAGCGCCAGAACATTATCAGTAACCGTTGATAGCACCCCCGCTCAACCTGCCAATTTCACCACCTCCTCACCGACGGTTTGTCAAGGGCAAAACGCGGTGGTTTATACCGTCCCTGCCGTGGCGGGAGCTACTTCGTACACGTGGGCTTTCTCGGGTATAGGCGCTTCTTTCAGCAGTACCACCAATTCGGTCAGCATCAACTTCTCCGCGGCAGCCACCAGTGGAACGCTCTCGGTCACAGCCAATAATAGCTGTGGGAGTAGCATTGCCAGAACATTATCAGTAACCGTTGATAGCACCCCCGCTCAACCTGCCAATTTCACTACCTCCTCACCGACGGTTTGTCAAGGGCAAAACGCGGTGATTTAGTACCGTCCCTGCCGTGGCGGGAGCTACTTCGTACACGTGGGCTTTCTCGGGTACAGGCGCTTCTTTCAGCAGTACCACCAATTCGGTCAGTATCAACTTCTCCGCGGCAGCCACCAGTGGAACGCTCTCTGTCCAGCCAATAATAGCTGTAGGAGTAGCATTGCCAGAACATTAGCCGTCACAGTCAATACCTTACCGACCCAACCTGCCAATTTCACCACCTCCTCACCGACGGTTTGTCAAGGACAAAACGCGGTGATTTATACCGTCCCTGCCGTGGCGGGAGCTACTTCGTACACGTGGGCTTTCTCGGTAGTGGTGCTTCTTTCAGTAGTACCACCAATTCAGTCAGTATCAACTTCTCCGCGGTGGCCACCAGTGGAACGCTCTCGGTCACAGCCAATAATAGCTGTAGGAGTAGCATTGCCAGAACATTATCAGTAACCGTTGATAGCACCCCCGCTCAACCTGCCAATTTCACTACCTCCTCACCGACGGTTTGTCAAGGGCAAAACGCGGTGATTTATACCGTCCCTGCCGTGGCGGGAGCTACTTCGTACACGTGGGCTTTCTCGAGTACAGGTGCTTCTTTCAGCAGTACCACCAATTCGGTCAGCATCAACTTCTCCGCGGCGGCCACCAGTGGAACGCTCTCGGTCACAGCCAATAATAGCTGTGGGAGTAGCATTGCCAGAACAATAGCCGTCACTGGTCAATACCTTACCGACCCAACCTGCCAATTTCACTACCTCCTCACCGACGGTTTGTCAAGGGCAAAACGCGGTGATTTATACCGTCCCTGCCGTGGCAGGAGCTACCTTCGTACACGTGGACTTTCTCGGGTATAGGCGCTTCTTTCAGCAGTACCACCAATTCGGTCAGCATCAACTTCTCCGCGGCAGCCACCAGTGGAACGCTCTCGGTCACAGCCAATAATAGCCTGTGGAGCATTGCCAGAACATTATCAGTAACCGTTGATAGCACCCCGCTCAACCTGCCAATTTCACTACCTCCTCACCGACGGTTTGTCAAGGGCAAAACGCGGTGATTTATACCGTCCCTGCCGTGGCGGGAGCTACTTCGTACACGTGGGCTTTCTCGGGTACAGGCGCTTCTTTCAGCAGTACCACCAATTCGGTCAGTATCAACTTCTCCGCGGCAGCACGCAGTGGAACGCTCTCGGTTCACAGCCAATAATAGCTGTGGGAGTAGCATTGCCAGAACATTAGCCGTTCATGGTCAATACCTTACCGACCCAACCTGCCAATTTCACCACCTCACCGACGGTTTGTCAAGGACAAAACGCGGTGATTTATACCGTCCCTGCCGTGGCGGGAGCTACTTCGTACACGTGGACTTTCTCGGGTAGTGGTGCTTCTTTCAGCAGTACCACCAATTCGGTCAGTATCAACTTCTCCGCGGCAGCCACCAGTGGAACGCTCTCGGTCACAGCCAATAATAGCTGTGGGAGTAGCATTGCCAGAACATTAGCCGTCACGGTCAATACCTTACCGACCCAACCTGCCAATTTCACCACCTCCTCACCGACGGTTTGTCAAGGACAAAACGCGGTGATTTATACCGTCCCTGCCGTGGCGGGAGCTACTTCGTACACGTGGGCTTTCTCGGGTACAGGTGCTTCTTTCAGCAGTACCACCAATTCGGTCAGTATCGACTTCTCCGCGGCGGCCACCAGTGGAACACTCTCGGTCACCAGCCAATAATAGCTGTGGGAGTAGTAGCGCCAGAACATTAGCCGTCACGGTCAATACCTCTGTGGTCTTCCTTACGGCTTCATCCGACAAGGCAACCATCTGTTTAGGAGTAATGCTATTTTGACAGCTACAGGATGTCCTGGCATGGTTAGCTGGAGTGATGGTACCCAAGTAATTGGGACAGGTAGCACTATAAGTGTATCTCCCACTTCAAACACTTCATATACACCTTCTTGCTCAGCTCCACCCTGCGTTTGGATGTATAATACAATTGATATTAAGATTATTTCACAAAATTTAACCATTAATTCTTTGACCCAGCCACCATTTGAGGCTGTAGAAAATATCACTGCTAATGGCCCTCTTACTATTAATGGAAATACAACCTATAAGGCTGGACAATCTATTTTATTGATTGCCACTCCTGGAAACCCTATCAATATCCCTTCTCAATCTGTATTTTTAGCAAAGATTGAAGGGTGTAATTAATAGTTCAGAGGCATTTTTCGTTCATAGAAAGGTTCTCTAAAAAGTCTATATTTACAATTTCAATGACAATGAAAACGAAGACAAAAATCGGATTTTGGGGGGCTAAGTATGATGGTCTTATTCTCTTGTGCCACTAAAACAGTGACTATTGAAGAAGGAATTTTAGACATAAAGGTAACAGTAGGGCCTTTATGTCCTGTAGCTCCTTGTAATATCACTGAGACTGAAAAAGAAGCAAAGTATGGAGCTTATAGTTTAATTATAACTAATAAGCTCCAAAAAGACATTTCTTTTCAGAAAACTGTAACCATTGCCAATATATCACAAAAAATGCCTGTAGGGGATTATGAAATCAATATTTCTCCTATCACAATATTTAGTGGAAGAGGATTTCCTAAAGAGGTAAAAATAGAAAAAGATAAGACAACTAATTTGACCATTGACATTGATACAGGCATTAGATAAGCTGTATCATTTGGTTTTTTACTTCATCAAAAGAAATCCCATAATGTGAAGTATCGAATATACTTTCACCATTGTGTATAATCAAGGCTTGTGGAGATTCATGATCAACATCAAATGTTTCGGCCACTTGATTAGAAAGAGAACGATATGTTATTAAATCTAAATAATAAGGCTTCAGGTCGCCTGCTTCTTCTGTTTTCCAATGGCGTTCAAAACGAGATAGCGCTGTAGCGCTTATAGAACAACGCGTGCTGTGCTTGAAGATAAGTATTGGATATTGGAACGATTCTTTTTAATTTCTTCTAATTGGATGGTGTCAGTGAGCGGATGCCAAGTCATTTTATTTAACGTATGAATTAGTGAATAAGCGTTTGAGTCAATATTTTTACGGTCATAACGTAACTTATCTCAAAATTGTTCGCATTGTTTTATACACTGGGGATTCATTTATCCCTACTTTTTGCAAAAATAGTGGCGCTGTTTCATCCAAAAACCAAAAAGTGGATAATAGGGCAGCAATATTCAACCTACCAACGACTAGCCCCAAGAGGCCAGGCTCAAATCGACAGCCCCAAGCAGACAACTTTTTGGTTTCATGCCGCTTCTTTGGGCGAGTTTGAGCAGGGACGGCCTGTTATAGAGTCGGTGCGACAATCTTATCCTAACGCTAAAATAGTGCTTACCTTCTTTTCTCCTTCGGGTTATGAGATGAGGAAAAACTACAACCAAGTAGATATAGTAGCCTATCTTCCTGCCGATACTCCTGCCAACGTAAATCGTTTTTTAGATGCCGTTCAGCCCGATATAGCTTTGTTTATCAAGTATGAGTTTTGGTATAATTATTTGAAAGAACTCAAAAAAAGGCAAATCAAAATCCTGCTTTTTTCAGCTATTTTTAGACCGAATCAACTGTTTTTTAAATGGTACGGAGGTTTTTACCGAAACATGATTTTTTGCTTCGATGGTATTTTAGTTCAAAATCAAACCTCAGAAAAATTACTACATGGCATTGGTTACTATCATACAACCCTGACAGGCGACACGCGCCTCGACCGAGTAGCACAGATTGCCAGCCAAGCCAACAGTTATACCGAAATAGCACGTTTTAAAGGCGATACGCCTCTATTGATGATTGGTTCGGCCTGGCCCGACGATATGTCAATCCTCATTCCTTTTCTGAACAGCTTTCAGCAACCACTTAAAGTAATCATCGCACCGCATGAAATCAATATAGTCCAGATTGAAAAATGGCAAGCACAATTGAAAAAGCATAGCTTACGATTCATGGAGTATTGGCCACAGGAAGATATGGATTCCTCCTTTCGTCGGAATGACAAATCTCGAAAGCGTTCAGGACGGAATGACAAGGATATTACTATTCTTTTTCTCGATACCATTGGTATGCTTTCTTCTCTGTATCGCTATGCCGATTTCGCTTACATAGGAGGGGCTTTTGGCGACGGCCTACACAATATTTTGGAGCCAGCTGCTTTTGGAATACCTATTTTCTTTGGGAAACCTCACTATCAAAAATTCCAAGAAGCACACGATTTGTTAGCGCTTGGAGGAGTAACATCAGTAGGAAATATGGAGGAATTACAAACGTATTTTAAGGAGGTTTACCAAAATACCACATTACGAAACAACAAAGCCGCCATTTGTCGTAATTATATTCAAGAAAATGCGGGTGCTACTGAAAAAGTCATGGCAATTATTAAGTTCACCCTCGCCCCAAGGCATTGAATTGCTCTACCAACCAGTCGCGTTTTTGCTTCGTTACAGGCACTTGCGCTGCGTCTGTCATTAGCAAATAGCCACCTTCTTGCTTGACAATCTTTTTTAGAAATTCAGGATTGATTAAGTGAGACTGATGAACCCTCACAAACCCGTTGGGTTCAAGGGCTTGTTCTACTTCTTTGAGTGTTCGACAGATAAGGTGCTGCTGACCATCGGCCATAAAAAAATGGGTATAACTTGCATCAGCCATGCAACGCACAATCTGCCCTATTTCAATAATTTCGTGGCCTTCGTTGGTGGGTAAACCGATGCGCTGAGGTGGTAATTTGGGTACGAGTTGTTCGTGTAATAGTTGCATTTGAGGTAGCTGCAACTGTTTTATTTTCTTTTGTTGCCAACGGCTCAGGGCTTCGCGCAAGTCAGCTTCTTCGATAGGTTTGAGCAAATAACTCAGTGCACTGACCCGAAAAGCCCGAATAGCGTATTGATCGTAGGCAGTGGTAAAAATAACATCAAAATGAAAGTCGTGGAACTGCGCCAACAAATCGAAACCATTGAGGCGCGGCATTTCGATGTCAAGAAATAACACATCAAAGGTACTCAGCCGTATAAATTCTACCGCTGCTTCGGGTTGGTTAAACTTGGCCACAATCTGCACACCCATATTCAGGCGTTTGAGTTTCATTTCCAATACCTCTGTGGCGGGCTTTTCATCGTCAATCAATATGGCGCGTATCATAAAGTCTTGAAGGTTTAATCTTTCCTATTGATGGCATCATGTTCATTTTTCTTTCATTTTATATCCAATTTTCACCAACGTTCCTGTTTGTCTATCATTCTGTAAATCAAATACTTCAATGGAAAGTTGTGAAGGATAGTTTTTATTAAAAAGTTCAATACGTTGTTGGGTAATATCCATACCATATGATTTACGCTTTACAGTAGAACGGCTACGCATTTCAGCTGCTTTTTTTCGTCCTATGCCATTGTCTTCTATTTCGAATTCTATTCGCTCGCTTCCTACTGAACGAATCCTGACAATCAGCATTTTATTGACCTGCTCGCTCGGCATTAATCCATGCCAAATCGCATTTTCGACAAACGGTTGTAATAACAAAGGTGGAATAACCACCCGCTCGGGATCCACATTTTTTTCGACCTGAATCATGTACTTAAAATCATCTCCCAAACGCATCGCTTCGATGTCGAGATAATAGCGCAAGGCCATTAACTCTTCTTCTAATGTAATAGACTCCTCGCGTGAGTGATTCAAAATCATTCGGAGAAGTTTAGAAAACTTAGCCAAATAGCCCGTCGCTTTGGGTTCGTCGTTCGACATGATAAGATACTCCAGCGAATTGAGGCTATTGAACAAAAAGTGAGGGTTCATTTGGCTACGCAAAGCTTGCATTTCGGTTTCGGCCATGCGTTTTTCGTACATTGATTTATTCTGTAACTCTATAAAATAAGCCAACTGATTATCGGCATTTTCTTTCTCAATCAGCCTAAAACGATGCGCGATAGCCAAAGAAAGGACCAAAATTTCCATGACCACTGCAAAAGACAAAGTGAGCAAATCATCTACATTACCAGGCAATTTTACGCCTTTTAAAAGAATACCTGCCGCCCGCAACCAAGCCAAAACACCAAAAAAACCCAACACGATATTGGCCCAAACTACATAGCGCACCATAGGCGATTTTACACTGCGGCTAATCCAAAAAAGCGTAGCACCATAAATGGGTAATGCCACTACCCTACCCCACCAAAACGAAAACTGCTGAAAGCCCAAATCGTTAGTGGAAAGAATAATAGCCATGTATAAAAAACCATAACTTATCAATACAATCGATAACCTCTTAAACCAGCGTTGCATGGTGGGGTGTTTCTGGGCCAAATCCAACAACTCAATCATAAACAATAAATAAGCCCCTACCCCCCAACTCAATAAACCCTCCATAAGATGGGTTTTGAGTAGAGGCCACTCACCCAGCCATTGACCTATGGGCGTGTAAGAACGTGTTTTAAACAGAGAAAACAGAAATCCACAAAATACATAAATCCAATAATAAACATAGATGCGTTGACGGTATTTCCAATACAACACCCCTACAAACAGTACCACCAACGCCAATGCGCCTTGGATCCAACTTCGGTACTGAAATTCGGGCATGTTATTGTCATAACCGCGGGCAATACTTCTATAAAAATCGGTCTCTTTGTAAACCCAAAAATCCAAAGAAGGCGTAGGCGACTGGAAGTTTGTCCAGAAGGGTAGTATTCCTTGATGGTGCGCTGCCCTAGCCAAGACAACAGCTGTCTGACCTCTCTCGATATTGAAAGAGATGTACACGTCGCTCTTAGGATAGGCCCATCGGGAAGTAGGAATCATGGTACCTCCCTGCTTTATCTCTAAATGTCCTTTTTGTGCAATATAAAAAGTAACGCTTTGATTGAGGTTGGTTAAATACACAAAAAGGGTATGAGTGGTATCGGTGTCGTTGTTTACTACAAAACGAAGCCAATGGGCACGCTGGGCGTACGTCTTGGGTTTTGACCTTAACGATTGCCAATTGTCCAGCTGTGCTGTTATGTCTTTTTGCAAGGTGTCGGGTCGAAACGATAGAGTTGAATAGGTAAAGATGGCTTTATTGTACAAAGGAATACGCTCTTTCAATCTGCTCACACGCAAAGTATCGGGCTGTGCTTTTAGCACCAGTCCAATTAATAATAACACCCCCAACAGTGCGGTTCGTAACATTTCCCCAGCGCTATGCTTTTTTAGTGTTTTATTCAAAGTAAAGCAGTTTTTCCTGTTTTTCCTTATTTCAATATATGAGAGCATAATTTTGATTGACGTAACCCCATCCTGAGTTTTTACTAAGTCTATTCAATCAAACAACGACCTTATTAACTCAAATCTACTTTTCATTGAACCAAACACTCTTTTAACATAATAAACCCATTTGTTTTTTAGCTTCTTAACTATGTTTGGGTGGTTTTCAAATAAGTGAAGTATTATTTATCTAAATACAAAATGATGAAAAACAACAGCCTTCTTCCTCTTATTTCTAAGATTAGTATTTTATTATTTTTTGTTGGTCTTTCAATACCCTTACTGGCTCAAATTCGTGTCACAGACCCTAAAAAAACAGCCGAACGGAGCGTTGAGGGCCGTGTCAATAATAAAATAGACCAAGGAATCAACAAAGGACTCGACAAGGTAGAAGAAGGCATTGGTAATATCTTCAAAAAGAAAGACAAGAAATCGAAAAATAAATCTTCCGATCAAACTACTGACGAAGAAAACCCCAACCGTGATGGTAACAATGATACTACCAATGATGATGCAAGTGAAACATCGGGTGGTAATGTCAAAAAAGAAACCAGCACCGCAGGACCTAAAACCCTGAAGGCCTACTCAAAATTTGATTTTGTGCCAGGTGAAAAAGTCATCGTAGCCGATGATTTCAGCCAAGATGCCGTGGGCGATTTTCCTGCCAAGTGGAATACCAACGCCACAGGAGAAATCGTAACCATAGAGGGCAAGCCAGGCCGATGGCTCAAAATGGCAGGTAGCGGCTTTTTTATTCCTGAATTTGTCAAAACCATTCCCGAAAATACTACCATCGAGTTTAATGCGGCCGTGCTTGATGAATATAGTTATTATTGTCATGGCATTATGGTGGACTTTGTGAAGCAAGGCACCAAACCTTTTGAAGATAGCCGTCCCTCTTTTACGGGAAAAGTGGAAGTAACTTTAGGCCCTCACGGAACGAATAGCAGTCGGGGATGGACAAAGATGATGACTTACGACGAAAATGGGGAAGAAATCATCAAAAACGACAAAGACCAAGTGCAGTTTGTGCATCGGGGTATTGCACCTGTAGCACGTATTTCTATTTGGCGGCAAAAATCGCGCTTGCGGGTCTATATCAACGAAGAAAAAGTATGGGACATACCTCGAGCATTTGTCCCTGGCATCAACTATACCCTCCGATTTGCGAGTGGGGCTTGTGGCGAAAGCTATTCGCTTATATAAGCGACCTGCGGGTATCGGTAGGGGCACCCGATACCCGTAACAAACTCCTCAGCGAAGGCAAATTTAGTACTACGGGTATTTTGTTTGATGTCAATTCCGACAAAATCAAGCCTGAGTCGTATGGTGTACTGAAAGATATAGCAGGTGTACTGACCGAAAACGCTAATGTAAAAGTACGTATCGTAGGTCATACAGATTCTGATGGCGATGCTACCAAAAACCTCGACCTCTCTAAGCGCCGTGCAGCCTCGGTCAAAGCATCACTCGCTACTGAGTTTGGGATTGATGCTGCCCGTATGGAAACCGACGGTAAAGGTCAAACCCAGCCTGCTGCCTCCAATACCACACCCGAAGGCAAAGCCAATAACCGTAGAGTAGAGTTTATCAAATTGTAAGGTTTAACCATCAGTTTCATTATCCATTATGAAAACACATTCTTTGGGCTATAGAATCCTTTCTTTATTCGCTTTCTTATTGGCTTCAAATTGTGTAGAAGCACAAGTAACATTGGCTTATTGCCGCATAGACGGTGGCTGTAAATTTTACCAAACCGCGCTTACTTACAAGGAAGTCGATGCCATGATGAACTATATGGGCGTATTTGAAGAAAAAAGGGATAGCTGTTTTTTTCAAAAATAAACAAGGCGAAGAGGTGTACTATGGAGACTATAAGCGAAGCCCAAAAGAATTGAACGAATATTTTGGAGGAAAAGGTGAGCCTTCGATAGCCAAAGGAGGGGTATTGAAACCTTTCGACAATACAATTCAACCCAAAGATGGCAACTGGACCATAACTGCCAGCAAGCCTGTGCTTAAAAACTGCCCCGCGGGCTTAGAGAAACAGATGGATAACTTGGTACTGCCCAAAAGTGGCAATAAGGTATTCAAGAAACCATTTGACGGCACCGAAATATTACCCGCAGGCACTAAATGGCTCACGTTATCGCCCAACGTATATCGTGGTTTAATACTCACCGAAACCCAGCCCACTTTCAAGAGTATCTATGATTTAAAAGTTATTACCCCTTCACTCATGGAGGGAAACCTGAATGTTTTTGTCCAGATTCCAGGCCAAAAAACCTGCGAAGTAAAAATAGATTTTAGCTATAAAAACTAAGCTATCCATACCGTTATTTTTGAAACCATGAAAAAACTTATCATCGTCTTCTGCTTCTTGGGTGTACTTTCCTGCAAAAAAAGCGTGTTAGACCCCACCGAATCGAGCTGCGAAAAAGCCAGTGCCGAATATGAAAAAGTACTCACGGCTTGGAGCAACGACATCACCAATAAGTCAAAATGCGAAGACGTAAAAAAAGCCCTGACCAACATCATCAATAGGTGCAGTGTTTATACCGCTGCCCAACGAAAAGTATATGAAGATCAAATCCGAGACATTGATTGTAATTAATACCCCAACCCTAATGATAAAAAAAAGACTGTTACTTCTTCCTTTCATTTGTATTCTCTGTGCTTTCACCCCCCCAAACCCCAACACAGATTTAAAACCCCAAAATGCTTGTGAAAGTGTCAGTAAAACCTTGGTTGCAAAAACATTAGGGTGGCCTGCGAGTGCCATCAATGCACAGTCAATGGGCCATTCGGAAGGCAAACGGTCTTTGTGCTACTTTAGTCATCAAAATGAAAAGCTATGGATACGCTAGGGGTGGAAATCAGAGAAAGCACAAAGCCTAAAAACACTTGAAAATCAATTTAATGGCTACCTTAAAAATGGCGAAAATGAGATAAAATATGAGGCGTTGAACAAAGAAACCCTCTTGGGCGAAAAACCCGCCGATGCCACGAATCCAAAGTTGTATATCTACCGAAAACGCTACGGAAATGCAGCAGAAGTAACGTTAGAACTATACAGCAACTCGAAGAATAGAACAAATGCACTAAACGCTTTCAAAAATTTTATTGCAGTATTATAAACACCTGAACATTGCTTTTTTTACTGTCCCTTGATTTATTCAAAAAATGAAAAAAACACTTTTATTGAGTCTTTTACTTGGCAGCCTGTTGGCATGTGGTGATAAAACCAGCGATGCGAATTCTGCTCAATCCGAAATTACAGTCGTATCAGACGCAGCCACATCTACCTCTGGCAATGCCGACTGCCTCAAATCACACGCCGATAAGGGCACGCTCGACCAACTGCTACCGCTCGATGTCATCAAAAAGCACCATGACTTGCCTGCACAGGCCAAGAAAGATTATAGCTACCGCCCCGAAGCAAAGAAACACGACAAAGACACCTACGAATATACTTGGGACAGTAACCGAACCCGCAAAATGAAGATAGCAGGCAGAGAAATAGAATATCCCTCGCCCAATCGGATAGGCTTGAGGTGGGTAGGAAGCGACCTCTTTATGATGATGGGCAAAGCCACGCCCATAGAAAATTTCAAGGCTTTTTATCGCAACACCAGTGCTGCTGAAAAAGAAGAGGCATTCAAAAAGGCAGAAGAAACCCTCAAAGAAAAAGGCTATGATGCCAACACTACCAAAACCGCTACCAATATGGCCAAAGATTTGTCGGGTGGCGACATTACTTTTAAGGACATAGCGGGCGTAGGCGATGCCGCCTCTTGGCGCATCAAAGAAAAAGAATTGACGGTACTGGTCGGTAAAACTACCTTTCAGGTGAGTGTAGAAATCAGTGATAACGAAGAAGAAAATATAGCGTTAGCCCAAAAATTAGCTTTGGAAGTATTGACAAAATGTAAGTAAATTGGGGCATCAATCATTTCAAAAACCGATAAAAGTATGAAAAGACTACCTATTATTTTGTTTGTTATAGCATTAACCACCACGGCCTTTGCCCAAAACTGCAACGAATACTTTACCTTTACCAAAGGCATGAAAATAGAGATGACCAGTTACGACAAAAAAGACAAGGTAGCTGCCCTACTCAAGTACGAAATCGTTGATTATAAGCCTGCTGGTAATGGTATGACCCTCGTTATGAGTACCGCCACCTACGATGATAAGGGAAAATTGCTGGCTAAGGGCGACGCTGCTGGCAAATGTGAAAATGGCGTTATTATGCCGATGTGCGCAATATTAGTTCGGACATGATTCCTAAATCGGCTGACATTAAAGTAGATGTAACAGGCGACCAACTTACCTACCCGCTAATCTGAAAGTAGGTGATAAACTCAAAGATGCGAGTATTAATGTAGAATCGGGCTTGGCCAGTGGCATCAGTTGATGTCTATGACCGCCAATATTGTAGATAGGCAAGTGGCCGCTTTAGAAACAGTAGAAACGCCTGCAGGTAAGTTGAGTGCGCCAAAATCATATACCCTCAACATGAAACTCTTTGGCAATCATTACCATGACCTGTGTCGAATACCTCGCCAAGGGTATCGGGGTGGTAAAATCAGAAAACTATGATGCCAAAGGTAAAAAGCAATCTTCGATGATGCCAATGACTAAGTTAGAGAAGTGATTTTAAGTTTTCATTCATAGCGTGTTTGGTTGGTTTTGGGGCCTATCTTTTGCTCAAAAACCAATCGTTTTTAGTTGAGCAACTCACCTTTGAATACCAAAAAGAAGGCAAAGAAAGCCGAATTTAGTGTCTATCTCAACCGTAAAACCAATGCTTGGCTTTTTTCCAACGCCGATAGTTTCAATGGTACTGCCAGAAGGACTTGATTTTGTGGTGGCTTATCCCAATGGCAATTACCTTGTATGTGGTACAGACGATGTAAGCCAGAAATCTTGCCAAAAATTAGACAGTCCCTTGGCACGTAAAAATACTGTCAAAATCGGTGGAAAACCTACTGGAAAGCAGCAGCTATTTGGTCAAAACAACTACGGTTGGCCCACACTCAATGCAATGGAATATATCTTGATGGTAGGACGAACTACGCAGAAAGTTTATCTCTCTACTGTCAATTTCGACTGCCGACCGCTGTATGCTTTCAATTTTTTATTGGATGTTGAATTTCATCTTCCCGCTATCAATCAAATAGAATACCCGAGTTATCTACCTAAAAATCAGTTGGTTGTGCAAGAAAATGAGGTAAAGGGTTTTAAGTTAGTGAGTATCTCTCCTACGGAATATTTTGTGGATTTGAGAGCGTATAGAATGGCGAAGTAGTATAACCTATTTTAGTTTCAATCTATGTACTTCAAGTGTAGCGCAAATGTACTTCCTTCCCCGAGTTTCGACTGCACGCTAATTGTCCCCCCCAACTCCTCAGCGATACGTTTGACGATATTTAACCCTAAGCCATTTGAACTTTCTCCACCAGTAGGTTTATTGCCTAATTCACTATATCTTTCGAATAACCTTGTCTGGTCTATGGCAGAGATTCCAATGCCAAAATCCTTGATTTCAAATACAATTTCTTCATTTTTTTCATAAACGCTCACCCATACTTCGGTATGCTTATGTGAAAATTTAATGGCATTAGAAATGAGATTTTGTAAAGCTCTTTCGAGCAAGTTTTTATCTGTCAAAACACTTTCTTTCCCCTGTAATACTTTGATTTTCAATACAATAAATTTCTTTTCTGCTTCGGTTTTAAACCTTTCATATAAGGTTTTTAGCAGTTGAGCTATATCCACCTCTTGCAAGTTTAAATCATTGATTTCGTTTTTATCAATGGTTAAGATTTTTTTGATAGTATTCAGTCCAAACGATGCAGTATTGAGTATCATTTCTTTGGCTTCCAGCAAATCCTCTTTTTTTGAACTGTCATTAATTATATTAGCCCACATCTTAATGGCCGTAAACGGACTTCCCAAATCATGCGATACTAAAGCCATTAATTGGTTTTTCTCCGTATTCAATTCATTCAATTTTTGGTTCTGAGCACAAATTAGTTTATTTTTTCAGGTTTTGAAGTAGAAAAAGATAGAAACACCACCTGCTACAATCATCAGTCCGATGAGTCCAATCACATACACTCTTTGTTTATTTTTTTGGGCTTCCAACTGAGCATTGAGGAGTTGGTTTTGCCGTTCTCTTTCTTCGGCATTATGTTGCTCCCGGAGTTCTGCTATTTTTGCATTGGTTTGCTCATTTATTAATCTGGCCTTGAGCTCATTGCTTTTCCGCAGGTATTCATAAGCATTGTCAAAGTTTTTCTGATTAGCATAAGTGCCTGACAGTTGCTCAAGGGTCTGTTGTTGAAGGTTCTCTAATTTCAAATCTTTGGCTAATAGAAGCGCTTCATTTAAATAAGAAACACATTCATTATAACGTTTTAGGCCATCTAATGCCGCTGCTTTATTGGCTAAATTATACCAAATATCTACTTTATTTTGTTTATTTCGTAGATATTCAAGATTTTGCTCGGTGAGTTTTAGTGCCTCAGCATATCGCTTTTGATTGATTAACAATGAACTTAAATTGATTCTTAAATTGGCCAAGCCTTTTTCATCTTGCAGCTTCTCTTTAATTCCTAAAGAAAATTTATAGGCTACGATAGCACTATCTTCTTTTCCTTCTTTTCGGTAAATAACTCCTAAATTGTTATAAAAAATACCCAGTTTTTTTTGGTCTAAGAGCTCTTTATCGGTCTTATTGGTATAACTCAATAACAATACTTTTGCTTTACTTAATTGATTGGTGAGTATATAGATATATACCAAATCGGAGGTAGCCGACATCTGGTCTGAAACGCTGTTGTAGGAATTTGTCTTTTTTAAAAACGCAAGATAATATTTGGTGGCTTCGCCAGTATCGTTATTGAAATCATAATACAAGCCTTTGATTCTAAGTGCATAAGCCTCTGCTCTGGGATAGTTAAGAACCTTAGCCGCTTTTGTAAGTTTTTCTGACCATAGTAGCATTGAATCTTTCTGAGTGGCATCATCATAAGGCCAAGTAGTAATCCATTCATCTACTTGTTGTTGGGTAAGTTGGCTCCATGCAGATAGATGACCCAGCCATAGTAAGAAGATAATAAAATAGTTATTTCTCATTCAACAATCCGTTTTGGATCGCAAACTTTACCAAGCCTACGGTATTATTTACGCCCAGCTTAACCAAGATATTTCTTCGATGCGTATCTACTGTCGCTGTACTCAGAAATAGTTTTTCGCCAATTTCAGCACTACTAAGTTCTTGACACACAAGCTGTAAGACTTCATACTCTCTACTACTCAACATGGCCACCAATTTATTGGTAGGAGTGGTGGCGGTATTGCCCACCAATGTCTTATCGTTTTCTGTGATACCATCGTCAAAATATTTTTTTCCCGAACTCACTGCCCTAATGGCCTCAAGCAATGCTTCCACAGGCGCATCTTTCAGCACATAACCTTGAATATTGTGCTTTTCGAGTCGATGAAGTAAACGATACCCACGCATCATCGTCAAATACAAAACCATCACATTAGGCCGACTTGTTCTTATTTTCTCAATGAGTTTTTCTGGCTCAATATCAGGCAATTGAATATCCAACATCAGCAAATCTACCTCCAATGAGGTCAAGGCATTGAGTAAGGCTTTACCACTTCCATAAGTACCTACGATAGTCAAACCACTGGTTTCAGAAAGCAATTTTTGCAATCCTTTTAGAAAAATCTCGTGGTCATCAATCAAAGATATTTTCACCATTATACAGATGTTAGATAGGTAAAAATAGTCAATCGGATTGAAACTACAATTTTTAGTCCCAATGAAAAATTACCTAAATACAGGATAGCGCAAAGAAAAAATACGGACGACATTTGAAAAAAATTGATACCTACCTTTCAACAGCATTATTAACCCAATTATTTTAATCATTTCTAAAACAACAGTAACAGATGAAAAATGTATTTAAGCCCCAAAAGTCTATTTTATGGATTGTACTCGTTATCTTAACGAATGTGGTGATTTCTTGTACTAAATCAGAACCTGAACCACCTCTTGCCGACCAAGTAGTAGGCAACTACACCAGCACTTCTTATACAATAGGTACTGTCAGAATTATTTTTCCTGCCACCAATGCGTCGGGTATAACAGCCACAGCCCGAGTTACGAGCACAAAAGTGAGCGAGGAAGTGGCCTCATTTACTTTTGTATTTACACAAACCAAATCAGGGATACAAACCAGTTCTAACAGCAAACTTGAAAACTTGACCTTGAAAAAGGCCAGCAGTGGTGAAATTGAAGGCTACAATGGTGCGGCAAAAGTAGCAATTTTCAAAGACAATGAATTGACTTTGATTTTTACGGACCCAGACCCATCAAAGGTACTTACACTCTACTCCAAAAAAGACGCATAGTATTGCGGTGTTGTTCATTTATCTAAACCCTTCATTACCAAGTCGCCATGAAAACTATCTATCATTTGCTATTATTGAACCTCTTTTCAATCACCATCTTCGCCCAGTCTGTTATTCAAAACAACACTACCAGTATTTCTATTACCCCAGGAGGAATCCTAACCAATCATCCCCCCAGCAACGATACCACCAATACCGCGATGGGCTTAGATGCGCTCAAATTGAATGTAGGAAAAACAGGAAATACTGCTTTTGGTGCCAACTCGCTCGAAAACAATTCGGTAGGAGCCACTATTTCTAATCATGGAAATGGTAATTCGGCCTTTGGGTATAATGCCTTATCAGGCAATACCACTGGCTTTAACAATTCAGCTTTTGGTCTAAATGCCTTGAGGTCAAATAATGCAGGGTCTTACAATGCCGCTTTTGGAGCGGGGGCATTACAAGCCAACATAGGAGGTGGCAATGTAGCTATGGGTTGGGCGGCATTAACCAATAACTCAGTAGGCGGTGGTAATACTGGACTTGGCTTTGCAGCATTAGAGGGCAATAGTGATGGAAGTTCAAACGTCGCAATAGGAGGTGCCGCTCTTAGAAGAAATACAGTAGGATCGGATAATGTGGTCGTAGGTAGTAATGCTTTATTTAATAACAGGGCGGGTTCTAAGTCTATAGCAATAGGAACCGAGGCACTCACAAATTCGAACAGTACTACTACCAATGTAAATAATTACAACGTAGCAATAGGCTATCAATCCATGTATGGAAGTACAACACCTGCTAATAATACTGGGAAGTTTAATACCGCCATCGGTGATTTGACTTTGTATAGTTTTACTTCGGGTTCAAGCAATATAGCTATGGGTTATAGTGCACTCACCAATACTACTGTTGGCAATTTCAATTCAGCCATTGGTATTAATACATTACTTAACAATGTAGCTAATAACCGCAGCACAGCTCTTGGATATGGTGCAATGGAACGCGCTGACAATCGTAGCATAGGGCGAGATACCTACAATACGGCTGTAGGCGTTTTTGCATTGAGAGGTAGTACTACAGCTGCCAACAATACAGGTATTAACAATACTGCTATGGGTGATTTAGCTTTATCAGGAAATACAAGTGGGTCTGGAAACGTGGGAATAGGAAATGCCGTTCTACAAAACAATTCAACAGGGAGCAACAACACTGTCATTGGCTACCAATCAGGGTCGGCTAATACATCGGGTAGCAACAACATATATATCGGTTATCAAGCTGGTTCATCCAATGGTAGCAACAATCTTGTTATCGAAAACTCAAACTCTTCCCAACCCCTCATTATAGGAAATTTTGCTAATGATAAGCTGGGAATTAATCGTACTTCTACCGATTTGAATACCCGAGGTGAAACCTTTCAAGTGACAGGCGAAGCTTTCAAAACAGTAGGTACAGGCAACTGGATTATTCCATCTGATAGAAGATTGAAAGAGAATATTGTTTATATGGATAGTAAAAATATGCTTGATAAAGTCCTGAAAATGAAGGGTGTCACCTTTCATTGGAAAGATAAAAACAAAGGGAGTGATATCGTTTACGGTTTTATTGCGCAAGAACTCCAAGAGGTATTTCCTCATAATGTAAAGCAAGATAAACAAGGTTATCTGTCGGCTTCTTATGGTAGTTATGATCCCATAATGATAGAAGTCTATCAAGGCGCTCAAAAATCTAATTGATGACCAAAAGAGTGCATTAGAAGTCCAAAATCAACAAATAAATCGCTTACAAGAAGAAATGATTCAGCTTAAAAAGTATATGAACTCTTTACCCATTGATGCACCCTCAGAGTCAAAAACTAAAAAGTAACACGGGTATCTTTGTTAAAACTGCTATTTTTGGGGTTTTAAGTAGTCCCTATATGAAAGCAGACATCAAAATGACTCCTGTTACGGGCGTTTGTGTAGCCATTGCCCGCCGTATCAATGAACTTAATCAGCCCGAGTGGCACGTTTATCTTATCAACCGTAAAACCACTCCTATCACCCATGTATTTGTTACTTCACGGGGGTATTCGGGCGAAGAAAAACACGTAGATAACCAGCAACGAACTTCCACATTGCGTCATTTTTTTGCTGAAATCTTGGCTGATCAGGCCGTCCTTATAGAGCCTATTATACCCGAGGTCTTTCATCTCAATAATGAGTACTGGGTGAGTTATTTTATTGATAATCAAATTTTTGATAAGAAATTTATTTTTGTACCCGAAAGCGTCATTGAAAGCAATCTAATCGATATCCCAGCATTAGGATTAGAAGGAGTTTTACATGAGTAATGATTTGTAGCAAAAGTCCAGTATAAGTTTGGCATATTATTTGATGAATATTTGCTCGGCTACTTACTTTCCATACTCATGCGAAAATATATACTTATTCTTGGTTTTGTGTTACCATTTTATCTTCATGCACAAGATGTAATCCTTTATGGTATATCTCCAAGTTATTCGCAAATGGGTAAATTTAACAATAGGTTGGGATATAACCTAAGTGCAATGTCTGCTATCAATGCTGTGAGTCAAACCATCGAAAACAAGTATTTTCCCGCAAGCCATACCCACTTTCTTCTGCATGGATTATTGGTTTATCAACTTAAAAAATGGTCGGTAGGAGGCGGATATGCCTTTGGAAGGCACAACATTTTCGGGTTACGAGAAAATGAACATCGCCTCATAGGACAAGCAAATTACCAACATAAATTAGGTAAGTTTGTCATTACTCACAGGGCTCGTTATGAATGGAGACAACCCACTAACTTGCAGACTAAAGTTACCTCACACGCCAATATAGGGCGTTATCAATGTTGGATAACCTACCCTCTTTACAATCCTGACAAACAAAAACAAGGATTTTTCTTATCGGCTTCCAATGAAGCATTTTTATACTTCAATGGTGCCACCAATGGCCCTGTTAGTTCTCGAAATGGTTCATTGCTTTCCGAAAATTGGACACACGTAGGAGGAGGATATAATATGGGGCGAACACGGGCCGAATTAGGTTATTGTTTCCAAGCATTGGTACGCAATAGAGCGCAGGACTATCGCCTTTTTAATTTGCTTCAAATCAATATTTACCATACTATCCACTGGAATGATGTTCAATACTGGTGGTATATGTAGATTATCGGCATGAAAATTGTTTAAATGATTATAGTGATTTTTAAAGTTTTGAGTACCTTTGATATATAATTCAACTTTTTCTTGAAAAAATTAACTGCTATCGGCCTTCTTATCCTGTTGCTCTACAATATGTTTGGGCTAACGGTAGCTGTTTTATTTTTTGAAGATGATTATCAAACGGCATCCGCGATTAGTGAAAATGACGATTGGCAAACAGTAAAAATGCACTTACCCACCTTGCCTTATAATACCTCTTGGGAAAACACTGATGGGCAAGAGGGCTTGATACGGCAAGGCAATGATTTTTATAATATTACTGAGCAGCGGCACGAAAACGATACACTTTACGTAACCCTCAAGTCCAATCAAAATGCCCGCGATCGTTTTTTTGAGTTGGCCAATATGATTCAAGAAATCACCAACCAAAGTACTGATTCATCCGAAAGTCCATTTAGTAAAGCCATTAAGCATTTAAGTGATCTTTTGAAAATTTATCTTTCAAATCCATCCTTGGTTTGGCCCGTTGAACAAATAGTTAGTTTAGCGACTCAACCTCCAATATGCTACGCCAAATCAAGCATTACTTCAAACGCTTGAATTGCTTCCTCCCCTCCTCCCGAGCTGGTTTAATGATTTTTGTAATTGATGACCATCCTATTAATTGTCATCACAAGGTATAGATGCTTGTTTTTTAAACAAGTAACTATCGTTACAATCATTCATTAACCAAAGCCAACGATGAAAATACTATTGGGTTTGTTTTTATGTTCTCTTTCTGCTTTGTTTACTGTAAGTGATACGAAAAAAGGCGCAGAAGAAAGAGCCTCTCATCAATTTGTACCATCCCCTTGTTTAGAAGAAATCAGCAGAACAACGCCTGCTCAATCAGTAATGGCGATTCCACCTGTAGGATGTGCAATTCCAGTGGCTCATTTGGAGAAGTTTATTCATGCCCAGTAGTTCATTGAAAGGCTTTGGTTGAAAAACAATTTCATTTTCAACCAAGACTCCAACAAACTTTTAGGAGTCATTAAATGCCTTATATTATGAAACGTATTTTATATTCTTTGATAGGTTTGCTTTTGGCCAACGAAAGCTTTTCCCAAGGTTGTGTAGCTGTTCGTCATATGAGCTGTACAGCTACAAATGCGCTCTCCTCATCTGAGTTTTTCAAGCAAAAGAGTGCCAAGTGGCAAGTAAGTACTGGCTACCGCTATTTTCGTTCGTACAAACATTTTGTAGGGGATGTAGAACAAAAGCAGCGTGTAGAACAAGGTACTGAGGTCATCAACTTGTCTCATGCCCTTGATTTGGGTATTAGTTACCAACCTACTGCCCGTTTGTCGTTGGGGGTTAATCTACCCATTCAATACAATGATCGCTCATCGTTGTACGAACATTACGGTAATTCGGTAACTACCAACCCAGACCAAAAACGTTTTCATACACAATCTCAAGGTATTGGCGATGTGCGTCTTTCGGCTACTTACTGGCTGCGTAATCCTAATAAAATACCTAAATTTAATGTGGCACTTGGGGCAGGTATCAAACTACCTACTGGCAATTATAGGGTAACCGATGAATTTCATAAACTCAACAAAGAGAAACAGGACTATACCATTGTGAAGCCTGTAGATCAGTCTATCCAACTGGGCGATGGCGGCATTGGGTATAGCTTAGAGGCACAAGGGTATTGGCAAATCGCTACTAAAACGACCATTTATTTCAATGGATTTTACCTATTCAACTAAAAGAGACCAATGGCGTGGTAAGTCCCGAAGCAACTACCATTGACCTAATAACGGGTACATTTTCTGTTGCCGATCAGTTTGCAGGTCGTTTTGGGTTTAGTCAATCGCTCGGCGGTGGGTTTGCGCTTATGGTTGGCGGTCGTATCGAAGGAGTGCCTGCCATTGATGTATTTGGTGGTAGCAAAGGATTTCGCCGTCCTGGTTATATTGTATCTGTTGAACCTGGCATAGCTTATATGAAAGGTAAGTTTTCGGCAGCAGTTACAGTACCATATGCCTTATATCGTAACCGTACTCGCAGCTACTCCGACCGCCTCGACCCACTGGGCTTAAAACATGGTGATGCTGCTTTTGCTGACTATTTGGTGTCGGTCAATATCAGTCGCTGGTTCTAAGCGATTCTATTTCTAAGGCTGCTGTCTGTGAAGACACAGACAGCCCTTAAAACTTTACGCTAATCTTTTTCTAATTCATTTCAAAGAAAAATCACAATGAAAAAATATTTCGTTTTGATAGTATTCCTGTGCATATACTTCAATATACAAGCCCAAATGCCCAACGATGCCATTTATATGTCAAAAGGGCAAATCTGTATAGGAACAATGTACACCAATAGTAGTTGGAAGGAGTATTGGGAAGGCTCGCTCAAGCGTGAAAACCTAAATATGGGTACTCACACCACCCAAAGTGTGATGTTGATGCCAGCCGTGGGCATCACAGACCGTTTCAACGTCATTTTAGGTCTTCCGTATATTTGGACCAAAACCAGCGCAGGCAACCTGATGGGACAAAAAGGGCTACAAGACCTGTCGGTATGGCTGAAGTTCAAAGCCTTTGAGAAAAAAGGCTTCTCAATCAATGGTCTTTTGGGGGTTTCGACCCCCGTGAACGATTATGTACCCGACTTTTTACCCATGTCTATTGGTTTGCAATGCCGCACAGTTTCGGGTAGATTATTGGCCAATTATACCCACCCCAAAACAGGGCTTTACCTTACTGGCCATGCTACTTACTCGTGGCGTAGCAACATTTTCATCGATCGTGATGCTTATCAAGCCAATGACCGTGTCTATAACACCAACGAAGTGCGCGTACCCAATGCCGCCGATTGGGGTGCACGAGTCGGCGTTTTGAAGCAAAAGTGGCAAACGGAAGTATTCGCCGAAAACTTTTCTTGTATTGGGGGTGATAATATTCGTCGCAACGACATGCCTTTCCCGACCAACAATATGCAAGCAACGACCATAGGCTGGTATGGAAAATTTCAACCCAAAAATATAGGTATCAATGCACGAGTGAGCCATGTAATCAATGGACTCAATGTAGGCCAAAGCACCAACTATACCATCGGATTATTGTACTTGTTTAGGGTAAACAACAAAAAATAAGGCAGGTGAAACAGTCCTCTGATTTTGAGCTTTACACCCTGTGAATGATAAATAAAATACTGATAATCAACACATTTAAAGAATTTGTAGAGATGAAAAATAAGATAAAACATATAAAGTACGCTACACTTTTGGCGATTGTACTGAGTACAATAGCTTGTGATAAAACCATCGAAGAACCCCAACGTGTGGGCTACGCACCTACCAGCTTAGATGAGAAAGCAGGCACTTGGAAGCCCTATATCTTGGGGGCTGCTACCGACATACAGGTTCCTACCCCAAGCAATATTACCTCGCCCGAATACGTAGCCGAATTGGCTGCACTTAAAAATAGGGCAACCAACCTAAGTCAAACACAAAAAGAGGCCGTAGTGTATTGGGGAGCTGGGGCGGTGTACCGTTGGAACGAAATTGCACGTGAACTGGCGGCACGATACAATATTCCCCCCGCTTCCAATGCTGAAGGCAAATACCCCTCACCTGATGCAAACAACCCCTTGACCGACCCTAAGTTTCCGTTTGCCAATCCTCCCTATACGGCCCGTGCCTTGGCCTATCTTTCAGTAGCCCAATACGATGCACTCGTTTCAGCTTGGCATTACAAGTACAAGTACAAGCGTGCTGCCCCTGCCAAAATCGATGCCTCCATTCCAGTAGCCTTACCTACCTCTGCTTTGCCAAGTTACCCATCCGAAGATGCCGTTGTGGCAGCAGCCTCCGTAACGGTATTGAAGGCCATGTTTCCAGGCGAAATTCCTTTTTTAGATGCCAAAATGAAAGAACATCTCGCCGCTCGCCAGTGGGCAGGCATGAATGTAGAAAGCGATTTGGCAGCGGGAGTCGAGCTTGGCAATGCTATGTCGGCCAAAGTAATGGCACGTGCCAAAACCGATGGCATGAGTGCCTCCAACAACCAAGCAGCCACAGCAGCCATGATAGAAAATGCCAAGAAAATAGGATTAAGTAAAATCTGGGAAAGTCAAGAACTTCCCATCCGCCCACCGATGCTACCTACATATGGCAACGTGGCCACTTGGAATTTCGATAGAGCTACGCTTGTAAAAATACGCCCTGCTGCCCCTCCCGCTTTAGACAGCGATGCCTTCAAGAAAGATTTGGCCGAATTGGAACACATCAATAAACACCAAACTCGTGAGCAAGCAAGGATTGCGAATCTTTGGTCAGATGGTGTAGGTACTTACACCCCCCCTGGGCACTGGTACCGAAGAGCCGCCAACGCCAGCCACGAAGCCAAGCACAGCGAGGTTAAAATGGCACGCACATTAGCCGTGATGGGTACTGCCGTGATGGATGCAGGAATTGCCTGCTGGGATACAAAATTTTATTATTACTTTCCTCGTCCACAGCAATTTGGGCTAAAAACCTCCATAGGCTTGCCCAATTTCCCTTCCTATACTTCAGGCCACTCTACTTTTTCTGCGGCAGCGGCAGAAGTGTTGAGCTATATTTTCCCTGATAGGGCCGCGGAGTTTCAGGCAGAAGCCCTGGAGGTATCTGATTCACGTATTTATGGCCTTATTCATTATCGTTTCGATTGCGAAACAGGCTTACAACATGGTAAGAAAATAGGAGAATATGCCATAGCACGTGCCAAAACTGATGGGTCAGGGCTTTGAAAACCGAAAAAATAAGTTTACGAATTGCTTCTTAGGTCTCATCTGTGTTGTGATACTCATACAATATACCCATATGGTAATGTTGGTTAAGAACGGGTCTAAACATTTCTTCTGAAATCATTATTCATTTTTTCAGGTAAGTATTTATGGTCAGAATTTCTCAAAGAGAATCGGACTATATTCTTATATATTATCTCAAAGCTGCATTTTAAATACAAACTTTGGCACGACACAATATTTGATAAAAATTACTAATAAACTGATTATAAAGTATTTGTGCCATAAAACCAATAACCAACAATGAAAATATATATCTTTATTGCTTTGTTATTTTATAATAAAAATATAATAGCCCAACAACTACACTATGATACTACCTATCATCTTAAAGAGATAGAAGTAGTTGGCGCAAAAGATCGCATCCAAATTGAACGCCTGCCTGATATTAATGGAACCTATCTGACTGCTGGGAAGAAAAATGAAGTCATTCAATTAAGTGGTATTAACGCCAATGTTGCCGAACGGAATCCGCGTCAAATTTTCGCCAAAATTCCTGGCATTTTTGTATATGATATGGATGGTTCTGGCAATCAAATTAACGTTTCGACACGTGGTCTTGATCCACACAGAAGCTGGGAGTTCAATATTCGTTATAATGGTGTGTTAGGCAATACTGATATGTACGGCTACCCAGCAAGCCATTATAATCCTCCTGCAGAGTCGTTTGAAAGAGTAGAAATCATACGGGGTACTGGCTCTTTACAATATGGAGCGCAATTTGGGGGCATGATTAACTACATAAGTAAACAAGCTGACTCAACCAAACGATTTTCGTTTGAAAGTATCAATTCTGCTGGTTCGTTTGGCTTATTAAGCTCTTACAATGCAATAGGAGGAAAAATGGGCAAATTGACCTACTATGGCTACTATCATCGTCGTAATTCTAACGGGTATCGACAAAATAGTCGTTCATAGGCAAAAGGCTGAATTTATAGGTTTGCGATATGATTTTTCGCCTACATTTTCTTTAAAAGCAGAATTAGGCCATACAGATTATATTTATCAAATTCCTGGTCCATTGACAGATAGTATGTTCAATACTAATCCTCGGCTATCCACCCGCTCAAGAAACTATTACGAACCCAATATTTATATACCTTCTCTTACGCTTAATTGGCAAATTTCCCCCGCACTAAGCTACAATGGACAAATTCTATGGTATTGGGTTTTCGAAATAGTAGCATGATTGATGCTTTCGCCACCGTAGAAGACAATATAGACCCCACAACAGGTCAATATAAAAATCGTCAAGTAGATATCGATCAATTTAATAGCTTTACATCTGAATTACGACTATCACATCATTACCACATAGGTAGTTCAAGTAGTGTGCTGGTAGGAGGAGTACAGCTAATGAATAATGATCTTAATCGTAAACAATTAGGCAAAGGAACTACTGGCAGCGATTATGATTTAACATTGGTTGTTCCCAATGATTGGGGACGAGATATGCACTTTAAGACCCAAAATATCGCTGTATTCATTGAAAATCTACTGTATATTACGCCTAAGTTATCTGTCTCCCCAGGGTTCCGTGTTGAAAGTGGTCAAACTGACTTTTCGGGTTTCATTCGTTATTTAAACCCAGCAATAACTCCTAATACTATTCTACATCGTTTTCCTCTTTTTGGAATCAGTACACAATATAGTATCGATAAGCACAACCGAGTTTATGGAGGCTTTTCCCAAGCCTATCGGCCTGTAATTTTAAAAGATATAGTCCCTGCTTCCGTACTTGAACGCACCGACAAAAATCTCAAAGATGCCCATGGCTACAATGCCGAAATTGGATTGAGTGGCCGTCGTGGAAAAATACACTACGACATCACCGCATTTATCGTGCAGTATAACAATCGATTGGGAAATTTGATTCTTAACGACTCTGATGGAACTCCCTATATTTTTCGTACTACGATTGGTGACAGCCGTACTAATGAGACTAGAAGTCTATATAGAATATGAATTTATTCATAGCAACAAAACACGACTTTCAGCTTTTACCTCTACAGCCTATATAGATGCCCATTATGTAAATGGAAAAGTGAGCAATGGTACAGAGAATCAGTCTATAAAAGGTAACAAAGTAGAGTCGGTACCAGAATGGACTACCCGCAATGGAATAGAATTTAACTATCGTTGGTTAAGTACTACCTTATTGATAACTCATGTAAGTCCATCTTTTGCCGATGCTTTTAATACTGTATTACCAAGTATCAATGGGGCTAAAGGAATTGTCCCGAGCTATACTTTAGCTGATCTAAACTCAACATTTCATTTTACAGATCGCTATAAAGTTCGTTTTGGAATCAATAACTTGCTCAACAAGAGCTACTTTACCAAACGGCCTACTTTTTATCCAGGCCCAGGAATCTGGCCATCAGATGGACGAAGTATCGTCGTAACAGTTGGTGTAAAAATTTAAAATATCAGATAAAGTTACTCAAAATAAAACTGGCTATGGTATTTGAAAAAATATATATAATGGTGCTTTATATACCATTTTCTCCTACGCTTCTATTCTTTTAATTAGTTTTAAAATTTCAGTTTTTATGAAAAAAATGCTATGCTTTATTTTTAGTATTATTGTTACTGCTGGCTGTAACAACAATAATGAAATAGAACCCTCAAAAGCCAATGAGGTTTCTAATTATTCTGCAGACTTTTTACGTGAGTGGTTTAAATTAGAATGTCGTATCGTCAAAGAAACAGCAGGATTCTTGCCCCCACAGGCTTCACGGGCCTTTGGTTATGTAGGCATCACGGCCTATGAAGCGGCCTATAGCGGTATTAACAATGCCCGACCATTGGCTGGACAAATTAACCGCTTGATGCCCGCCACAATGCCAGTTCCTTTACCATTGAATGTACGCTATCATTGGGGGGCTGTTGTAAATGCAGCAGTAGCTGATATGATGCGTTTGATGTTTGCCAAAAATCTAAGCTCTGACAATCTTCAAAAAATCAATGATTTGGAAGCTAAAAATCTACTTGAATTTACTAAAACTACTTCCAAACTATTGGCCGACGAATCTATTAAACATGGAAAGGCTGTTGCGCAAGCGATTTATGAATAATCTCTCACCGACGGAGGTCATGATTCTTACCTCAATCCATTTTCTAAACCTTTTACACCTGTAACAGGCATCGATAAATGGATACCAACCGATGCTAAAAACCTGACTCCTTTGAGCCCCTATTGGGCCAAATGTCGTCCCATTTTAGCTTCTGATATGGATTTCGCGCTCCCTCCCAAACCCTTGGCCTTTTCTTTGGACAAACAATCGGATTTTTACAAACAAGCTATGCAAGTCTATAATCAAGTTAATAGTAATACGAAAGACCAAATAGAAATTGCAAAATTTTGGGCCGATGACCCTTTCTCTACTTGTACTCCCACAGGGCATACCTTCAATATATTAACCCAGCTGTTAGAAGAAACTGATGCTACCCTCGAAAAAGCAGTAGTAAGCTATGCCATGTTAGGGATTGGAGAAATAGATGCATTTATTGCCTGTTGGAAAGCAAAGTACGATTACTCCCTTATCCGCCCCGTCTCCTATATTCAAAAATACATAGATCCTAATTTCACAACCGTAATAGGTACCCCTGCTTTTCCAGCTTATACCTCTGGCCATGCCACAGAAGTTGGAGTAGGAGAACGAATTTTTACTCAACTTTTTACAAAAGGTGATGGTAATTATGCTTTGACAGATCGCTCACAAATTCAGCATGGATTTGAAGCACGTAAGTTCACTAACTTTGCTCAAATGGCTATGGAGTGTGCAAATTCGCGCTTGTATGGGGGTATTCATTACGAAATGGATAATCAAAATGGCTTAGCAATGGGACGAGGAATAGGTGACAATGTGGTCAAAGCCATCCAATGGCCTACGGAGATAAAATAAACTTAAAATCTGTGAAGATGAAATTTAATATTTTGATTTGTTTTGTCGTAAGTAGTCTAACCATTTGGGGATGCCAAAAGGCAGATTCGGCGCAACTAGAAAAAGATGCTAAAACAATGGCGATTCTCCAGTGCGAAGCACGTCAATTAAAAGACGAACGTTTTAAGATAGCTAATGATATTCGGTATATGGAAGACTCACTTATGAAAAATAAAATTCCATTAAGTATTTCTCAAAGTCATTACATAGATTCCATCAAAAATATCTATACAGTACGCACAGGGCTTTTGGCTACTAAAATCACTAAGACAATGGATAGTTTATTCGCAACAAACTATAAAACCCTTGAACAACGTCAGGTTTTTGATACAGCCACAGAAAAAATATTACACAATATCTGTAAATGAGTGAAAAATTAGTGACGAATAGTTGCAACCCATTTTTCATATTTTGATACTTATTTTTTCAAATTCATTAACCAAACGAGTAGCTACCTTTTCTATGTCATAAAGTTCCCACACCATTTTTTTGGCATTTTGGCGGATGGTTTCACAGTAATCTGGCTCTTGGAGCATTTTCAACAATCCTTGATACACGCCCTCTACCTCAAGCGGCACTTCGTGTGCCGCTTGATAGGCGGCTACAGTGCCATCAAAACCAATACGGTCAGACACCAATGCTGGTACACCTGCCGTCATGGCTTCTAGGGCTGCAATAGAGAAGCCTTCAGAATAAGAGGGGAGTGCAAAAATGGTGGCATCGGCCAAGGCCGCCTTCTTATCTTCGCCTGTCAGCATCCCTACCATCTTCGTTTGATTTTGAAGATTGTTCTCTGTGATAAATCTTTCCGTTTCAGATTGATATCCGTCGTCTGGCCCTGCCAAGATAAGTAGCGTATCGTCGTACTGGTCAGCATATTTCTGAAAAGCAGGCAGCAATAAATCCAATCCTTTCTTGATGTTCAATCGGCCCATGAACAACACTATCTTTTTGTCTTTAGGCAAATTATATTTCTCTCTAAAAGTACCTTTTAAGGGTAATTGACTGAGTTCTTCCAACTGCATACCATTGGGGATAATGGCCACATTGGGATGTTGAAAGCCTAAATATTTTCTCAAATCGTTTAATTCATCGTGATTATTAATTTGTATAAGTTTGGCTTGCTTCAAAAAACGTTTCTGAAATAGCGTGGAAAAAATCTTTTTTTTCCATAGCCCATGGGCTATTGCCCATTTGTCTAACAAACCATGTATGGTAATGGCCTTGGGAGTATTGTTTTTAAACAAGAATGGGGCCACACTCCCAAAGTGCCATATTCCGTGGCAATGGACTACATCGTATTCATGAATATGCGCTCGAAGGTACTGCCAAGCGTCTATTGAAAATTCAGGAAAAAAACGACTGATGGGCGTAGTGCGTTTACAAACGATGACTTTTGCCCCTGCTGGCACT
Organism: Spirosomataceae bacterium; assembly: GCA_041392315.1. Taxonomy (GTDB): domain Bacteria; phylum Bacteroidota; class Bacteroidia; order Cytophagales; family Spirosomataceae; genus Runella. The sequence continues at coordinate 35,882 of JAWKMH010000002.1, read as the reverse complement.
GGATAAATGACATCATTGGGGGCAACAGGGCTTAAAATATCCACTTGATGGCCCTGTTTGAGGACCACCGTAGTATGGTCATAAATGATGCGGGCTGGGCCGCCAATCGCCCAAGTGTAGGCACAAATGTTCAAAATTCTCATGGGGCAAAGATAGACCATGATTAGCTTGATTTCAAAGCATTGGTGGTCTATTAAAATAGAAACGCTTGGCTTGATTTTTGCACTAATAAAGCAGCGAAAATTAAATTTTCATCACTTTTTTACTTTACCCCTTTTTTCATTTATTTTTAGTGCATGAACGACTCTGTACTCCAGTATTACTTACCCCATCAATTATCCCCCAAAAGACTTGACCGTTATCTCGCGTCAGGTTGGTTTCGTACTGTAAATATGCTGTTTAGAGCACAAGTAACGTGTTTTGACAACGATATTTGCTCCCCTATCAATATCCGCATTAACTTATCTGACCACGAACATTCCAAGCGGTTTCGTAAGTTGCTTCTTCGCAATGGCAAGCTTTTTCGGCACGAAATTCGCAAGGCGACTGTTACGCGTGAGAAAGAAGAACTTTTTCACCAACATCAACGACGCTTTAGAAGTTTTTTGAGTAATTCTTTAGAAGAATTTTTAGTACTTACTCCTCGCTTTGATACTTACGAGATGGCCGTTTTTGACGACGATAGGTTGGTAGCCGTTAGCTATTTCGACCAAGGTCACAATAGTTTAATGAGCCTTCTTGGTATTTTTGACCCTGGCTATTCTACCTATAGCTTGGGCATTTATACGATGCTTTTGGAGATGGAATATGCCAAAGTTTCTGAAAGGCAGTGGTATTACCCTGGATATGTTCATGAACGACCTTCTATTTACGACTATAAATTGCGTCTGGGTAAACCAGAAATCTATGATTGGCAAACCAAGCGATGGCTGCGTCATGTTGACCCACATCAATTACCCAATTGGGCCGACCATATTAAAAACAGAACATTCGCACTCGAACATGCCCTCAAATCAGCTGAAATCGGGTTTCAACGAAAGGTATATCTGTTTTTTGGATGGCATTACTTCAACTCACTCTATGAACAACTCTTTCACTGCCCTCTTATGCTATTGTTAACAGATGGGCGAGCAGTAGCTTACGACGTAGAAGCCGACCAATACATCTGTGCTAAATTAGAAATCTATGTACCATTTCGAGATATTCAAATGACCGTAGCGCCTGATTTTGACCCTAATGCGCACCATACCGACGTAATGCGTGTAGTAGAGTTTTCGTACAAAACCTCCAGCGCAGCCGACATGATGGATTTTGTATGGCGTACTACTCACCCCCAACTGGAATATACTTGGTGGCTCAAATCGCGTACGCTCAATTAAGTGTCTAACCACTTTTTAAAGGCATCTGCTTTCTCGCGACTTACATAAATATCGTCATCTTCACGATAACGGAGTTTTATTTTAATTCTTCCGTTGAAATGCGGTTCTATTCGTTCAATACTGGCTACTTGAGTGATGTATTTTCGATTGAGCCGAAAGAAATTTTTAGGGTTCAACTTTTGCTCTACTTCATCTAAAGTATCGTCCACAAAATACTTCTTTTGTTCGTTAGTTATTAAAAAAACTACCTTATCTTCTGCATAAAGGTAAGCTACATTTGCCACCTCTACGACATCAAAACGCGCCCCTGATTTCAATAAAAATCGTGTTTTCCATTCTGTTTTTTGGCTCAATAAGGCTTCTAACACTTTTCCCATTTGGTCTTGAGAGGTAGCAGAGCGTTGGTTTTTAAATTTCCATAAAGCGGCTTCAAGGTCTTCTTTTCCAATGGGTTTTAGTAGATAATCTACACTATTTACCTTGAAAGCACGAATAGCATACTCGTCATAAGCCGTTGTAAAAATAATAGGGGCAGTGATATCCACTTGCTGAAACAGTTCAAAAGAAAGTCCATCGGCCAATTGAATATCCATCAATATCAAGTCGGGCTGAGGATGTTCATTTAACCATTTTATGGTACTACGTACACTTTCGAGTTTTGCCAAAATCTCCGACTGAGGTTCTATCGCTTTTACCAATGTTTCAAGACGCTTGGCAGCCAAAGGCTCGTCTTCTAAAATTAGAATTTTCATGGTAGTTATTTCAAAGAAGGGGTATTTTTACTTCAAAAAATGTTTCAGTTTCTATGATTTCTACTTTTTGAGAGGTTAGTAAGTCATAGCGGCTTTTTAGGTTACGAAGTCCAATGCCTGTTGATTCCAAAAATTGTTTGTTCTTGGGTTGAAAGCTATTACTGACCACCACAAAATTATTTTCAACAAATACAGCTATTTTCAATGGTTTTTCACTGGAACACTCGTTGTGTTTTATGGCATTTTCGACTAACGTCAAAAGTCCTTGCGTTACAATCTGACGAGAAAGTTCTTCTTGTGCTATGGTAATTTCACACTGTAAATGAGCCCCGAATCGCATTTTATGGATAAATAAATACGCCTCTACAATCTTAAGTTCTGTGCCAAGCTCTACGGTTACACGGTCGTTATTTTGAAGATTATAGCGAAATACTTTAGAGAGTCTTTCTACCAAATTGACCGCATTTTCGGGGTCTTCGGGAATAAGCGCACTAAGAATATTGAGGGAGTTAAACAAAAAATGAGGATTTACTTGGTTTTTGAGCGTGTCGTACTCGGCTTTAAGTAAAGCCTGACTAAGTTCTTTCTCTTTTAACAACGATGCTTTCCAACGACTCGTAAACGCTTGAATCATATACACCGATGAAAAAGCAAAGGTCATCAATGTGTAAATGAGTGAATTAGTAACGTAATTACCATAGCTTACCTTTATGTTTTTGTACCACAACATAAAGGTAAGTGTTGAGTTGCCCACAACGAGTGCTACTACCAACGAAAAAATAGCGTATAAGCCTAACGTTCGTTGTACAGTCCAATCTCTTGCTTGTTGCATCAAACGCGGCAAAAAGTAGCCTTGAATCGAACTAATCAAATAAGCCGACAGAATAATTGCCAACGACCAGCCTATGTCTATTTTTCCTGTTTTGAAGTTGATATTTAACAGTAGCATCACCAAAATAGCTACTATCCAAATAACGGTATCTATACTGTTAATCTGTATTTTCTTCATACTTTACTTTTTGAGTTGGCAATATGCCCCAAAAGTAAATAATCATCTGGCAAGTTACTTTATAAAAACCGACGAATAGTAAGGTGAGAAGGATGTGTTCACACAAATAAAGAATGAAGAGTTAAACTAACATGACTTAACATCAAGATAATTAGGGGCAAAAAAAGGTGGTTAGAAGTTTTCTAACCACCCTGCCTTATATGTAAGGTATCGAACAGGTATTATTCTACTGTTACTTTACGTTCAAACTCCACTTTCTTTGACGAAAGATTCAGGTGTTTCACTACACGATTTTGTCCTGATGCGATTTACAGTTCGTAGGCTCCATCTGCCAATTCGCTTACATTGATTTTAGTCGCATACTTCATCTCTTTTTTACCGATTGTGGTGGTATAGATCAATGAGCCATTGGCATCTTTTAAGGTAAGATAAACCTTTTGTGGGGTGCTTTTCTTTACGGCTACACGCAAGTTAGCGTCGGCTGTAACAAACATGCTACTTTCAAAAGTAGGAGCTTCGCTTTTCGATGTTTTGTCATCGGTAGGGTGAGCAAAAGCTACTGTGGTAGTAAGCGCTAAAGCGCAAGCGATTGATTTTAAGATAGTTTTCATGATTTTAAAATTGGCTGTTATATATTGAAAAAAAAATAATTAGTTGACGGTTATCTTACGTTCTGTATCCCATTTAGAAGAAGCTAAATTGAGCCGTTTCACTACGCGATCGTTTTGTGTCGAAACTTCTAATTGATAGACTCCATCTCGCAACTCATTTACATTAATTTTAGCTGCGTAGGACATATCATTCTTGTTGATTATTTCACTGTATAAGATGGCATTGTTAGCTGCACGAAGGGTAATAAAAACCCGTTCAGGGGCATTTTTTTTAACTGCCAACTTAATAGAAGCATCTTTAGTGATGTATGCACTGGTTTCAAAAGTAACCGCATTACGACTTTCTATGGCACGGCTGTTTGATTTTTCACTTTTAGAAGTTGACCCAATTGCCAAAGTAGAGGCAAACGCCAGGATTCCGACGAGCATTTTTCCGAAGTTTTTCATTTGAGGTTTGTTAAGGATGGCTATTAGTTCAATTGAACACTACGAAGCGTTTTTTCTTCTGTAGTAGATTTGATACTTACTTGCTTTTGGATTTTGTCTTTCCCTGCTACTACCTCAAGGGTGTATTCTCCATCTTTAAGGGCACTTACATCAAAACGAGCATCAAATTTCTCTGCTTTTTTTGTCATCAATTCTTCGTGAACTACATTATTTTTAGCATCACGTAAAGTAATGACTGCTCTTTGATTTGTACCCTTACGAACCGCCATCTGAATTTTAGCATCTTTGGTGCTAAAGACACCCATTTGTAAAGGTTTGGCTTTTTTGTCTTCTGTTGGGTCTGAAGCAAAAGCGACTGTTGAACTGAGCGCAATAGCGCAAGCAAGAGTGGTTACAAGCGTTTTCATGATTTTTTGGCTGTGTTGCGGATTCGCCGCACCGTTTTGTTTAAAAAATTAATTGGCTGTTGTTTTACTAAAAAAATTAACGATGAACTAAAAACTATTTTAATGGCTGTTGTTATTACTTGACGTTGCAACGATACTTGCTTTAAATGGTACTATGCAATACAAAGTACATGAGTGGCTTTTAAATTGGATAAATGGCAGAATACTTTACGAACTTGATGAAGAAGGGAAATCGGCAGGATTAAATTTTGTTTTCATGACTGTAAGAAAATGTTTTAAGATGGCTGTTAGTGAATACTTATACTTGACAAAAAAGTTACGCTTCAATACTGTTTTATTTATTTCAAAGGTTGTGCCAGCATCAAAAAAAGTTATATTTTACTGAAAATCAACTACTTATACTTTTTTGTTTATTTTAAATTTGTCCGAAATCGAACAACGGTTCAAATATTATCGGACAGATGAGCAAAACAAAAAATAACAAAAACCTTCTATTGCTAAACGTGAACTAATGATGCAAATGTATAATGGAAGGTTGCATACTGAAATAAAAATGTGTTAAATCATCCTTTTTGGGGGATAAAATAGGTAAAAAAGCCGCCGAGGCGTTGCTGAGCGAACTTTACAATTTAAGGAATGGTTAAAGTTCTAAGATTCGTATAATCTCTGACTTATGGATCAAGTAGGCAAAACACTTACAGCAGAGATTAACCAAGGTCAAAAACAAATAATTCAATAATCAAATCGGCGGGCTTTGAACCCGTTTAGATACAAAAATGAGCAAACAAGGACGCATTTTGGTCGCCATGAGCGGTGGCATTGATAGTTCGCTGGCAGCAGTGCTGCTTCACGAGCAAGGGTATGAGGTCATTGGCATGACCATGAAAACCTGGGACTACGCCAGCAGTGGTGGTTCCAAAAAAGAAACAGGCTGCTGCTCCTTGGATTCTATCAACGATGCTCGCACAGTCGCCGTCGAACTGGGCTTTCCCCATTATATATTGGACATTCGCAATGAGTTTGGCGATTATGTCATCGATCATTTTACGGGTGAGTACTTGGAAGGACGCACCCCCAACCCTTGCGTGTTGTGCAATACCCATATCAAATGGGATGCCCTTTTACGCCGCGCCGATCGCCTCGATTGCCAATTTATTGCCACAGGCCATTACGCTAATCTACGTCAAGAAAACAACAGGTACGTGGTTTCTAAAGGCATAGACGCGTGGAAAGATCAAAGCTATGTACTGTGGGGAGTGTCGCAAGAAAGCCTGGCCCGCACCAAATTGCCTTTGGGGCAGCTACACAAATCGGAGATCAGGGCTATGGCCCAAGAAAAAGGCTTCGTGGATTTGGTCAATAAATCAGAAAGTTATGAGATTTGCTTTGTACCCGACAACGACTACCGTGGCTTCTTAAAACGCCGACTACCCGAATTGGAAGGCCAAGTGTCGGGCGGCAATTATGTGATGCAAGATGGGACGGTGGTAGGCCAGCACGAGGGCTATCCTTTTTATACCATTGGCCAACGCAAAGGCTTGGGCATTGCCCTTGGCTATCCTGTATTTGTAACCGAAATTCGCAAAGACACCAATGAAGTAGTGCTTGGACGCGACAAAGACCTCGAACGCGACGGCATGGTTGTCCAGAAATTAAACTTACAAAAATATGCGCGCATAGAAGCACCATTAGCTACTGTTACCAAAGTACGCTACAAACATGAAGGCACTCCTGCTACCATTATTCAAGAAGCAGATGACGGATTCAAGTATTGTTTGATGAGCCAGTCAGTGCGATTGCGCCAGGCCAAGCCGCTGTATTTTACGAAGGCGACGACGTAGTGGGCGGTGGTTGGATTAGCAAAAGTTTCAAACAAAACTCAGTAGCCAATCTGGCTCTCAATCCAGTCTAAACCACGCATATACAACGCTTTGGCATAATTGACTCGGTTGTCGAAATCGGCATAGTCGGTATGGCCATTGTGTAGGTATTTTCGAATAAGGGTAGCGTTGGTTTCAGCAGTAGGATGCGCTATCTCGTCATCGGTTTCGGTACGAAATGATGCAAAAGCAGGGAAATCATGCTCAAAACGAGTAAAGAAAAGCTGTCCATTAGTATTTCGAATAGCGCATAGCAAACCACTTGCTTTGGAGGTAGCTGGAGCAAGGCTACCTTCCAAGCCCCTTTTAAGTACCATTACACCATCAAAGCCAGCCATTAAAGCCAATTCGGCCATTTTCATTTGGTAAGTAATATGGAAAACTGAAGTGACTAAGATACGTGCTCCGCATGGGTTGAGTACTTTTTCAAGCGTAGCCAAAAATGGACGCTTAATGGTGGTTCGTCGCCGATCCACCCACGCATCCAAAGCTGGTGATAACGATTTTTGATCCAATACCCAACCAAAGGTTGGATTCATTTCAAGCAATTCGTGATTATCGGCCAAAAGCCAGCTTCCCATGTAAAGATACAAATCGTGCGAGTTGAGCCCGTACTTTGGCCCTGAAGACCGGCTTAAAGCCGTAACGGCATTGTAATTACGCTCCTGAAAAAAATAAGCCAATAAGGGCGTGATCATATAGGAGTGTTCTACACCATCAAAAGGTTCGGCCAATTGCACAATGGGAAATTTTGTTTTGACATCTCTCTGAAACCCTGGCGTATAAGTGCTCTTAACAGCTTCATGCAGGCCCTGATATTCGTCGTTGGTTTCGTAGCGTACCCGTAAAATACTAACAGCCATTCCTTTGAAGGTCTCACAGGGGTCTTTGGAAAATAAAAAATCACCCAATTGATGCGCTTCTGATACTTGAAGAGAATGGCCATTGAGCAACTTCACCCCAATCGGAAAAAGTTGTTGTGGTAAATCGGGACAAAGTTTATTCAGAAAAAAAACGGCGTTGGTGAAGGCATGTTTACCAAGATATTCTTCTAATTTCAACTCATCCTCGGTGGGGCCTTTCATCATTAATGCGCCAAAAAATGCTCCTTTTTGCAAAGCATCTGAATTGTACCTGTGGTCAGCTCAATACCAGTTCCTTGGTGGGAGGTTTACTGCCATGCTTACCAATGCCCACTTGGCGAATTGCCCGAGCCAGTGCCGAGTTCAAATTGTATTTTAATCCGAAATTGAGCATAGTTACAATTACTTAGTAATTACTTATTTTTCAAAAACCAAAATTTTAATATTTTACATTTTATAAAAAAACCAAAATATAGTTTTTTCAAAGAAACATTTATAAAAAAGAAAAGAACTTTTTATTTTTTTATTAAAAAAATAGAAAAATTTTGCGTATTTACAATTTTAACATACTTTTAAGTAATAATTTTAAGCAACATCAATAAAACAAATATTATTCTGTTAATAATCAAAGCAAAGCTAATTAATTTTTTAGTATGTTTTTTATGAATGATATTTTTAAAATTTACTTTTTTTATAGAATATACAATAAAAAAAACAATTAAAAAAAAATATAGTATTATTTCAAGAATACATGATTAACCCAAGTTCTTAACATTGATGGCGCTTACGTGAACTTACAATGGCATTGGCGGATGCTGTTGAGAAGGAAAAAGAAAAACCCATAGAATGGCGGTTCTGACGAAATATTTGGAGGTTCTAAATTAGGGATTAACTTAAAAGCATTACAAATTTATGAAAAAATTGTTATACGTCCAATCCGTATGGCTTACTTATCTTTACATTATTAGTAAGTAAAATTACTCATGCACCAGCTCTCGCTGCAAGGCCAAGTCAGAACACGCACCGAAATACGCGACGGACTTGGTAATCTTTCTAAGCTGGGCAGCAAACCTGCCGCTTTCACTTCGCAACGTACGGGTCTTGTATTCGGCTACAAATGGGATAGGCTCACTTTTGGTGCTACCCTGCGCGATGTACGTGTGTGGGGGCAAGACGCTGCCTCTATCAGCAACGCCGATGGTTTCTAAAACTATTTTTACATGAGGCTTGGGCCGAAATTATGCTGGCCAACAAAGCCGATACTACCTTCAAAAAAAAAAATTTCGTGCTTTCGACAATCTGTCGCTCAAAATTGGACGACAAGAACTTATCTATGATGATGTACGCTTATTAGGAAATTTGGATTGGCTGCAGCAAGGCCGTCGCTTTGATGCAGCCTTGTTGAAAGCTGTAAAAAGTGGTTGGCAAATTGACCTTGGCGTAGCTTTCAACCAAAATTCTGATGCTTTCGGTAAGGCGGGTACTTTTTATGCCGCTGAAAAGAAATGCTCCCAGCCACTATTGCCAACTCTAAGGGGCTTTGTGAACGTACCCAGCGATTTTTATTCCACCAACGGCAAAGGAGGTGCACCCATTTTAGCTACTCCGCTCAGTACCAACGGGCAAAACCAAATGTTCAAGTCTATGCAGATGCTCTACGTGAGCCGTAAGTTTGGGCAAACAAAATTTTCTGGGCTTTTCTTCAAAGATGATTTTCAAAAATACCGTTTAGACAGCCTTGGTAGTACCGCCAACGGTATTGTGTATGGGCGGCGGTATGATGTACTTGGTACGCATAGCCGAATCACTTACGGAGCTATGCTGACAGGCATGATTGGCAATGCTTCTTCTAAGTTAGGCAAAGTAGCTTGGCAGGCTTTTGCCTACAATCAAGGCGGCAAAAACCGCGATGGCCAAGATTTAAAAGCCTATCATTATGGGGGCAACGTAATGATTCAGAAGGGCAAGCTATCTTTTGGCCCAGGCTACGAAGTTTTATCGGGCAACAACACCGCTGCGCCCGATGGTAAAGACCACCGCTTCGACCCACTCTATGGCACACCACACAAACATTGGGGTTACATGGACTATTTTTATGTCGGTACTGGCGCGCCTGTTGGCTTGGCCAATGCTTTCTTGAAATCTAAATATGTGGCCAATCCCAACTTGTTTTTCACTTTTAGATATTCACCGTTTTGCTTTGGCCAACGACATGAAAAACAACTTAGATGCTGCTGGTGGGAAGATTGACCGCCTACTGGGCAATGAGATAGACTTTATCGTGAGTTATAATCTCAATAAGTTTACCAATCGATTAGGCTACTCCTATCTCAAAGGCAGCAACAGCCTCGAGTATGCCAAACTGGGAACCATGGACAAAGCCAAACACAAGGCCAATTGGGCTTATTTGATGATCAACATCCGACCCGATTTCTTCTATACAAAACCTGTTGCTCTCAGGTAATAATCTATCAAGGGGGACAGCAAAACCAATCCCCTCTTTACTCCCTATTTCCATTTTTTTAACAACGCAACAGAGGCGATATGCTTCGGGTTGGGTAAACAATATTATAAAAACAATGAAAAATCACTATAAAATCTTCCTCATCATCGTTGCTGCAATCCTACTTACAGCGGGTATGTCTATGCGCAAAGCAGCACTTCCTCCAAGTCAAGCTGGGTTTTATCCCACTCACCGACTGTGCGCCATTGGTGGCTGCCAAAGAACTGGGTTTATTTCAAAAATACGGTGTTGATGTAGTCCTTTCAAAAGAAGCCTCTTGGGCCAATATTCGCGATAAGAGTATTAAATGGTGAATTGGACGGGGCACATTGCCTGTTTAGGATGCGCTTTCTCGGTTTATACGGGCGTGGGTGGCGCTTGGGAACAGAAATGCAGATTGCCATGGTGCTTAGCAACAATGGACAGGGAATTTCGCTCTCTAAAGATTTCTGTGGGCTGGTAGGTTTCAAAGAAACCAATAAAGTAGCTGCTGCAATAAAAGCCGTGCAAGCCCGCAAGGAAGTAACTTTTGCCATGACTTTTTCAGGTGGAACACACGACATGTGGCTGCGCAATTGGATGGCAGCAGCAGGTATCAATCAAAAATCGGTGGGTATTATTACCATTCCTCCCCTGATGGTCGCCAATATGCGTGTGGACAGCATGGAGGGCTTCAGCGTAGGTGAGCCTTGGAATGGGGTAGCGGCTTCGACCAATGTGGGTTTTACCGAAATTGCCAGTCAGGATATTTGGAAGCATCACCCCGAAAAGGCATTGGTAGTCAATAAGGAATTTGCCATCAAAGAACGTGAAAACCTCAAAAAAGTAATGCGGGCGGTGCTGGAAGCTTGCCAATGGCTCGATAACATGGGCAATCGGAAAAAAGCCGCAGGCTGGCTCACCAAACCTTATTATGTCAATGCAGCCTTGCCTGTCATCGAAGCGCGGTTGTTGGGTTCCAACGACTTAGGCTGCGATTTGGGCGTTCAAAAATACAAAGATGATTACATGCTATTTTACAACAAAGGGTTTGTCAATACCCCCCCGTAAAATACATGGCATGTAGTTTTTGGCACAGTATGTACGTTTTGGTATGCTGCTAAAATCAATCCCGACTTCAAGGGTATTACCGAAAAACTCATCTTAGATGACCTCTATGCAGAAGTAGCCAAAGAAGCCAACATGCCCGTCATGACCGACGATGAAGCCTTTTAAAACGACCTACGATGTGGTGTTTGATCCTAATAATATTACGGGATATTTAGCCTCAACCAAGAAATAACCATGAACAAACTACTTCAATTTCAGAACTTCTAAGCCCGTCCTTTTTGGATTAGGCAGTGCCGCTATTCTATTGGCAGCTTGGTGGGGTGTATCAGCGCTTACGCTCAACGAAATCCCGACACCTTTGATGACTTGGACGGTGTTTAGCGAGATGCTTGCTACGCCCTTTTTATGACTATGGCCCCAACGATAAAGGCATTTGAGATCAACTCATTAGTTCGCTTATTCGAGTTTTAGTGGCTTTGGCGCAGGCGGTATTTTAGCCATTCCGTTGGGGCTACTCATTGGCTCAAGCAAAACAGCCTTTCGACTTATCAACCCTATTGTGCAAGTCTTGCGGCCAGTGTCGCCTCTGGCATGGTTTCCGTTGGGGTTATTGGCGTTTAAGGCTGCTGAGGGTGCTACTATCTTCATTATTTTTATCACCAGTCTTTGGCCTACACTCATCAATACTGCCTTTGGTGTGGCTTCTATCCCGCAAGACCATAAAAACGTGGCCAAAGCCTTTGGATTTTCCAAATGGAAATACATTGTCAAAGTCATCTTTCCTTTTGCCCTTCCTCATATCATCACGGGATTACGCCTGAGCATTGGGGTAGCTTGGATGGTGATTGTCGCCGGCGAAATGCTTTCGGGCGGTGTCGGTATCGGCTTTTTTGTGTGGGATAGCTGGAATGCCCTTAGTTTAGAAAAAATTCTTTCGGCCATACTTATCATTGGGGTAGTAGGACTACTGCTTGACAAAGGCTTCGATTGGCTTCAAAAACGATTTTCTTACGCTTAACATCACCTTATTGACATGAACAGTAATCATCATATCTCCGCTCCCATTGACTCCGCAAGTGAGTTTCACAAAATTCAGTCGCGCCCAGCTTCCATAGCCATCAAAGACATTACAGTTTCTTTCAAAACTCCCAAGGGTATTTTTACGGCTATCAAAAATATAGATTTGACTATCAAAAAAGGAGAAATTATTTCTTTAATTGGCCATTCAGGCTGTGGAAAATCGACACTTTTGGGTACTATTTCGGGCATGACTCCCCCCACCAACGGACAAGTCATAGTAAATGACGCGCTCGTCAAAGGCCCTGGCCCTGACCGTGGCATTGTTTTCCAAAACTACTCACTACTGCCTTGGCTCACGGTTTATAAAAATATCTACGAGGCGGTAGATGCTGTTTTTAAACTTAAAACAAAAGCAGAGAAGCAGGAAATTGTGGAAGAGAATCTCCAAATGGTGAATCTTTGGGCGCACAAAGATAAACTTCCCAGCCAGCTATCGGGCGGTATGAAACAACGGGTGGCCATTGCACGGGCATTCGCTATCAATCCCAGTATTTTGTTATTGGACGAGCCCTTCGGTGCGCTCGATGCCCTCACCAAAGGTACGATGCACATTGAGTTGCTAAAACTTTGGAATTTAGACAATCGTAACAAAACGATTGTCATGGTAACGCATGACATCGAAGAAGCTATCTTTCTTTCTGACAGGGTGGTAGTAATGAACAACGGCCCCGAGGCTACCATTAAGGAGATTGTAGATGTACCGCTCGAACGCCCACGCAACAAGAAACAAATCGTACACGACCCTGCCTACATGGAAATTCATGACCGTTTGATGGGTTTATTGTTCGACAAGTTTTCCATAGAAGATTAAGATAGCCTTTAGCCTTGATAGGTTAAAGGCTATTTTTGCAATTATGCGTATTTTTAGTTTGTAAAATAGACTTTATTACGTATTTTTTTGTTGTTTAATCAAAATTAAGTATAAAATAATAAAGAATATTGAGTAATTTATGAAAATTACTCAATATTATCTTTGAGTATTAGTACTTATTTTGTAGGTTTGAATCATCAAATTGGTACAGCGTGGCGGCGCTCAACCAATACGATAGCAAAAGTCAATATCTCTACTTGTGAATGGAAGTCTATTTGCGTTAGGCAAAAGGTTTCCTTTTCAGGCACTCTTTAAGATAAGTTTGGCTTTATACTATTTGTACTATCTGAGCCCCGCGCTGGTTGAATGTTTTAACTAACTAAACAAGCGCAATGAGCAAACAACTCTCTCCTCAACCCCTCGACCATCTCAATATTTTCAGCTTTAGCGGTATTCAGATGCGCACTTTCCACATTACGTGGATGACCTTCTTTGTGTGTTTCTTTGGCTGGTTTGGTATCGCGCCACTCATGCCGGCCATCCGAGCAGATTTAGGACTCACCAAACCCCAAGTAGGCAACACCATCATTGCGGCAGTATCAGCTACTATTTTCGCCCGATTGATTATTGGCAAGCTTTGCGATACTTGGGGACCCCGCAAAACCTACACTGCACTCTTAGTATTGGGGTCTCTGCCCGTCATGCTTGTTGGTTTGGCACACGACTACACCACTTTCTTGCTATTTCGTTTGGCTATTGGGGTCATTGGTGCCTCTTTTGTCATCACGCAGTTTCATACTTCGGTGATGTTTGCGCCCAATATCAAAGGCACGGCCAATGCCGTGGCGGGTGGCTGGGGCAATTTGGGCGGGGGCATTACCCAACTCGCCATGCCCTTGGTCATGTCGGCCATTATTGGCTTTGGTTTTGTCAAGTCTGATGCTTGGCGATTGGCCATGATTTTTCCTGGACTCTTGATGCTCCTCATGGCTTTTTTGTATTGGAAATATACCAAAGACACCCCCAGAGGCAACTACGAAGAAATAGAACGAACTACTTCGGTAAAGTCTGACATAAGTTTTTGGAAAGCATGCGCCGACTTGCGTGTATGGGCGTTGGCATTGGCATACGCCTGTTGTTTTGGCATGGAAATCACCTTTGATGGCGTAGCCGCACTTTATTTCTTTGACAATTTTCAGATGAACGAAACCGAAGCGGGTTTTTGGGCCATGTTGTTTGGATTCATGAATATTTTTGCTCGTGCAGTGACGTTATCGTAGCCGACAAAGTAGGCAAAAAATACGGGAATGCGAGAGCAAAGGGAGTACTACTTGCTCTGCTATTGACCGTAGAAAGAAGACGGGTATTATGCTTTTACCCACTCGCTCTCTAACCTCACCTTAGCCATATTATCCATGCTCACTTTTGCCATGTTTTTGAAGATGGCCAACGGAACCACCTACGCCATTACTCCCTTCGTCAATCCCAAGGCGGTAGGGGTAATTTCGGAGAGCATCGTAGGCGCAAGGGGCAATGTAGGAGGTATGTTGATGGGTTTTTTATTTAGAGTCGCAATCCATCAGTTATGGCCAAGCATTTATGTATATTGGTATTTAGTAACGTAGTAGTAATAGGACTGGTTTGTTTTTGGTCAATTTTGGTAGAACCATAACCATCGAAGAAGCAGAGACTACCTTACAGACTGCCTAATACCATAGAGGCACAATATCGATGTCTTTGTTGCTTTATGTCATAGAAATACGCGCTATATTTGTCTTTTTTACTAACGACAAACAAATTGATCGACTACAAATCCACTTGTTGTTATTGCGGGGTAGGCTGCGGGGTGGTAGTCAATAAAACACGGGATGGAAGCATTTCTGTGGCAGGCGACCCCGACCACCCATCCAGCAAAGGAATGTTGTGCTCTAAGGGCATAGACCTACACTACACTGTCATGGGCCACCAGCGACCGACTATTTGTACCCACAGATGCGATGGAACCGCCAGAAACGAGATTTCACAACGTGTAACGTGGAGATACGGCCTTAGAACGTGCAGCGGCAGTTTTTAAGATATTTGGCGAAAAACACAAGATTGATTCGGTGGGCTTTATGCCTCGGGGCAATACCTTTCCGAAAGGTATTACTTATATATCATATAAAATATCAAAGGATTCATCGGGTCAAACAACTTAGGAAGCGCAACTCGCGGTTGTGCATGTCGTCGGCAGTGGTGGGTTATAAAATGGCCTTGGGCGAAGATAGCGTCCTTGTGATTATGACTGACATAGAACTGGCAGATTGTTTTTTCAGATTGCTGGCTCAAACCCGCCCGGAACCACCCCATTGTGTTTCGACGTATGGAAGCCTGAGCAGCCAACCCCCGTGTGAAGTTTGTGGTCATAGACCCACGCCGCACCGACACGGCACGCATGGCCGATTTGCACCTCCAAATCAAGCCTGGGACAGATGTTGTGCTACTCAATGCGCTCGGAAAGGGCTGATTTCGAGGGGGTATATTGACGAGCCATTTATCCAAAACCATACCGAAGGTTTGATAGCTATCGGCTCCAAGTGGTAGAAAGAGACATGCGGCAACCAAAATATGTGGTATTGCTATCCACGATATTCATCAGGCTAGCAGAATACATCGGCAAGTCAAAGGGATTTATCTCTATGTGGGCCATGGGATTCAATCAAAGTGTGGTGGAGTCAATAAAAGCAACTTTACTGAACCTTCATCTTATTACGGGGCTTATATTGGCAAACCAGGTTCGGGGCCATTTTCACTTACAGGTCAGCCCAACGCCATGGCGGGCGCGAGGTGGGTGGGCTTTCCGCTACTCCCTGCCCACCGCAATCTGGCCGATCCCCTCCACCGCCAAGAAGTCGCTGATTTTTGGGTGTGCCATCGCTCAACCCCAAGCCTGGGTATGTGGCTACGGAGATGTTTGAAGCCTCAAAGACGGGCGTATGAAAGCCATTTGGATACTATGTACCAATCCATTAGTTAGTATGCCCAATGTTCGGCTGGTAGAAGAAGCCCTCAAAGCAGCCAAATTTCAGGGTCGTACAGGATATTTCCAATCGTTCAGACACGCTTGCCTACGCCGATTTGGTGCTTCCGCCGCAGGTTGGGGAGAAAAACGGGTACCATGACCAATTCAGAACGTCGTATTTCCTACCTCAACCAATTTACAGCACCCGTGGGAGAGGCGTTGCCCGATAGTGAAATCATCATCCGTTTTGCCAAAAAATTAGGTTTTGGTCATGCCTTTGATTACCAAAATAATTCAGAAATTTACGATGAACACGTGTGCCTTACCCAAGGTACCAATGTAGATATAAGCGGCGTGTCGCACGAAAGATTGCGCACCCAAG
Organism: Spirosomataceae bacterium; assembly: GCA_041392315.1. Taxonomy (GTDB): domain Bacteria; phylum Bacteroidota; class Bacteroidia; order Cytophagales; family Spirosomataceae; genus Runella. The sequence continues at coordinate 19,707 of JAWKMH010000002.1, read as the reverse complement.
GCACTATCCAATGGCCTGTACCAACACCGCAATCGAAAGGTACGCCTCGGTTATTTGAAGACAAGCAGTTTTTTACGCCTTCGCGAAAAGCACAAATCAAGACCGTTGCTGACGAAAACCAATCCGAAGCCCTCACTCCTGGCTTTCCGCTTGTACTAACCACGGGTCGTATTCGCGACCAATGGCATACCATGACCAAAACGGGCAAGGTCAATAAATTAAACCAACATCTTCCGAAGGCATTTTTGGAAATCCACCCTGCCGACGCGCTCGAACGTGGCATCAAAGAAAAGGATATTGTAAAGATTCAGAATAGGCGTGGAGAAGTGCAAGTACCTGCCAAAATCACCGACGACATTCGGCAGGGGGTAGTTTTTTTGCCCATGCACTGGGGAAAAATACTACAAAACACCGCTGCCCGCGCCAACAATCTTACCAATGACCTCCTCGACCCCCTCTCGAAAGAACCCGATTTTAAGTTTGCGGCCGTAGAGGTAGTAAAATTCAAGAAACCCAAAGAGCGAATCATTGTCATTGGCGCGGGTGCTGCGGCTCATAAGTTTGTAACGGCCCATCGGCAGCATAATCTTACTGATGAAATTCACGTGTTTAGCAAAGAGCCCTTTGCCTTTTACAATCGAGTGATGCTCCCCGACTACATCAGTGGGGCCATGCGTTGGGAAAAACTCCTCAAAATGCAAGATGATGAACGCGCATTGGTACATTTGTATGAAGGTACAAGCATCGAAACTATTGATAGAGAACGTAAAACCGTTCACGACTCAACTGGCAGAGTCTTTGAATATGATCGTCTGATTATAGCTACTGGCAGCCGTGCGGCACTCCCACGTGATTATGATATTTCGTTGGGTGGTGTTTTTACCATGCGTACGCGGCAAGATGCCGATAACCTCAAAAAGTACCTGGCTGAGTCCACGGCTTTGCCAAAGTTGGCACAAAGGCATGTCGTGGTCGTAGGTGGTGGGTTACTGGGCTTAGAATTGGCGGCCTCACTTTGCCAAATCGGCATGAGGGCTACCATCGTACATCGGGGTTCTCGGCTCATGAATCGGCAACTCGATGCCACCGCTAGTGCATTGCTACACGAAGAACTCCAAGACCGAGGCATAGAGGTTTTTTATAACGATGAAGTAAAATACCTCACAGGCAAGCAACAAGTGACAGGGGTAAGACTTACTTCTGGACAAGTCTTAGTCTGTGATGCTGTGGTGGTGGCGATTGGTACAACACCCAACGTTGAAATCGCCAAAAAAGCAGGCTTAGAGGTGCAGCGTGGTATTGTGGTCAATGCTTATTTACAAACGTCAGACCCCCATATTTTTGCCATTGGCGAGGTAGCAGAATTTGAAGGCCAACTTTTCGGAATCACAGCCGCCGCCGAAGAGCAAGCAGAAGCCCTCTGCGCCTATCTCAATGGCGACATTCAGCACTACTATCGCCCCACACTTTCGATGAATATATTGAAGATGGAAGGCTTAGATTTATGTGCCCTCGGAATCACCGAAATCCCCGCCAACGGTGCGGGGGCTGGCTATGAAGAGGTTATTTTTACGGATAAACAAAACCGGTTTTATAAAAAATGTATTATCCACAGCGACAAACTCGTTGGGGCTATTCTGTTGGGCGATAAGACGGAGTTTGTAGAATATAAATCGTTGATCCAACATCAGATAGAGTTATCTGACAAGCGGCTACAACTCCTCAGAAGTGGTAAAAGTGGCCAACTATGCAAAGGAAAGGTGGTTTGTTCGTGTAATAACGTAGGCGACGGCAACCTCAAAGAAGCCATCAAAGGTGGGTGTTCGGACTTTCAAACGCTCTGCCAGCAAACGGGCGCAGGCACAGGCTGCGGTAGCTGTCGGCCAGAAGTGAAAGCAGTGCTGGAGATGAGTTTGGTCATGTAGAAGCAATAAAGAGTGCTGTTGTTAAATAAATGTCGCATCTGGCGAACTTTCGATTTTAGGAAAAAGTTATTTGGTAATTGCCCAAAATGAGCCAAGCTATGCCACCTACTATTTTCCACTCTTTTATCAACAATGCCATCGCTGTTTTACAGGAATCGCCCGATATGGTTGGCCTGGCAGTAGCAGGTTCTTGGATTACTAACGAAATCGATGCCTTCTCAGATTTAGACTTGGTCTTGGTTTCAACTAAAACAATAGCAGACGAGCCAAGTAAAATGAAAATCGTAGCCCAACAGTTTGGAACGGTATTATCAGCATTTACAGGAGAACATGTAGGCGAACCACGGGTATTAATTTGTCTTTATAACAACCCACTGCTGCATGTAGATATAAAATTTTTAACACTTGAAGAATTTCATCATCGGGTGGAAGACCCCGTAGTAGTTTGGGAACGAGACAACCAACTCACCAATGTCATCGAAAAAACAACGGCTACTTGGCCGTATCCTGATTATCAATGGATTGAAGACCGTTTCTGGGTATGGGTTCATTATGCCACCACCAAAATAGGCAGGGGAGAACTGTTTGAAGTCTATGATTTTTTGTCTTTTCTAAGAATGACTGTACTCGGGCCTCTTTTGCACATTAAAAATGGAAATCAGCCACGCGGAGTACGAAAAGTAGAAACCAAATTAGGAACTGACGACTTTGCTGCCTTAACTCACACTACAGCTTCATTGGCACCATCAGATTTGGTAGAGGCTTTGTGGAAATGTATTCACATTTACGAATCCTTGCGCCATCATCTTTACGATGGGTCTGTTGAATTAAGAATAGATGCCGAAATAGCTGTGAAGGTTTACTTAAAAGGACTTGAATTGAAAGATAACGATTTTATTTGAACAAACCATAGTTAACAAATCATGCCTTATCTCCGTATTTCAACGCCTGGGGGTGTAGTTACGCCCGACGAGCTTCAGCAATTAGCCGTTTTGTCGCGGCAGTGGGCCTTAGGAAAAATAGAAGTGGGCTTTCGGCAAGATTTACTACTTTTCTGCACCGATACTCAATATCCAAAATTACGCCAACAACTCATTTCACAGGGTTTTGAGGCAGAAGAAGCTAAGCCAAAACACCCCAATATCGTATCGTCGTTGGTAGCACAAAATATTTTTCCCCAACTCTCTTGGCTACGTTCAGGCGATTATTTAGACCTACTTGATTCCTTTGATTTCAAACCCCGTCTCAAGGTAAACCTCATTGACCCTACCCAAGAGTTGATTCGGCCACTGACGGGCGAGTTAAATTTTATTGCTTCTTCCATGCCCTCTTTTTGGTTTTTGGCTATTAATTTACCTTCCTTGGGAGAAGTACAAATCTGGCCGCAATTATTAGACGGAGAGCAAATTGCCGATTGGGTAAAACACATCGAGCAGGTATGGTTTGAAAACAAAGAAATGACGGAAAATGGTCATACTTTCAATGAACTTTATACACGTGTAACGGCGCAGTTTGTGGACGTACACGCCCTATTCAAAAAGAATTGAAACTGACTTCCAAGCCCTATCCGCATCATGAAGGCATTTACCGCTATGACAACCGCCATTGGATTGGTCTTTACCAGCGCGACAATGAGTTTGGAGGCTTCGTTTTTGGAAGCACTCGCCCAATTGTGTATAGATACTAAAATTGGCCGTCTTTATCCTACTCCCTTCAAGACGTTCATTATCAGAGACATTCCAAAAGAATCCATTTATCAGTGGGAAAAATTGCTGGGTACTTGGGGAATTCATACGCATTACTCTTCGCTCGAACTCAACTGGCAAATTCAAGATGCCGATGCCGCCGCTTTACGCCTCAAAACAGAACTGGTAGATGCCTTTGAGAGAACCCGAATCCGTACTTCAAGCCTTAGTTTTAGTATTGGTCATCGTAGTGCCGAGACTACCTCCACTATTGTCATAGAGCCTCTTTCTGCCGACTATCAGCGGTTTCGCATCATTCATTCGCCCGATTTTTATATCGGCAATACTACCTGGGAAACTTTCGCTGGAGATGTCGCTCGTAAAAATCTACCCGAAGTGTTGAGAAGACTGACGCTCAACTATTATGACCAACTTACCACTGCCAAAAAAGCCAGTATTACGCGAAAACCGCTTGGAAACTCCCCCTCCGCAGCACAGCCCGTTATGCAGTGCCAGCACTGTCTCACAGTAGCAGCCCTACCAGCCCCTTTGCCAAATGCTTATGTATGCTCCGTGTGCGATGCCCCCGCCACCGACTTTGTAGAAGCTGTATTAGAAAGTATATGAAGCTGTATTAGAAAGTATATGAGGTTGCTCAATACTTGGTGATATTTCCAAAAATTTTGTTTCGACTCAACTTGATTTTTATACGTCTCAGTCTTTGTTTGACCGCCACTTGTTTACTTTTTTTTCTCCACAAAAAGTAAAAGGTACAGTTTTGTGCCACCCAAATAAAAATCAAAAGATATGAAGGCTTTCTCAATCATCTTGCTATGCGTCGTCCTGTGTTTATCTTGCAAAAAGGAGTCTGTTGATGCAAGCCCCGGAGTACTAAACACCGATGTAAAACCGAGCTTGGTAATATTAAAAACTTCGCAACCTGCTGGTATTTTTTGGTCAAATGAATCGGAATCTCTCGTATTAAGTGCCGATATAAAAGATGAAAAAGGGAATCTTTTGACCAATTACAACGGCACAATTACTTTCTATGCCAATGGAGTAGAGATGCCCTCCAACAAATTTATCTTCGAAAAAGAAGGCGATGTGGTGTTTAAGGCCGTCGTCAAAGGGGTGGAAAGTACCACATCTGCTCGATTTTTGGTAAAAAACCCAGCAACGGCCCTGGATAAATTAGTATTGAGCAACGCTTTTTACTCCAAGTATGCTGTTACACATACGTTAGTGGGTTCAAATCCAAACCTTACGCTCAAGGGCTTCGACAAAGATAACGTCGAAGTCCCTATCAAAAAAGGGCTAAAAGCTACCCTTGGCAATGAAAGTATTAATCTCGAAAATTTTGTTTTTCAAAAAGGGGGTACACACAAAATAATGTTGAGTGCCTACGGCAAACAAGTCGAAACCACCTTTGAAGTACGTCAGAACCGTACTTTTGAAGTAGTCAGGATTCCGATTATGTTTCATTTTTGCCAGCCTGGCCCCTACGTGCATCCTGCCACCAAAACAACAGATGCCCAATTCATAGAACAGGCCATCGAACAACTAAAAAATGGAAAGAAATTGGAACAACTCAATGCCATGTTTCGCAACCAGTTTGTGAACAATGTTCAGGCAATTGACCCCAATGCCGCCGATACATTCATTGAGTTTTATTTGGCCGACAAAGACCCCCAAGGCAATGCACTCAAAGAAAACGGCATCAATCGCCTTAATTTCACTCGCCCATTTGTGGCATTGACCGAAACCTATGTGTATAATGAAGCCCAACGCCAGTATGAGGTTATGCTTGCCAACGAATTGTCGAAATGGAATCCGAATGTCTATTTTAATGTGGTGGTTGAGAATTTTGGTAATTGGAATTATGCAGGTATTGCCAAAATGCCCATGATGGACAACAATCGTAAGGGTTTAGTACCTCAAGAATTTTTTAGCCTGCCTTTTATCAACACCACTATTGATAAATTGGCTTGGGGAAATACCAATACCCGAATTTATGCCGACCATGTTCGTTTGGCAGGAGCAATTAATCTACTGCCCCAATCGCCTGGAGTTGATGGGACTTTGTTCCAAAATAGCGTTTTAGCCCATGAAATAGGTCATGCGTTTGGATTGCAACATACTTTTGGTTTACAAGAAAACTGTCAGGATCAAGTACATTCTGACGGGCTTTATGATACGCCAAGGCAAATAAGTGCCAATTATGAAACAAGTTGCGATGGGATCAAATTTGTGCAGCGTAATCTGATGAACTACATATCTGTACCGACAAGGGGCTATTTTACCTACGATCAAGTAACTGTTATGAGATCAAGAATTGAAGCAGGCTTCAATATACCCACCCCTCGAAATAAAGGAAAAAGCAATGGCAGGCAAGCCACAGAGGAAAGTGTACATGCTTTTGGTGTAGCTTTCAGTGTAAGTTGCGGTCATTATCACTGAATAGACTTCCATTAAAAAGCCAACTTACCACTCAAAGCAGCAAATTACATCCGCGCACGTCCGAATTATCAAATCGTCCAATCACTTCAAACTTCGCTGCATCATTGCCTACATAACGCCCCAAATCTTGGGTTTCGATAAAAGCGCATGAATCTATATTGGCCAAGTCAACGACATTGATGCCCCCATAACGAAACCCTTCTTGGGGAGTATCTATGACTACGCGGGTCGTTAATATCGCGCAATAAAATTTTCATGGTAGGAGCGGTTTCAAAAACGCCTCACCGTCAGAATATGATTGCGAAAGCAATTCCGTCATGCCATATTCTGAATGAACCTTAGACACACCAAATGCGTGAGTCAAAACTTGATGTACCTCCTGGCGTAGCATTTCGCGGCGGCGGCCCTTCATTCCGCCCGTTTCCATCACGATCAGATTTGGAAATTCTCTCATAAATGCCAAATCTTGGTCTTCGGCAAATCAGCAACGCAAACGTTACTCCCCCACAAGATGACTTTTCGCCCATCAGGATTGGCTACTAATTTTTTGAGTGTTTGTAAGAGATCATCCATATTTTTCAAAAAAAGCCCGAGATAGGCGACTTTGTTTTCGCAATAAAATGTTGAACCATATACACCAAAGAGGAGTTATTTCGTTCAAGATAGGAAGGCAAAAGTGCTAACAAGTGATAATGAGCCAAAGAACCGTATTGTTGTTCAAAAATGGCCGTGCTTATCTCTTTGTACCAGTCTAAATCTGCTACATGATGGCGAGAAGTATGGCTGCCCGTGGTGCCACTGCTTTCGAAAGTGGCTTGAATGATTGGTGTTTTGGTAATAACCTCATGGTGCTAAAAACCAATGGGCATAAAAGGGATTTGGGAGAGTGTTTTATTTTCTGTAGCTCGATATGTAGATAAGCTAAGTATTCTTGATATACTACATTGTGGATAGCTTGAAAACGAAATACTTCTAAAGCAATGTCTTCAAAAGTGTCCTTATTTACTTGACGAACTAATTCTTGTAAATTTTGCATTTAAAGTCTATTTTTCACAACCATAACAAATGAATCATTACTTTTTCCCATATTTAGAACAAAATTAACAAGAAAGATGAAGGGATTTGTTCGTTTTATTTTTACACTAATATTATTTATAACTGCCACCACGAGCTGTTTTACTCCCCCTTCGTACAGTAATGTACCTGAAATTGTGTTTAATAGCATGACCAAATTTGAGGTGATAGAGCCTTTTCTAAAGCCAAGCAAGATTCTGTGGTACTGACTATTGATTTCAAAGATGGCGATGGCGATTTAGGAGAAAGTAGCGATAGTAGAAATGACCCGAAATATAGTACCTGGGGCAATTATGAACTCCGTACTTTTAGGAAAACCACTGGAAATCAATACTAGAGGTGATTTTAGCGGCTAATGCAAAGCTTTTTTCCTGTTTTGAAACCCGACCGTAAGAAAGGCCCTATTGAAGGGAAGTTGGATTACGCTGTCTATTTTCCTTACTCCAGAAATGCTGTACTAAGCACTGTAAAATTTCAAATCAGGGTAAGAGATCGCGCTCTGAACATAAGCAATATGGTAGAAACAGACACGCTTTCGGTACCTCTTTTGCTGTGATGAAACAATGCCCCAATGCTCGGCAATGACCTCTCAATGTTGCCTGTGAAGACAGAGACAACGGCGTTTGATGACAATGGTTTGGACTCATTGTGCCAAAATAACCTCTTCAATCAAATCACAGGCATCGAGCAATTGTGCCTCGGTAATGACTAATGGGGGGGCAAAACGAATTTTATTGCCGTGGGTTTGCTTACAGAGCAACCCTTTTTCTTTGAGTTGAAGGCATATCTGCCATGCCATAGGGCTTTGTTCGTCGGTATTAATGACTATGGCATTCAGCAATCCTTTGCCGCGTACTGTTTGAATTAAGCTGGTTTTTTGCTGTATAGCTTCCATTCTCGAACGAAATATTCGCCCCAGTCTTTCTGCATTGTCGGCCAATTTTTCGTCTTCCAACTGACAAAGCCGCCATAGTTACTGCGGCAGCCAAAGGATTTCCACCGTAGGTCGAGCCATGCTGCCCAGGCTTGATGGTCAGCATGATTTCATCACTGGCCAACACGCAAGAAACAGGATAAACCCCACCAGAGAGTGCTTTACCCAACACCAAAATATCAGGCTTTACATCCTCATGGTCTCGGCAAGGCGTTTGCCTGTGCGGCCAGAGGCTGTTTGAACTTCGTCTGCTATGAAAAGTACGTTGTATTGAGTACAAAGTGTTCTTGCTCCCTGCAAATACCCTTCGTCAGGCACTACTACCCCTGCTTCTCCTTGAATGGGTTCTACCATAAAACCCGCAATAGTTGGGTCGGCCTTCAAAGTGGCTTCTAACGCCTCCAAGTCATTGTGAGGGTATAATCATAAAACCTGGAAGAAATGGGCCATAATCGTTGGTACTTTCAGGGTCGGTAGAAGAAGAGATTGCGGCCATGGTTCGGCCCCAAAAATTACCTTGGGCAAATACTACTTTAGCTTCGTTTTTGGAACACCTTTTACTAAGTAAGCCCACTTACGGGTAAGTTTGATAGCTGTTTCGCCCCCTCTACACCCGAGTTCATCATCAATACTTTGTCATACCCAAAATAGTCGCATAAAAACTTCTCACATTCACCCAACACAGCATTATGAAAAGCCCGCGAAGTAAGCGTCAGTTTCTGAGCTTGCTCTACCAGTGCATTGACAATACGTGGATGACAATGACCTTGATTGACGGCACTATAAGCCGAAAGAAAATCAAAGTAACGTTTACCCTCTAAATCCCACACCAACGCGCCTTCTCCTCGCTCAATGACTACAGGTATAGGCTTGTAGTTGTGTGCGCCATAGCGCCTTTTCGAGACCAATGAGATAGGCGGAGTGAGTGGTTTCAGTAGTGGTCATAACAATAGTGCATTTAGTACTTTAACAATAAACTCATTACAATATATAATTTTAACTTATTATTTCAATTATAAAAACCATTAATTTATTTAATTAAAAATTAAAATAAATTTTGACTTATTTTTAGTATAATAAAATTATATTTGACTTTTAAGATTATTTAAAAAATCCTCATAACTTTTTTATGGAAGAGCCCTTAGATGACTACGACCGACTAATTTTACGCAGCTTGAAAAAGATGCGCGTAAAGCCTATTCGGCCATTGCTGATACCCTTCATATCTCCAATACAATGGTACATCAGCGCGTAGGAAAACTAAAACGTATTGGAGTACTCAAAAGTACAACCGTTGTACTTGACGAACGAAAGCTGGGGTTTGAGTGGGGTGCTTTTACGGGTATTACCCTCAAAGAAGACTCTGACTCAGAAAAAATTATCGAAGCCCTCAAACAAATCCCTGAAGTAACGGAATGTTATTATATTACTGGCAAATACACACTTTATATTAGGATTGTAGCGCGTAGCAATGAACATATGCGCAAAGTATTATATGAAAAAATAGACCACATTCCTGGGGTCCTCAAAACCAATCTTTGATAGATTTTGGGGCTGCTTTCAAGCGAAATGTACCCATAACCTAATTGTCAGGGTGTAATCAAATAATAATCAAATAACCAACTATGAAAGCTTGGATAGGGGTTGATATAGGTAGTACTAATGTAAAAGCCATTGCCATAAACGAAGCTGGTAACATTGTGGCACAAGCCTCGGCTACATGTGTAACCTATCGGCCCAAAAACGGGTATATAGAGCAAGACCCCGACGAGGTTTACCGACTTTTGTAGATGTCATCAGGCAAGTAGCCATTCAGTTAGAATACCTACATGCTACCATTGAGGCGGTGAGTTTGTATTACTATGCACAGCGTAGTTACCTTAGATAAGCACAATCGCCGCCTAACACGATCTCTATTATGGGCCGACAATCGCAGCGAAATCAAGCCGATTTACTCAAAAATCACACTCTTTCTACAAAAATTTATCAACAAGTCGGTATTCCACCCACCCCTATTCTCCATTAACTAAAATTCAATGGTTTCAAGAAAAACAGCCCACACTTTTCAACGGACTACGCATTTTGTTTCCCAAAAAGAATATATTTGGTTTAAGTTGTTTGGCCAGTTCCAAATAGATTACTCGATGGCATCTGGCACGGCCTTGCTCGACAATAGACGTTTAAAATGGAGTGTACTCGCTACAGACTTCGCCAATATCTCTACCTCCTTTTTATCAGACATTGTACCTACCTACCACCAAGAGAAATTAACAAAAATCACTCTTTCTAAAAACCTGAGAATTCCGTTGGGTACACCTTTTGTCATTGGAGCAGGAGATGCCTGTCTGGCCAATCTGGGTTCAGGAGCATTAGAAAAAGGCATTACCACCACACAATAGGGACAAGCGGTGCCGTTCGGCAAACAGCCAATAGACCTGCCAAAGATACCCAAAAACGACTGTTTACATATATATTAGACGATTCGCATTATGTATCGGGTGGGCCTACTAACAACGGCGGCAATGTACTCGAATGGCTCTCGAAACAACTACTTCTGAAAGAACCTGATGAGCTTTTGGCTATGGCGCAGCAAATCCCCTCAGGAGCAGAAGGACTACTCTTTATCCCTTATCTTTTGGGGGAACGCGCCTGTTTGGGATGCACATGCTCGTGGCCGTTACCAAAATTTAAGCTGGCATCATACCCAAGCGCATTTGGTCAGGGCAACCCTCGAAGGAGTATTATTAAACCTCAATCAGATTAGGCAAATCATTGATAATCAACTTACCAAAACTCAAATCTTACATGCTAATGGTGGTTTTACACGCTCTGCTTTTTGGGTTCAGTTGGTTGCTGATATTTTCAATTCGCCTGTACGTGTCAATGAGAGCGAAGAAAGTGGCTGTATGGGTGCTATCTTGTTGGCTATGAAATCTTTAGGAAAAATAGATTCCTTAAAAGACGGTGTTCATCAGTATGTTCGCTTTGCCGAAACCTGCACAGATCCGTCAAAACGCGTATTTATCGAAAATACAAAAGGCATTTTCAGATGCCATCAGTGAGTAAGTTTTATCAGCTAATGAGTTCATCATTCTCCTTGTAAAAATGGCGCAATATTTGTGAGGGAACAAAGGGAAATAAAAAATCGTTAGTCCTAAGTCAAACTATAATAACCAATAACCATGAAAAAGATAGCAATAGTAGCTGTATTTGCCGCTGTAATGGTCAGTGTGATGGCATTAAAGCCAAAATCAAACAAAGTAGAAGAATCTAAAATACAGTGGGTTACCTTAGAACAAGCCTATAAATTAAATCAAAAACAGCCTCGTAAAATATTTATTGATATGTACACTGAGTGGTGTGGCTGGTGTAAAGTGATGGATAAAAATACCTTCAAAAATGCCCAAGTAATTGACTTTGCTAATAAGAAATATTATGCGGTCAAATATAATCCTGAAAAAGATGCGGATGTGATGCTGGGCAAAGTTTCTTTCAAAGGAATGATGAACGGCAAGGTTACTGGTTTTCCTACAACAGTCATTTTAGATGAAAAAATGAATCTTGTACAGCCTATTGCAGGTTATTTAGAACCACGCATGTTTCACCAAGTCTTGGCTTATTTTGGTGACAATAACCACCAAAAAGAACCCTTCGATCAATTTCAACAAAAAACCTACCCGAGCAAATATAACTCTAAAGCTCAATAGGTTTGTTACTACTGTCTTTTATGCAACTCGCCATATATCAACTTGATGCTTTTACCGATAAAGTATTCGGTGGCAATCCCGCCGCCGTAGTCCCGCTTACCCATTGGCTCTCCGATGAAATTATGCAGGCTATTGCTGCCGAAAATAACTTAGCCGAAACCGCCTTTTATGTCCCTACCCCCTCTGGTTTTCATATCCGTTGGTTTACGCCTACTATCGAAGTAGATTTATGCGGACATGCGACCCTTGCTACTGCCTACGTATTGTTTTTTATAGAGAATCATCCAACCAATGAATTGAGTTTTGACTCTCGTAGTGGTATCCTCAAGGTTCGCAAAGAAGGCGATTGGCTTGTTTTGGATTTTCCAGCGGATAATTTACACAAACAATTGGTCGCTCCTCCTGCGTTGTTAGAAGCACTGGGTAGCACCACTCCTATAGAAATTTTGAGAGGCAAAACAGATTTTATGGCCGTTTTAGAAAATGAAGCGCAAGTACGCGCCCTACAGCCTGACGTGATTGTTCTCTCTACTTTACCCGCCCGTGGCGTGATTGTAACCGCCCCTGGCGATGTCGTAGATTTCGTTTCTCGCTTTTTTGCTCCGCAGTCGGGCATCGCCGAAGACCCTGTTACGGGGTCGGCACATACAAGTCTTGCCCCTTATTGGGCTGAAAAACTCGGCAAAACACAGCTAAGTGCCTTGCAGGTATCTGCCCGTGGTGGTGTACTAAAAACGAAGGTCATCAACGACCGTGTGGAAATAGCAGGCCAAGTAAAATTATATTTAAAAGGTACGATTGAAATAGAGTAAACCCCTTGCTATGTCAATCATTGGGAATATGCTTTTAGGCGACCAACTCTGGGTCGCCTTTTGCGTTTTTTAGAGTTATCAGAAATAAGTTCTATTTCCTTAATCACTGGCAGCACTTTCGGAAGAGATAAGGGCAAAGGTCGCATAAGTACATCTCCATCACGGTACTCATCATCTTGAGGACCTTCCTCTTGACTACGTAACATCTGAATAACATTGATGAGGTTATTACTATGTCTGTCTTCCTCCTCCACACCCATCGAAATAAATTTATCTTTTTGTGCAAGATCCCAGTAAAATAGCTCTGTTTTAGCATCATAAATACCAAGAGGAACTCCGTCCTGATTTGAGAGAAAATGGGTTAAACTATCTTCTGCTTCGGCTCGTGTAGGGTAAGATGTATGCTGGTATTGCCCTTGGAGCAAATATAAAATTGAAAAGCGATTCATGATTTCTTATGTTTTGATGAAGTAAATCAACCAACTTTTAAGCAAAATAAACTATCCTAATTCAATCTAAAATTAATAGACGACGCTACTTTAGGAGAGATGTGTTGTTGGAGATTAAAATCAGCCAGCGAAGATTGAGCTGATTAATAGAAATTGTATTAAGCAAAGAATATACTCTCATTGCTATAAAAATTTGTATAAGCAAATATAGGCACAAATATCCATATAAACAAATATTTAATAGAGAAATATTACTCAAAATAATAAATTCACTTAAAATAGACAATACAAGAATATATAACTATTTCAATATTAAATATAAGGCAATAAAATAAAAAAAGTATATAAGTAATAGCTGACGACCACAGCTATTATTACTTTAATAAACTACTGTACCTGTCTTTAGGTTTATTTTTTCAAAATCACAAACTCTACTCTTCGGTTTTTTTTGCGATTCTCTTCCGTAGAATTGGGCGAAATAGGGCGTGTAGGGCCATAGCCTTTGGTTTGAATACGGCTTAACTCAATATTTTTAGTAGCAAGATAACGCTTGACTTCCTCGACGCGGTTTTGAGAGAGCTGTACATTGGCATCAAAATCGCCAACATTGTCGGTATGACCTTCTAAAAGAATTTCCATAGTGGGATTTTCCACCATCATCTGTGCAATACGATCCAACTCTGGTAGCGACGCTGGCAATAAATCAAATTTACTTTGAGAAAAACGGATGGTATTCAATGTTATTTTTTTACCGATTTCGATAGGCGTTAGCAATATTTCATGGCGTATTTCGCTGTACTGCGCCTCTTTTGTTAAATCTATCACTACCCCCCCCGACTGGTATCCTTTTCGCTGGGCAGTCAGGCCATACTGCTTTTGGGTATCTAATACTAATTTAAAATCTCCAACGGCAGGGTCATAATCCAAGCGTTGAGGGGGCTGTTTTTGATCCAAATCTTCCACAATCACTTCGGCAGAAACAGGTTTTTTGGTGATTTCATCGAGTACGATTCCTTGTAAAAGTACAGTAGGTACGGGACGAATGGGGGCTGGTAGTTTGACACGGAAGATGTCAAATTCACCTAATGAATTTTCGGCAGAACAAAAGTAGGCATATGCCCCCGAAGCAGGAATGGTAAAGTGAGCTTCATAATCGGAGGTATTAAAAGCAGGACCTAAATTTTCGGGCTCTGACCAGCGCGTCCAAGAGTCATCCAAGCGTCGGCTCACATAAATATCCATTTCTCCATAGCCACTACGCCCGTTGGAGGTAAAATAGAGCGTTTGATTGTCGGTGGCCAAGAAAGGTGTAAACTCATCATCGGCTGTATTGAGATCCAAGCCCATATTCTTAGGAGAAGACCAAGTACCATCAGCTTGTGGAAAAGATACATATAAGTCTGCCCCTCCCTTTGTATTCGCATCTTGTAGCGATAATATCATTACCTTACCATTAGGGCCTATGTAAAATCCGGAAAAAGCATGGTCATTGACATAATTTTGAAGTCGTAATTCCTGAGGGAATGTCCAGCCCGTAGCATTTTTTCGGCTTATAGATACCCCTTTTGTCAATGTACCATCTGGACGATAAATATTCATCAACAAAGCCGTTCGGTCATCGGGAGAGATATAGGTGATAGAGTTCTCTTGTAAATTATTAACTGGACTGCCCATGTTTCGGGCCTTTTGCCAAACACCGTTTTTTTCTTCCGAAAACCACACATCATAATCTTCTTTGGCTTTTAAATTTTCAGGATGGTCAAAACGAGTAAAATAGATAGTGCGGCCATCAGGCGAAATCACAGGGGCGACTTCGTTGGCTTTAGAATTGACATTAGGGCCAAGGTTTTCCTTTGTGAGTTCTTTGGGAACATTCTTTGCCAAATTAATATTTGCTTCTACAGGTTGATCGGAAGCAGAAATACCAATGGCATCAATTTCATTCCAGCCTTCTACCAATTTGGTATTTAACACTACTTTAAGGCTACAATTTGAAAAGGAGTAAGTTTAGGAAGCCATATTCTATGGACTCCTGCACCACGTAGGGTCGCTTCAGGCTTACTTTTGTAGAGAAGGTATTCTTTGTTTTGGGTATCATAAGCAAATACAGCCGTTACACAACCCGCACCTGCATTTTCAGCAATGGCTATTTGTCGAGCCGTCATAGGGGTTTCAAACCCTACTTTGAGCCATTCTTCTCCTGCATCTGGCTGTGCAGAACGCCAAGCTGACGCCCCACTCTCTCCTTGAGGGAGCTTATTTGGTTTTCCTAAAGCTTGAATGGCTTGGTATTGTTGGCCATTTCCTGCATTGTATTCCGACGAAAAACCAAGGAGCGAGGTAGCCCATTGCACTTGCTGCGTTTGTGCCCAATGGCCTAAAAAAAGAAAAATAATAAGAAACAAAAAACGCATAATAACAGGTTTTTAACCTGTCCCCACATTAATCGTGCCAATTAGAGTAGTTCTTCATTAGGATTCCAAAATACTTTTTTAAAATCCTTGATTTTATCATTTTCAATCACGAGTCCTTCTGCTTCCAACAGTGCTTGCATGGCCGTAGGGCTTCCAAAAAAGTGCTTACCCGAAAGTAGGCCATTTCGATTCACAACGCGATGTGCTGGTACATCAGCCATGCCATGACAGGCATTCATGGCCCATCCTACCATACGAGCACTCGATTTGGCCCCTAAAAATGTAGCAATAGCCCCATAAGAAGTAGCACGCCCTGCTGGGATTTGGCGTACTACGTCATAGACATCCTCAAAAAAGTTTTGGACACTCATTTTTTTGTTTCAATCTTTTGGACTAATTCCGCATACCATGTTTCGCCATATTTTGTGATAAGCGGTGCTTTCAAAAATTGATAGAGTGGAACACCCAATTCGCGACCATGATTGCAAGCGGGTTTGCAGATATGCCAACGGTCGTAATTGAGGGCTTCATAATGGTCGTATTTGGTAACTCTGATGGGATACAAATAGCATGAAATAGGCTTACGAAAAGTGATTTTCCCATCTAAATAAGCTTGTTCAATACCACATTTTAAGATTCCTTTGGGGTCGTAGATAGCATAGGCACACTCGCGTCCATTGACTGTCGGTGTTACATAATCACCATCTACATCTTGCTCATACAAGCCTGTTTTTTCGATAGAGGCAATCCCCTCACGGTTCAAGTAAGGCTTTACGTGTGGATAGACCGCTTCTAATTGGGGGAGTTCTTCTTCTGCCAATGGGGCGCCCATGTCTCCTTCTATACAACACGCACCTTTGCATTTTGTAAGTTCACATACAAAGTACTGGTCGGCTATATCGTCGCTGATAACGGCATTGTCAATGACTATCATTGTTTCTTTATCTTCAGTTGCTGACCAATTTTTACCCCCGTGTCTGTCATGGTATTCCACTCTTGTATTTGTTCGATTTTTACCCCATATTTTTGTGAAATGCTAAACATTGTTTCGCCTTGAGCCACGGTATGTGAGATAAACTCTTCTGCTTTGGGTTGTTGGTCGATGGTGTTTCCTACAGGACGAATGGTTAGTTTTTGCCCACTCAGCAATTTTGCATCTTGGGCAAGGTTATTCCAATACAAAATGTCATTGACTGTCACATCGTACATTTTAGAAATACTATAAAAAGTCTGCCCAGGTTCTACCAAATGCGTGATGGATTTACCCGTATTGCTGGGCATAGTGGGTGTTGTTTTAGAGGTTTCCACCACAGGCACTGTTTTCCGTGTTTCTGTTACTTTTGAAGTTTCTTTTCCTGATTCAAACTCCTCACCAGTTTCTTTTGATGATGTATTGACTGTTGTTTTTTGAGTAGTTTTAGCAGGCGCTTGCTTATTATTGCTCACAGGCTGCTTAGTGGTCGTTTTCTTTTTGGGTAACTCTTCTTCGTCATCATTGATAATCACCACGCGATCGTCATCTACTGGATTGAAAGATGGTGCACGTCTGTTGGGCTTAGCCGTATTTGTAGCACTACTGGTAGAAGATTTCGTAGTATTTTGTTTGGCCAAGTCTTCATCCGTTTTTCCTACTTCAGTTGTCTGACCACTTTCCGATTTGGCCGCATCTACTACAGGCACATCTGCCATTTTAGGCGTATATACTTTTCGTTCCGATGGGTTCTGTGGAATTTTATTAGCCGATGCTGGATTAGCCCCATTTCGAGCTGTTTCTTGCACTCCTGGACGCGGCTGGGACTTGCCTGGAATCCATTCATCTTGTGGTACTTCGATGACTTCTATAGCTTGATTTCTTGGCCGCTTTTTGGTGAGCCAAAGCACCCGCCCCGTAGGCATTCTTGTATTGCGATTATCTATTCGATTGTATTTCACCAAGTATTTGAGCCGAATCCCATAAATCTGTGATACTTTCCACAACGACTCGCCCTCGCGCACAGTATGAAAAGGTACTACAGCGCGCTTACCTTTTTTAGACAAATAATACACAGTTCCTGGAACGACTGGATCACGTTCTGACATCTCATTATAGCGTAAAAAACTGCTAAAACTCACCCTTGATTTTTTAGCCAAAGAAGCCACATTATCGTTTCCGCCTGCCATGATGCCTGGTAAACCATTGATTTCATAGAGTAATAAATCATTGCTGTACCCTTGAGCTCTTACCAACACAGGAAAGCCAATGTCTTTTTGGGCAAAATTATCTCTCTCATTGGTTTTTTTAAAAACTGCCAATCGCTCCCGTATAGCCTCATATTGATCATTATTAACAGGCAGAATAGCCGTATATAACTTATCCGATGGAATGTCGTTACTATTTACCCAACGATTTTGAGCACGAATAGCCACCTCATCAATCCCAAACTCTTTTGCTATCCCCTCCAAGGTACGACCACCGGCTTGTGGGTATTCCATTAGAGAAATACGCAAGGGGGATTGATAACGCTCAATCGCCGACTCAATGGCAATTTTATGTGCCAAAAAACGCAACACATAGCGGTCGGCTTTCCCATCAAGTTTTATTTCTTTAGCATAGCTCCATTCGGCAGGAATCGTTTTACTGATCCCTCCTGCCCCCAAATAATACGAGTACAAAGAAGAAATCCAGTTGTTAAACTGGGTATTGCTTTTTTTGAGGTATTTAGCCGCTGCTCGTGTAGAAGACGTAATATTTTTTCGTTCGTCTATTTGCTCATCTACCCGCAGGCCATAGTCGAGGGCCGTTTCTTTTTTAAATTGCCAAAAACCAACGGCATTAGAAGCCGACACTGCATCGGGTTGAAGATTGCTCTCTTGAACAGCCAAATACTTAAAATCAACAGGCACATCTTCATCTATCAAAATCCCTTCCATCATAGGGAAAAACAATAAACAACGGTCAAGTTTCGCCTCCCAATATTTTTGATTGGCAAGCAAAGCTTTTATGTCTGTTTGAATAATGGCACGCGCATCATTATTCAATTGAATGTTCATCCCAGCAAATGCTACATTGGGAGGAACGGTAGGCATAGAGAAATTTTGCGCCTTAAGTGCAAAAATAAACGTGCAAGAAATAAAAATGGTTAGGGTTAAGATACGTTTCATTGGAATAATACTCTATGGGTTAGTGTTTCTGTGCAATCATCAGCCCATCTCTTACAGGAAGCAGCAAATGACTTACGCAATTATCTTGATGAATTTTTTGGTTGAAGTCTAACAAGGCTTGCGTTTCCTTATCTATTTTCTTTGTTGTTTGTACTACCTTACCACTCCACAGCACGTTGTCGGCTATAATCACGCCACCCGAGCGTACTTTATCAAAAACTAAATCGTAGTACAGACCATAATTGAGTTTGTCGGCATCTATGAATACCATATCAAAAGTATCGGTCAGGGTAGGGATAATCGTGGCCGCATGGCCAATTAAGTAGTTTATCTTTGAAGACAAGGGTGATTTTTGAAAAAAGGAGCGTGTAAAATCTTCCAATTCTTCGTTTACGTCAATGGTTGTAAGTAAGCCATCTTCCGCCAATCCTTCGGCTAAACAAAGTGCTGAATAGCCTGTGTATGTGCCGATTTCGAGAATTCTGCGTGGGCGCATCATACCTGATAACAACGATAGCAAACGCCCCTGCAAATGCCCCGATAACATCCGAGGTTGCAATACTTTAGCGTGTGTTTGACGATTAAGTTGTGCCAATAAATCACTCTCGGCAGCTGTATGCGCCAACACATAATTTTCTATGGCTTGTGGAAGAAACTCCATTCAAGTAGCATTGTTTCAACAAATATAAACGGAAAAATGCGTAATACGGTATAATACAGGCACTTTTTACTAACTTTCAGGTATAAAAGAAAGTGTACTCCATTGATTTTCATCAAACATTTCCTGTGCAATTTCTTGCAACTGTGGCGCAGTCACTGCATTGATTTCTGTAAAAAGCTCTTCCAACGAATCTACTTTTCCTGTATCCAAAATACTCTTGGCCATCATTAACATAAAGCTTTGATTACCTTCTTCCGACATCGCCAGTTGTCCCATCAACTGCACTTTTAAAGTGTGAAGTTGAAGAGTTGTTAGGGTTTTTTCGCGAAGTTGGCGTAGTTCACGATATACCAACTGAATCGCTCGTTCGGTATTTTTGGGTTCGGTACCGAAAAACACACCCAAATAGCCTGTATCTAAAAAAGGGGCGTAGTTGGCATCAATGGCA
>JAWKMH010000019.1:0-98420 GCA_041392315.1 Spirosomataceae bacterium | reverse complement strand
GTGGCCCTTTTCATTCACCTCATGCCTATTTTGAGGCTCATCCCGCACTTGAGGAAGAATACGCCCGCTCGGCAGAGGTGCTTCACGCTGCAGGAGACCATGCCGCCCAAGCCAATATCGTACTGGCCTTAGAGGCCCTCAATCGTTTTGAATGTTATCTCTGTAACACCATGACTCAGTTATCGCATTTGGTGCGGCTTGCCGATCACGCACACGTGCGGGCGATGTTTGACACACACCATGCCAATATCGAAGAAAAAAATTATGGCACAGCGCTACAAACCATCGCACCCGTATTGCGACATGTCCATATCAGCGAAAATGACCGTGGAACACCCGGCGACGGGCATATACCTTGGGACGATGCCTTTTCAGGACTGGCCGCTATCAATTATAAAGGCTGGCTCACCATCGAAGCGTTTTCGAGAAATGATCCTGATTTTGCCAATGCTATCAACGTTTGGCGCGAATATAACGACCCATGGCATATTGCCGAAAATGGCCTAAAATTTATCAAAGAAATGTGTCAAAAACATGGGCTTTAGTCTGAAAATCACCATGAAATATAAATTAATCGTAATTGTCCTGTGCCTATTTCTATTTTCGGCTTTTGTAATCTCCAAAGAAGATTTCTCCAAATACTGTGTCGAGTACAAAGGAACTAAAGGGCCTGGTGTTGGTAAAAATATTGTTTTTATTGCCTCAGATCATGAGTACAGAGGCGAAGAAACACTACCCGCTTTAGCTCGTATATTGGCCAAAAGGTATGGATTTCAATGCACCGTTATCTATGCCCTCGATGACAACGACCACATTTTACCCGGAGGTTCCAATTTGCATGGCCTTGAAGTGCTCAGTAAAGCCGACTTGATGTTTATTTTTACACGCTTCTCCCATTTCGATGATCAAGAAATGCAACACATTGACAATTATCTCAAACGTGGCGGGCCTGTGATTGGGCTACGTACTTCTACCCATGCTTTTGATATAAAAAACGACCCCAAATGGGCGCATTATGGCTGGAATTATAAAGGAGAGAAAAGCGAGTGGAAAGATGGCTTTGGCGAGGTGGTATTGGGCGAAACATGGGTATCTCATTATGGTACTAATCACAAACAATCTTCTAAAATCATCATAGAAGAAAGTCAAAAGGAACATCCTATTTTTAGAGGCGTGAGAGACATGTGGGTACAATCGGGGGGCTACACCGCCTATCCAAAAGGAACGCCCATAGCACGGGGCCAAGTACTCAATGGCATGACCCCCAATTCCGAACCTGACAAAACCAAAGAACTTTTGCCTGTAGCTTGGGTGAAAAACTATCAAATTCCATCTGGAAAAAAAGGACGGTCGTTTGCCACTACCCATGGTGCTTCTGAGGATATTTTGAATGAAGGTTTTAGGCGTATGTTACTCAATGCCGTTTTTTGGGCAATGGGCATGGAAAAATCAATTAAGGTCAGCAATAACGTGGATTTTGTAGGTCCTTACCAACCCACTACATTTAATTTTAGTGGATATAAAGAAAAGATAAAACCTGCCGACTTAGCTGGCTGGGACTCGCTTATCATGCCAGGCGAAGTATTGAAAAAAAAAGTAAACGGTATGCTTGTAGTCAGGCCATTAAAAACGCCAACAACTACCCATAATTTTTTAAATTATACATAGAAAATAATGACAGAAAAACTCTCATTTCGTTTTGGTTCAGAGGTTTACTTGGTTTATGAGCGGCAATGGTCAAACACACCGAGGCCGTTTAGGACATATGATTGAGGTTATTGCCCAAGCGGGCTTTACAGGTATTCAGCCTATTTTTACTTGGATGGGTGATTTAGTAGATGCTGATCGATTAGAAACTAAACTTAAAGAACAAGGTATTGAATTGGCCGCATTGGCGCTGGCCTTAGAATGGAATGGAGAAGAAGAAACAGAAGAAGAACGCATCATCGCCAACAATGCCATCGCTCTTTTGGAACGTTTTCCTGGGGCAATGCTCAATACCGTGCAAATTCCAACAGGAAGACATGACTTGGCACAACGTCGCCGCAATTTGGTCAATATTGTCAATACTGTATCGGCACGAGCTGCAGCCAAAGGAGTACCATGCAGCTACCATCCCAATTCACCACATACCTCCATCATTCGTACAGAAGAAGACTATAAAGTGGTGTTGGAAGGGCTGGATACGTCTGTCACAGGCTGGACACCCGACGTAGGTCATATCATCAATGGCGGGATGGACCCTCTGAGCAAAATGAAAGAGTACGCCTCGCTGATTAACCATGTTCATTACAAAGATTGGGATGGCAATCCCGAATTTACGCTCATGGGCAAAGGCAAAGTAGATTTATTGTCGATTACACAATGGCTCAAAGACATCAATTACAGTGGTTGGATTATCTGTGAAGACGAAGGCATAGAAGCTATAGATAATCCCGATTTTGTAACACTGCACGACGGGCGTTGGATTATGAATGACTTAGTACCTGCTTTGAAATAGTAACTTCCTGATTGACCTATGCCTTTTGTAGAAACCAACGGAATTAATCTTTATTACGAAGAGCGGGGCGACCCTTCGGCCTCCCCTCTTCTATTGATTATGGTATTACTGCACCTGGTTCGGTGTGGGAGCCTCATGTTGCTTTTGGAAAAGGATTTTAGGTGTGTACTTCCTGATAATAGAGGCGTGGGGTACACTGATAAGCCTGCTGGTGACTATACCACAGCCCAAATGGCTGATGATTGTGCGGGGTTATTAGAAGCACTTGGTATTGAAACCATACGAGTAGTGGGTTGTTCAATGGGTAGTACCATCGCACTTCAACTGGCCATCCGCCATCCCCAAAAGGTGCAATCAATGGTTCTCATGTGTCCTTGGGCTCGTTGCGATAATACCGCAAAAGCTATCTTTCAACATATAATGACATGCAAAGCACGACTCCGGCCCGAAAAGTTTAGCCTGTTTATCCAATTACTGATTTATTCCAAAGGATCATGGGACGATGAAAAAGTAGCTGCCGAATTGGAAGAAGGCCGCCGACAAGCGGCCATTGATGCACAACCACAGCCCCTTCATGGACTGGAAGGACAAGCGGCTGCTTGTATCAGTCATAATGTATTGACAAAATTGCCTTCTATTACCCAACCTACCTTGGTCATTGGTGGTCAAGAGGATATTTTTACTCCTGCTTGGATATGGCGCATGAAATCGCTCCCTCATTGTGATTTGTACCTATACGAAAAAGCAGGCCATGTTTTCCACTTTGAACGATTAAACGATTTCAATCCACGGGTACGAGATTGGTTGTTAGAAAACTAACATTTTTTATGAATGAGTATCTCTCTTGGTATAATAAAATAGGTAATACCGCCCAATTGGGTGGCATAGAAACCTCCGTATTAGACAATGGCCTTGGGCGTGGCACACGCATTGCTTGGATAAACACAGGTACAGGTTTACGCTATAAAGTGGTACTCGACAGAGCCATGGACATCATGGATGCCTTCTATAACCAACACAGCTTGGCTTGGTTGAGTCGTGACGTTACTACACCTCAGCCTTTGCCGACCAAGGCATAGATTGGCTTCCGTACTTTTGGCGGAGGGCTGGTTACTACCTGCTGGCCTCTCAAATATTGGTGGTCCCAATGGCCCGCAGGGTTTACATGGTAAAATTAGCAATATTTCCGCCGAAATAGTGTCTATCATCCAGCCCGATCCACTGGCAGGAAGAATGGAAATGAGTATCACAGGCATCATGCGCGAAACTACCGTTTTTGGACCTACTTTAGAACTTCGTCGTACCATTTCGGGGGTATTGGGCCAAGCAACCATCAAAATTCATGATGAAGTCATTAATCGAGGAAACACTACCGTACCCCATATGATGCTCTATCATATCAATTTGGGTTGGCCACTCGTGGATGAAGGTGCTCAAATTCTTTGGCAGGGCGATTGGATAGCAAGAGATGCGCCCAACAACCCCATTTTTAACGAAAACAACGACTTTCGTCGCTGCCCTGCCCCCTTAGATTCCCATGCAGGTACAGGCGAAGAAGCTGCTTTTATTGATATTGTAGCAGATGAAGCAGGCAATTGCTATTGCGGGATTCGCAATGCGCAATTAGGTATTGAGTTCTCCGTGATTTTCAAGAAAAATCAAATGCCTTGGCTTACCAACTGGCAGCACTGGGGCAAAGGCGAATATGTAACGGGCTTAGAACCAGGAACAAACCCACCCATCGGCCAAGCCAAAGCCCACGAAGAAAACACTTTGATTCATTTAGCACCCAACGAAAGCAGGGTCTATGACTTAATTTTAGCAGTGAATGAACATCCAAAGTAATACATCCTATAAGCCTATAGCCCAAAACTGGCAATCGAACAATAAAAATCACTCAAAACACACTTTTTAGATAAAAAACCAAACCAATGGCAAATGCAAGTATCGCCCAAAAGGCATTAGAACAAGGAAAAGGAATACTCAGATTAGCACCTACTTGGGTGCCACGTTCGTTTTGTGTACCAGGTCGTCGTATCAAACTACACCCCGACGATTACTATGTGTTGGGCGGGGTACGTGGCGGTATTGATGAGCGTTGGCTGTCTTCAACAACCCCCGCCAAAAATGGCCCATTGACAGGCGAACATGAAGGCTTGAGTAAGGTAGTTTTTGAAGAAAATGGACAAACGGCGCAAATTTTACTCAAAGATGCCATAGACGAATTAAAAGGAGAAATCGTAGGCAACCGCCTTTGGGACGAATACCAAAGCTGGCCCATGTATTCAAAGTTTTTCGATAACATGGGGCCATTGCCCCACCACATTCACCACAACGACGAGAAGGCCGCTTTGGTAGGGCAAAACGGAAAGCCTGAAGCCTATTATTTCCCCCCCCAGCTCAACAACCACGGTGGAGATTTTCCATATACTTTCTTCGGAATTACCCCGGGTACGACCAAAGAGCAAATCAAACAATGCTTGATGGACTTCAACAAAGGAGATAACAAAATCACTAATTTTTCGTCGGCCTATAAGTTAGAACCAGGAACAGGCTGGGATGTACCCCCAGGCATTTTACACGCGCCAGGGAGTTTGTGTACATATGAGCCACAAAAAGCATCCGATATTTTTGCGATGTATCAAAGCCTTGTCAATGAGGCCATTGTACCAGAGGAATTGCTTTGGAATGGTACACCACCCGATAAAATGGGCGATTATGACGAACTGGTTTCGGTGATTGACTGGGAAGCCAACGTTGACCCAAATTTTGCCGCCAATCACTTCATGATGCCTAAGCCTGTACACCCAATAGAAGAGATGCAAGCCCAAGGCTATGTAGAGAATTGGATTTGTTATAAGTCTGCTGCATACAGCGCCAAAGAGCTCACCGTACTACCAGGCCAAACCGTAACCATCAAAGATGCCGCAGCATATGGATGTATTGTGATGCAAGGACATGGAAAGATGGGCGTTTGGGACATTGAAACTCCTGCGCTGATTCGTTATGGGCAGCTTACCAACGACGAGTTTTTTATTACTGAAAAAGCCGCCATCGAGGGCGTAACAATTACAAATCAGTCGAGTACTGACCCAATAGTGATTCTCAAGCATTTTGGCCCCAACAATCCAGACTTAGTACTTTAAAATTGTAATCATTCATTTTAACCCTTAATAATTTATCAACATGCCAACCAACAATTATCCTAAACTCCACAATGCCACTTGGCCTGGGATTGTGGGCAAAGGCCCCGATTCCGAACCCCCTATCTCGCTCGATACCATGCTCGAAATGACTGCCGCCGCTGATGTAGGTGGGGTCAAGTTTGATGGAGTGGATTTGGGGCTTTTTGACCCCCACTATGACCTCGACACCTCCGATGACAGTATCAAGCGACTGGCCGACAAGGTAGCCGCGCATGGCCTCGAAATTGGTAGCTTGGTAGCACCTATTTGGGGCGGCCCAGCCATGGGTAGCAAAGAAGAACGCGCAACATTTGTCGAAATGGTCAAGAAATCTTGCCAAATAGGCCAAAAACTCCGCGAAATGGGGCTACGCCCCAATGGTATTGTGCGCATTGACTCTGCCAGTAGTCCACATGCTTGGGCTGCCGATCCAGCCGGCAATACCAAACTCATTGCCGAGACTTTCCGCGAAGCCTGCGACATAGCCGCCGATTTTGGCGAACGTCTCGCTGCCGAAGGCGAAATTTGCTGGGGTGGAATGCACTCTTGGAAATACATGCTCGAAACCCTCGAAATGGTGGATCGGAAAAATATTGGTTTTCAGGCTGATATGTCGCACACAACCTTATACTTGTTGGGCTACAACGCCCCCGAACACCGCATTTTGCCCGAAGATTTTCAATGGGGCGACCGCGCTACTTTCTTGGAAGGATTGAAGAAAGTAACCGA
The DNA here is from genome assembly GCA_041392315.1 of Spirosomataceae bacterium. Lineage (GTDB taxonomy): Bacteria > Bacteroidota > Bacteroidia > Cytophagales > Spirosomataceae > Runella. The sequence goes on along the minus strand of JAWKMH010000019.1, from coordinate 92,006 downwards.
TGCCCTTCGCCCTTGGACGATAGACTTCCACGTTGCCCAAAACGACGGCACCGTGCATGGCACAGGCTCGCATGACAAAACAGGCCGCCACTGCCAAGCCACCGACCCCAACGGCAAACTGGATATTACCCACGATGCAGGCTTATGGCTACGGGGCAATGACGGCCAACTGACCAAAGCCTTCCGTCATATTTGCTGGGACGGCTGTATGTTTGCCAACGACATAATGACCCAACCCAAAACTTGGAACGACATCTTGGCCGCAATGATTAAAGTGCGCGAGACGCATGGATGGTACGAGTAAACCTTAAATACAGATATGAAGAAACAACTTAGAATCGGACTTATCGGGACAGGCTTTATGGGCCGCACCCACTCCAATGGCTATAATCGCGTTCCCAATTTTTTCCCCGAACTCGAATACGAACCTGTACTCAAAGTCGTATGCTCGCGCAATGAAGAAAACGTCAAGGCTTTTGCCCAACAGTGGGGATACGAAGGATATGAAACCGACTGGCGCAAGGTCATTGCACGCGATGACATTGATGCCATAGACATCTGCACACCCAACGACTCCCACGCCGAAATCGCCATCGCCGCAGCAAAAGCTGGCAAGATGATTTTGTGCGAAAAGCCCTTGTCGCGGACATTGGCCGAGGGTGAAGAGATGGTGAAAGCCATTGAAGAAGCGGGTGTAGCCAGTACAGTTTGGTACAATTACCGCCGCTTGCCAGCTGTATCTTTGGCCAAACAAATCGTGGATTCGGGTAAATTGGGTAAGATTTTTCATTATCGCGCCAACTTCCTACAAGATTGGACCATCAGTGCCGACCTCCCACAAGGAGGGGCAGGACTGTGGCGCATGGACGTAGAAGCGGCGGGGTCAGGTGTAACGGGCGATTTGCTCGCCCACTGCATAGATACGGCCATGTGGCTCAATGGGGCCATCACCGATGTGTCGGCTGTAACCGAAACTTTCATCAAACAACGCCTTCACCAGCTTACTGGTAAAGTGCAACCCGTAGGCATTGATGATGCCTGTATTTTTCACTGCCATTTTGCCAATGGCTCACTCGGCTTGTTTGAGTCAACGCGCTATGCACGTGGCCATAAAGCACTCTATACCTTTGAAATCAATGGCGAACACGCCTCCATTCGTTGGGATTTACACGATTTGAACCGCCTTGAGTATTTCGATCATAGAGACGAATCCATCGTGCGTGGTTGGCGTTCGATCATCGTAACCGATGGCGACCAACCTTACATGAACAAATGGTGGGTAGGTGGTTTGGGCATTGGCTATGAGCATAGTTTTGTACACCAAGTAGCCGATTTTCTTAAAAGCCTCGAAGACGGCAGCCCCTGCGGGCCGACGTTTAAAGATGCCCTCCAAACCCAAAAAGTATGCGAGGCGGTGATTGATTCGGCCAACTCGCGGAGTTGGAAAGATACAGGGGCAGAGAATATTGGGTAGTAATTCAAGTCTTTTCATACGCGAAGCGCGGGGCATTGCCTCGCGCTTTTTTTGAAAGTGAATTTTTAGCTTGATTTGAATCTAAACCTTCTATTCTGATAGCACAAAATAGTGTCCTAAAACTGCTGTGGGACACAGTCCACGGAATAGGACTCTTTGAATCTTGATAATGGCTCAAAGAAATCGAAACCATAATTTGAAATTTGGGAAGTAGTTTTATATCCTTGTGTAGGTTTTATTACAATCTCGGTTGCTTCTAAGGTCGGTGTTGTTTGATACCCTATAAGCCAAAAATAAAAAATAAATACGGCAAGAATAGTTCAAATAAATACAAGAATTACTGCAAAACTTTCGCATATTTGAGAGTTATGCCCAATTTTAAAAGACGACAATGCAACACAATATAACAGCATTTGCAGACGAGTTTGGCAACAGCTCATTTGACTTTCAGACACAAGGAAGTCATTTTATCGTGGCGACTGTTATGTGCAAGAATGAGAATTTAGAAAAGCTAAAAACGGATATTGACGAAATAAGACGAAAACACAATTTTCAGACAGGTGAAATGAAATCAAGTGGCGTTGGACCAAACCACACAAGACGTAAAAAAATCCTGGCTGACATCGCACAACTTGACATTACTATTTATGCCGTAATAGTTGACAAGCGACAACTCTTCGGAAAAGGTTTTAGTATCAAAAAATCATTTTACAAATATCTCAACAACTTAGTTTATAAAGAACTTTATCGGACATTTCCACGACTGGAACTTTATGTTGACGAACACGGTGGAAACGACTTTATGAGGGAATTCAAGACCTATGTTGAAAAGCATCACGAAAGAAATTTATTCTCAGGTTCAGACTTCAATATTCTAAATAGTAAACAAAGTTATTTCATTCAGTTGGCTGACTTTGTTGCTGGGACATTGGGCTACATATTTGACGAAAACAAAAAATCTGAACACAGTAATGAATATGAAGAAATTTTAAAACCCAAAATCAGCAGTCTAAATTTCTTTCCAAAAGAGTTTTCGTTTAAGGAATTTCAAGACACAAATGTTGATACAACATTCGACCCGAAAATTGCGGAAGTTTGCTATTTAAGAGTTCAAGATTTCATAGACAAAGAAACTGGAAGTGACCAACAAAAAATTGACCAAATAAATTTTCTAAAACTTCTATTACTATTTCAAAGAGCAAGCATTAGAAACCGCTATGTTTCGACAAAAGAAATTTTCAATCATTTAAATCAAAGCAGACACGAAGGTTTGAAGGAAGAATATTTTAGAACAAAAGTTGTTGGTAATTTAAGGGACAAAGGTGTTTTAATTGCATCAAGTCGGGACGGATACAAAATACCATCTTGTTCACAGGACTTAGACAACTTTATCAATCACGGGAAGCGAATAATTTTACCAATGTTAAACAGAATAAGAGAAGCAAGAAATACAATCAAATTAGCGACAGGAAACGAGTTAGACATTTTAAACAAAGACACATTTAATGAACTTAAAGACCTACTTGACGGATAGAAAAACTGGGCATAACATCGGTTTGGCAATATGGCGGCTGAAGTGCTTCTATGAAACATTTGTGCAAAGTTCAACAGCAGTAATTCTATTCAACCTTTGTGCTAAAAATCCGCCACATCGCCAAGCCGTAAACCGTTGATTTGTGGCACAGTTTTGAATTGGATTATTTTTATTGGTTATTTAACCAAACCTAAGAAAATATTTAGGTGGAAGTTTGAATCTGATAAAGATTGGGATTTTTTGGATGTTAAATACCCAAAAGTATTTGCCCTTTTTCAAATTATAATATCCCCAATAATTACGATAGTAATATTCTATTTCATGTTTTTTAATTGATAATCAAATGCTTATTCTATAATTTTGCTTAATGGAAGCAAAAAAGAAAAAACACCAATCAAGCCAGTACGACAAAATTTTTAAGGAAAATATCGAAGCCGTAATTTCAAGCATTATGCAAAATGTACTTGAAATTACGGCTGTTTCTATGGAGGAACTACCTGACGACATTCAACACACCAAAGAACGAAAACCCGATATACTCAAAAAAGTAACAGATGTCAAAGGCGAGACTTTCGTGCTTCAAATTGAATTTCAAGTAAAAGATGAACCCGAAATGGTGTATCGTATGCTTGACTATTATGGAATGCTTGAACGCAAATATGAACTACCCGTCGAACAGTTTGTCATTTTTCTTGGTGCGGATAAGCCTAAAATGCCAACCGAACTTGACAGGAAACGGCTAAAATTCAATTTTCCGCTTGTTTCATTTTCAGAACTTGACTATCATCTCTTTCTCAACTCGAACAAACCCGAAGAAGTTATCTTAGGCATTTTAGCGAACTTCAAAGGCGAAAACCCTGAAAATGCTTTAAGACAGATACTTGTGCGTGTAAGGGAAACTACCAAAGGAGATTTTTCGTTAAATAGATACTTTAATCAGTTGCGTGTATTAGCTCAACTTCGTAATTTAGAACTAAATTTAAAAAATGCTATGGACAGCATCGCAGAATATATCAAAGAAGAAAGAGACGTTCTATTTTTAAGAGGACTTGATAAGGGAGAGGCAAAGGCAGAAGAAAGGATTGTAAGAAATTTACTTTCTAAAATGTCTTTGACTTTTGAGCAGATTGCCGACATTGCTGGAACTACGGTGGACTTTGTTAAATCTGTTCACCAACAACTTACTGGTAAATAGCCACTTAGACTGCTTTTATCTCATATGTACTTGACTGGCGAACAAAAGCGGCAGCCACCAACATTGCATTTATGAAAAGTGGCGAACAGAAGTAATTGAGCAGTTGTACTATTTTCAACATTAGCCCTAAATTGGGCTTTTGTACTTTCTAACCCACTTCTTCATAAATACCCGAACGTTGTATGATAGCTCTCCCCCGTGGGCTGTGTCTCACAGCACTGTTGTCAATTTAATAGAGAATCCGTCTTACTCAAACGTAACACGATCATAGATAGATGCGAGGGTTATTTCACAGCTGCCAATGGGCAATTTTCCTGTTTTATAGACTTGAAATACCCATTCTTCGTTTTCGTTTTTACGAAAAATCTCCACCTTCTGTTTCCTGGAGGCTACTAAAACATATTCTTTCAAGCTGGTTAGGGTTTGATAACACTCCAACTTTTCGGAGCGATCGTAAATCTCGGTAGAGTCAGAGAGTACTTCGACAATGATGCTGGGGTTCAGCAGTGCCTCCAAGCCGTTAGGCGATTTTTCGTAGATGGGAGGCTCGCAAACAACAACCAAATCGGGAAAGGTATAAATGTCGCATTGCTCAATTTTGACAAGCTGGTCGGATGACATAATCAGGCAACCTTGTTTTTTAACACATTGAAAAAACTCCCCTAAGATATTCGCAGCAACGATGTTATGTGCGGGTTGTTCACCTGCCATCGCCACAATTTCACCAGCGTGGTATTCGAGTTTTATGTCTGATTCTTGCAATAACTGAAAATAATCAGCTACGGAGACAAGCGTATTGACCATGTTTAAATATTTGGTTAGTCTAAAGATAAGAAAAACTGAGTGCCTTTTGCTCGCTTCCAAATAGTTTATTTTGCCATTACTCTCGGAAATGGCAAAACAAATAGCGTTTCTCCTTGTACACTGTGCCGAGTGGCAATCCCAAAGTTTTATGAGTATTTTACTCCTCCAACTTTCTTAATAAAAAATAGTAACGTAAAGGGCTTCCTATATGCTCCTCCATTCCGATTCTATCCTTCAAATACGTCATCTTACCAAGTCGTTTGGCGGCATAAAAGCCCTCGACGATGTGCAGTTTGACCTCCGCAAGGGCGAAGTTCATGCCCTGATGGGCGAGAATGGCGCGGGAAAATCTACGCTGATGAAAATCTTGATTGGTCTGCTCAAGCCTGATGCAGGTACAATTATGTTTGAGGGAAGGTTGCTGGAAAATAGCGATGTAAATGAGTCGATTCAAAAAGGAATTTCGATGATTCATCAAGAAATGCAGGTGATTCCCGAATTGACAGTGGCACAAAATATATTTTTAGGCCGAGAGTCCACCCGTTGGCTACCCCATTGGTTGGACGACGAAGCCATCAATACCCAAGCGCAAACGCTTTTGTCAGAAATGGGAATAAATATAGCGGCTACCACCAAAATGAAGCAGCTCAGTGTAGCCCAAATGCAGATGGTTGAAATCGCCAAGGCCATTTCTAACAATGCCAAAGTCATTATTATGGATGAACCCACCTCTGCCATTTCAGACAAAGAAGTAGCCATGCTCTTCCAAATGATCAAAGAATTAAAAGCAAAGGGGGTAGCCATTATTTATATTTCTCACAAAATGGAAGAAATTTACACCATTGCCGATACCATTACGGTCTTGCGCGATGGGCGATACATTACTACCAAGCCAAGTATTGAATTAGACAAAAAATCCTTGATTGGGCTAATGGTTGGGCGCGAACTCACTGATTTATTTCCTCCTCAAATAGCGACGAAAGGCAATATACTGTTATCAGTAAAAAAATTGAGTAGTAAAGGCCGATTTTCTGATATTAGTTTTGAAGTAAAAGCGGGCGAGGTACTCGGTATTGCAGGATTAATGGGGGCAGGCCGAACCGAAATTGCACGCGCTATTTATGGATTAGACAGCTATGAAGCAGGAGAAGTTTGGGTGAAAGGAAAAAAAGTAGTAATCCAATCGCCGCAGGATGCGCTCAATAATGGCATAGGTTATGTAAGTGAAGATAGAAAAGGATTGGGCTTTATCCCTAATATGTCTGTTAAGCATAATATTAGTTTGAGCAACTTGGCACAATATGCTAAAAATGGATTTGTTCAAACTCAGAAAGAACAACTAACTATAACACAGACGGTCGAAGAATTAAAAATAAAAATAGCCACCCTGGACCAAAAAGTAACCCAACTCAGCGGTGGAAACCAACAAAAAGTAGTTATTGGCAAAGTGCTACTTACCAACCCCGACATTATACTACTCGACGAACCCACCCGTGGTATTGATATAGGAGCGAAATTGGAGATTTATAAACTAATCCACGAACTCGCCGCCCAAGGGAAAGCAATCCTCCTGATTTCGTCAGAATTGCCTGAGATTTTGGGCATGAGCGACCGTGTGTTGGTTTTATCAAAAGGAAAACAAACCGCGCTATTATCAAAAAAAGAAGCTACACAAGAAAACATCATGCGTTATGCCATTCATTAAAAAATTAGGCCAATATGGAATCATCATTGCCTTCTTGGCTATTTGTCTTCTACTTTCCTTGATAAGCCCACGATTTCTAACCTTTTCCAACTGGACAATTATCATCACACAAGTATCTATCAATGCGTTATTGGCGTTTGGCGTTACTTTCGTCATTATCACAGGAGGGATTGATTTGTCGTTGGGGTCGATGGTGGCCGTTACGGGCGTAGTGGCGGCCTCTTTGGCACATCCCGATACTTATCCTGTCATTGTGCCTGTGGGAGTGGGGCTTTTAAGTGGCGTGCTAATGGGCGGACTCAACGGGCTTATTATCACCAAAAGCAAAGTACCTCCCTTTATTGTAACGTTGGGCATGATGACCATTGGGCGTGGATTAGCGCTGATTTTGAGTAAAGGCCGCCCCATTTCCAACTTGTCCGATACTTTTAATTTTATAGGTGGAGGAAATATGCTGGGGATTCCATTGCCTATTTTTATATTAATTATTGCGTTTTTTATATGCCATATTTTATTAAAAAAACGGTATTGGGGCGTTATATTTATGCCGTGGGAGGCAATGAACAAGCCGCGCAAGCATCGGGCATACAAGTAAATAAAGTAAAAATGGCGGTTTATACGCTATGCGGTGGTTTGGCCGCATTGGCAGGCATTTTACTGACCTCCCGTATTACCACAGGGCAACCCAATGCAGGCGCAGGGTTTGAGCTGGATGCCATTGCAGCGGCCATTATAGGAGGAACAAGTACCTCAGGCGGAACAGGTACGATGACAGGTACACTGATAGGAGCATTGTTGATTGGTGTTATCAGCAATGGACTCGATTTGCTTAATGTTACTTCTTATTATCAACAAGTGGTAATGGGAGCAATCATTATTGAGCGGTCGTATTGGATAGTTGGAATAAAAACAAATGATTTATAGACGCAGTATTGATTGTAAACAATGAATATTTTAAATAACTAACTTATAATGAGATTATTAAACTATATTTTGATTGAGTGCTACTTTTTGTATTGGGCTGTAGCCAAGCGAGCGACAGTGAAAAAACAACAACAGATGGAAGTAAAAACTAACCATTGGCGTAACCATGCTCAGTATGCAAAATGAGTTTATTGTCAATGTGAGCGATGAAATAGAGAAAAAAGCCCAGGAAGCGGGAGTGGAACTTATCATAGTAGATGCTGAACATTCGCCACTAAAGCAAATCGAACAAGTGGAGAGTTTTATAGCACAAGGAGTAGATGCCATCATTATGAACCCCTGCGAAATAGAAGCAAGCTCTCCAGCAGTTACCAAGGCAGTAGCGGCTAATATTCCCATTGTCAATGTTAATTCTGAAACAAGCACACAGCCCACCGCCTTTGTAGGATCAGACGATAGAGAGTCGGGGCGAATTGCCATGAATTTTATCGCCCAAAAATTGGGAGGAAAAGGTAATATTGTCATGTTACATGGCTACATGGGCCAAGCAGCACAAATCAAAAGAGAGGAGGGAGCAAGAGAAGTATTAAAGAATTATCCTAATCTGAAATTAATCGCCCATCAAACTGCCGAATGGGATAGGGCCAAGGCCATGTCGTTGATGGAAAACTGGATCCAATTATACGGCAAAGACATCAACGCGGTATTTGCCCAAAACGATGAAATGGGGATGGGAGCACTCAAAGCCCTGACCGATGCCAACCTCAAAGACAAAGTAGTAGTAGTAAGTATTGATGCCATCCCAGATGCGTTACAGGCCGTAAAAAAAGGGATATTAGATGCCACTGTTTTTCAAAATGCACAACAACAAGGCGGCAATGCCATCGAAACCGCTTTGAAGATTATTAATAAAGAAAAATTTGAAAAACAACAGTTGATTCCCTTCCAATTGGTTACTAAAGACAATGTGGCTGGATTCATAAAATAGAAGGTATCTTTACCTTTTAAAAGAAGATAGCCTTTTGGCATAATGCCAAAGGCTATCTTCTTTTTAAATAATAGCAGGATAGTATAGGACAGTTTAAAGATAGATAAATATAATATTTGTACGATGTCAAGAAATAATTTCCTTGAACTAAGTAATTTATTTATCTATCTATTTTACAAATCCCTTAACTATTCTTATTATGAAGAAAAGATTTACCCTGCACAAAGGAAAATCTCAAGCGTATCTGCATACGCTACTGTTGATGTTGTTCCTTGCAACTGCCTCCTTGGCCCAGCAGCAAATTAGTGGTAGAGTCACAGCCCTTGAAGGCGAACCTTTAGTCGGTGTCAATGTCGCCATTAAAGGTACAACTAAAGGTACGACCACCGATGGCAATGGTAGTTATAAATTAGAGGCTCCTGGATCTGCTACATTGGTATTTAGCTATATCGGTTTTCTGACCAAAGAAATAATCGTGGGAAATCAGCAAACTATCAACTTGGTCATGGAAGTGAGCGATCGCTCACTAACCGAAGTAGTCGTAGTGGGTTATGGTAGTCAGACCAAGAAAGAAGTGACAGGTGCCGTACAAACCATCAGTTCTAAAGATATTAAGGATATTCCTGTATCACAAGTAGCACAAAAACTACAAGGTCAATTGGCTGGGGTACAAATCATCCAGACTACGGGGCGGCCAGGACAAGGAATGAACGTGCGTATTCGTGGGCAGCTCTCGGTGACAGCAGGTAGTGACCCATTGTATGTTATAGACGGCTTTCCTATTACGGGCAACATTGGGGCATTAAACCCTGATGAAATCGAAGATATTTCTATTTTGAAAGATGCTGCTTCTACTTCATTGTATGGTTCAAGAGCAGCCAATGGCGTAGTTCTTATCACCACCAAGAGAGGTAAAAGCGGCCAAACTAATGTAAGTTTCAATGCTTTCACGGGCACACAAGTAGTGCCTAAGAAGGGTCGTTTTGCGATGATGGATGCCGTAGAATTTGCGCAATTCAAAAAAGAATACTACGAGGATGCCAAGCAAGCTGTACCTGCCGAATTTCAAAATCCTTCGCAGTATGAGGGCAAGAACAACGATTGGTACGATGCCTTGCTACGCCGTGCGCCTGTTCAAAGCTATAACCTGACAGTTACCTCCAACAAAGATCGTTCGAGTACCTCGCTGGTGGCAGGGGTTTTAATCAACAAGGCGTGGTTCTTAATACCAAGTATCAACGCTATTCGCTGCGCCTCAATAGTCAATACAAAGTGTCGGATAAAGTAACCCTCGGTGTCAATGTAGCCCCCAGTTATGTCTATGACAACACCCCACGCACCGACGGCGACCGTGGTACAGGTATCTTATTCAATGCCATCCATACTTGGCCAGTGATGCCTATTTATGACGACAAGGGTGATTTAACACTCTTTAATCGCTTCCCTTCGAGCACAGGAAACATTTTTGCCTATCCCAACTGGGTGCGAGCAGCGTATGAATTGGTCAATGAAACCAGACAAGTCAATCTGTTGGCCAATGCCTACATGTCGTATAGTCCCATCAAAGGATTGACCCTGAAATCAACCTTCAATACAGAGCTACTTAACCAAAAATTCTTTTTCTTCAATCCATCTACGGCAACTAATGCCATCAATACGGCCATCCCTGTAACGGCCAATACTATTCGAGAATACACAGATGACATCGGATGGTTAAATGAAAACTTGGCTACTTACACCAAGTCATTCAATGAACATAACTTTGAACTATTGGCGGGTTATACCAATCAAAGCTACCGTAGAGAAAGTAGCCGTATTCAGGCTGATACCTACTCCGACGACCGCCTTCCTACCATTCAGGGAGCTATCAATATCAACCGTGGGGGCACCAACAGCAATGTACAAGAATGGCGACTTACTTCATTACTCTCACGCCTCACCTACAATTATAAAGGAAAATATTTGTTCACGGCCTCTATTCGTCGGGATGGTTCTTCTCGATTTGGATCTAACAATCGTTGGGGTACATTCCCTTCATTGTCAGCAGGCTGGGTACTATCTGATGAGAGTTCATGAAACAGATTGATAAAATCTCCTTTGCAAAATTAAGAGCCAGTGTCGGAGTTACGGGTAATAACAACATAGGTAACTACACACAATACGCGCTTATTAATAACACTGTTAATGCGGCTTTTGGCAGTAACGTGGCAGCAGGTGCGGCTGTAACTTCACTTGCCAACTCCAACTTAGGTTGGGAAACTACCCGTCAAGTAGATGTAGGCTTTGATCTTGGTTTTCTCAATGACCGTTTTCAGTTCACATATGATTATTATCTCAAAAAATACCACCAACTTGTTGTATGCAGTACAAGTACCACAAGAGTCGGGTTTTACCAATTTCAACGACAATATTGGAGAAATTAAATTTTGGGGGCATGAATTTGCACTCAACACACGCGTTCTTGACAAAAAACTAAAGTGGAGCATCAATGCCAATATTTCTTTCAATCGTAATAAGGTAATTGCCCTTGCCGATGGTATTGACCGCGTGTATGGCCTTCACCACATCACGAAGGTAGGATATCCATTTGGTCAATTCTACGGCCACCAAGCCAATGGCGTTTATCTCAATGCAGAAGACCTCAAGAATTCGCCCATCGTGCCAGGCCGATCGTTTGTCGGAACCATCAAGTTGGTGGACATCAACGGCGACGGAGTCATCACCAATGGTGGTGATAAAGACGACCGCACTATCTTAGGAAATCCATTCCCTAAATTTATTTATGGAATGACTCAAAGCTTCCAATTTGGTAATTTTGACCTTAATATAGTAGGGTCGGGTTCTTATGGCAATCAGCTATGGGTAAGGCACTTATACAGTACAGCCAACCTCGATGGTGTATTTAATCTTCACAAAGAAGTACAATATCGTTTCCCGTTCAGAAGCTAATCCTGGAAAAGGTTTCTACGGTACTACCGTAGGAGGAGGTACTGTAACAGGTATCGAGCGCGACTGGCAAAATAGCCGCTTTGTGGCCGATGCTTCTTTCTTCACCATCAAGAACATTACGTTGGGCTATACCATCAATAAGCGCAATAAACTCTTCCGATCGGCACGGGTGTATGCCTCTGTTCAGCAAGCCATCATATTTACTAAATACTGGGGAGGACAAAACCCTGAAACCAGTGCACAGCAAAACGGCCAAGGCGATGGCGGTAACCTAAGCCCTGGCGTGGACTTATTCAACTACCCTGTGCCACGTACCTCCACTATTGGTGTAAACTTTAATTTCTAACATTGAATCAACATGAAAAAAGCAATCATATTTTCTATCATTCTAAGCTTGGGGCCTTCAGTTGCAAAGAAGATTTCTTTACTGTAGTGCCCGAAACAGCTCTCAGCTCAGCTACCTTTTTTCAAAACAGAATCGGACTTTATACAAGCGGTCAATGCTGCATATGTTCCGTTGAGAACATTACATAACATCAACTCCCATCTGCTTTCTGAGCAGCACTCCGACAATGCACGCTATGTACGTAATATCTTGTTTGGTGCTACTGAAAACCAAGCCAATTTGGCCGATTTTAACGTGCCAACAGCCAATGGTATTACCACTAATACTAACGTACTGACGATGTATCGCCAAAATTTTCTTATCATTGCCCGCGCCAATCAAGTACTAAGTTTGATTGATGAAGCCACCTTTACCGATGCTTCTAAAAACAATGTAAAAGGGCAAGCCTTATTTTTGCGGGCACTGGCGTATTTAGAATTGGTGAGGTATTTTAATCGCGCGCCTCTCCAGCTAAAGCCTGTTACCAATCGCTCCGAAGCAGCTCAACCACTCGGTACTCCTGAACAACTCTATGCTCAAATTATCAAGGATGCTACCGATGCTATTGGCTTACTGCCTGTAAAATCTGCCCAAGAGGCAGGTAGAGCTACATCGGGTTCGGCCCGTACGTTGTTGGCTAATGTTTATATGATTCAGAAGAAATGGGCTGAAGCAGAAACACAACTTCGTGCTATAGTATCGAGCAATGAGTATAGCTTAATGCCCAATTATGCCGACGCGTTTTCAACCAGCACAGGAAACAAAAATACCAAAGAGTCGGTTTTTGAAGTGCAGTTTTTGGAAGGTTCAGCAGGTTTGAATGGAAATTTCTTGTACAGTATGCTTCCTTTCCCAATGGCAGCTAATGAATTGGTAACTATTACAGGCACTTCCAACCCACAACCTATTTCTGGTGAAGGAAACAACATTCCAACACCTGATATGGTAGAGGCTTATGAAAAAGATGACAAGCGCAAAGATGCCTCAATCGGAACGATTACTATCTCGGAGCTTTGCATACCAACAAGACGTTCCCTTATATCAAAAAAATACGCCAAAACCCACGCTTTGCACAACAACCACGGTATGAATTGGCCCATTTATCGCTATTCAGAAGTACTGTTATTTTTGGCCGAAGCCCTCATTGAGCAAAATAAATTGGCAGAAGCAGCCCCTTTCATGAATCAGGTTCGTACACGTGCTGGATTGGCCAATACAACAGCCACTACTCAAACCGCCCTGCGCGATGCGGTTTATCAAGAACGACGGGTGGAGTTGGCCTTTGAATCAAAACGCTTGCATGACCTTGTGCGTACAGGGCGATTTGATACGGTCATTAAAGCTTACGGAGATCGTGTTAAAGCCAACAAAGAAAGGTACTATTTCCCAGATGCAGGTTTTTTACCTGCCGATGCCTTTAGTAATATAACTCCTTACTACGGTCTTCCTGCTGCCGAGGCTGATTTAAGCCCTAATTTTTAGTACATTCATTAGGCGAACCAGCTTGTTTTAGCAAGTTGGTTCGTTTTTTTTATTATTGCTATTTTACAGTAAAACGTAAGCATAAAAATGTTTTAATTTCTAAAAGCGTTTATTTTCTAATACCATCTAATGATTTAACCATATGTACCCCAAACACCACCCCATTCCCAAATTATTAGCGGTGATAGCCCTCTTCGTATTGGCGGCTTCCTTTTTACTATTTTAAACCCTACCGAACCCGCTATCAATGGACGCGATAACCCCAAAATAGAAAAACTAAAACTTCAGCCAGGTTTCAAAGCCGAGCACCTATACAGCCCCTCTGAAAACAACCAAGGATCGTGGGTGTCCATGGCTTTTGATGACAAAGGGCGTATGATTGTATCTGACCAGTATGGGGCATTGTTTCGCCTGCAAATTCCTGCGGCTGGAGCAGAGAATCTGACACCAACCATTGAGAAGCTCAATATAGGTAAGGCCGCAGCCACCGACACCGTAGGCATGGGCTATGCACAAGGGCTTTTGTATGCTTTTAATAGCCTCTATGTGATGATCAATAACCGTAGTAATGCCAAATTTTCGCGTCAAAGTGGCTTGTATCGTTTACAAGATTTGGATGGTGATGATCAATTTGAGAAAGTAACACTCCTCAAAGAATTGAAAGGCGACGGCGAGCATGGCCCACACAGCATTATTCTTTCACCAGATAAAAAGTCGTTGTTTGTCATTGCAGGTAACCACACAGATGTACCTTCCATGGATGCTTATCGCCTTCCTAAAAACTTGGCAGGAAGACAATCTTTTTCCGCTCATCAAAGACCCACGCGGCCATGCCAACGACCGCATGGCACCAGGCGGCTGGATTGCCAATCTCGACCCAGAAGGCAAACGCTGGGAATTGATTAGCGCAGGCTACAGAAATGCCTACGACATGGCATTCAACCAAGCAGGCGATTTGTTTGTCTATGATGCCGATATGGAATGGGATTTTGGCTTGCCTTGGTACCGTCCTACCCGCATCTGCCATGCTATTTCTGGCAGTGAGTTTGGCTGGCGCACAGGCAATAGCAAATGGTCGCCCACATTTCCTGACAACTTACCCCCTATTGTCAATATCGGCCAAGGCTCACCTACCAACTTATTACATTTGAAAGATGCTAAATTTCCTGCCAAATACAAAAACACCCTGTTGGCTTTCGACTGGAGCTTTGGTATCATGCACGCCATACACCTCAAACCATCGGGGGCAACCTATGCCGGTGAGCGTGAGGAGTTTATATCTGGTATTCCTTTACCCCTTACCGATGGTGCCATTGGCCCTGACGGGGCTTTATATTTCTTAACTGGAGGCCGTCGCTTAGAGTCTGATTTGTATCGGGTGTATTATACGGGCAATGAAAGTACTGCACCCATAGCGGCAGCCCCCTTGACCAAAGAAAACGAATTGCGTAGAAGTTTGGAACGTTTCCACGAAGGTCCCAATCCCGCAGCAGTAGCCACTGCTTGGCCTTACCTCAAGCATCCCGACCGCTTTGTACGTTATGCAGCGCGCATCGCTATAGAGCACCAACCCGTAGCAGAATGGCAGGAGAAAGCCCTCAGTGAAAAAGACCCTGTGGCATCCATCAACGCCATCATTGCTTTGGCAAGGCAAAACAAAGCTGATCAGAAAAGTGCGATGTTAAAATCGTTGATGAACATCAATTTTAAATCGTTGAGTGTTCCTTTACAAATGGAGCTACTGCGTGCTATGGAGCTGGTCTTTTTGCGTACAGGCGCACCTGATGCTGCTCAAAACAAGCAATTGGCAACTTACCTAAACCCCTATTTCCCAGCCACAGATGCTGATTTGAACCGTGCTTTGAGCAAAGCTTTGGTGTATTTGGAAGCTCCAGGTATTGTACCTAAAATGCTTACTTTGCTCGAAGCCAAAGAGCAACCTAACAATACTACCGCAGGTGGTGCTACTGCTACGGCCTCGGCAGATTTGATTATGCGCAATCCACAATATGGCTTAGACATCGCTGATATGCTCAAAAATATGCCTCCCGCCCAACAAACCTACTATGCTACCATGTTGAGTTTAGCAAAAAATGGTTGGACTCCTGAGTTGCATGAACGCTACTTCAAGTGGTTTGCCAATGCCTTCAAATACAAAGGAGGCCGAAGCTACGTGGGCTTCATTGATCGTGCGCGCAAACTGGCTCTAAAAAATGTACCCGAAGGCAAATTTGCGTATTACAACAAACTGTCTGGGGCTGATTTGTTGAACAAATCAGGGAATGATTTAACCAGCCTTACTTATCCCAAAGGGCCTGGAAAATTCTGGAAATTGGAAACAGCACTACCGCTTTTCAACGAGCCACTGACCAATCGCAACTTCGAACAAGGCAAAAATATGTATGCTGCCACTACCTGCAATCGTTGCCATACCATGAGGGGTGAGGGCGGAAGCATAGGCCCAGATTTGACCCAATTGGGTACACGCTTTTCAACAAAAGATATGTTGGAAGCCATTATAGAACCCAATAAATCGGTTTCAGACCAATATGCAGCTACACACTTTACACTCAAAAACGGGCAGACCATTGTAGGCCGCCAAACCAACGAGGATGCCAATGCGTTTTATGTGGCCCAAAATCCCTACGAACCAGAAGCCGTAGTGAAAATCCTGAAAAAGAATGTGGCTTCGCATAAATACTCCCCTGTTTCTATCATGTTTGGCAACTTGGTTAATAGCCTCAATGAAGAGGAACTAAAAGACCTGATAGCTTATTTGATGGCAGGTGGAAACGAAAAAAGCCCTATTTTTTCGGCCAAAGCTGATAAATAATCTTTCTGAAAAACCAAAACGGCACAATGGCATAATGCTTTGTGCCGTTTTTTTATAGCCCCGAACCGCATTATCCGATTCAATGTTAGCCTCTCTGTGAAACATAAAGCAAAATAAGATGGACTTCGGGAAATTAGAAGATATTTCGAAATAGACTTTCGGCTGCCAGTAGTACCTCCATTTACTGCGCAAACCCTCCGAGCAGCTTCGCTTACCCATCTCCCCAATGCTTCGTTGGTCCTCCTATTTGGGCCAACAAGCAATGGGTCGGGAAAATTTATCCTTCTAATGCCAAAGAAAAAGACTTTCTATATTACTATACGCGGCAATTTAATACCATAGAACTCAACGTAACGCACTATCAGATACCCAACGAGGCCACTGTTCAACGTTGGAAAGAAGCCGCCCACAAAGACTTTCGGTTTTGCCCCAAATGGCCACAAGAAATCAGCCACGATCGCCAACTCATCGGATGTGAGGCTCTAAGCCAAGCCTTTACCCAAGCTGTATTAGGATTAGGGGAAAATCTTGGGACTACTTTTTGCAATTAGGGCCTTATTTTGAACCACGCCAGCAGAAAGCCCTTGCGCGTTTCTTGCAGCAACTTCCCCCCCAATTTCCGATAGCTGTAGAATTTCGCCATCCTGATTGGTTCTCAAATCAAACAGTTTGGCAAGAAACACTACATCTATTGGCCGAAGCAGGTGCAGGCACGGTCATATCGGATGTAGCAGGCAGGCGCGATGTACTGCATTTGAGCCTGACCAACGACACCCTCGTTTTGCGTTTTGTGGGAAATGAACTGCATCCTACCGATTTTAGTCGGGTAGATGCTTGGACACAGCAACTTAAAGAGTGGTTTGAAGTAGGGCTAAAAACGGCCTATATTTTTGTCCACTGTGGCGAAAATCTCCATGCCCCCGAGCTAACCAAATACTGGATAACCCAACTTAACTACCAATGTGGTTTTGACATACCACCGCCGCGCATTCAGCCACAAATGATACAAGGGTCACTTTTTTAAAGATTTCACAACGCCAACAGTACTGATAAGGCTGTTGGCGTTGTGAAATCACTATTTCTTTTTACCTTCTTTTTTGGGTGCTTCTTTGGCCTTCGGCCCATCGGCTTTGGCTTTTTTGGGAGAAGTCGCTTTAGTTTCCTTAGGTTCAACATCGCCTTTGGCCAAATTGGCAATGGGCAGGTTCATAGCCGAAGTACGTACAAAACTACCCCACGTTAAGTTAGTTTTTCCTTCTTGGTAGGCGTTGGCTTTTTCAATGGCCATTTTTGCAGCATTTTCTACAATCCATTCAAAGTTTTCTTGTCCTACCGAATGTACGTCGGCATCAGGTGCAGGGTTGCAAAAGTCAATGGCGTAGGGAATACCATTGTGGATAGCAAACTCCACAGTGTTGAAATCATACCCAAGGGCTTTGTTAAGTCGCAGTACATAGTCGGTAATCGTAGCCATCAGTTTTTTGTGGGCTTCACCTGTGGTTTTGGGCTGGGTAGCATAACGCAAATGATGCGGGTTGCGTGGTTCGTAAGGCATGATGTGCACATACTTACCCCCCAAACAATAGCAACGATAGTAATCTTCAAACGTTACCTCGCTCTGAAGCATCATCACAAGTTGCTCGGTTTCGGCATGTTTGGCCCACAAATCGTCCATGTCATGGATTTTATAGACGCTCTTCCAGCCACCGCCTGCATGAGGCTTCATATAAGCTGGAAAACCCACATAATTAAACATTTCGCCCCAAGCCATCGGCATTTTAAGATTACGAAAAGACGTGTCAGAGGTATCGGTGGGGCGTTCTTTAGAGGGCATCAATATGGTGTTGGGTACAGGTACACCCAATTTAATAGCCAAGGCATTGTTGAAAAACTTTTCGTCGGCACTCCACCAAAAAGGATTATTGATAACGGCCGTGCCGCACAATGCTGCATTTTTGAGAAATGCCCGATAAAAAGGGACATCTTGCGAGATACGATCAATGATAACGGCATAGTCGGTGGCTTCACCTTGTACGACGCGGTCTATTAAAACAGGTTCCGCCACTACGTTTTTGCCGTCTAATTGATTGACACGCTCCACAAATGCCTGCGGAAACGTATTTTCCATACCATGTAATATTCCTACTTTTTTCATATAGTTTTATGATTGAGTGAATGTGTAAATGATTTAATGTGTAAATGGGGTCAATATACAAATAACTTAACGGTTTACCTATTAGCAACGGTGACGATTGGCTGCTACTGGGCATCTCAAATACGTCATCGGCACAGACACACGCTGCCGCCAAGTTTTGGTTTGCGAGTCAATTGCTGCAAATTATCAAGGTGTATGGCTGTATAGCGTTGGCATTTTTGTCGGTTTATGCGTTCTCAATGATTTTTATTTCTTCTGTAAGATCTTAAAGCTGATAAACCGATTGGTCAATTGGGTTTCTAAATCGGTTGTTAAATTGTCCTGCGATTTCTTAATCAAGATTTGGTTAAAAACAGTTTCATTTTTTTGTTTCTGTATTTATTTCATTTGGAACTACAAATTGCTGAATATCTCTAATTATAATTTGTGGGGATTAGCGATGACGAAGATAAGAACTAAAATTGAATAGAATTATACCTTAACAAACCGCTGCTTATAATAAACAAAAAGATGAGGGTTATTCGTCAGCCAGCATAGTAGCAAACCCCATGTTGGCTACTGTATTTTATTACACTAATGCCTAGAAAAATGACTCTGCTGTCCACTTGGCGAAACTTTGCCACCATATTGAATGACCAGAACCTTCTTTAAGGAAAGCTAAAATGGTGATTACTAAAAAGATTGACAAAGGAATTGGAGATTTTTTCTTTACTATGTCAATAATGAGCCAAACTATTGGAACAAGCAAAAAAACAATGGCCATAATAAGACCAGCAATTTGTGGAGGCAAATTTACAAAAGCATACCTACCAAGTCCGGGTCCTAAAACTATAATGCCGGTACAGGTTAAAAAGCGTAGGTGCCACGAAGGTTTTTCTTTATAGATAATCCCCAAACTATATAAAATGCCTATAAACAAAATATCTGGAAGTCCGCTTTTTATCAGTTCCGCAAGTGCATCGGCTTCACTTAAATGTTTTATAGAAATGCCCCTATGATAAACTGCCTTTGCCATTAAAAAAAAGGAAAACAATAAAAGAGGCATTACAAAATAAGATGTCTTGCCGACAATACGATGTATTCTATAATTCTTTACCCTTATTAAAAACGCTTGAGTAATTAGCATGCATATCCATAATGTAGCAACAAAAGCGTGGAAATGATGTGCCCATGTAAAGCCTTCAAACTTAGGGAAGTGAATCAAATAAGTAGGGTAAAAACCCAAAAGGGTAATTATAAACACCGCAATAAAAAAGTAACCGATATTGTTTTGAAGTCTTTTTTCCATAATTGGTTTTATCTTTTTAGAGCTTCTGTTAGTAAAGGCTGAAAATCGTCTGGTTTTTAGAACATGGGAATCCCCATCATTTAACAATTAGGTATTTGTGTTCGGGCTGGAAATCGAAGCATAAAGTTTCAATTTATTACTAAATTTTATTAGTTGCACAAAGTTCCATGTTTGCATGTCAAGCCACCTGACACAAAACCCGTGTGCTTGGTTCGGCTTTCTCCCCATAGGATTATCGTCATTTTATTTTTCTGTAATGTCTAATTGCTAAAATTGACGTAACCAAAAAAGGAATTGTAGAACTTATTATTTTATAGTTGGAACTCAATAGCCCAATGATAAACATAAATACTAGCAAAATACCTAGTCCACCTATGCTTAAGTATGTCAGGGTTTTACTTGGCATCTTTTGAAATAATGTAAACAATAATATTACTTGAGCAAGTAGAGGTAATACTGTAAATGGATGAAGAATAGAGATTGGGTCTGTAAATAATTTTGAAAAAATTTCACCTTCCGCTTGAAAAAGAAATGAATGGCTGTTTCCACTCCACTCTAAATATCCTAAAAGCGAAGTAATAACTAAAAGGAAATTAAAAATTTTACTCTTCAATTTATCAGTCGTTTAGTTTTAGCGATGTCGTTTTTAAGCTGACTGCTAACATCAGTCTGTGAAAAAACTGTGTTTTTTTTCAAAAATACACATTAAAGCCATCTGAAAAAAGGGATATTTTTTGTATTTTTACATATTGACAATCAATCACCTATACCTGAGAAAACCCCTGAGAGTCGTATCCAATTGACCCTATCTTCACTTGAGGATTGTATTCAAAAAGACAACCCCATGCGGTTTATTGATGCTTTGGTGGATAAGCTCGAGCTTAGTGAACTCAACTTTCAGAAAATAAAACGGAGGAAAGACTGTTTTGCAATCCCAAAATTTTGCTCAAACTCTATTTCTACGGCTATCTCAATGGTATCCGTAGCAGCCGTCGACTCGAAAAAGAAGCTGTCCGTAATATCGACTTGCATTGGCTCTTGGGCAAACTTCAACCTAACTATCATACCATCGTCGATTTTCGAAAATAGAGCGTCATTGAGTCTATATCGAGGAAAAAACCAACGAATACCTCAAAGAATTGGCTCAAAACGATGCACAAGAATCAACCCCAAATGCTAAGAAAGTCAAAGAAGTACAATCAAAAATTGACTGCCTGAAAAAGAGTAAGGCCCCATTATGAAACCCTCTCAAAACAGCTTACAGAGACGATAGAACCTCAAATCAGCACCACCGACCCAAATGCTCGAGCCTTGCTCATTCATGGGCAAGTGGTGGAAATTGCCTACAATCAACAAGCCGCCGTGGACGGTAAACACAACTTGGTGATAGCCACACATACGCTCAAGTGCAACGACAAAAATACCCTTTCGGGCATCTCCGTCGAGGTACTCGACAACACCCAATCCGACGAGCTGACTGTCACAAAGGGTATCACATGGGTAAAGAGCTACAAGCAGGCCAAAAGTTGGGTATTGAGACCATCGTGTCAGTCCCCCCAATGGCGAACTCCAACCCAACAGGTACTCAACTAGGCTTTCCTCCGACAAACAAAGCGATTGCTACATCTGTCCCGAAGGTAAGATAAGATATTCTAAACCCCGAAGATATTTTGAGTACGAAATAGCCGCCTAAAAACAGCCTCTCTCAGAAGCCAATTATGAAGCTCAGCAAGATTGATTTGAGTAGTTTTTGGGGTGAATGAGTAGTTTTTTCACAGACTGACGGTTATATCCCTGCCTATTTTGGCGTGTCGAGCCTTGTGTTTGGGATTTCGCCAAAATTGGCAGAGATATGTTGTTCTTCGCATTTTTTAAACAACTCTTTTTATCAATCACTGTGAATATATCAAAATATAATCTACCAAAATACCCGCATCAATCATTTTCATTTTAAATGTATGCCGACCTTTATCAAGTTGTAACATTGGCGTTGATTTGGTGGTTTTATTCGTCAAAACATTTTCCTTCCATTCTTCGCTTCGGTCAAATGTTTCAAAATCAAGCATTTGAAACGGTTGGTTATCTATCTGAATGGCTATTTTTTGCCCTGCTTTTCGATTCAATGGGTGTAAAGGTATTGCTTGCACTTGTATTATGTATTGCCCATCGTTTGGTATGTCTAAATCATACTCTACTACTGAGGGGGTACTCGCAATCGTGGTTTTGTCTGATAAAAAAGGTTTTGACACCAAAGCATTATGTGAAAAACTCGGTTCTGAAATCTTTTCCCAATAAGCAGCTGGGTTGGATTGAATCCGATTAAATTGCCCTGCTGCTATTGAAATAATTGGCTTAGGGGAGGTCAGTTTTGTTTTTTGCTCAATGTTTTTCAACTCCAAAGGGCTTTTGAATACTGGCAAATCTCTTGGACTCATATCCATCATGTATTGCCACTTACCCTTAGAAATGGTTTGATTGTACTGATTGGTCAAAGATTTTATATCTTCATAGGCAGACAGTGCTTTTTGAAAATGTGCATTCAGATCGCTACGTTCCTCGGGTTTAAGTGTATAGAATAAGTCGAGGTTTAAGAATTTTTGATTCATTTTGCTCGCTGCCATTATCGGGTACTTGACCAATTGAAAATAAGCCGATTCGTAAGATTTATCAAAGGGTTGTTGGCTTAATGTCTCTTTTTCAAGTGACTGAAAATCGGCAATCCTATTATCAATTTCTTTTAAACTAAAATCCGTTGGGTGGGTTGGTGTTATCGGTTCTATTCTACTCCAACCCATAAATTCAGGTTTTCGTATGAAAGCTAATTCATAGTTTTTCCAAAGCAGCTTGGCTGCTTCTTTGCTGCCTAAATTATAAGCAGTCCAATTTTCAAGATGTTTGAAAACAGATTCATTTTTTAAAAAGGTTGGATATTGTAAGCCATATCCAAAAATAATTGAGTCGGATATTCAAGCGGTTTTATGTCGCCTACATTTACAACCCAAACTTTGTCTGCTTTGAGTGTATATGCTTTTTGCATTTCAAAACGCATCAAAGCGGGGTCAGTTGAACTAATCCACAAATAGTCGTGCGGTCTGCCCCAATAAGAAGCATGGTAATAAACGCCTGAGCCACCTGCCCGTTTTCGTTCATCTTCATTGCTCAAATTTTTGATATAACCATAATTATCATCGGGCCAAATCAAGGTAATATCTTCTGGTACTTCCAAACCCACTTTGTACAACTCCAGCACTTCTTTATAAAGCGTTATCACTTGAGGTATCTCATTTTGAGGCTTTTGAAGCACATTATTCAACAGATTTCGTTGGTCTTTGATGATTCTATTCGTCAATTCTACGGCTTCTTTTTGCGATTTTACGCCTTCCATACCACTATCGTGTTTGCCTCGCATACCCATACTGTACAGATTTTCAAACGGTTTTGCTTCAGCCAAACGTTCACGCCAATATTGAATAACCCTGTCTTTATTGGTCAGATAATTGAATTCACCCATCGTACTATCTTTCCATTCGTCCACATTATTACGCATTAGCGGTTCTGCATGGGTTGTTCCAACAACAATATGGTATTGTTGAGCAATGATTTTATTTTGCGGATAATAATAAAAAGCCTTCGTACTGGGGTGCATGGCGGGTAAAATCAAATTGGCTTTCAAGCGTAAAAGCAACTCAAATACTTTTGCATAAGTTTTGGGCCCGATATCTTTAGTTTCGGGTTCAAATGTTTTAGCTGCCCAAGGTTGCAAACCCCAATCTTCATCATTGATAAAAATACCACGATATTTTACTGAGGGGGTGCTGCTGATTGTATCGTTAACAGACAAAGCAGATGTTCGCTTTTGAATGGGAACATCAGCCCAAAAATACCAAGGACTTACCCCTATTTTTTCAGAAATATTAAAAACTCCGTACGCCAGTCCTCGTTTATCTGAACCACTGATAATTAAATAGTTAATGGCATTTTCACGATAAATTTTATAGGAAAAAACTTCCCATTTCCCACGCAAAGGTTTATCAAGTACTTTAAAAACATTGTCGGGAATACCACTTGTTTTTTCGCCTACTATTCTTAAAACAATCTTTTTTGAAACGGTTTTCTGGTCTAAAGTTCCAAAAACATTTTGAATGTCTGTTTTTAGAAAATTAGACAAAAGGGCATTGTAAGCCTCATTTTTAGCAGGGAGTATCTCTATGTTTTGATCTAATCCAAATGATTTTTGCTGTTGAGCAAAGCCTATTATTGAATGAAACAATATCAAAACAATAATAAGGGCGAAGTAAAATTGTGTTGTATATCTCATTCCATTATTTTGAAAACATATTATAGCAATTTTAAACAATGTCTTTCAACTACTATTTTACTCATTTGTATTAAAAACAATTCAAAATTTTTAGAAAAAAGATATTGATTATTGGTTTTTCTTTTACCTGTGACTTCTGTTTTTCAAGTATTTCGGATTTTTATGCTATTTATTTCGCGCAAACACGCTGTTGGACAAGAGAACTTCGCTTCGCTCCGTTCTCTTGTCCAACTCTCAAATACGCGAAAGTTTTCGGAGCTGCCCGTGCGGTCGTAAGCGTTGGGTTGTTGAGAGAACTTTTGTCTGGTAAATTTAATCACAGAATGTCTAAGGATTGCCAAAAACACACTCAAAACAGCGAAAGTAGGATATTCTGCTTTGTAATAACAATCAGTTGGTTTATTGAATATCATTCAAAACCAACTGATTGTCCAAATTTTCCTTAAATCTCAAACTTTATCCCTGTGCCAGAGGCAGGGTAATGCCATAATGGATGATTTTTGTGACTGGCTCTTGAAGAAGGGTCATAGTTTATAAAGCCTCCTCTCGACAATGATTCTCAATCCAGCGCCCATTCGGATACTTTTTTGTCATTATACGCTTGAATTCTTCAACGCTCTTATACTTTACAGGATTAACGACGGTACTCCATGTGATTATCGCTTTGTTGTTATATTCTTTTGATAATGCAAAATATTCGCTATAAGTAGTAGTATTTTCCCATTTTGGTACATAAGCTCTTCCTACCACTATATTATTTATGGCAGGGGCTGATTCTCCCTCATATAATTGACTATAAACCAAAGAGGAAACAAATATAGCAACAAGCGTCGCAAAAAATTTAGCTGATTTTGTCATGGTTTTAAAAAAGAATAAATGAGTTGATAAAATTATTAATAAGGCTCTTCTGAGCTTGTAAGTAAACCTTCTTTGGTGTTAACCACAATAAATTTGCCTGTGCCAAACTGCATTTTCATGACAGCGCGAAAATCTTGTACGGTAGCAAATTTTGAGGGTGTGGCAGAAGGTATATAATCAAACTTGGTATTAGGCTGTGAGTTGAGATAAACATAGTCGTTACTCAAAGCCCAATATTGTACAGATGAAGTAGAATTAATCTTAATTGGAATATAAACAACCCCAACTACTCTACCATTCTGAACGATGGATACCTCTTCGGTAATAAGGTCGCCCGCCTCTATACGAGCGGCAGACAAGAGGTTTTGAGGTTGAATAGTAACTCTTGGATTGTCAGGCTGGCAAGCCATAAACATTAATAAACAGCAAATAATTGACAAAAAGAGTGCGTTTTTTTTCATTATTGAAATAAGTTTTTGATTTGAAAAATTGATTGACTAACCAAAATTGTATTATTCCAACGATGAAAAAAAAGCAGATGAAGTAAAGTGATAAAAAGGCAAAGTAAAAACGGATAAAAAGCAAGCGAATCTCCTATTGTTAAGATGTCTTTTGTGTTTGTAAATAACCCTCAAACACAAAAAGACAAACCCACAACTTCGACACGTTCTTTAAATCTCAAATTTAATCCCCTGCGCCAAAGGCAAGGTAGTACCATAATTGAGGGTGTTAGTTTGGCGGCGCATGTAGGCTTTCCAAGCATCAGAGCCCGATTCTCGGCCACCGCCTGTTTCTTTTTCGCCACCAAAAGCACCGCCTATTTCGGCCCCTGATGTACCGATATTGACATTGGCAATGCCACAATCAGAACCCGTGTGGCTCAAAAACTGCTCAGCCTCTCGCATATTGAGCGTAAAAATAGCCGAAGAAAGCCCCTGTGGCACACTGTTTTGGAGATCAATGGCTTCATCCAAGCTGTTGTATTTAATCAAATATAAAATAGGTGCAAACGTTTCGTGTTGCACAATAGGCCATTCATTTCTGACTTCGGCAATACAAGGCTTCACATAGCAATGAGACGCATAGTTTTCGCCTGTCAGCACACCTGGTTCTACGACAAAAGTGCCTCCCATCCGTCGTATCTGTTGGACAGTAGCTTGGTAATTGTCCACAGCCAAGGTGTCTATCAGTGGCCCTACATGATGTTGGGTATCCAAGGGATTGCCGATGCGCAACTGCCCATAGGCTTTGACCAATTGGCGTTTTACTTCCTCATAGATACTTTCATGAATAATAAGCCGGCGGGTACTGGTGCAGCGTTGGCCAGCCGTACCTACTGCACCAAACACAATGCCCGGAATGGCCAAAGGCAAATCGGCGTGTTGAGATAAAATGATGGCGTTGTTGCCACCCAACTCCAACAAACTACGTCCCAAACGCCCCCCTACCACTTGGCCAACAGCCTTGCCCATGCGTGTGCTACCTGTAGCCGAAATCAGCGGTACGCGGCTGTCTTGAGCGAGCCATTCGCCCACTTCGCGCCCGCCTACTACCAAGCACGAAACTCCTTCTGGCACATCGTTGGCTTGAAGCACTGTTTGAATGATGTTTTGGCAAGCAATGGCAGTGAGGGGTGTTTTTTCGGAAGGTTTCCACACACATACATCGCCACACACCCAAGCCAACATGCTGTTCCAAGACCAAACGGCCACAGGGAAGTTGAAAGCCGAAATAATGCCAACAATCCCCAGTGGGTGCCACTGCTCATACATGCGGTGGGCGGGGCGTTCGGAGTGCATCGTGAGCCCATAGAGTTGGCGTGAAAGCCCCACTGCAAAATCACAGATGTCAATCATTTCTTGCACTTCGCCCAAGCCTTCTTGGAAGCTCTTACCCATTTCGTAGCTGACAAGTGTACCCAGCTCGGTTTTGTGTAGGCGCAATTGCTCTCCCATTTGGCGCACGATTTCACCACGCTTGGGCGCAGGCACAAGCCGCCATGTCTTGAAGGCTTCTTGAGCTTGGCCTATGATGGTA
This sequence comes from Spirosomataceae bacterium, assembly GCA_041392315.1. Taxonomy (GTDB): domain Bacteria; phylum Bacteroidota; class Bacteroidia; order Cytophagales; family Spirosomataceae; genus Runella. The sequence goes on along the minus strand of JAWKMH010000019.1, from coordinate 65,077 downwards.
TCGTAATCTTCGCGAGAGGCCGCATTGACTTTTCCGATGAGCTGACCGTCCACGGGCGAGAATGAAGAGAGCGTTTCGCCTTTACCTTCCCACATCGCCAAACCTGTACTGACACCTGGGTTAATAGATGAAATTCTGAGGGGTTTTAAGAATGATTCCATATTATTTAGTTCTTAGTTCTTAGTTCCGAGTTCTCAAGTACTCGGAACTCAAGCACTCTGTACTTAGTACAAAGTTATAATAAAATGGACGTAAAATAAGTACCACCTTATGAAGTGGCACGTCTAAAAATATCATAACTTATTGACTATAAGTACTTTTTGTTTTTAATTAATTAAATATGTACCACATTCATAAAAGAAGAAAGTGGAACGACTGACGTTTTTTAAGGTAGTAATTTTGCAAGAAATAATTGGACACCGATGGTGTTCCAATCCAAATTATTCATTCTTAACTTAAATCTATGATGAGTAAATTACTCAAAATGACACGCCACATCGCCAAAGGAATCGCCTTGGGGTGGTTGTCGATTGCGTTTGTCCAAGCCCAAGACTTGGCGGTTTCGGGTACGGTCAAAGACGCCAAAGGCGAGAGTTTGCCAGGCGTAAACGTACAAGTCAAAGGCACAGTGCGCGGCACTCAAACCGACATCAATGGTGCCTACAAAATTAGCGCGCCCGCAGGAAGTACCTTGGTTTTTAGCTTTATTGGATTAGTAACCCAAGAGGTAGCCATGGGCAACCGAACGACATTGGACATTGCCATGACCGATGACCTCAAGCAATTGTCAGAGGTAGTGGTGATTGGCTATGGTACACAAAAGAAAAAAGACCTCACAGGTTCTATCGCTTCTATCAGCTCGCAGGACTTTGTGAAAGGCAACTTAGTGAGCCCTGATCAACTCATTGCAGGCAAAGTGGCGGGGGTTCAAATCACGTCTAACGGTGGCGCGCCAGGAGCAGGAAGTCGTATTCGTATCAGAGGAGGGGCTTCTTTGAATGCCAACAACGACCCCCTCATCGTCATTGATGGTGTACCCATTGATAATACGGGTATTTCGGGGGCTGCCAACCCACTCAGCTTGGTCAATCCCAACGACATTGAGTCTTTTTCAGTCTTGAAAGACGCTTCTGCTGCTGCGATTTATGGCTCGCGGGCTTCCAATGGCGTGATTATCATTACTACCAAAAAAGGCCGCAAAGGTGATGACCTGCGGGTAAGTTTTAGCTCGTTGTTTTCGGCCTCCCAAAAAATAAAATCCGTGGATGTGCTGTCGGCAGAGGAGTTCAGAAGTGTGCTTTCACAAAGAGGAAGTGCCGCCCAAAAAGCCCTCGTAGGCAAAGAAAGTACCGACTGGCAGGAGCAGATTTATCGCACGGCCTTGAGCAGCGACAACAACATCAGCCTGACTGGCGCACTCAAAAATATTCCTTTCCGTGCTTCTGTGGGGTATTTAAACCAAAATGGTATTCTCAAAACTTCCAACATGAACCGTACCTCGGCTTCTATTGGTTTGAGTCCTTCGTTCTTAAACAATCACCTCAAGGTAGATGTAAACCTCAAAGGGGCGTTGGTGGGCAATACCTTTGCCGACCAAGGGGCGATTGGGGCAGCGGTTACATTCGACCCCACACAAGCCGTAAGAGGGGGTAGTGAAAAATTTGGGGGCTATTTTGAATGGCTCGACCCCGCCACAGGCAACCCCAACACGCTGGCACCACGCAACCCATTGAGTATGCTGGAGCAACGCTCTGACTTGAGCGATGTAAAACGTAGCATCGGTAATATTGTGCTGGATTACAAATTGCATTGGTTGCCCGAATTACGCGCCAACTTGAATTTGGGCTACGACGTGTCGTCATCCAACGGCACCATCTCCATTCCGACCAATTCGGCCTTGGCTTTCAACCGTGGTGGCGTGGACAATAAATATACCCAAAGTAAAACCAATAAGACGTTGGAGTTTTATTTGAATTATGCCAAAGATATTAAAGGGTTGGGCCGTTTAGACATTTTGGGGGGCTACTCGTGGCAAGATTTCTTGCGCGATGAAACCAGCTTAGACAAAAACGTAAAGGGCGATGTAACCTACAACAACACGTTTTTCAAAACCCAAAATACCTTGGTTTCTTTTTATGGCCGTGCCAATTTTACGCTACTCGACAAGTACCTCATCACTGCTACGCTACGCCGCGATGGGTCGTCGCGCTTTGCGCCCGAAAGCCGCTGGGCTTGTTCCCATCAGCGGCCTTGGCTTGGAAGCTGAAAGAAGAGTCGTTTTTGAAGAACGTCAAGGGCTTGACAGACCTGAAACTGCGCTTGGGCTATGGCATTACGGGTCAGCAAGATGTGGGTAGCGATTATCCCTATTTGGCGCGTTATACCTTGAGCGATGCCACGGCATTCTATCAATTTGGCAATACCTTATCCCAACCCTTCGCCCTGAAGGCTACGATGCCAATATCAAGTGGGAGCAAACTGAAACCCTCAATGCAGGGCTTGATTATGCGTTCTTAGATGGCAAAATAGCGGGTGCTATTGATGTGTATAGCCGCAAAACCAAAGATTTGTTGAGTGTCATTCCTGTACCTGCAGGGTCGAACCTGACCAATCAAATCTTGACCAACGTGGGTAACATTGAAAATAAAGGTATCGAGTGGAGCATCAACCTCAATCCGATTCGGAAAGAAAACCTCAACTTAGATTTGAACTTTAATCTTACCTATAACGAGAACAAAATCACCAACCTCACCAAAGTAGCCGATCCTACTTTTCCAGGCATCTTGGTAGGGGGCATTGCAGGGGCGTAGGCAATACCGTACAAATCCATACCGTAGGCTATCCTACCAATGCTTACTTTGTGTATCAGCAGGTTTATAACGAAGCAGGGCAGCCTTTGGAAGGCGTATATGTGGACAAAAACGGTGATGGTAAAATCACTCCCGACGACCGCTACCGCTACAAAAACCCGACCGCTAATTTATTCTTTGGGTTTAGCCCAGCAGTGAGCTTCAAAAGTTGGAACTTTGGCTTGGTATCGCGCGGGAGCATTGGCAACTACAACTACAACAACATTGCTTCGCAAAATGGCGTATATCGCGGGTTTGCCAGTTCAAATGCTTACTTGACCAATGTAGCACCGGATGTCTTGGCGACCAATTTCAATAATAATCAGTATTTCTCGGATTATTATGTGCAAAACGCCTCGTTTTTCCGCATAGACAACATCAATGTGGGCTATAACTTCGGCAAAGTCTTCCACGACAAGGCCAATTTGCGCCTTGGGGCCAACCTCCAAAACGCCTTCATTTTTACCAAATACAAAGGACTCGACCCCGAAATAGCAGGCGGTATAGATTTCAACCTCTACCCTCGCCCACGGGTCTTTGCTTTCAACTTAAATTTAGATTTTTAAAATAAACGATACAATGAAACGAATTTCAAAAATGAGTGCAGTCGTAGCCGTTTTGTTGGTTACGTCCTGTGTAAAAGATCTCGACCGAGTACCATTTGTTTCGGTTACATCGGCCACCGTCTATAACGATGCCGCCAACTATAAGCAAATATTGGCTAAACTCTATGCAGGTTTGGCCGTGAGTGGCCAGCAAAGGGCCTGCGGGCAAGCCCGACATCAGCGGCATTGACGAAGGCTTCTCGACCTATCTACGTCAATATTATAAGGCACAAGAGCTGCCCACCGACGAGGCCGTCATTGGCTGGAACGACGGCAGTTTGCCCGATTACCACGAAATGGACTGGACATCGAGCAACGAGTTTATTACGGCTATGTACAACCGTATCTATTATCAGTTGAGTGCCTGCAACGAGTTCATCCGCAGAAACTACCGATGCCAAATTAAGCAGTCGTGGCATCAGCAATCCAGAAATCAAGGCCATGCGGGCCGAAGCACGCTTCTTGCGGGCCTTGAGCTACTGGCACGCCCTCGATATGTTTGGCGCAGTGCCTTTCGTTACCGACACCGATGCTATTGGCTCTATCTTGCCAAGGCAGGCCTCACGTATCGAACTCTTCAATTTTGTAGAAAGTGAACTTAAAGCCATTGAAACGGACTTACTCGCCCCCCGTACCAATGAATATGGCCGCGCCGATAAAGCCGCTGCTTGGACATTGTTGGCCAAATTATACCTCAATGCCCAAGTTTATACAGGGCAACCTAAGTTTACAGAGTGTATTGAGCAATGTAAAAAGTATTGACTGCAGGCTTTACGCTCGATAGCAGCTACAACACATTGTTTTTGGCGGATAACCACAACTCGAAAGAAATTATTTTTCCTGTGTTGTTTGATGGCACACGCACCAAAACTTGGGGAGGTATGACTTTCTTGGTACACGCACCCGTGGGTGGCAACATGAACCCCGCAACCTTTGGTATCAATGGCGGCTGGGGCGGTTTTGCGTACCACCAGTGCGTTTGTGAAGTTGTTTTCGGATGTTACAGGAAAAACCGATAGCCGCGCTATGTTTCATACCGACGGCCAAAAACTCGAAATCGCAGAAATAGGCACATTTACAGACGGCTATGCCATTACCAAATACCGCAACGTAACCACCGCAAGCAAAGGCGGGCTCTGACCCTGAAGGCAACTTTCCCGACAACGATTTCCCGATGTTTCGCTTGGCCGATGTACATTTGATGTATGCCGAGGCCGTTGTACGTGGTGGTACAGGCGGCGATAATGTCTTGGCATTGCAATACGTTAATGCGCTGCGCCAACGGGCCTACAAAAATACTTCGGGCAATATAACAACCCTTAACTTAGACTTGATTTTGGCCGAGCGTGGCCGTGAGCTCTACTGGGAGTGCCACCGCCGCACCGATTTGATTCGATTTGGTCGCTTTACCGAAGGAGGATATTTGTGGCCCTTCAAAGGTGGTGTACCCGCAGGGCGTGCCGTTTCAGACAATTTTAAATTGTTCCCGATTCCAGCCTCCGATATTGTGGCTAATCCCAACCTAAAGCAAAACACAGGTTATTAATAGCATGATGAAGAGTGCCATTCAAAACCAACTTTAAATCATATATAAGAATGAAAAATATAATCAATAAACTACTGCTATTGGGTCTTGCAGGAATGCTATTTACAGCCTGCGAAAAAGACGAGATAAAGGCAGTACTCAATAGCAACGCTAACCCTTCCGTAACGCTCTCGTCGCAAAATGTAGTTTTACTCAAAGACAATGCCGACAAAGACGCGCTGACTATTGCTTGGGCCAAGCCCGATTATGGGTTTCCCGCAGGAGCATCTTACACGGTATTGATAGATAAAAAAGGAGGGAATTTTAGCAATGCCGTGAGTTTTGCCACAGGCACAGAACTCAAAAAAACCTTCAAAACAGCTGATTTGAATAACGTCTTATTGGGCATGGGTTTACCTACGGACGTAGCCGCCGATGTGGACATCAAGGTAGAGTCGCTGCTGGGGGCCGCTACCAAGTTTAGTTCGGGCATTGTGAGCATGAAAGCCACCCCTTACTTGGACAAACTCGATTTGAGTACCAATTTGGGCGTGGTAGGCTCAGCAGCCAACAATTGGGGTGCTACTCCCGACCTCCCTTTCTACAAAACCGATAAAGCCAATGTTTTTGTGGCTTATGTTACGCTCACCGACGGAGAAATCAAGTTCCGCGAAAACAACAAGTGGGATGTCAATTATGGAGGCTCAAACGGTACATTGGCCAAAGGTGGCGACAACATCGCCGTCAAAGAAGGCAATTATAGAATCACGGTGGACTTAAACACCCTCAAATATACCATTGATAAATTCTCTTGGGGAATCGTCGGGTCGGCTACGCCAAGTGGTTGGAGTGCCCCAGATATTAAAATGGCTTTTGACCCCAACACCGATACATTCAAGGCAGTAGCCGAACTCAAAGAAGGAGAAATGAAATTTCGCCAAAATGAAAGATTGGGGCGTAAACTTGGGTGATAATGGTGCAGATGGTATCCTTGATGCAGGGGGCGACAACATCAAAACCAAAGCAGGAACGTACCTCATAACCCTCGATACCAAGAAAAATAAATACACCGTAGAGGCTTATACATGGGGACTCAACTGGGGTATTGTGGGCGATGCTACCCCCAACGGCTGGGGCGGCCCTGACGTGGCCTTCGCCCCCGATTTTTCAAATAGTGGCCTCTTCGAAATGAAGGGGATTACCCTCAAAGCGGGCGATATTAAGTTTAGAAAAAACAACGACTGGGGTAAAAACTATGGTGGCACCGCGGGTGTCCTTAAAGACGGTGGAGACAATATCAAAGTGGCTGCTGGTACATATGACATCGTGATGGACCTTAAAAAATTGACCTATAGCGTGACCAAAAAGTAGCCTTTAGGAATGGGTATAACCTAACCGCTATAAAAGCACCGATGATTCGTTGTCGGTGCTTTTTTAAATCAAATCTCTTCCCTAATCGTTTTGAAAATGAAAAAAATCATAAAAACCCTTATCGTGCTTTTCTTGGGTTGTACAGCCCTTTTTGCCCAAAACATTCAGAGAATAGAACCTCAAAATTGGTGGGTTGGCATGAAATACAACACCATCACACTGCTTGTTTATGGCAGCAATATTTCAGACTTACAACCCTCCATTGCTTACCCAAATGTCCAGCTTGTCAAGACCGAAGCCGTTGAAAATAAAAATTATCTTTTTGTAACCCTGCAAATCAACCCCACAGCAAAGCCGGGAAATATCCAACTAAATTTTAGTAAAAACAATAAGATACTGATAACCAAAAACTTTCCACTACTCGAAAGAGAAAAAGGGAGTGCAGAACGGCCAAGTTTCTCTCAAAAAGATGCCATTTATTTGATAGTACCCGATAGATTTGCCAACGGCGATACCACCAACGACATCAACTCGGCCTTGTTGGAAAAAAGCATGGATAGAAACAATATTGACAAACGACACGGTGGCGATATACAAGGGATTATCAATCACTTAGATTATATCAAATCGCTTGGTTTTACGCAAATATGGTGCACGCCTTTGTTAGAGAACGATGAGCCCCAATATTCTTATCATGGCTATGCAGCCACCGATTTTTATAAAATTGACCCCCGTTTTGGCACTAATGCGCAATTCAAACAAATGGTGCAGGAAGCCAAAAAACGTGGCATAGGCATCATTTGGGATGTGGTGCTGAACCATTGCGGATCAGAATATTACTTCATCAAAGACTTACCCATGAAAGACTGGGTCAATTATGCCGATACGCATACACGCTGCAACTTCCTCAAATCTACCCTTACCGACCCCTACGCCACAGAAATTGATAAAAATGAATACACAGACGGCTGGTTTGACCATCATATGGCCGACCTGAATCAGCGCAACCCATTAGTAGCAAAATTTTTGATTCAAAATACCATCTGGTGGGTAGAATATGCAGGGCTTTCGGGTTTCAGAGAAGATACCTATTCCTACGCTGACAAAGACTTTTTAGCGGTTTGGTCCAAAACAATACTCGAAGAGTATCCTAATTTCAACATCGTAGGCGAAGAAATGACCCGCATAGCCGCTCAAAATGCCTATTGGCAAAAAGACAAGAAGAACTTTGACGGCTATCAAAGCTTCTTGCCAACCCTCATGGACTTTGCCCTCAACGACAACATCATTTCGGCCCTCAACAAACAAGAACATTACCATTCTACCTGGAGAGAGGTGTATCAAGGCATTGCCGAAGACTATCTATTCCCACACCCAGAAAACCAACTGATTTTTCCCGATAACCACGATTTGGATAGAATTTATTCACGTTTAAAAAAAGACTTGGCTCATTGGAAACTTGCTATGACCCTGTATGCTACTATGAGGGGAATTCCCCAATTTTTTTATGGCACCGAACTCCTGATGACCAACGAACAATCGGGCAGCGACGGTGAGCGTAGAAGCGACTTTTTGGGTGGTTGGAAAAACGATACCCAAAGTGCTCAAACCGAAGTGGGATTGACCGCCCTTCAAAAAGAAGCGAAAGCCTATTTGACCCAATTACTCAACTGGCGAAAAACAAGCGCGGCCATTACCAATGGAAAATTGATGCACTACGCGCCTCAACACAACGACGTATATGTGTATTTTAGATACACCGACAAACAGAAGATAATGGTGTTGCTCAGTAAGAACAAAGAAGACGTAACACTCGACCTTGATAGATATGCCCAGATAATCACTCCTAAATTTAGGGCCAAAGACATTGTTTCGGGTAAGATGCTACAAGCAGAGAAGACCATAACAGTGCCTGCAAAGACGGCCATGATTTTAGAAATAGAACAACCCCAATTTTGACAAACGTTTGGTCTTGCGAAAAAATATGCTGCCGTTGGCTGTGTTCTCACAGCCAACACATTTATTAATCAATATATTAAAGCCAAATTATAGATGAAAAAATATTACATTCTTTTAGCTTGTCTGTTTTGCACTGGGCTGCTGTTTGGGCAAGTCCTCAAAGTAACGCCTGAATTTCCGACGGTAGAGGGCGAGATTACACTCACCTTTGACCTCACTCAGGCCAAAGACAACCGCAAAGCAGGGGTGCTCAATCAAACTTCGGGGTTGTATTTGTGGGCTTGGGGTGGCAGCGACCCCCTCAACAAAACCGCAGAATTTAGCCCAACTGGCCAAACGAGCTTTTCCCAGCCATTTGCCCCAGGGCTGCTCACCCGTGTAAGCGAAAATGTGTGGTCTATCAAGCTAACGCCCAGTAAATACCTCGCCATTTCGGCAGGAAAAACCCTACGCTGGATGGGCTGTTTGGTAAAAAATGCAGCTGGAACAGCCCAAACCGAAGATTTTACCTTTGATTTCTATGCGCCCAATCAATTGTTTGTTAGATTTAACACCCCCACCGAAAAAAACTTCTTTATCGAAAGCAATACCTCTATTCCTGTTCGTGCCAAATCCTCTTCTACTGCCAAGATGACTTTAACCCTTGATGGAACAACCATAGCCACCGCCACTGATACAGCCATAGCGGCTACTATTTCGACAGGCAGCACGCCCAATCTTCGCCGTACGGTACGCCTAACCGCTACTGCCAACAACCAAGAAGTAACCGATGAGTTTAGTTTCACGGTCAGCCCTACACCTCGGGTAGCTGCCTTGCCTGCAGGGCTTAAAAATGGGATTAACTATACCTCTACCACCGCCGCTACTCTGGTGCTTTTTGCACCCGAAAAAAAGTTTGTCTATGCCGTGGGCGATTTTAATGACTGGGTTACCGATACCAATTCACTGATGAATCGCACGCCCGATGGGCAAACGTATTGGCTCGAAATCAAAAATTTAACTCCCCAAAAAGAATATGCTTTTCAGTATTGGGTGGATGGTGTCATTGCCATAGGCGACCCCTATTCTGAAAAAATACTCGACAAAAACAACGACAAATTTATTGCGCCCACCACCTATCCCAACCTGTTGGATTTTCCAGCCAAAGCTCAGGAAACATCGCATCGGTATTACAAAACGGCCCAAACGCCCTATACTTGGAAAGTCAATAACTTCCAACGACCCGATGCCGACAACTTGGTCATTTATGAACTCTGGTGCGCGATTTTGTAGGAACGCAAGCCTACAAAACTGTTTCGGATTCACTAGCTTATCTCAAGCGTCTCGGCATCAATGCCATTGAGTTGATGCCCATCATGGAGTTTTCGGGCAACGATTCTTGGGGCTATAACCCCATCTACTATACTGCACCCGATAAAGCCTACGGTACCTCCAACGACCTCAAAGCCTTCATTGATAAATGCCACGAAAACAGTATCGCTGTCATTTTAGACATGGTCTTAAATCAAGCCGACTATGAGTTTCCATATGTAAAAATGTACTGGGATGGCACGCAGCCTGCCAAAAATAGTCCCATGTTCAACCAGCAGGCCACTCATCCGTTTAGTGTTTTCTTTGATTTCAACCACGAAGCTGCCGCCACCAAAGATTACGTGCAGCGGGTCAATGATTTTTGGCTCACCAACTACCGTTTTGATGGTTTTCGTTTTGATTTATCCAAAGGATTTACCCAACAAAACTCGGGAACTAACGTAGGCCAGTGGGGCCGATATGATGCCAGTAGGGTAGCTATTTGGAAGCGAATTTATGACCAAATCAGAAAAACAGACCCAACGGCCTACGTGATTTTGGAACATTTTGCCGAAGACCAAGAAGAGGCCGAACTCGCCAACTACGGCATGATGTTTTGGGACAATCAAAATGGAGCATTCAGAGAAGCCCTCAAAAATGGAGGAGGTGATTTTCACCGACTTTCATGGAAAAATCACGCTGGCTTTCAAAAACCTGCCGTCATCGGCTACATGGAAAGCCACGACGAAGAACGCCTCCTGTATGAAGCACTTACCAATGGCGGTTCGGGCTTCAATCATAACGTAAAATCACTGCCTTCGGCCCTCGAACGCGCCAAGGCATTGACTGCTTTGGGCTTACTTACCCCTGGCCCCAAGATGATTTGGCAGTTTGGTGAACTGGGCTATGATGTTTCTATCAACGAAAATGGTCGTACAGGCCGCAAGCCCATTCGTTGGGAATATCAGCGCGACGTAAATCGTAGTAAATTGTATGGTGTATATGCCGAGCTTATTAAGCTAAAAACCACCCAAGCGGCCTTTAGTACCACCGATTTTTCTTTGGAAGCTGGTGGGGAGATTCGCCGCCTTACGCTCAATCACTCCTCTATGCGCGTACATATAGCGGCGCATATAGGCTTAAATGACCAAGTAGTGGCCTTGCCCCAAGGCCGCTGGTTTGATTATTTTTCGGGCAAAGAAATCAATGTTACCTCTTCCGACAAGCAGTATGCCTTTCAGCCTGGGCAGTTTCATGTACTCACCTCTGTCAAATTGGCTGCCCCCACCGCTGGCCTGATGCCGTGGGAGATACAAACCATCACAGCCATAGAACCAGCCATACCCAAAACAGGTTTGATATTATCACCCAACCCTATCCAAGATTGGCTGGAAATCGCTTGGAATAGTGATTATAGAGGTGAGGTAAAAATAGAAATGACCGATTTAACAGGCAAAACAGTACAACATTGGTTGCCCCAAAAAAACCAACAGAATATATCGCAGCGGTTAGCCATCAGGCAATTCAGCGCTGGTAGCTACCTTTTGTGTGTTTGTGAAGGAGACAAAAAGCAAGTAGCTCGGTTTGTAAAGGAGTAAGTAGTTGAGCTAATTTAGTTTATATTATTTCGGTTTGATCTCGTCGGGGTCAGATGTTAATAGAGGTCAACAATTCGCTACAAATACGCGACCCCGACGGGATCGAATAATGCCATGTATTTTTGTTTTGGTACTTATTCAACCATCTGACAGCAGTTAATTTTAATTTTTGAATAGTTCAGGTCTTTCCTCAAACCGTTTTAGTGAAAATCTTGTTAAGTCTGAAACTTAATTCAATCCATGAAAATATACACTAAGACAGGCGACCGAGGCACCACTTCGCTCGTTGGTGGTACACGGGTCAGCAAAGCCGACCTGCGCATAAATACATACGGAACGGTAGATGAACTCAATGCCTATGTCGGCCTCTTGCGCGATCAGCCTGTCAATGAAGTACGACGTGATTTCCTGAAATATATTCAAGATCGCTTGTTCACCATCGGTTCTCTTTTAGCCTCTGAACCCGACAACAAAAAACACTTTATTCCTGATTTAGAAGAAGAAGACATTACGGCATTAGAACAGGCCATGGACGATATGTCAGTGCAGTTGCCAGTCATGCGTTCTTTTATTTTGCCAGGAGGACATCCCTCTGTTTCATTTGCCCACATAGCCCGCACGGTATGCCGCCGCGCCGAACGGTTGGTGATTTCATTAAATGAGGTTGAAGCCGTAGAAACTAATGTAATACGCTACTTAAATCGTCTTTCTGATTATTTGTTTGTTCTTTCCCGAAAAATGGCACAAGAATTGAACATAGAGGAAATAAAATGGGAAGGGAGAAAGAAAAGTCTATAAATTTAAAAATTTATAGACTTGAAAATGAAGCCATTACGCTTAACATATCCATTGAATTCTATAGTAAATATTTTGTAAGCATTTTAAAATCAACCAATTAAACCTATTCGTTTCACCAATCAAGAAATTTATTACTGCAATCAAGAAAAAATCATAGCCAATCAAGGATAGGATTTATCGAAAAAAAGAAAAATATTTGCATTGACAACTAATTTTAGTCGCACGATAGAAAGCAAACCACCAACACAATGACAACGGACACTTTAGACATGGAAATCCAGCGCGTAGCAGCTTCGCGCATCCATGAAGTAGATTTCGACAATTTGGTATTTGGTCGCCATTATTCCGACCATATGTTTGTCGCCGATTATATCAATGGCGAATGGACCAACCTTCAGATTGTACCATATAGCAATCTCAGTCTTAGTCCCGCCACAGCCACACTGCATTATGGCCAAGCGATTTTTGAAGGCATGAAAGCTTACAAAAATGAAGCTGGAGAGCCGCTCATGTTTCGTCCGTTAGACAATTGGAAGCGTTTCAATAAGTCGGCTGTCAGGATGTATGTCTAAAATTCCCGATAGATTTTCATGGGGGGCTTGAGTGAATTGCTCTGCATGGATGCTGCTTGGATTCCGGACTCAACCTGATGCTTCGCTGTAGTGGTGCGTCCGATGTTTTCGACCGATGCCTACATCGGTGTACGCCCTTCTGATATCACAAGTTTATTATATTTTCGGGTCCAGTAGGAAAGTATTATGCCAACTCTCCACGCGTAAAAGTGAGCAGCATTACATTCGGTGCAGCAGCTGGTGGCGTAGGTGCGGCTATGTGCGGGCAACTATGGCGGCTCATTATATCCCGCTAAACTGGCCCAGCAACAGGGCTACGATCAAATCATCTGGACCGATGCTCGCGACCACGCTTTTGTAAGAATCAGGAACAATGAACGTGATGTTTGTCATGGATGGAAAACTCATCACGCCCGCTACTTCCTGACACTATTTTGGATGGCGTAACACGAAAGTATCAGTAGATATTGCCAAGCATTGGGGCATGTAGAAGAGAAGAGCGTAAAGTAGCAGTCAAAGAACAAGTAGATGCACTCAAAGAAGGGCGGCTTGAATCGGCCTTTGGGGCAGGTACGGCTGTGGTGGTTTCGCCTTGGAGTGATTGGCTACGAAGGCACAGACTACCAACTTCGCCTATCACGCCCGATTCTTTCACTTCGCGTGCCAAAGATTTCTTGAACGATATTCGCACTGGCAAAATCGAAGATCCTTTGGTTGGGTAGTGAAGGCGTAAAATAAAAAGAGAGCATTTAAAATGATTAAAGGGATTTGCGAGCAACCTCTTTATTCATAAATATAGCTTCAATGAAAATTAAGCCAACTAAAGCGGTCGAGATTCATTACCTTGACTCAAGCGGCTACAAAGTCTTTGACAAATTTATCTTGACTATCTTGGCAGCCATACACCTCTGCAATAGCGAAGCTCGGAGTTTGATCCAAAATCAAATCTACGCGCGTGCCAACCATTTCAACTCGCCTGTTTTTCGATCACGTCCCTCAAACACATCTTGGTAGTCGTGAAGTAGCTCTCCAAGTAGCATTTGAATCGAGTAGATTGACAAAGAAGCCGTTTGTCGATTTCTTTTGCGCTGGTAAAAACGCCATATTGAGTTTGTTCGAAGTTGGTATTCAGCACACTGCATACCACCCACAGTACCGTCATTTCGGGGCTGTTAGGGTCATCAATTGCGCTTTGTCCACCAGCATTTCTTCTGCTGAAATAGTATAACGTCCCTTTTTTGTAGTTACGGAATCCATCAGCGATTGGCTCCAGTACGGCAAAAGATTCTGCCGTCTGTTTGCTCCAGGAAGCGTCTGTACGTCCGGCGTAAATGGAACAGCGATATCATATCCAGCATTTTTAGCTGCTTTTTCAACAGCTGCACAACCTCCCAACACAATCAAATCAGCGATTGAAACTTGTTTACCATTGGTTTGAATCGCATTAAATTCTTCTTTAAATACTACCGAGGATTTGAAGAACTCTTGACAGCTGAGCTGGGTTATTGACTTCCCAAATTCCTTTTTGTGGTGCCAAACGAATCCGTCCTCCATTCGCCCACCACGCTTTATCAGACCCACGGAAAGTAGCGCGGTTGAAGCCCAAGCTGTTGATACCAATCTGTAAAACAGATAAGCCCGAAGCCAGTATATATTTTTCTTCAGTTCAACAATATCATTTTCATCAATCAGCACATGAGTTATGGTTGAGTAGGGTCTGCCAGATTAGCTCTTCTGTAGGTACTTCTGGCCTAAGATATGGACTACTGGCCCCATGTCGCGGTGGGTCAGTTTGTCCACGCACGGGCGAAAGCATCTGCAAATTCATCTGGATTCTCAAAGAAGCGACGTGAGATAGGCTCATAGATGGGATCCATTCTCAAAGCCAAGTCAGTGGTAAACATAATAGGTGCATGGCGTTTCGCGGGGTCATGGGCATCAGGTACTGTGTCTGCTCCCATATTGCTTGGGTATCCATTGGTGCGCACCTGCTGGGCTTTTGGTTAATTCCCATTCGTAGCCAAATAAATTCCAAAAATAATTGTTGCTCCATTTGGTAGGTGTGGTTGTCCATGCGCCTTCTAAACCACTGTAATAGTGGAGCCTGCATTTCCTGTACCAAAAGTATTGATCCATCCCATACTCTGTGCTTCAATACCTTGCGCTGCGGGTTCTACCCCCACATATTGGCTGGGATCTGCTGCTCCATGAGCTTTACCAAAGGTGTGTCCACCCGCAATCAACGCCACGGTTTCCTTCGTCGTTCATGGCCATACGACCAAAGGTGTCATGAATATCTGGTACAGGCCAAAGGATCGGGTTGCCATTAGGCCCTTCAGGATTAACATAAATAAGTCCCATCTGTACAGCCGCAAGGGGGTTTTCCAACTCACGATCACCAGAATACCTTTATCTTCCAACCATTTGCCTTCCCTGAACCCCAATAACATCTTCTTGAGGTTCCCATACATCTACACGCCCACCCCGAAGCCGAATGTTTTGAAACCCATGGACTCTAAAGCACAATTTCCCGCCAAAACCATTAAGTCTGCCCAGGAGATTTCCTTCTTTTACCATTTTTGCTTGATAGGCCAAAGCAATAAACGCTTTGTCTAGTTGCCATTGTCTGGCCAGCTATTTAATGGGGCAAAACGCTGAGTACCTGCTCCTGCACCTCCACGACCATCAGCAATTCGGTATGTATCTGCACTATGCCACGCCATACGAATAAAAATGGACCATAATGGCCGTAATCAGCTGGCCACCAATCTTGTGAAGTAGTCATTAAATCGTAAATGTCTTTTTTCAATGCAGCCAAATCAAGCGATTTAAATTCCGCTGCATAGTCAAAACTTTATCCATTGGATTAACACGAAGAGTGCTGACGCAAAATATTGAGTCTTAAATTCGCTGATTGGGCCACCAATCTTGGTTTCTAGTACCACCGCCTTGCGGTTTGCTTCACTGGTGCATTTGCTCCATGATGGAATGGGCACTTAGCTTCTCCATTAGTATTTGATGGATGATTTTCCATTTTATGTTGTTTTTAGGTTATTTGGAAAGTTAAATTTAAGTAATCTTTGCTTATGATTGGTTTCAAAATTAATAGAAGACTATAGATAAATCAAATTGATTGTTTCTATAATCATATAGTTTTTGTCTATAATTAAATCTGCAAAGGTTCAAAAACCTTACAGGTTTGAAAATAAATGTTATGCTTGCAGAGTATTTTTTGCGAAAATTTTGTTTGTTTTGTAATAGAACTAAAAAAATAAGTCAGCTTAAGCTGACATAGAAAAAAACCTTACAACATGAATGCATACATTGTAGCAGGCTACCGAACGGCGGTAGGCAAAGCCCCAAAAGGAGCTTTTCGTTTTACGCGCCCCGACGACCTTGGAGCCGAAGTAATCAAACATTTGATGGCAGATTTACCACAATTAGATCCTGCCCGCGTGGACGATCTTATCGTAGGCAATGCCGTGCCAGAAGCTGAGCAAGGAATGCAAATTGCGCGTTACATCGCGCTTTTGTCGCTTCCCAAAACTGTTCCTGGATTTACCATCAATCGTTATTGTGGCTCAGGGGTAGAGGCTATTGCTATCGCTGCGGCCAAAATCCATGCAGGGATTGCAGATTGTATTATTGCAGGAGGGGTAGAATCCATGTCTTTGGTACCCACTACGGGTTGGAAAATGGCGCTGAACTACGAAATTGCCAAAGACCATGCCGATTATTATATCGGAATGGGTCTCACTGCTGAGCAAGTAGCCAATCAATTCAAAATCAGCCGTGAAGATCAAGATGCGTTTGCACTGGCCTCGCACCAAAAGGCACTGACTGCCCAAAAAGAGGGAAAATTTGACAAAGAAATTGTTCCTATTACTGTTAAAGAAACTTACTTTGATGCCAACGCAGGAAAAAAGAAAACCAAAGAATATATAGTTAGCAAAGATGAGGGGCCACGTGCCGATACTACCATCGAAGCCCTGAATCGGCTAAGGCCTGTTTTTGCTGCGGGGGGAAGTGTTACGGCAGGCAATTCTTCACAGACCTCCGATGGTGCTGCTTTTGTGGTGGTGATGTCAGAGAGAATGGTCAATGAACTGGGTTTAAAGCCTGTTGCCCGCATGATGTCATATGCTACGGCGGGGGTAGAACCACGTATCATGGGCATTGGCCCAGTGGCTGCTGTACCGATTGCCCTCAAGCAAGCAGGTTTACAATTAAATCAAATTGACCAAATAGAACTTAACGAAGCGTTTGCTGCACAGGCATTGGCGGTTGTAAGGGAATTGGATATTGACCCTTCAAAACTCAACCCTAACGGGGGGGCTATTGCGCTGGGTCACGCCCTTGGTTCTACTGGCGCACGGCTTTCAGTACAGTTGTTCAATGAGATGCGTCGCCAAAATCAGAAATATGGGATGGTTACGGCCTGCGTAGGAGGTGGCCAAGGAGTAGCTGGTATTTATGAATTTTTGAATTGATAGATAGCAAGGCAAGAAGGCAAGAAGACTCAACTCGCTGCCTTCTTGCCTTTTTATTTAGTCTTTAGCAGCTATTACCGAAATTTCTACGTTTACATCTTTAGGCAGTCGCGATACCTCTACTGTTTCGCGCGCGGGGTAATGCCCCGTAAAGAAATGCCCATACACTTCATTGACTTTGGCAAAGTCGCTCATGTTTTTCAAGAAAATACTACTTTTGATAATGCTGTGATAATTGAGCCCGGCTTCTTTTAAAATAGAGCCGATATTGAGCATCACTTGGCGTGTTTCGTGTTCAATATCTCCTGTTACCAAATCGCCATTGGCGGGATCAATGGGAATTTGGCCTGATACAAAAAGTAAGTCGCCGACCATCACAGCCTGAGAATAAGGGCCAATGGGTGATGGCGCAGCAGTCGTGAATATAATTTTTTTTGACATAAGATAGGAATAAAAAGAGGATGAATTAGAAATTGGAGATAGTCATCTGATTAATCAAGATTTAATTCTCTCAAGTACATTTGAATCGTATTTTCGAGCCCAAAATACAAGGCATCGCATATAAGTGCATGGCCAATAGACACTTCGTCGAGATGGGGAATTTGGTGTTTGAGAAACCTCAGATTGTCCAAGCTCAAGTCATGACCTGCATTAATACCCAGACCTAAGTCGTAAGCTACTTGCGCTGCTTTCACAAAAGGAGCAATGGCTTTTTCTCTATTCTCAAAATAATGTTCAGCGTATGGTTCGGTATAAAGTTCAATCCGATCAGCACCACAGATTTTGGCACCTTCTACCATTTTTTCGTCGGCATCCACAAAGACCGAAACCCGAATTCCAGCAGATTTGAAAGTCTGTACTAAATCTGTCAATCGAGCGCGATGTGAGATGGTGTCCCAACCAGCATTGGAGGTGATTGCCCCCAAAGCATCAGGAACAAGCGTTACTTGTGCGGGCTGTGTTTTGAGTACCAATGCTACAAATTTAGGTTCGGTTGGATTTCCTTCTATGTTAAACTCTGTACTAACCACTTCTTTCAAATCTAATACATCTTGGTAGCGAATATGGCGTTCATCGGGGCGAGGATGCACCGTAATTCCTTGGGCACCAAAGTTTTCACAGTCTAATGCTGTTTTTATTACATTGGGATTATCCCCACCTCGCGAATTACGGAGTGTGGCTATTTTGTTGATATTTACACTTAGTCGCGTCATATTAACGATACATTT
This sequence comes from Spirosomataceae bacterium, assembly GCA_041392315.1. Classification (GTDB taxonomy): domain Bacteria; phylum Bacteroidota; class Bacteroidia; order Cytophagales; family Spirosomataceae; genus Runella. The sequence continues at coordinate 46,791 of JAWKMH010000019.1, read as the reverse complement.
TTGTATAATTTTTGGTTCGGCAAATATATAGGTAGTTTGTGGATTTGAAATAAGTTTTGAGAGCCAGTTGTGTCTATTTAAACGGTGAAAAACCAATAAAATCTATTTTAAATCAATTAAATCTATGCTTTACTGCTATTATTATAAGGAGTTTTTCTATATTTCGTCCGTTCTATTTATCACTAACACTTCATAAACATTGAAAGAATCTTATCAAAAATGGTATTCGCCCACCTTGGGTCGAGATATTGAAATGCTCACTTTAGGGCATTGGGGTTATCCTATTTTGTTGTTTCCAACTTCAATGGGCTCCTTTCACCAAAACCGTGATATGGGCCTTACTGAGTCGGTACGGTGGTTTGTCGAAACAGGGAAAATTAAACTCTATTCAGTGGGGAGTATTGACCGAGATAGTTGGTACGCCAAGCATCTGCATCCGTCTATGCGGGTACATAATCATGGGGTTTACGACCGATTCATCAATGATGAACTCGTTCCCGCCATAAGGTATGAGTCAAATGTGGATAAAATCGGCGTAGCAGGCTGTAGTTTTGGCGGTTATCACGCGCTCAATTTTGCTTTCAAACACCCAGATAAAGTAGCCTATTTGTTCAGTATGAGTGGAGCTTTTGACATCCGGAGCTTTTTGGAGGGCTATAGCGACGATACTGTTTATTTCAATAATCCTGTGGACTTCATGCAAAATGAAGAGGGCTGGAAATATAACCATATGAAGATTGTCTTGGGAACATCAGAATGGGATATTTGCCTGAACGACAACATACGTATGTCGCAAATTCTGAAAGACAGGGGTATCAATCATTGGTTAGACATCAAGGGTTGGGAAAGCCACGACTGGCCACTATGGAATAAGATGCTTCCCGAATATGTATCTAAAATGGGATTATAAATAGCATTGAACAAGACACATTCGTATATCTACACTGTTGGAACAAGATAATTATGCTTCTCTCCGTCCTCTTGTTCCAACAGTGTGGGGGTGTATATACCATTTTATTAAAACGCAACCTGATACAAATGCAAACAAAGGATGAATTCACAGCGAATGATCAGAGTTATAATTATTGTAGTCTTAAGTTTTGTTGCATATTATCTTCTTTTTACAAAGTTTAAACTTATTAAAGTTGAGCTTGACAAAATAACTCATCATGGCTTGACCAGCTATATTGCTACCTATTTCATTATTGGAATTCCAATTTTTGCAGGTACATACTTCATTGACAAAAAAACGGAAGTTTTTAAAAGCCTCGGAATTTCGAAGCATATTTGGACGGGATTATGGATAAGTTTATTATTCGCGATTCCTATGTTTATCGGAGGTTTGTTGTTTTTCAAGTTTAATCAACAAATTGACATTGAGAATTTAATGGCAGGCACTATGGTGGCAGGCTTTATGGAGGAACTCTATTTCAGAGGATTTTTATTTGGACAAATTTTCAGAAATACTCGCTTAGGGTTTATACCTTCATATATTTTTGTGCACTAATTTTTGCTTCGGGGCATCTATATCAGAGCAATAACCTAAATGAGTTAATTGGCATCTTTTTGGTCACTTTTTCAGGTGCTGTATTTTTTGCTTGGTTGTTTGTTGAGTACAATTACAATTTATGGATACCCATTTTCACTCATGCTTTAATGAACCTTTCTTGGCATTTATTTGCCGTGGATAATTCAGCTTTGGGTAACACAAAAGCTAACATTTTTAGAGGTTTGACAATTTTAACTGCAATACTATTTACAATTTTATACAAAAGACACAGAAACGAAAAACAGATGATTAACAGGCAGACATTGGTAATGAAACCGAAAAGCGAACAATGAAGCCATAATAGCAAGTATATTTCTTAAGAAAACCAGTTATTGTATCCCGCCAATCTACTTTTGCAGTATCGTTTAATATTAAAAAATTTGGTAGCTGTAAATAAGTAATGATGCACTTATCAAGTGAACAGAGAATACTATTTGTAACTTATCATTATATCCTTAGGACTACCTTCAACAAGAATACTTTATTTTGAAAGGACGAAAAATATTTCTTATTGATGCAATTGGGGCGATTGTTTCGGCTCTTTCTTTACTTATTCCTTACTCTTTCGAAGAATTATTTGGTGTGCCAAAAAGTATAGTGAGTATCTTCATCTCCATAGCAATTGTTTGTTCAATATACTCAACTACAATTTACCTTACTAAGCTAGCACATTGGAAATCCTATTTAACTATTATCGCATTATTTAATATCAGTTACTGCATATTCACAGTTTATCACCTCCTCGAAAATTTGAACACAATAACCCTATATGGATATTTATATTTTGTTACCGAAATACTGATAATCTTGAAACTGTCTATCTTTGAATTTAGGTTGAGCAGAACAACAACAAACCGCTAACAAAGTATTGGTAAAAACAACTAAAAAAGAAAATATGAATTTTAAAATAGCCTTAGCATGAAAAAATTAATGACGCTATTAACTGCGACTATTGCCATGATTGCTTGCAATAATCAAACATCAAGCAATAGGACACCCTCTGAAAACGAAAATATTATAAGGCAATATTACGAGTATTTCAACAAACACGACTGGGAGAAAATGGCTGAAATGTATGTAGAAGTTTCAGATTTCAAAGACCCTTCGCTTGGACAAGGTATTGTAAAACAAACAAGACAACAGACCATTGAAAAATATAGAGGACTAAGTGAGATGTTTCCCGACGTTAAAGACACGATTATACAAATTTACCCTTCTGGTGACAAACACATAATTGTAGAGTTTATATCAACAGGAACAGCACCAGATGGAAGCAAATTTGAGTTACCTATTTGTACAATTTTCACAATAGAGAACGGAAAAATCACCAAAGACTTTACCTATTACGACAATTTTGAGGACGAACAGAAAAAATAAAAAGCCCTAATCACTAACACGGGTCTTGAATCAGTCGGGCTGGTGTGCCACCTTGGATGTAGTAGCTTCACCAAATTATTTAGAAAAAGCCAACACAATGTAACCAACACAACCATTGAATTTTTAAATGGAAATAAGACAAGCAGACAAACAGGCCGACTTTGACAAAGTTTGGGACATTTTCAAAAGTGTAATTTCGACAGGCGACACTTATGTTTTTGACCCAAATACACCCAAAAACAACTTGCATAAATATTGGTTTGCGGATGAGATGAACACATTTGTTGCAGTTGACAATGGCGAAATAGTAGGAACATACATTATTAAGCCAAACCAAATTGACTTAGGCAACCACATTGCCAATTGTGGATATATGGTCAGCCCAAAACATCACGGACATGGCATAGGGAAACTGCTTTGTCAACACTCTATCGATTTCGCCAAGAAAACTGGTTATTCAGGAATACAGTTCAACATGGTAGTTAGCACAAATAAAAATGCCGTTAAGTTATGGCAGCAATTCGGTTTCGATATTATCGGCAAAACCCCCAAAGCATTTAGACACCAAACATTTGGACTTGTAGATACGTACATAATGTACAAAGATCTCACTGCGGCTGAATAAAATGATTGCTAATACGCGAGTTTAGCGTTTAGCTGACTCGTGCAAATCAAAGATTTTTATTAAGTTAAATATTAATAGGACTTGCGCAATCAAATGGCTAATTCGTTCGCATACACCCTTGTAAAGGTTTCAAACCACCATTACAAAGGTTTAGTTGAAAACCCGTATTTTACGTAAATCCTGCTTTAAAAATGTCTCTAAGCGAAATAGATACCTTTTACCCACCAACCAAACAGCATTGGAGAGATTGGTTAGCAAAAAACCATCTTCAAAAGGAAGCTGTTTGGGTTATTTTCTATAAAAAAAAGGTAGGCAAACCCACTATAACTTGGAGTGACGCGGTCGATGAAGCCCTGTGTTTTGGCTGGATAGATAGTGTAAAAAACTTTAGATGCAGAGCGGTCAATTCAGTTTTTTAGCAAAAGAAAGCCTAAGAGTACTTGGTCAAAAATCAATAAACAAAAGGTTCAAAATCTGATAGAGGCTGGCCTTATGGCTCAAGCAGGATTAGCATGTGTAGAAATTGCCAAACAAAACGGTGCTTGGGAAATATTAGATAGCGTAGAAGCATTAATAATCCCTGAAGATTTAGGAAAGGCATTAATAACCAAAGCAAATGCCATGGATTTTTTTATGAGTTTGAGCAAGTCTGTTAGAAAAGCCATGCTACAATGGGTCATCCTTGCCAAGCGACCAGAAACAAGGCAAAAAAGAATCACTGAAATAGCAGAACTGGCAGCAAAAGCAATAAAACCTAAACAATTTTGATTTGAAAGAAAGCCTAAGTTCAGTCGGTTTTCAACAACACCACAAATAAAGGCTATCGAATTTTATCGCCCCTCACAATAGCCCTGCATAGAACAAACGGAGTATTTACTTTTACAATAAATACTCCGTTTGTAGTTTATGGACACCCTTCAAATCAGTGCTATTCTTGAAAAAAATAAAGACCGTTAAAATAGCGGTTTATGGCGATTTTTGCCTCGATGCTTACTGGATCATGGATACCGCCAATCAGAAGTATCTATCGAAACAGGTTTGCAGGCCGAGGCCGTTGAAAAGCACTACTATTCTCCTGGTGGTGCGGCCAATGTCGTAGCCAACCTGTCGGCACTTTTACCTGCTCAAATCAAGGTGATTGGTGTGGTGGGCGACGATATTCATGGCCGTGAGCTAACCACACAGCTTCAACAATTGGGCGCGGATACGGATGCCCTTTTTATTCAGCAAGAACACTTTCAGACCTACACCTACCTCAAACGTTATGTAGAAGGAGTAGAAGAGCCACGCATAGACTTTGGGGTTTATAACCAACGTTCTTTGGAAACAGATGCCCTCATTTTGAATAGTTTAAAAGCTGCATTGGAAAGTTGTGATGCCCTTATTTTCAACCAGCAAGTTGTTGGGAGTATTACCAATGAAATATTTATAGAAAAGGCCAATGCACTTTTTGAGCAATACAACGACAAAGTAATTTTGGTAGATTCGCGACATTTCAACAATCGGTTTTCGAGCATTTGTCGCAAAGTAAACGATATAGAAGCAGCTTATCTCAACGGTGTTCAGGTAGAACCTCGTACCATGCTTCCACGCGCCGATGTTTTACAATATGGGCAGGCTTTGTATAACCAATCTCAAAAGCCTGTTTTTGTTACCTGCGGTGCACGCGGTATTACGGCTTTCGATAACTTAGGTCACCATGAATTTCCAGGCTTACAACTCACTACCCAACTCGATACTGTAGGTGCAGGCGACACCGTTTTGAGTGCCATTACCCTCTGTTTGGCAGCGGGTATCTCTCCCAAAGATGCTGCCCAGTTTGCCAATTTCGCCGCAGCCGTGACAGTACAAAAACTCTTTACCACAGGAACAGCCAATGGTGCAGAAATCTTAGCTATCAGTCAAGCCCCCAACTACATTTACCAAGCCGATTTGGCAGAAAATCCACGGAAAGCGGTGTATTTGCCCCAGTCCGAAACAGAACTTTGCGATGCTTCGGTACTGGAGCAATTGGGACATATACAATATGCTGTTTTTGACCACGATGGCACCATCAGCACCCTACGCCACGGCTGGGAGGAAATCATGGAGCCAGTAATGATGAGAGCTATTTTAGGGGCTCATTACGACACCATTGATTTGGGAGGCTTCAAAAAAACACAACAACAAGTACAAGACTTTATCCACAAAACCACGGGAATCCAGACCATTTACCAAATGGAAGGGTTGGTCGATATGGTGCGAGAAGCAGGTTATGTACCTGAAAATCAAATCTTAGATAAGTTTCAATACAAGCAAATCTACAATGATGCCCTCATGGAACTGGTCAATAAACGGCTGGCCAAACTCCAAGCAGGCGAATTGACTTGGCAAGACTATACGATGGTGGGTGCAGTGGCTTTTTTGAAGGAACTCAAAGAACGTGGTGTGGTGATGTACCTCGCCAGTGGTACAGATGTGGACGACGTTCGGAATGAAGCTACATTGCTTGGCTACGCCGATTTGTTTGATGGGGGCATTTATGGTGCCCTACGTGAATACACCCAATTTTCTAAAAAGATGATTATCGAGCGCATCATCCGCGACAACAACCTGAACGGCAACGAATTGGTGGTTTTTGGCGATGGCCCCGACGAAATCCGTGAAGGTCGGCGTTTTGGAGGAATCTCTGTGGGAATTACGAGCAACGAAGTGCAGCGCCATGGTCATAATTTCGACAAACGCCCTCGTCTTGTGAAAGCAGGAGCGCAGTTGATTATCCCAGATTTTTCGCAGTATCAAAAACTCATCGACCTCCTTTTTAAGGAAGTGGAAGTATCAACGATGGCCTAAGTTTGGCAAACTTCACAACGCCATTAAAATGGCTAAAGCATTAATTTATAAATCCTTACCGAATGTCAAGAGCCATAAATCAACTACCTTTTAGCATTCTTTTCATCAGCATTATCTCCTTTTCTCTTCTTTCTTGCTCCGAAAGAAAAGCCCCCGCCGATTACGTTGACCCGTTTATTGGTACCGATTTCTTTGGCCATACATTTCCAGGAGCTACTCTTCCATATGGCATGGTACAACTCAGCCCCGACCACGACACTAAAGGCTGGACTTACGCCGCAGGCTATACATATGCCGATAGTTCAATTATAGGTTTTAGTCATACACACTTTAGCGGCGTAGGCATGACCACTGGAGGCGATATTTTGGTAATGCCCACCACAGGCGACAAAATCCAAATATCGGCAGGTAGCAAAGAAAATCCTGATGCGGGCTATCGCTCGCGTTATGACAAAAAAACAGAAACCGCCGTGCCAGGATATTATACCGTACTGCTCAAAGACTACGCTATCAAAGCTGAGCTTACCGCTACTAAGCGGGTAGGCATGCACCGCTATACTTTCCCTGAAGCACGCAAAGCCACTATCTTGTTGGACATTGCCCATGAAATAGGTGATGATGACAACAGCGGCGAATCGTTGGTGAAGATGACCAATGACTCTACCCTCGAAGGTTTTAAAGATGCCAACGGGACGATGGTTTACTTCGTAGCCAAGTTCAGTCGTCCAATTGAATATTATGGTACCTGGGATAGCGACTATAATACGCCTGAGTCTGCTTCTGGATTTTGGCCTTACAAAAACGAAGAAAAGGGGCGAAATATCGGGATGTTTGTAGGTTTCAAAACCCGTCAAAATGACCAAGTTTTGGTCAAAGTAGCGATTTCGCATGTCAGTATTGAAGGAGCAAAAAAGAATTTACAGGCAGAGGTCGCCCATTGGGATTTTGATAAAGTAAAAAATGATGCCTATCAAACATGGAATGAGGAATTAAAACGAGTGGCCATCCAAGGAAAAGATGACAATCAAAAGCAGATTTTTTATACTGCCCTTTACCGCAGTTTGCTCTCGCAATACATAGGGCAAGATGTGGATGGGCAATACATGGGCATGGATAAAAAGATACATACTGCCTCCAATTACGACTTTTATCCTTCGTTTTCATGTTGGGACACCTACCGCACACAGCACCCCTTGCTGACACTCATTGCTCCTGAGCATGTCAATGATTTTATCAAATCTATTGCTGCCAAAACCACAGAATTTGGCTGGCTACCTGCTCAACATTTCCGCAATACTTATCGGCCCAGTATGGTAGGCGATCACCTCATCCCTATCATTGTAGATGCGTATTTTAAAGGATACCGCGATTGGGACATCAATGCCCTCTATGCCGCTATGCGGCGCAAAGCGTTAGCATTGCCCCCAGCTCATATCCCTGCATCGGCGGGGCGTGCAGGCTTGTCTGATTACATACGCTTAGGTTATGCCCCTTGCGACAGGACCACGGAGTCAGTACCTAACACGATGGAATTGGCCTACGATGACTGGTGCATTGCTCGTTTGGCCGAAGCATTGGGCAAAAGAGAAGATGCGACCTTGTTTTATCAACGTTCCCAAAACTACAAAAATGTCTTTGATAGTACCACTGCCTTTATGCGCCCACGCAAAGAAAACGGCACTTGGCTCGAAGCCCTTGGTCTCCATGAGCAAGTCATAGACTCAGTGGGTAGCCACCATTATTACCGCTATTTCGATCCATTGCTGGTAGGTCGTCGCCCCAATAGGCATTATACCGAGTCCAACGCGTGGCAATATCTCTGGTCGGTACAACATGACCCCGCAGGCCTTGTCAATCTGCTTGGAGGCAATGAAACTTTTAACCAGCGACTTGATACCTTTTTCAGCATGGATGCCTCCATCAGTCCGCCCAAATATGTAGGTGTAGTCGGAACAATCGGTCAATATGTCCACGGTAACCAGCCCTCGCATCATGTAGCTTATTTGTACAACTATGCCGCTACCCCTTGGAAAACACAATATTGGGTACGCGAAATCATGCAACGCTTTTATAAAACAGGCCCTAAAGTGGCTTATGTGGCAATGAAGATATGGGTTCGCTCTCGTCTTGGTATTTACTGAGTAGCATGGGCATTTATCCCGTCGCACCGGGTAGCACTACCTACGCCATCGGAAGTCCGCTTTTTGAGGAAGTGGAAATCAAGCTCGCAGAGGGTAAGTCTTTTACCATCATCGCCCAAAATAACTCCTCAGAAAACCGTTACATTCAATCAGCCACACTCAACGGTAAGCCCCACAACCGTAGTTGGATAGACCATAAAGAGGTAATGGCTGGTGGAAAATTAGCTTTTGTGATGGGTGCAACGCCCAATAAATCGTGGGGCAAAGAGAAATAAATTTGTTTATCGACATTGATGCTGACAGATATGAAATAGTACAAAGGTCATTTTTTTATCATAGCATATTAAAACAATCAAACTCAATGACAATCAATACCTGGAAAGTATTTGCATTACTCTTTTTGATGGGATTAGCTACCCTAAGTCAAGCCCAAGAAACTTACGCCGAAAAGCTTGGCTGGCCCAAAGGTACGAAGGTCGTTATTTTTCATGTGGACGACCCCGGTATGTCGTATTCTTCAAATCAAGGAACGATAAAATCCGTAGAACAAGGCGTAGCCACTTCGTGTAGTATTATGTTTCCTTGTTCGTGGTCGGCGAGCTTTGTCAATTACATTCATAGAAGTAACCCCAATTTAGATGCAGGCGTACATCTAACCCTACCTCCGAATGGAAAGATTACCGATGGGGACCTGTGGCAGGTTTTCAAAGTGTACCAAGTTTGGTGGACAAAGAAGGTAATCTATGGCACGAAGTAGCCCAAGTGGTCAAAAATGGCACTGCCGACGAGGTAGAAAAAGAAATCAGAGCACAGGTCGAAAAGGCATTGCGTATGGGGCTAAAACCTACCCACTTAGATTCGCATATGGGTACGCTCTTTGCGCATGTGCCGTTTCTTGAAAGATACATCAAAGTAGGCGTAGAATACGGTATTCCTGTTATGTTTCCAGGCGGCAACAACAAGTTACTGATCGAATGTCAAAATTACCCTATCATTAAAAAGTTAAAGGCTGAAGGAAAATGGCAAGAAGGTATGAAACTACCCGAGCCACCACTTACCAAAATGACAGGCACAGTAGGGCAGCAAATTTGGAAAGCAGGCTTACCTGTTCTGGACGATTTGCATACCATCAGTGGCGATTGGAAACCCGAAAAACCCAACCCAACACCCGAAGAATGGGGCATATACAAAGCACAAAAATTCATCGAAACCCTCAAGGCCATGCAACCCGGATTGGCCATGTTTATTGTGCATAGCAGCGATGTGACCGATGCCTTCAAGTACATCAGTGCTTCTGGTGGCTCACGCTATGCCGACATGCTCTCGATGATGAATCCTGAATTGAAGAACTACATTCAATCGGAAGGCATTATTCTGACTACCTGGCGTGAAGTGATGGAGCGACGCAAGAAAGCTAAATGATATTGCTTATTTGTCGCCCTGTAAGGGTCTAATAACGCGCTAATTAATGGCTTTTAGATCTTTTCATGGCAACAAGATTATTCTTTTACATACAACTCTCAAGGTAATGAAACCCTGTTTTTCTATCCTATTTTTTCTTCTTTTTAACTTTTTCTCTCTGCCAATTACCTTTGCACAATCATCGCCGATTGTCCATGCTGCACTTATTTTTCCTAACCAAGAGAAGCACGTACATGGCAGTAGTTTGGTGCAATTACCCAACGGCGATTTTTTAGCAGCTTGGTTTTATGGCAGCGGCGAACGCACCGAAGATGACGTAAAAATCATGGGGCGCGTCTGAAAAAAGGAGAAAAAACATGGAGTATTCCCTTCTTGATGGCTGATACGCCCCACCTCCCCGACTGCAACCCTGTGTTATTTCTGAATCAGCAAGGTAAACTATTTTTGGTCTGGATTGCCGTACAGGCCAACCAATGGGAACAGTCTATTCTTCGTTTCAGAACTTCGACAGATTACACCCACAATGGCCCACCGATTTGGAATTGGCAAGACAATATTTTACTCAAACCCGACGACCGTTTTGCCAAAGAAGTAGCCGAAAAATTCAAAAAACTACCCGATTATGCCGCAGGTTGGGCTGGCTACGCGCCCAAATACGACGACATGATCATCGAAGCCGCCAAAAACGCACCCAAACGCAGCATCGGCTGGATGACTCGCATCAAGCCTTTACAAATGAAAAATGGGCGTATTATCTTGCCCCTGTATTCTGATGGTTTCAACTTTTCGTTGATGGCTATCTCCGACGATTTTGGTAGCTCTTGGCGACCCAGTTTGCCATTGGTAGGCCGTGGGCCCATTCAACCTGCACTGGCGCTACGCAAAAACGGTAACATAGTAGCTTATTTGCGCGATAGTGGCGATGAGCCTACACGTGTTCATCTGAGCGAGTCTTCAGACAAAGGCGAAAGCTGGACGGCATCTGTCAAAACAGATATTCCCAACACCGCAAGCGTGGAGTTGCTCACATTACAAGACGGTAAATGGGCTTTTTTGGGCAATGATATTGACGATGGCCGCTACCGATTAAGCCTGTATGTATCGGACGATGAAGGCAAAACATGGAAATGGAAAACCCAACTCGAAGATCACCCCTCTCAACAAGGTGGTTATTCCTATCCTTGTATGATCCAAACCAACGATGGTCTGCTACATATTACCTACTCTGCCCATGTAGCTCCCAAAAGTAAGTCCATCAAATACGTAGTAGTGGACTTGAGCAGTGTGAAATAAAGCTTGTAGTGCTACAAAATATTATGCATCTTTCAAACCAAGCCTGCATCAGCCGCCTTTTTGATGAGTTGAGCGATATTGCCCACTTCAAATTTGAAAAGTAAGTTTTTGCTGTGCGTTTCGGTGGTGTATGGACTCAAATAGAGTTTTTCGGCAATCTGCTGATTGGTCATCCCTTGCGCAATAAGCACTAAAACTTCTTTCTCTCGCCGGGTAAGCGCGGGGGCGGTATCTGTCGTAATAGGATTTTCTACAATATTAATTTCTCCACTAAAATAAAACCTACCATTCATCACTTCTTTGATAGCAAAAAAAAGCTCTTCGGCATTGGCACTTTTTACTACATAGCCCGAAGCACCATTTTGCATCATTTGCGATACATAGCTTCGTTGTTTGAAAGTGCTAACCCCAATGACTTGTACCGCTGGAAATTCTTTCTTTACCTTGGCACAAAATTCTATTCCACTTACATCGGGCAAGTTGATATCGGTAAGTACCAAATTGATTTCAGGCTGACTTTTCAATAAAACCAAGGCATCAAACGCATTGATGGCAGTGGCCACTATTTCTATATCATTGCCCTGTGTCAAGATTGATTTCAGTCCTTCTAACACCATAAAATGATCATCGAGCAGGAGAATTTTAGCAATTTTATTCATTTTATACTTGATTGGGAATTTCTACGGTTATCGAAGTACCGCTGCCAAGCGTTGAGTCTATTTCTAAACTGCCCTGCAAATAATCTACTCTTGATTTTACATTTTTTAATCCTGCACCCTCTTTATTTGCTGCATCAAACCCCTTACCGTCGTCTTCTACAGTCAGGGTGATTCCTCTATCGTGGTGGTTTATCTGAATAAAAATCGTCTTGGCTTCGGCGTGTTTAATGGCATTGGTTGTCAATTCTTGAAAAATCCGATAAAGTACTTTTTGAATGGTCGTATCGAGTGTTTTACCATCGCAGATGGCCGTAAACTGCATTCTTAGGAGGCTGTTTTGATTGATGCTATCGCAATAATCTTGGATAGCTTCATGCAAACCAAACTTTAACAGTGCTTCTGGCATCATATTATGGGCAACTCGCCTCATTTCAGCAATCGCACTATCAAGTTGGGTCAATGCTTTTTCAAAAAGTTGAGCTTCGTTTAAATGAACAATAAAATGTTGGTGCATAGCCGAAAGATTTAGTTTAATACCGCTCAACATACTTCCAAGCCCATCGTGCAGGTCTTTGGCCATACGGCTTCGCTCTTCCTCCTGGCCTTTTAATAGGCTGTTCATACTAATCAATTGTTTTTCTTGCTCAAGCTCCCTGATCTTTTGTTGTTGTATTTGGTGGTTTTGTGTGGACAGCAACTTCTCTTTCTTATAATTTTTATAATACAAAAATGCCAGCATAGATAGTGCTATCACACTGATAATCAAAGCAGTCATCAAAGCATTCTTTCTTTTTATTTGCAGTTCTTGAAGCTGCTGTTGTTGTTGCAATTCATTGATTTTTTCTTGCTTTTGTATCGACCGAAAATGTGCTTCATTCAACTGGATTCTGGTATGATTTTGTTTTTGAGTGAATGAGTCGTTATAAATAGCCCATTTTTTTCGATACTCATTGGCCATTTTATAATTCTCTTGGTACTCATAAAATTCGGCTAAATTCCTCAAAATAAGCCTTACTTTGGGCATGTAGTCTTTTTTTCGGCCACCTTCAAGGCTTCTTTGTAATACTTCAAGGTAGAGTCAGCGTTATTGAGTTGGTGATACGCCTCTCCAATCGCCATCAATTCATCGGCAATAAAATAGGGGTCTTTCCAGTCTTTTGCGTATGAAAACGCCTTTTGGTGGTATTGGAGCGATTGAGCATAGTTCTTAAAAAAGTAAGCTAATGCACCTTGGGCATGGTAAAAATAGACCCTTTCCAAATCATAAATTGCTTTTGGTAATAGCTGTTGGATCTCCTTGAGTAGCGCTTGGGCTTCTGCTATTTTATTGATTTTTGTACAGGTTGCAGCCAATGTTGCTCGATTGATGATGGTCATCCAACCCAAGTCTGTTTTTCTTGAAATGTTATCAGCTTCTTTTAGGTATTGATACGCTTGCGGCCATTGCTGCACATCTATAAACAAATAGGCCAAGTTAAAATAAATAGTGGCCAGGCCTTTTTCATCTTTCAATTCTTTTTGGATACGTATTGCCTCTCTATAGTTTTTTTGGGCCAATTCAGGTTCGTTCATGTTGGCGTAGCTGCTCCAAAATCACCTTTGATAAACGCTTTGCCTGTTTGCTTCGTTCATGCGCCACAGGGATAGAATTTAGCAGACTCCATCGTCTCTAATACAAGAATCTGTTGGATATAATCGCCGCTATCAAAATAGACAACATCTAAAAACTGGTAATAAACAAATTGTTTCCAAGGTGTATTTTTGAATTCTGAGCTTGCCGCTAATTGCCTAAATGCTTCGTTTCCTTTGGCAGTATCGGTTTTAAAAATTGCTTCTGCCAACCCTACCTTATAACGCCATCTTAGGCTATCGTTAGTTACAACACGCACGCTATCCTTTAGGGCTTTTATTCTATCGGCTTGTGCATAAGCCCCTACAGGCAAAAGCATTAGAAATAAAATCAAGCTATTGAAATAATGGTACATATCTGATTGTCAGCACTTTCATTGGTACGAGATTAAAACTAAACCAATAAAGAGATATTTCCAAAGAATACCACTTTTGAGGGAGTAAATAAATACAAATAGCTCAGGAAGGAGTCGCTATCGCAGTACCTTTATTAATCTTTTAGCAATCACTTCGTTGCCTTTGTCGGAGGGATGCAGGCCGTCGTAGGTCATGGCAATGGCCTCTATGGGGTAAGGATATTCGTCGGTTTCGGGGTTGAAGGGTACATCAATAAAGGCAGGATAACGATAGTTTTTATATGCTCCCGTGTTAGGGTCTTTGAGCCGCTTGTATTTTATTAATTTTTTAATCTTCAGCAACTTGTCATGGTACAAATCTATCACAGGAAAGCTCTCAAATTTCCCTATGGTATTGACAGCCTCTGCAAATTGGGCGAGGGTCTGTCCTTTTTTTTCTTTGTATGAGCCATAAGCATTGTTTTTCATGTTGGCGATATATACAAAATCAACCCTTTGCATGGGGGTTATCAAAATAATTTTGGCGGTTGGGTTGAGGCTACGTAGCTTGTTGATAATGACCCGAAATGAACCATAGAGGGTAGCATTGCCAGTGTTGTTTTCATAATCTGAAAAAGCCCCCAAAGGCCTCCCTCCCCACCAATCGTTTGTTCCTAAAAAGACAGAATACACGTCAGCTTTTACTAACTTTAAGTCCTCTATTTTTTCTGCAATACGCCCTGCTGTCCAGCCATTATGCCCTTGGTTGATATACTGAATATGAGGCAGTTGTTCCGTAACACGCGTCATGTATCCCTTGCTCACGCGGTGGCCTGTTTCGTTGGGGTGTTCGTTAAGATAGGTGATTGAATCGCCTATAGCTACCCACAATTTTTTTTCGGGTGTAACAGCCCCACACAGCCCAATGAGCATAATGAGTACAACTATTTTTTTCATGTTTTTTGAGTAGTTATTTTCTTTAAAAATACTGGTATAAAATACACAAAAATCTGCCAAATATACCGATCCAGATAGTCTTAGCTCTCCAAAATAGCGTAGTATGGAGATGAGTATCACCTTTTTCAAAAGAGAAGGCAAACACTATTTTACTAATTAACACCAATACCCACATTGTATGAAATCAGTTTTTTGTTTATTGGGCGCACTGCTGAGTCGTCCGTAATTTTGGCCCAAAAGCCCAAACAGCCCGTCCATAAAGACACGCCCTTTGTGCAGGAGTATAGCATCAAATATTATTTCAAAGAAGACACCCAGCCGCTCAAAGTCTATACCGACCTCAATGGCGCAACCAAAGTCAGTACCCAATCGGGTTTGTACCAACTGTATGCGGGCCAGTTTTTTTATATCCTGCACGCTCGAAAAGGATGTTTCTTATCGCCCTATTTCAGACAAGAAAATTGCTAATTTGAGTTTGTACCAGCATCAATTTGTGATGATTGACAATAAGGCTGTTTTGAGTAATGCTTGGGCAGGAAAACTATTTAGCAAGCACACCATGCCCAGCGCTTCACTGCTGGCAGGTGGAAAAGATTTTGGATTTTTGATTTCAGACGGTATACAACTGGCCTATTTACCCAAAGAAGGCCCCACATGGCAAGAAAGCATCTCTGATGGTAAGATACTGGATTTGCAGTATGATGCCACAAGTGCCCATTTTTTCATCCTTACTGACAATGCTATCTATTCATTGTCCGAAAAAGACAAAAAACGTCAGAAACTTTATGCCGCCAACGGCCTGACTTGCTTTACTTTACAGGCTAATAAAATCGTGGCAGGAACAAACAACGGCTACCTCGAATTGGACAAAACAGGCAAAGTAATTATGCCACTACAACAAAAACTACCTTGGAACGAACTAACTTCTGTCACATTCATTGACAATCAGTTATGGTTTGGCTCTACTTCAGGGGCGTTTATGCGAAAACCCGATGGAAAATTCAACTATTACGCATCCGAACGTTGGATTCCTTCCGATAAAGTGGTGCATATAGCCAAAGGCGACGAAATTCAGTATTGATACTAACCGATAAAGGGTGGGAAAAATCGTTTTTACGACCATGACCTTGCAAGAGAAAGCCGCATTTTACGATAAACAAGTACGCACACGCCATATCCGCAACGGTTTCAACGGCACTTTAACGCATGAAAAATGGAAATCTATCCACAGGTACACTGCAAGACTCTGACAACGATGGCCTTTGGACTTCGATGTATTTGGAGTGGTGAGATATTCCGCTACGCTGCTACCAAAGACCCCAAAGCACTACAAAATTGCCGTGAATCAGCTAGAAGCTATGGAACGACTTTATACCATCAATGGCGTACAGGGTTTCCATCGCGGTCGTTTGAGCGAACTGGTTATAAATACGAAGATAAACCTTGGCGGCGCACTGAAGACCCGAATGGGACTGGAAGTCAACCACCAGCAGCGATGAAGTAATTGGCCACATATTTGCCTTCGGTGCCATGGCCGAGAACTCGTAGATGACAAAGACCTAAAAACACGCTCTATTGTGCTGATTGATACCTTGATGAGCCACATCATCAAAAATGACATGTACCTCGTTGACTGGGACGGTAAACCTACACTTTGGGGCAAATGGCATCCCGATTATGTCAATTCTTTTCCAATCAATGTAGGCGACCGCAAGCTGAATTCTTCCAATATCACAGCGATGCTTCAAACGGCTTATTATTTTACCAAAAAAGAAAAATACAAGAAAAAAGCCTTTGAACTCTTCACCAAACATGGGTAT
The DNA here is from genome assembly GCA_041392315.1 of Spirosomataceae bacterium. GTDB lineage: Bacteria > Bacteroidota > Bacteroidia > Cytophagales > Spirosomataceae > Runella. The sequence continues at coordinate 30,152 of JAWKMH010000019.1, read as the reverse complement.
TATGAAAACCTGATGCGTCCCATGAAAATCATTGGACAAGCCCCCGCCGATGCCAGTGAATGGAGCAAACACCTTATCTGGCGACTGGAATCACTCAGATGATGAGATGTATTACATGGGTTATTGGGGGTTGTATCGTTATGCTTTCAACGATACACTCAAGGCCAACTACAAAAAAGCCATTGTAGATCACTGGCAGTTTGAGCGTCCCGAAAAAGACGGGCTTTGGAATATCCTGACAGCCATCACGGGGATTCAAGATTTTGATTTGGAAGAGTCTGTATGGTTTTTACAGGAATATCCACTCGACATGATTGACTGGACAGTAAAAAATAGCCACCGCAAAGACATTGAATTGCTTCCACCTAATTTCATTGAACAACTCACCAAAGAGGTACTTCCACCCGACGAAGTAGGGATGATTCGCCACAACAACAGTCGTTTCTTATTAGACCGAAATGGGCGTGGAAATATCGAACTAAGTGCTGGGACACTTGGTTGTTACCGTATTGGGCAGGGCGATATTTGGGGGTTATTAGTGCTGGTAGTCGCTAACAATTACCTAATGAATTTAGATACTTCAATGACTGCTAAAAAAAATACACAGTTTATCCTCGTTGGTTTTGAGAGGCCGACGGCACTCAAAGTGCTGTCGATTTTCAAAACCAACAAAAAGTCCTATTCGCTTGTCTAAATCTCTGAAAAACTTAAATTTTCTCCCAACTTTTTTCATTTACTCCTTCTTTTTGCGCTATTTTCTTGCAATACACCTCGCTATATGGCTGAAAAACAACTGACCAACGACCTAAGCTATAACCACGACTTAGACAACAACGACAATTTTTCGCCCGATGACCAATGGCTTGTTTATGATACCCGTACAGAAATAGGGGGCATTGCTGCCTCTGCCAAAATCGAAAAAGTAAATGTAGCAACAGGCGAAAAAAAGTACTCTATTCGCTACCCAATAACCAAGTATGGGGGCCTGGCGCAGGGGCTGTCAGCTACTCTCCCATCGAGTCTGCTATTGTTTTTATACACGGCTTGATGAGTGTCTCAAAGACAATCCCTACCAACAGTGGCGGCGTACGGGCGTTATTGTCTATGAATCTGCGCCCAATATCCCTGTTCTAATGGATGCGCGCGATGTTACTCCTCCCCCTTTACCAAAGGCGCATTGCGTGGCGGCGCCACCGCCACGAGTTCAGTGGCGATGGCCAATGGATAGGCTTTACTTACAATGATGCCATTTTGAAGACACTGGAAGATAAAACGGGCGAAAAGCACAACTTACGCACCATCGGTGTCTCCCAAAAAAATATCCATTCAAAAACCCCCGTTGTCGTTGAAACAGACCCTGAACACGAAAACAATGGAGGCGAATGGTACAGTGCCTTGGTGGTGAGGGTGGTAACCAGCCCCAAAGCAGGCTCAGATGAAATCAGCCATGCCGCAGGCGATAGCTGGGTCGGGACCAATGGCTATTTGAAACCCGATGGTACACGCCAAATGGCCAGGGGATTTATTGGAAAGGTAAAAGCTGAAAATGGCCAAGAGGTTGATGAAGTTTTTATTGTCGATATTCCAAGAGATATTACAATAGCAAGCGAATTTGGCCCATTGGAAGGTACAGCGAGTGCTTTGCCAATGCCGCCCAAGGGAACTACCCAACGGCGGCTTACTTTTACTGCCAATACTACCCAAGTAGGTTGTGTAGGCATTGTTCGATCTTCTCCCGATGGCAGCCAGCTAGCTTATTTGGCCAAAGACTCGCAAGGAATTCAACAAATTTTTATCATTTCACCATATGGAAGCGCGCCTACACAGCTCACTTTTCATAACAAAGATGTTGAAGGATTCATGCGTTGGCATCCTACGGGCAAGCACCTTTGTTATGTTTGGGATGGGAGTATCGTTCTGTGCAAAACGGGCAATGAGCCTTTTGAAAAACGAATGCAAGTGCTAACAAACCCTACAAAACCCTCACCATCGAACCTCGTTTGGTCGCATGATGGGGCTACTTTGGCCTTCAATCGCCTGATAACAACAGAAAAAGGCGAACCTTCTAAGCAGATATTTATTGTAAAGCCAACCATTCAGTAAGATGAATTTGTAGCGACGACAAGCAACTTTAACGGGTATTTTTACGTTTAGAGTACCATAAGCAAAAACTCATTCTCCTACCCATGAAGCAGTCTAAATACCCCTTTTACTATCTTCTGATACTTTTAACGGTTTTTGTCAGTAGTTGTAATCGTAATAATTCGGATCCAGACCCAGTCAATCAATACCTCGTCAGTAGTTCGCTAATCGGCGAATTTACCAAAGAGCAACTCATTCAACGTATTTCGTCAGGTGATCCCACTTTTGCGGCTATAGCGCCCTTCTTGCAAAATGGTATCAAGGTTTTCAAGCTTGTTTATAAAACCAAAAATACCGACGGCAACGAAATTCAAGCATCGGGTGCTATGATTTACCCTGTCAAGACGGGGCCATTGGCTATGATAAGCATCCAACACGGCACTATCCGCACCGATGCCGACGCTCCTTCGTATTTTGGAAGCAATAGCGAAGCCAATTTAGCAGGGTCGTTGTTTGCCTCTTTGGGTTATATCATTGCCTACCCTGATTATATCGGCTATGGGGAATCCAAAAGTGTACCTCACCCTTACGAGCATCGGGCGAGTTTAGCCTCTGCTTCGCTCGACATGATACGGGCTTCTAAAGAGTTTTTAAAAGAACAAAAAATAACTTGGGATGAACGGCTTTACATAGCTGGCTACTCAGCGGGTGGGTTTGCCACAATGGCTTTACAGAAAAAAATTGAAGAAGAAACAGGCAGCGAGTTCAACCTACGCGCTTCAAGTTGTGGTGCAGGAGCGTATGACAAAACGGCCTTTATGAAATACCTCATTAGTACCAAAACAGGCGGGCAATCCAGTTCCAACCAACTCTATCTCTGGACGTTGCTCACTTACGACCGTATTTATGGCCTCAATCGCCCTGTGACTCAGTATTTCAAAGACCCATACGCAGGTCTTATTCAAACAAGCAAAGAAAATGCGAGCATTACGGTAAGCCTCAATACTATTTTTACAGATGCTTTTGCCAAGGGCGTAAACGACGGTACAGATACTGGATTTCTGAATGCCGTCAAAGACAACGATGTGTATGACTGGAAACCCAAAACACCTACGCGTCTCTACCACGGTGATGCCGACCAACTGGTTTTCTTTTCAATTCCCAAAATGCCTTCAACGCCATGAAAGCACGCGGAGCAGCCAATGTAGAATTAATAACCCTCAAAGGCAAAGGCCACGATACGGCTATTCAAGATTTTTTATTGGGCACCTACCAGTATTTTCTTCGATACAGTAAGAGTACCATTTGTTGTAAAATACTAAACCATCGGCAAGCTGAACAACTCATTTACGCTAATCTCAAAGTCAGGGAGTACAGGCGCGGCAGAACAAATATCAGTATCTGTACAAATCTTCACACTTTTGCGAGAAGTATAGACATATACTACTTGATTTTCGGGGTAAATAGGCCAAACTACCTGCACGATTGATTTAAAATATTCGGCCAGTTTTCCTCTATTTGTATGGCATCGTCGGTAGATGAAATTACTTCTATTACAAATGCTGGAATAAGTTCGTCTTCAGAGGTAGCACTATTATCTATCTGTTCCCCGCTAAAATAGGCTAAATCAGGACGACGCATTTGTATGCCTGTGAGCATGACATCTTGCTTAGAAATAATCGCCCCTCCATGTTTAGCAGCTTTTGTTTGAAAGAAAAGTTGCTGTAGAGTCCTGATAAGCATCAAGTGTTTTTTCTTCATTCCTGTAAACTTAATCATTTCCCCATCGTTCCATTCATACCGCGCGGGCGGGCCCTGTTGAAACCATCGTTGGGTTCCCAACTAAGAAACTCGTCGAAAGTCTGAGGAAGTATCTTGTTTTCTTGTGAAGCCTGTACCATGATCATTGTTCTTTTTTCAAAAAAAAAAAGCAGTCTATTTAAGATTGTCGGCCCAACAAATACACCGCAAAGTCTATGAGCGGTTTTTTGCGTGCTTCGGCCACAGGAAGTTCTTTTAAGATAGCAAATCCTTTGGTAAAATACGCATCTGCTTTTGCCTCGGCGATTTTGTCAATGCTCAATTGCGAGTAAATAGCCGTTACTGCCGCTACTTTGGTAGGAATATCGTAGGTACCTTGCTCAAGCGAGAGCCAATGATTGAGTTTTTCTTTGGTTTCGCCTGTGGCCAATGTCAAAGCCTCAATCAGCATGAATGTTTTTTTGTTGGCGATAATATCACCGCCTACTTGCTTTCCAAATTTTTCGGGATCACCATACACGTCGAGCAGGTCGTCTTTGAGTTGAAAACCTAACCCCATACTCACACCCGCATCGTAAAGGGCTTGGGTAGTAGCCTCGCTGGCCCCTGCTATCATACCACCCAGTTCCATGGCAAAGCCCAACAGTACAGAGGTTTTGAGACGAATCATATTAATATATTCTTCTTCAGAGACATCTGAGCGGCTTTCAAAATTCATGTCTAATTGCTGCCCCTCACATACTTCTGCTGCGGTACGATTAAAACGTCGAATCACACGCGGCAATAGCATGGGGTCAATGTCTAATAGTAATTCATATGCATTGACCAGCATCACATCGCCCGACAAAATAGCCGTATTAGCATTCCATTTTTCATGAACGGTAGGCTGTCCACGTCGTAGTGGTGCTTGGTCCATGATGTCGTCGTGCATAAGCGTGAAATTATGAAATACCTCTACGGCCACAGCAGGTTTCAAAGATTGCTGCCAATCATCCGAAAAAAGATGGGCAGAAAGTACCGTAAGCAACGGCCTCAACCGCTTTCCACCCAATGACATGATATAGCGAATCGGTTCATACAATTCTTTGGGGTGTTGTCCGTATGTCGTATGTTCAATTTGTCGGGTAATGGATTCAAAAAAAGGCTGAAATATCATGAAATTAGTTAAAAATTTGGATAGGTATTAATTTAAAATTTGGAATCTTTGGCTTACATGGTAGTAAGTAAGTTTCAAAATTAGCGTAACTTACAGGTGTAAACGCCAAGGAAGCAAAAAAGTTTTCAGTAATTTGGAGGCTAAAAAGTGATTCTATTGATTTTTAGTAGATTTGATAAAAAAACATGATGCGTCCATTTCACACCTTTTCTTTATTACTCCTATGCTGGCTCGCTCTTACGAGCTGTGCCACTTCACAACCCAAAGCTTCGGCTGTTTCTACTACGACCTCTTCTTGGCAAGATTTGGTGGCTAATTCTACCGTTTTTCGGCAGAATCATACTGGTTTTGCTCTTTATGATCTTGAAAAGCAACAAATGGTAGCCGAATACCAAGCCGACCGCTATTTTACGCCTGCCTCCAACACTAAATTGTTTACTTTTTATGCTGGTTTGTGTGTCTTGGGCGATTCTATTCCTGCTTTGCGCTATACTACTAAAGGCGATTCTTTGATTTTTTGGGGAACAGGCGACCCCACCCTCCTGCATCCAGATATGCCAGCAAGTGGCGTGTTCAATGTACTCAAAAGCTGGCAAGGTCATCTCTTTTATTACCCTCATAATTATCTTGGTAAACGCTTCGGCGCAGGCTGGTCGTGGGGCGATTACGATGGAGCTTATCAATGTGAACTTTCGGCACTGCCTCTCTATGGTAATGTGGTGAGGTTTACCAACCGCAGTGTTAGTCCGCGTATGTTCAAAGATAGCTTGCGTACTGCGGGTTGGTCAGAAGACTTCAAACTCTCGCGCGATGAGTTCAATAATGCCTTTTTCTCAACAGGTTGGCCTTCAAAGTCATTTTCAGAGAGATATCCCCTACCATCTTTCAGTAGCACTAACAGCAAAATTATTGGCTGATACTTTAAAAAAGAAGTACGTATTTTTCCTAAAGTAAGTTTGAAAGGCGATTTCAAGACTTTGTATAGCTTGCCTGTAGATGCGATGTATCGAAGAATGTTGCAGGAAAGCGACAACATGATGGCCGAGCAAATCATGCTCATGGTCGCTGCCCAAATAGATGCCAACAACGCAGGTTTCGATACTGAAAAAGGGATAGATTATGCAAAAAAGCAGCTTCTGGCAGATCTCCCCGACGAACCTATCTGGAAAGACGGGTCGGGGTTGTCGCGCTACAATCTATTTACGCCCCGTTCAATTATCAAACTGTTAGCGAAAATTTATGCCAAAGTGCCCGACCAAGAAAGACTTTTTGGCCTCATGCCTATTGGCGGCAAAGCAGGAACGATCAGGAATCAATATAAAAACAAACCGCCTTTTGTCTTTGCCAAAACAGGCACACTGAGCAACAATTACTCGCTTAGTGGGTATTTGCGTACCAAAAAAGGAAAAATCTTACTTTTTAGTCTGATGAATACGCACTTTACACGCCCAACGTCCGAAATTCGCCGTGAAGTAGAGCGAATTTTAACAGAGATTTATGAGAAATATTAATACAAATGACTGTCTTAGAGCAAATAAAAAACGCCAATACCAACCGCGACACACGCTTGTTGGTTAAGAAATACAACCGAATGGCAGAAGGACTTCATCTGTTTTTCAGAGCCACCTCTTCGGTATTCTATCACGATTTTGCCCAGTATTTCAACACCGAAGACCCTACTCGCGTGTGGGGGTGCGGCGATTTACACCTGCAAAATTTTGGCACTTACAAAGCTGACAATCGCATGGTGTATTTTGATATCAACGACTTTGACGACGCTATATTACTTCCTGCCACTTGGGAATTGGGACGGATGCTGACGAGCATTTATTTGGCCTCAGAAGAGTTAGATTTAGAAAAAAACGAAAGTAAGCAGCTTGTTACTGCTTTTTTGGATAGTTATACCAAAACACTATCAGCAGGTAAACCCATTGATATAGAGCGACGTACAGCAACGGGAATGCTAAATACCTTCTTTGAAATTTTAGAAAAACGTCGCCGTCGAGATTTTATCAAAGAACGTACTATTAAAACCGATACAGGCCGAGTACTCAATTTCGGCATTGAAAAAGTATTGCCCACCACCGATGCACAGCGGAATGAGGTAGAAACTAACCTACAAGAATGGCTCAAAAAGCATCCAAACCCCTTCTTCCAACGGATTTGCGACATTGGCATTCGATTAACGGGTACAGCGAGTTTAGGCTTAGAACGCTATGTTGTATTGGTCGAAAATCACAAAGAGAAATTCTACTTACTCGACTTGAAAGAAGCCCGAATCTCGACTTTAGCCTCATTGGTAGCTTTGCCTCAGCCTACATGGCCCACTGAGGCAGATAGAATTGTACAAATCCAAAGTCGTGTTAATAACGTCTTGCCTCCCTACTTAGCCCTGTTATTTTTCCAAATAAAACTTTTGTTATTAAAGAGTTACAGCCCGAACAAGACAAATTCGACTTTCACTTGCACTGGGATGGAGAATTGGAGTCTATGGAAAATCTTTTACGTATTATGGCCGTTATTACAGCCTCGGGTCATTTGCGTAGCAGGGCGGCAGGGATCGTCTATTGCCGACGAACTCATCACCTTTGCTCAAAAAACACAGTGGCAGCATGATTTAAACACTTTTGCGCCAATTATATCAACAAGGTACATCAAGATTATTTTGCTTTTTGCGAGGCATATGAGGAAGGCTTCTTTTATGAAGGATTGACCGCTCAGCCTCCCCAACCGTGATAAGGTTTTAAACCTTATCACGGTTGTCATACGTTGATAATCAAAAACAGCTCCATGAAATATATTACTTTACTGCTTTACTTATCGGTCATTGATACTTTTGCGGGAGGTATCAAAGGCATCGTCAAAACGACCAAAGGTGAGCCACTACCCTATGCTGCCATAGCCATTAAAGGCACTAATATCGGTACTATGGCCAATGCCGAAGGCCGCTATGAACTGGCCTTGAATGTGGGGCGTCATGAGGTTGTTTTTCAATACTTGGGCTTCAAAACTATCATTAAAACAATAGAAATAGGGGAAGATTTCAAAACATTAGATATCGTCCTCGAAGAGCAAGCCCTTCAAATCAATGAAGTACAAATCGGTTCCAAGAGTGAAGACCCTGCCTATACCATCATGCGGCGTGCCATTGCCAAGGCACGATTTCATGCGCTGCAAGTACAAAACTACCAAGCCCGTGCCTATATCAAAACCACAGGTGTAGCCACTAAAATCCCATTTTTCGCCAAAAAAGCCCTCAAAAAAGAAGGGTTTGAAGAAGGTGTGCCAGTGCTCAACGAAAGCGTCAGTGATATTACCTTTCGGCAGCCCAACAACTACCAGCAAAAAGTCATCTCCACCCGCAATAGCCTCGACAACTCCGCCCCCAGTCCCAATGGGTTTATTTTATTCAGTTTCTATGACCCTGGCCGCGAAATCGTATCGCCGCTGTCGCCCAAGGCATTTGGCTACTATAAGTTTGAATACGAAGGCTCTTTTCGCGAAGGCGACTTGGAGGTCAATCGTATCAAGGTCATTCCAAGGGCATACGGTGAGGGGGTTTTTAAGGGACAAATCTATATCATCGAAAATACTTGGGCCTTGCACAGTGTCAATCTACAAACCATCACGCAAGGCTTAGATGTAGGTATAAAACAAGTGTTTAATCCTATTCAAAGTGTATGGATGCCTACCAATTTTCAGATTCATTTTGGAGGTTCGATGATGGGCTTTGCTGGCGAGTTTAACTACGTAATTTCGATGACTTACAAAAACCTAAAAGTCAATCCTGCCTTCAAAGAAAGCGTGGTGGTATTGGATGAAAAATTTGAAAAACCAGAAGCCATCGCTAAAAAAGACCTCCGCAGCAAAAAGCTGAACGAACTGGCCGCGCAGCAAAAGGAGATTTCGACTAAGCAACTTCGCAAAATGGTGCAGGAATATGAAAAACAAGACCGCGTCGAGCGCAAAGCCCAAAATCAAGATGTGAATGTAGTCAGAAATGACTCCATCACCATAGATTCCATGGCCAACAAACGCAGCGATACTTTTTGGGACGAAATCCGTACAGTCCCCCTCACACCTATCGAAACCAAGAGCTATCAGCGATTTGATAGCATACGGGTGGTCAAAGAACTCAAAATCAAGGCCGATAGTTCTAAAGCAAAAAAAGACTCCACCAAGTTGGATCTGATGGGATTCTTAGCAGGACGGACTTTCAAACTCTCTAAAAACTGGAAACTCGATTATCAAGGGCCACTCAATCCCCAAAACCTCACTTACAATACCGTGGAGGGTTATGTGGTAGAAAGCAATTTCAACTTTCGAAGAACTTTTGATAGAGATAACTCTTTATATATCAAACCATTGGGACGTTATGCGTTTGGCAGAAATGTGTTTTCAGGCACAGTTTCTACAGGCTGGCAAGGACGGCGGCGCGGTATTTCGCTCACAGGGGGGCGGTATGTATCGCAATTCAATGCGGCCAATCCTATTACACCGGGGTTAAACTCCTCTGCTACCTTGTGGTTTGAAAATAACCTAATGAAGATTTATGAAAAAGACTTTGGTAAACTTTCTTTTTATTACAATCGTTTGGCCGATGTATTGGGTATATCGGGAAGTGTAGAATATGCCCGTCGGTACGAATTAGAGAACTTAGAAAATGCCCGCTCTTGGATACGCTGGCCCCAGTTTGCCTTTACACCCAATGCCCCCTTCAACCAAGAATACAGCAACAAACTCAATGCCACACAGTCGTTTTTATCGCTTTGAACCCCATGAAGCCCTGACATTCAATTTCGCCCTCACTTTGGCGACCGGGCAGCGTTACCGTATTTACAATGGCCGTAAACGCTACTTAAACAATAAGAATCCTTCGCTTTCGCTCCACTATGCCAAAGGTATTCCCAACATTGCCAACAGTGTCGTTGATTATGATTTGGTAGAGCTAAACATCAAGCACGACCTCAAAACGGGTGTGCAGAGCGAACTGCACTATTCGGCCACTGTGGGGGTGTTTTTGAGCAACCTCAATGCTTATTTGATGGACTATAAGCACTTTATGGGCAACGAAACCTTTATCCAATATGGTGATGCTTTCACTTCTTTTAGGGCTTTGCCTTATTACAAATACAGCACTTCTGAGCGATTTTTGGAGGCGCACATTGTCAATGAATCACGGCGGCTGCTACTCACCCGTATTCCGCTGATTCGCTTGGCGGGTTTCAAAGAAAACCTCATGGTGCATTATCTCACTACGCCCACCTTGCACCATTATGCCGAAATCGGCTATGGCTTAGATGGCCTGATACCGAATTTCCCATTCTTTAGGTTAGAGGGTGTGGCTGTGTTTGAGAATTTCCATTACCAACGCACCGTATTTAGAATTGGCACTACATTGAAATTTGGGAGGTGAGTCTATAAAATGAAGATTAAAAAAGTAGGTGGCAAAATACGTGCTTTTTTTTACCTTTGTGCCTTAGAAAAACGTCTATGACCGAACAAATCCTCATTCTTGATTTCGGTTCGCAATATACCCAACTCATCGCCCGGCGCGTGCGCGAACTGAACGTTTATTGTGAAATCCACCCTTACAACAAAATTCCCGAAATTACACCTGATATAAAGGGGTGATCCTTTCGGGAAGCCCGTGTTCTGTGCGCGATGCAGATTCACCTCGCATCAACTTGGCTGCATTTCGGGGAAAACTACCCGCTTCTCGGTGTGTGCTACGGGGCGCAACTACTGGCCAATGAACTTGGGGGTGAAGTAAATGCCTCCAAACACCGCGAATATGGACGCGCCAAATTGTCCGTTGATAGTACTAAATCACCCCTCTTGGCGGGGCTTTCGCCGAGACCCAAGTGTGGATGTCGCACGCCGATACCATCACAAAAATCCCTGCCAATTTTGAAATCATAGGCTCGACGGAATCCGTCAAAGTAGCCGCCTTTCATATCGAAGGTGAGCCAACATATGGTATTCAATTTCACCCCGAAGTAACGCATTCTACCGAAGGCAAGGCACTACTGCACAACTTCGTAGTCAATATTAGCGGCTGTACCCAAAGCTGGACTTCGGCCTCTTTTGTGGAAAGCACTATCAAAGACCTGAAAGATAAGCTGGGCAATGATAAAGTCGTCATGGCGCTGTCGGGTGGGGTGGACTCTACTGTAGCGGCTACGCTGGTGCATAGGGCTATTGGCAAAAACCTCTACTGTATTTTTGTAGATAATGGTTTATTGCGCAAGGGCGAATTTGAGCAGGTGCTTCACTCCTACCAAGACATGGGACTCAATATCAAGGGAGTAGATGCCAAGGCTCATTTTTATAGTGTGCTGGCAGGGCTGACCGATCCCGAAGAAAAACGCAAAGCCATCGGGAAGGCTTTTATAGATATTTTTGACCAAGAATCGCATTTGATCGAGGAGGTAAAATGGCTGGGGCAAGGCACTATTTATCCCGACGTGATTGAATCAGTGTCTGTCAAAGGCCCCTCGGCCACTATCAAGTCGCATCATAATGTAGGCGGCTTGCCCGATTTTATGAAACTCCAACTCGTAGAGCCACTCAATACGCTCTTCAAAGATGAAGTACGAGCCGTAGGGCGTGCTTTGGGTATTAATGACAGTATTTTGCAACGCCATCCTTTCCCTGGGCCAGGTTTGGCCATTCGGATTTTGGGCGATATTACACCCGAAAAAGTAGCCATATTACAAGAAGTAGATGCCATTTTTATCAATGGCCTCAAAAACAAAGGCTTATACGACCAAGTATGGCAAGCAGGAGCCATGCTCTTACCAGTGCAGAGTGTGGGCGTAATGGGCGATGAACGCACCTACGAGCGCGTGGTAGCTCTGCGAGCCGTTACTTCTGTGGATGGAATGACCGCCGATTGGGCGCACTTGCCATATGATTTTTTGGCCGATGTATCCAACGACATCATCAACCAAGTAAAAGGCGTAAACCGTGTGGTCTATGATATTTCCTCCAAACCTCCTGCCACCATTGAATGGGAATAAAGTTTTCATTGAACATTGAGCAGTTAACATTTAGCCTATTCTACACCGACATTTGATAAATGATATTTGATATTTGATCTGTGTTAAGTTTCTTTAGAGTCAATGCGCCTTATCAGCTATTAAGCTTCATCATTGTTTTGGTGTTGCTCCAAGTGCCCTTGTTTCTCAATATTCCTGATATGCTCATCCCAGAGCTCCAATGGATGCTTGTAGGTGAGAAAATGGGGCAGGGCTTTATGCTTTATCGAGATGTCTGGGATAATATTAGCCCCTTATCTGCCGCTGCATTCTGGGGGCTGGATGAACTTTTTGGCCGTTCGCCGCTGGCTCATCGTACCATGGCCAATTTGTTGATTCTACTACAGGCGATTTACTTTAATTACATTTCTAATCAAAGGCAACTATTCACCGAACGCAATTACGTACCTGGTATTTTGTACATTTTGTTTATTAATGTTTCTTTTGATTGTAGCTCTTTATCGCCTGTATTGATGGGGACTACCTTTATTTTATTGGCTTTTGGAACATTGATACGGCAAATGCAGCGCGAGGGAGTAACCGACGAAGTCTTTGAATTAGGGTTTTATTTGAGTCTTGCTACCTTATTTTATCTTCCATTAGGGCTTTTTTCATTATGGGCACTGGCTTCTATGCTGCTTTATACTGGTGCCAATTTTCGTCAACATATACTTGCTTTTTTTGGATTTGTTTTCCCCATTGCTCTGACTATTCTTTTTTTCTTCTTTCGAAATGCCTTAGACGATTTGAGTCAAAACTTACTAACTTCGGCTTTCCGTACGCGCCAGTACAACCTCAATGACTTTTGGGGCGTGATAGGAGCTATGTCGGGAATATTTCTTTTAGGAGGTTTGGGGTTTGTCCAAACAATTGGTCATCCTCGATTTGTCAACTACCAAAGTCGGTGCCAGCAAATCATGATGTTATGGGTAGTAATTGCTTTTATCTCTATTGGCCTTATGCCATTTATTGCTCCTATGCAATTTATTGTGTTTATTCCTCCTATGGCATTTTTTAGCGTTAATTTCTTTATGCTTTTAAAGCGTCGCTGGCTCGCTGAAATCCTTTTCTTAGTTGTATTTTTGATTATTTTATTTTTTAGGTACCAAACTACTTTTTTAAGTAAGTCTTTCTCTATCAATCAATCAGTACGTTTGGGGAATTTAAAAATCGATCAATCAGCACTTCCTAAAGAAATCAATCAAGAAAAAATATTGGTCATAGGAGAAGATGAAGGCGAGTACAAAAACAATTTTCCTGCTACGGCTTACTTAAATTGGGAGTTGGCCAAGTACGATTTCGAGAATTTAGACAGTTATGAAAGTGTCATCAGCATCTTCGATAATTTTATCGCCGATCCCCCTACCTACATCATTGATAAAATAAACATTATGCCGCGTTTGTTTGAGCGGCTACCCGAACTAAAAATTCGCTATCAAAAAACACAATGGAAAGGAATTTATCGGCTCATCAATAGATCACCAACCCGCGACCGTACAATTTCAGATGCTACTTCCTAACATTTAGCATTCTGTTATGCTCAATGCCAGTCCTGCTTCGGAGGTTTCTTTGTATTTTTTAGACATATCTCTTCCTGTTGCTCGCATTACTTTGATGACACTATCGAAGCTGATTTTCTGCATATTAGGCTCAATAGTCATGGCCAATAAGTAAGCATTATAGGCTTTAGCAGCTCCCATGGCATTGCGTTCAATACAAGGTATTTGTACATATCCACCGATAGGGTCGCAGGTCATTCCGAGGTGATGTTCTATACCAATTTCAGCAGCTGATTCTACTTGCGCTATCGTACCACCTGCAGCATATGTAAGCATAGCAGCTCCCATGGCCGATGCCGTCCCGATTTCGCCCATACATCCCATTTCAGCTCCCGATATACTGGCATTGTGTTTTACCAAAAAACCAATAGCAGCGGCAGCCAACATGCCTTCTCGCATTTGTTGGGGAGTATAATGAAAATGATATTTCATCAAATAAGTAAGCCCTGGGAATACACCCGATGCCCCCGAAGTAGGGGCGGTTACGACGATACTACCCGCAGCATTTTCTTCGGATGCTGCCAAGCAATAAGCATTCAAAAAAATAAGAAAACTATCGGTGGTAGCTGCGTGGAGTTTGGCCTTCTTGTATAGAATCGGGGCTTTGCGCTGTAGTTTGATACTCCCTGGCAAAAGTCCTTTTACCTTAATTCCTCGCTTAACAGCCTTGTGCATAAAGGCTAAAATATCATCTATTTTTTTTACAATTTCTTTCTCTGAAAGTCCCGTGAGACTTTGCTCATTCTGAAGCATTAATTGTGAGAGGGTCAATGAATGAGTCTTCAAATGAGTTTTTAGCTCTTCCATCGTTGCGTATGGGTATTTGGGCTGTAAGCTGGTTGTCCCTTCTGGCATAAAGCCTTTCTGCTGAATAAAACCTCCTCCGATCGAATAAAACTCCCCCTCCAACAACACGTTTTTTGTGCTATCGTAGAGTTGTAAAATCATTGTATTGGGATGTGGAAAATTGGTTTTTCCTTTATGATAGATGATACTTTTAGCTGAAACGTTCACTGTAATATCCTGAAAAACAACAGGATATATCTCTTCTTGAGTTTTCATTAGTCCTCCAAGAAGTTTAGGGTCACAGGTATGAGGCTGCCAGCCCAATAATCCTCCTACAATGGCTCGGTCGGTGCCGTGGCCTTTGCCTGTGGCACTTAGCGAGCCATATAAATGAATTTGAATTTCATACCCTTTTTGTGCTGTATCGAGCGGAAGTCCATGAAGTTGTTGTAAAAAAAGGTAGGCGGCCTTCATCGGACCGATGGTATGAGAACTCGATGGGCCAGGCCCTACTTTAAATAAATCAAATAAGGTAGTAGTGATTGAATTCTTGGAAGACATAGCTCATATTGTGTATAACCAAAAAACAAAAAAGCCTTCAAAAATAATATCTTTTAAGCATTTTAATGTCTTTTATTATTGAGACATACAGTCCTGCTCTCATTTTGGCACATCCAATAGGCTATCTTCTAATTATTGATTGTATATTTGAGCTTAGCAGCCATATCTCCAAGAGGTTTTTTTGTTTCTTTTTGAAATAACACTCGTATGTTTTTCCACTACACTCAATAGTATTTTTTGGATAAGTGATAATACCTACTTGCTTTGGGTTGATCTATCCCAAAGCTCTCTGCTAATTTTTCTTGTGGAATTCCGCCTTTTAAATAAACCAATATAAAAAGTAGTATATCTTGAGAATCTACGAATATGCTGTTTTTACGTATATAGACTCTCCTTCTTAATCGAGGGCTTCGGCCAAAAAGTAAAATTTGAAAAATAACTATCCCATTCTTGTTTAAAAAATTTGTAAAGCGACAAAAACTCGTCATTTCTCAAGCCAGTAAGTCGCTTAAGCTCTCCCTCATTCTCTTTTAAATCCTGGTAGCGTTGAATCATAACCCAACTCATAATATAAATGTACTTTAAGTATGAAATATAAAGGGCCAACCTTAGGCCGAATTTTGTATTGAACTTGGCGTTTTTTTGAATTTTTTCTTGAATGCTTTATCAAAATTTGCAGTACTTGTGTATCCCAATAAAGACGCTATCTCTGATACAGGTTCTTCTTTTTAAGCAGATATTGCTTGTACTTCAAGTTTCTGATTCAAATGATATACGTAAGGAGGCGTTCCATAGATTTCTTTAAAGCATTTTTTAAATTTGGAAAGACTCATACCTGCCTCACGCGCTACCATACCTATATTAGGTAAGGATGTAAGTGGATTGAAATATTGGCTTTCTATCTCCATCACCTTTTTTATATCTGCCGACCTCAGCTTTGAATTTCCTTTTTCCCAATGGCCTACTTTCTCTATTCCAGAGATAAAATCGGCGAGAAGTTCATAACTATAAGCCTGGACCTTCAATTGCCAAATTAAGGGGTTGGTGTCCTCAAACAATGTATCTAAAATATCTGAATATACTAAGAATTAATTCCTTGACGATAAGGCCGGTTCCGACAACAACATCCCTTTGATTCTATCCGCATTTGGTTGAGCATTACCCCTTAAATCAGTTTTTCTTGAAGCCATTCTTGGCGAAAGCTAATAGAAACAAATCTCGAACGCTTTCCGATAGGCCAATGTGTATCTACTAACATTTTTGAATTGTACATCAAAATTGTTCTTTTTGATCGAATCTCTTCTTTCTTATTATCGCTCAACAGATAATTGATGTGATTATCTTCTGAGTCGATAAAAATGAGTGTCCAATACTCATTCGTATTGAGTGGTGTTTTAAGGGTATTAAGAGGCCGACTCCAATTTATGTCACCAATCAAAATAACCGTATCGTTGTCAAAACGCAATGAATTAAGCCGAAAAATAGATTGGTTATCTACATAATGAAACTTATTAGGTGACTGTGCCTCTGCACCAAATTGTTTGGCAAAATTACCCATCCATTCCCTGGAAGGTTTAAGATTAACTTCGATTTCCATGATACTAAACCAGTTTTAGTAGTTCAAATGGTTTATTTTCGAAGCAATAGTTAAAGTAGGGTAAAAGAGTACGTGTAAAATCTGATGAGCAAATTTCAGATTCTTTCTCTAAAAAAGACTCCAAGATGTTATTTAATTACTCCTAATTTATGATTTTGGAGTAAAATTTATGGAATCTTTAAAGCGTTTGGGCGAATAACCTGTGGTTTTCTTGAAAACTGAATAAAAAGAAGATTCTGAATTGAAACCCGCATCAGTTGCGATAGCCAACATCGTTTCGTTATTATATTTTTCGTCTTGAAGTAGTTCCTTGGCTTTATCGACACGGTAAGAATTAATTAATTCATTAAAATTAAGGTTCCATTCCTTGTTGATAATCGACGACAAGTCGTGCGGATTCATATTAATACTTTTTGCAAATTGGCTTAGAGTTATTTTAGGGTTTAAGTAAATATGTTGTTCTTCGAGTACATCTTTTATACGCCGAATGTAAGTTTCGCGCAACTTGGGGCAAAGCTCTTTCTTGGATACCATCTGTAATGACACATCTGCGACACTTGCCTGCCACGATTTTTCTTCTTGAACATATGCCATAATAGGAGTGAGCAAAGTAGGTAGTCCAAAAATCAGTATTCCCACCAAAAAAGTAAGCATACTCCCATCCATTAGCCAATGGGTTTGCACAACGGGTGCTATTCCATAAAAATAGGCCATGCCCACTTCTATTTCTCTTATTAGTGAGTAAAACATGATATAGCCAAGTCCACCTCCTACCCAGTAGTAAGAAGAGCGTTGAATCAAATAGCGGTACTTATAAATCCAGAGTTGCCACATCCAAATCGCTACTATAAAACTATAAAGATACGCTACTGCCCATACCGCATAATACAGATTGCTTTGATGAAAAGTATTTGTATCTATGTAACTGGCTACATAGAAATAAGAAAACACTTTTATATACATTCCAGCTGGTATAAGTAGCCATTTGGAAAAAATTGGATTAGAAAAACCTAATAAAGAACGTACATAACAGACTAAGACAGGGGAAATGAGTAGTGCTAAGGTTTCGGGTATCCATAAAATAGAAGCATGTAGGGTTATGCTATTTGTATGCATCCAAATAAATGCTTGCTCAACACCCAACATGATGAAAAAAAGTCCCAAATAATAAGTATGCCTACCTTGTTTGGAAATAAAACAGAGAATGGCAAGTAAAAAATACAGGCTGAGATTTAAGGTTGTTATCATAGTGTGAAAAACGACAAATATCCAATTTCAAAAATCGTACCTTTTTTTTATGGAAGAAATACTATTTAAACAGTATTTTTTCTATGAGCAGATTTTAAGTTTCATAAATACCTTAAGGATAGCGTTTTTTTTGAATCAAGAAAGTCCATTTCAAGTGTGTTAAAAAGCTTTTTTTAACTATTTTAACAAAAAAGAGCTGTTAACACTTTCTTTTTTTCTTAAAAAATTCCCAAGAGATAAACGGATAAATCAAATATTTATATTTTGCCGCACCAAAAAATATCCCTAAATCTTACATATTTTTATTAAATATCCCTAAAATATATAAAATAAGCATTAGGTAAATAACTTCATTTTTAAGCAAAAACCCCTTTTAGTATAAAAAATGAAGCTACCAGCAATGCCAGTAGCTTCAACGAGTACAACAAAACCACAGTCAATCGGGCAAGCCCTCTGTGGTCTCATTGTTATTATTATTATGCTTCTACTAAAAACTCATCATGTTGGCTAATATCCAAGCCTACTTTTTCGTCTTCTTCTGATACACGAAGTGGCTCAATAAAGTCGGTAACTATCAACATAAGGTATGACATAGCAAAGGCAAACACTGAAACCAGTACCAATGCGATGAGGTGGTTTTGGAACAAAGTGAAAGTACCATACGCCAAGCCTTCATCAGCAACGGCTGAGTTTACACCTTTGGAAGCAAAAATACCAGTCATCAACATTCCCATCATACCTCCTACACCGTGGCAAGGAAATACATCAAGGGTATCATCCAAAGTAGTTTTAGTACGAAGATGTGCTAAATAATTAGAAACCATTGAAGAAATTGCTCCAATAAAGATAGATTGAGGAATAGTCACAAAACCGCAAGCAGGTGTAATGGCCACCAGACCTACCACTGCCCCAATTGAAAATCCTAAAGCAGAGGGTTTCTTGCCTTTAGCAGCATCAAATAGTATCCATGCCAAACCAGCAGCAGCAGCAGCGGTATTGGTGGCACCCAAAGCCGATACCGCCAATGGGCCAGAGCCAACAGCAGAACCTGCATTAAAACCAAACCAACCAAACCAAAGAAGACCTGTTCCTAACAAAACATAAGGAATATTAGCAGGGGGCAAGAAAGTAGAATCTACATGCGACTTACGACGCTTCAAGTAGATGGCTGCTGCCAATGCCGCCCAACCAGCCGACATATGCACTACCGTACCTCCTGCAAAATCTAATACGCCCAATTTGAACAAGAAACCGTCTGGATGCCATGTCCAGTGAGCTAATGGCGAGTAAACAAAAATGCTAAAAAGCACCATGAACAGAATATAAGAGCGAAACTTGATACGTTCTGCCATAGAACCAGTAACGAGTGCTGGTGTAATCACAGCGAATTTTAATTGAAAAAAGGCGAATAGTGCCAATGGAATAGTAGGTGCCAACGACCAAGGCTTGCCGTCTAACACGCCATTAAACATAAAGAAAGTCATCGGGTTGCCAAACCAGCCTCCAATAGAATCCCCAAAAGCTAAGCTAAAGCCCACTACGACCCAAACAATACTAATTACACCCATCGCCACAAAACTTTGCAACATGGTAGAAATCACGTTTTTGTGGTTCACCATACCTCCGTAGAAGTAGGCCAAACCAGGTGTCATAAGTAATACAAATGCAGTAGCCACGAGCATCCAAGCGATATCACCAGTGTCGAGCCCTTCGGTGACAATCTGTGTAGGGATTCCAGGCATCAGAATCCCGAGAAGGCTTAGGCCCAAAAGAATTACGAGAGGGATGTACTTTTTCATAAATAATTGAATGGTTTTGGTTGTACTTTGATTTTATTTTAAGGGTAAGAATGGTTGAGATCAATGATTATTATCCATTATGAGCATATTTGTTCATAATGGATAACCCATCTTAAAACTTGTAGATAAACGCTAATCCAAGTGTAGATTGTGAATTTTGTTGAATGCTCCTTTTGAGTCCTCAAATTGTTGAAGATTGCTTTCGCCAGTTCCAGTCAATTTTTTGTAAGCATCCATACGGAATTCAGGTTTGATGAGCAAATGTCCATCAGCCAAGGTAAAGTTTCCTGTCAGTGTCAATGAATTAACAGACGTGCCTTCATCTTTGCGATTGAGTAATGCCCGTGCCCCTGCTGTATTATCAAAATACTCATAACGTGCTCCAATGCTAAATACATCTGAGGCTGCAAAGCTGAGATACCCCGCAGCACCACCCCAAGTAGCTGCCTTGGTTGGGCCACCAGCACCTTGATAATCGCCTTTTTGTGATCCATATGCGGCATTCAATCCCAAAAGAAGTTTTTCAGTAGCCTGAAAAGTGGTCGTTAAATCCAATACACGATAATGCGCATCGGGTGTATTACCATTAGCATCTTCGTTGGCTTCGTTGCTGGTAATCGCATTGAGGTAAAGATTCCATCCTTCCGCAGGATTTAAAAACAATTGGGTAATCAATCCTTTCTTGCGGTTATTGTCATTAAGGTTGTCCACATTATTGACTACCCCAACCATGAGAGAAGCTTTGTCAGTGAAAGCATATGTTCCTTTTACCCCAATATGGTAAAACGGGCCATTATTGAATAAGTTCGACAATGAATAGTTAAAGTTGACAGGCGCGTCAATGACTTCATAGCCGATGTGTGTACCAAACTGTCCTGCTGTCAAAGTGAATTTACTGGATGCTTTCCAGTTAAAATAGGCTTGCTTGATAGCCAAGGCCGTATTGGTATTACCACCTAATGCGCCCAATACGTTACCGTAGTTGCCCAAATCAGCATTAGGTCCAAAAGTCATGTCCACTACTACATCTGATTTCTCGTTGCTGTATTGCATCTTGGTTTGTACCAAACCCAATGAAAACTGACCTGCTTTTTGATCAAAAGCACGAGCATAATAAGCACCTAAATTGGAGCGTGAAGCTGGTTTATTGAAGTTTCCTACATAATAGGAATCAATATAACCAGAAAAAGTAAACGATCCTTTGTTTTCCTCTTCTCCTTCTGTTTTAGCTTCTACTTTTTTAGTTTCTACTTTAGTTTCAGACTTTGGCTCTGTTTTCCCATCATCGTTTCCCTTGGGAAAAGCCAAAAATGTCGAAAACAAACATAAAACAAGTAATTGTAACTTTTGCATAATATTATTTTGTTTAAGGTGGGTGATATGTGGTTTTGTTTTTCGTTACAAACTTTGTTTATATTTTGTAATTATCCAAATTTTAGGTTCATATTTTAAGTATTTTTTTATTAAAAATTAATTTTTCCTTCATTTTAAGTTTTTATAAATAGTTATGTTTAAGATTTTATTGAAATTTTTATATTTTTTAATTTATTCTGCACAATTAAATAATATCAAAATATTATTCTCTACAAAGTAGGCAGATATAATAATAATAAATTTGAATAATTATATTTTTTTGTATTCTTTATATAAAACCGAAACAAGACAATAAATAGATATTAACTCATGTTATGCCTCACAAGGTATCTATCAAAAAATTCTGTAAGGATACCCTGTTAAGAGCCTTGATAGAGTGGCTATATCCTTTAGGATTCGGCTTCGTCCGAGCGCGTATTTACTCAATAGACTTAGCAGGGTCAATACCTACGGTAGGAGGTTGTGGCCTAACCTCCGATAATGAAAAGAAGCACTCCTAAAGACAAAGGAGTAAAAAACAAAAGCCCCGAATTGCTTCAGGGGCTTTTGTATAAAGAAGTTATTTTTAGTTATTCACTATGCATCCATGCTTTTTAGAAAGAAGTGTTTCCTCATCCTCTTCATTGTCGGGATCTGGCACACAACAGTCAACAGGGCAAACAGCCGCACACTGTGGTTCCTCATGGAAGCCCATGCACTCAGTACACTTATCTGTGACTATATAATAAAATTCGTTCGACACGGGCGATTGCTTCAGTTTAGCACTTACTACTGTGCCATCGCCATAATCTACTTCTTCGAGGTTTGTTCCACCAGCGTATGTCCACTCCACACCTCCTTCATATATTGCTGTATTTGGGCATTCTGGCTCGCATGCACCACAATTGATGCATTCGTCAGTAATCATGATAGCCATAATTGTAACAGTATCGTTTAGTTTTGGGATATTTGCACTTGCAATTAAAAAACAAATTTAACTATTTAAAGTTTCGGTTAGGTCATAAAAATCATTTTTCTTTGATTTTTTGTACTTTTCCTATAAATATTACCATGAATAGCTTTTCACAGAAAATAACCCCTTTTGTAAAATTAGGTCAGTTCCTTCAAACCACCGCCATTGATAATGTTATCCATCAAGCCTATAGACACAATCACTGGTTTACACCTGAGTTTGTTATTACAGCCCTAAAAGCTATTGCCGAAGAATACCTACGAGAGGAAAGTTTGACCCATTGGCTCGAAAAATATCCGTCCTCTTTGGCCAAACCATTTTCTTCAAAAAAGATTGGGGTCGTTATGGCAGGCAATGTACCT
The DNA here is from genome assembly GCA_041392315.1 of Spirosomataceae bacterium. Taxonomy (GTDB): domain Bacteria; phylum Bacteroidota; class Bacteroidia; order Cytophagales; family Spirosomataceae; genus Runella. Next base: position 7,875 of record JAWKMH010000019.1, on the reverse strand, counting down.
GCCGTAGGCTTTCACGACTTGATGTGTGTCTTGTTGAGTGGTCACGACATTATTGCCAAACTAAGCACCGACGATCGTAGTTTGATGGTATTTTTAATAGAAAAACTCATCGACATTGCCCCTGAACTCACACCGCGCATCTCTATTGCCGAACGCCTTAATGCTGCCGATGCTTACATAGCTACAGGTAGCGACAATACGGCACGATACTTTGAGTATTATTTTTCTAAGAAACCAAGTATTATTCGTCGAAATCGTACGTCGGTAGGAGTCATCAATGGCGCTGAAACCATGGAAGAATTAGTAGCACTGGGGCAAGATATACTCCAATATTTTGGCTTGGGCTGCCGTAACGTAGCCAAGATTTTTGTCCCTGAAGGATATGATTTTAGACAATTTTATGAAGCCATAGCCCCTTTACATACTTATTATGTCAATCATCATAAATACTTCAACAACTACGAATACAATAAATCGGTTTATCTCGTCAATCGTGAACCTCATTATGACAACGGATTTTTATTGATTCGCCAAAGTGAAACATTAGTATCACCTATTTCGGTTTTGTTTTACGAAAACTACACCTCTACCGAGCATTTAACAACTTTATTAGCGCAAAATGCCTCTAAAATCCAATGTATTGTATCTCAAAATGGCTGGTACTCCGAAAGTCTGCCCTTTGGCAAAGCACAATCTCCTACTTTATCCGACTATGCCGACGGCGTAGATACCCTGGCTTTTTTAACTCACCTATAATTGTCAATGTCTCAACTTCTCCGCCAACGTTATTTTGTGCTCAATAAGCCTTACAATATGCTTTCACAGTTTATTGGACCAGCAGATGCTCATTTATTGAGCGAAGTAAATTTCAACTTTCCATTAGGTACACATCCTATCGGGCGGCTCGACGGAATTTCGGAAGGTTTATTAATTTTAACTACCAACAAAAAAGTAACAAGACAATTATTTTTCAGCAAAATACCCCACAAAAGGCACTATTTAGTACAGGTCTATAAAATAGTAAGCCAAGAAACTTTGGCGCAATTGCGTACTGGGGTATTGATACAAATACGAGGCAACGAAGCCATGTATCTTACTGCCCCCTGCGAAGTAGAAATAGTAGATAAGCCTACTAATTTATTTCAAAGCGGGCATGAGTTTGACGATAAAATTCCACATACATGGCTTCTACTTACATTAACAGAGGGTAAATTTCGTCAAATACGCAAAATGATGAAGGCGGTCAAACATCGCTGTCAGCGATTGATTCGTGTCGCTATCGAAGATTTGGCATTAGACGGCTTATTGCCTGGTGAAGTCAGAGAAATAGCAGAAGATGCTTTTTTTGAAAAATTAAAGATTGATAAACTGGAAAAACTAACAGGATAGCTCATAGGTAGAAATCAACTTTGTTTTCATTAAATAGTAGGAATCATTCTCATGGTCTTTTAAAATACAAAGACACTGACAATGAACCCTTCTATCTCCTCTGGGCGTTTGGCCTCACTTGATGCACTCCGTGGTTTTGATATGCTCATGATTTCGGGCGGTGGTGCTTTTTTATCACTTTTGGGTGGAAAAACAGGCATCTCCTTCATAGATGCTGTGGCCAACCAATTTTATCATCCCGACTGGCACGGTTTTACTTTTTATGATTTTATTTTTCCATTGTTTCTTTTTATGGCTGGAACTTCGCTCTCCTTGAGCCTGAAAAGTGGTTTGTCCAAAGGAGTTTCCAAAGCTGCTTTAGCAAAAAAGGTATTCAAGCGAATGGTTATCTTGATTATTTGTGGCATTTTTTATAAAAACGCCCCTGTCGATTTTTTTGACCCTGCCCACATACGTTATGGCAGTGTGCTTGGTCGAATTGGCATAGCCACTTTTATTGTGGCTATGCTTTATATGAATCTTCCTTGGCAGTGGCTTGTTTACCTCGCCTTGGCTGTATTGGTAGCTTATTTTGCTATCTTAATGCTTATCCCAGCCCCTGGCTATAGTGCAGGTGATCTCTCTTTTGAAGGAAATTTGGTAGGGTGGGTGGACCGTACTATTATGCCAGGCAAATTAAAACAGAAAACCTACGACGAACTGGCTATTTCTACACAGCTTCCTGCTACTTGTCTTACAATTTTTGGCTGTTTGGCAGGCGATTTATTACAAAAAAGCAATACAGTCAATCAGAAATTGATGCAGCTTAGTTTAATGGGCGTAATAGGTATTGCTACTGGCTTGCTGTGGTCGGTGGTTTTTCCCATTAATAAGCATTTGTGGAGTAGTTCTTTTATCTTGCTCACGGCTGGTATGTCCTTTCTGATGGTCGTACTTTTCTATTGGGTCATTGATGTGATGAAGTTCACACGTTGGGCGTTTTTCTTAAAAGTAATCGGCATGAATTCGCTGGTTATCTACTTGGCTTGCCGTTTTGTGGACTTTGGCGAATCGTCGCGGCTATTGTTTTCAGGCTTGTATGGCCATTTAGACCAAAAATGGCACGAGGTTTTTAATGCTTTAGGCGGATTGATTCTTGTTTGGTTGGTATTGTATGTGCTCTATCGCCACAAGATTTTTGTAAAATTCTAAAGGAGGGTAGTTGGTTAGAGCTATTAGTTACCTATCGTTACCTATCGGCAAACATGGCTTCATAATGCACCGAAGGGGCTAAAATACCCGCACTTTGGGCATAAAATGACCCATCGGTCAGATAGACTCCTTTTTGGGTTTTAATCCAACTTGCGGTTGCTTTGGGATGATAGGTCGCTATTTTATCCCAATTTTTATAATACTGATGGCCATTGGTTTCTTGTAGCCCCACAGACATACCAGGGAAAGGTGGCAGCCGCGCTGCGACCGATTTGTTCCAATCTACCAATATCGGATTCACTGTCAGATCAGCACAGAAGCAGGGGATGTTTTTCTCGAAGGCAAGTTGCGTGATTTTCATGGTCATGCTCAAGGTTTTGGCAATGGCCTTGACAGCAATGGCGGTGTAGCCTTGTTCGATGCGGCGGGCGGCATCTTCCACGGTATGCGCGCTTTCGTCGGCAGCTAAACGCACCCCAAGGTCGCCTACAAATACTTCGTTGTGTTCTTCAAAAGGTTCTTCAATCACCGCAATTTGATCAAAAGCCCCAATTTTTTTGGCGTGGTCTAAAAATCGTAGCAGGGTGTCTTTGTGTTCGTAACGCCCATTGGCATCAAAGTAATAAGGTATTTTTCCAGTTTTGGTATAGGGGGTTTCGTAATGGCCAATGGCCTTGTGCACTGCCGTCAAGAAAGCGATGTCTTTTTCAATCATTTCTTGCTGTGTACCTGCGGCACCTGTTTTGAGTTTTAGGATAAAATATCCCTCGTCAGCGGCAGTTTTGATACGCTCTGCGGTTGTTCCCACACTAAATGACGGAATACTGGCCACTTTGGTATGTCGATACGATAGCCCTTGGCGATAGGCGGTGGGTATCATTTCGTCAAAACTTTGTAACTTGTTTTCGGCAGCATATAGCAGCCAAGCGGCATTATCGACACAAACCAAGGCGTTGAGTGCGAAGGTCTTACGCAAATCGGCAATACCCGTTATTTTTTTGCCATATTCCCACACTTCGGGCAGTAGGGTGTCCAATAAATCTATCGGGGTTTGAAAAGATACTCCTTTGAGGCGTTGTAGGGCGTATTCGCTCATGGCATACATGAGGGCATTGCCAGCACTTTCGGAATGGCCTGCCGCTACCCGCGCATCCGACCACAAAACGCCTTGCGTACCGAGGCCCACCTTTCTTATCCCCGATTCAGACTCCAACATCGCTACGGCTTGCCAGCTATCTGTGATGAATCCTCCTTTGAAACGATAGGGATTTAGGGGTTCTCTCTCAAAATTGGCATCTACATTTTTAATGCGAATAAGCTTCATTTTTGTATTTTATTCACTTTAGGAAGGTTGTTTGTACCTAAAGCCAAAGCTGAACTGCTGTATTGAATAAATGTTCGACGATTCATTGTAAGAAAGAGGTCTAAGGGATTTCATTCAGGGTGTACCAGGCTTCCGACGACCACAGCGGTCTTCCTGCTGCACTTTTGAGGCTGTCGGGCAAGCGAAAATAAACGACATGTTGTTTTTTCAAGTAGGGGATTTCGAGATATACTCGCTTTCGGTCGGCTGACAACTGTATTTTGGTCGTCTTCAGGGTTTCCAAGTCCATCTTAGGGCCTCCATAATTTTTGGTGGGTTGGTACCACCATTGTTGTATCCAAAATCATCTGGTTTCAGCGATTGGGTTGCTTTGATTGGTTCGGTCAATTCTATTTCGAAGCCTTTAGTTTGCGCCCGAATGGCCAATATTTCAAAGTGGACTTGCCATTGTAAGTTAATTTCTGAAGACCACAGAGTTTTTCCTTCCAACTCCACCCTCCGCCTGTCATACCTACTTGCCCCACATACAACGCCCCGTCGGGGCCCCAGCGCAGCCGATTGACTCCTGCTTCAAACCCCTGCGAAAATCGAAACACCGCCCCTTGGTATTGGCCGTTGATTTTCTCCAAAAAATCGCGTTTAATTCCGCCGTGTGTTACATCGCCATGCAACATTTGACCTTTGTAAGGGCCTTCTTTTATCAAAACAGGTTCTGAAGGCGAGTTACCTATTTCATGTTCGGGCAGCCAAATAGCAGGTTGTGCCATGGGCGGCGGCGCGGTATCTTCGCTCAACCACCCCCAAGCCATCCCGTGGTATTCTCCTTTTTTGATATGAATGAGTTTATTACCCGGTAGCCATTGGCCTTGGTTATCGGTCAGAAACAGCTCATTGTCCACACCCAATCCTATACCATTAGGAGTACGAAGCCCAAAATTGACCGATTCAAAACTTCCATCTTTGGCAATCTTGATAGTTCGCCCACGGTCGGGCAGTTGCTTCTCATCTACCTTGAGGCGCATAGCCATCGAAAGCGTAACATAAAAAAAGCCTTCTTTATAGACCAACCCAAAGGCAAACTCATGAAAATCGGCGGATACCGTCCAGCTATTACAAACTACTTGGTATTCGTCAATAATCTCATCGCCGTTTAAATCAATGAGTTTGGTCAGTTCTTGTTTTTGCAGCACATAAATTTCTCCATTGACTACCTCAATACCTAATGGCTCGGCCAAGCCAGTGGCAATGCGTTTTACCTTTATTTTGGTACTATCGCCTGTTGCTACTCCTTCTAAGAGATATACACCGCCTACTTGGTCCCAAGTCGTAACGAGCAAACGCCCATCGGGCAAAAATGCCATCGCCCCTACTTTCGGTTTAAACGCCTGCGTATGCAAGGTGCTTAGGGTATAGCTTGGATGCACGCCTTCTAAAGCCGCCCCATAGCCCGGTTTGTTGGTCCGAACCACTCCCTTTTCATTGACAACTACGGCAATAGTAGCAGTTTCTTTGCGTTTGAGCGTAAAAATATAACTGACAATACTTCCCAATTCTTCATCAGTAAGTAAAGCATGACTATTCATCACTCCCCCACCCCATACACCTGTGCCACCTTCTCTGATTTTTTGGGTTAGATATGATATAGATTGTTTATTGTTGGGATAGCGTTGGGCAATTCGCTGAAAAGACGGCCCTACTTCGTTTTCTTCTATTTTATGACAAATAAAGCAGTCGCTTTTTTCTATGATTGCTCTTCCTGCGTGGGCATATTTTATTTCTATTTTTGGCAAAAACTGGGCAGGTAGGGATTCAAAATAAGTGGTCCAATTTGTAGTACTATTCGCTTGTAGCTCAAAGGTTGTACCTAACGAATGGAGTGAAACTATGGCTTCGTCAGGCACATTAGTAGTTTTGAAAATACGTTCCAACCCTGGCTTGCCCGAAGCATCTTTGACAAATTCGGGGCTTTCTTCTACTGTAATGGTATCTTTTGTAGTAAGAATAAGGGCGTATTTTAGATGTATTTGGTTGTCTTGAAAGCTATAACCGAGATGCACTACGCGCTCAAGTTTTTCTTGGTTATTTAGCTGCACATGCCATTGGGATACCCCAAGGCTGTCCACAAAATAAGGTGTACCCCAAGAGGTGGGCTGAATATCTTTTTTAGCCGTATAAGCTGCCCCGTCCATAGATACGCCCCCTTTCCAAACTTTATAAAGGCGGCAATGGGCCAAATCATACGCCATGTAGCAGGCAGTGTCTAAAGCAAGGGTAAGCATACGAGGTTTTTTGTCCAACACCGACCGAAACGCCCACATCTCAAGAGGACGTTTATGGGGTTGTTTCTCGGGTATATGAGGGGCTGTCAAAACAAGCGTAAATCCTATATATAAAATGACTTGAAGCAGGTAGTTCATTCTTAGTTTTCACCTATTTTATGACCTAATGAAGGGTATTTGAGTCGAAATATACTTGTTTATGACCATAATTACCTATCAAAAAAAGAACGGGACAAAAGCTGTCCCGTTCTTTACTACACACATTTTGGATTGTTTTACTTTTTCACTCTTTTTTGAATGGTAAATGGAATACACAAATCAACAGGGCAACAATTATCACCTGGCTGAATGATAATGGGGCAACAGCCCTCTACTGGACACACATTGTTGGTAGCTGTGAAGGTAAACTCTCCTACATCACTCAACAACACAGTATTTTTTCCAGCCAATTCTGTGAGCTCAGTTGTTCCTTTAAACCATCTGATATTATTGTATTGACTTGGAATAACAACCTCTACTCTTTCATCAGGACACAGTTTATAGGCAACCGTAAAACACTGACGATCTATGTCATCCTCTTCATCATCATGATTACAAGGCGTAGAATCAACATCTTTTTCGTTTGCTTTACAGATTTCTGCGGTATTAAAATGTACTCCTTCTTGGGTTGCCTTTACTTTGTAAGTAAGTGTGACAGTATCACCATTGGCAGCAATATTACCAATCGTCCATTTGATTACATTCCCATTGATAGAGGCTGTTCCTCTACTTGCAGAGAATGAATTAGCTACAAAACCTACAGTTGTTGCAATAGAATCTACTACTTCAACGCCCGTTGCTCCATTAGCACTCTCATTCCATACTTTTATGGTATAGGTGAGTGTTTCACCTATTTGAACTACTTTTTTATCAATGAATTTTTTAAGTGTTAAATCTATCTCTTTATCGCAGTCTTGTACATTGATAGTAGAGCTAACTCTCGGTGAACTCACCGCCGCCAAACACGCTTGGTCTGTACTTCTTGCCTGTGCGTAGAAGATAGTATTGGCGGTTGCCGTTCCTGCTGGTTTGTAATTTAAGCCAGTAAATACAGGCGTCCCTCCTGTCAAAGTCGTAAACCATTCCACTGTGGCTAATCCTGTTACTGTAGCTTTCAATGTAGGGAAGGTATCACCCTTGCAGACAGTAAAGCTCGGAGTCAAAATAGTCGGAGATGAGGGAATACAATTACAGTTAGGGCCTGCTATCAAGGTATCAAACTTACAAATAGCAGAAAGGCTGTCTGTAATTTTCAGGGTGAAATTATTCGGAACCCCTGTCACATTGTAAGGGTTATTGCCTGTAAGTGTACCTGCGTTCACCTTAATAATACCATTTTTACCAGTTATCGAGAATGATAAGCTATACGTTTGCTTATCAGAAGAGCAGACGGGGGCTGCTGTAATGGTAAACTTAGGCCTCTTACTTACTACTGGTTTTCCACTATTACCAGCTACTGCACATCCTGTATTTTCATTCTGGACAATCACGACAACCCCCACGGTATCAGCAATAGGGACATTGATCGTGGTAGTTGCACCATTACCAGCCACGCCAGTTAGTTGGGTAATGATATCCACTGGAATAGGGCCATTGCCAATAGTAGCAATGCCTCTCGACAATATCACCTTGAAAGTACCAGCAGTTTGAATA
>JAWKMH010000018.1:0-99659 GCA_041392315.1 Spirosomataceae bacterium | reverse complement strand
ATTTTGGCGAGGAATTTGATTTAAAAACATTCAAAGCCTTTGTAAGTGTTGAGAAAGATCAACTCAAAAGACAAAAAAACTGCCTAAAATCAATGATTTGGCGGTTTTGGTTGAAAAAGTATGATGTTGATTACAAAAAAATTAACTGAATCCGAGAAACTTTCTTTCAGAAATCGGCTTTTACAAGAACATTACCACCGTGTGAAGCAAGACATTTCACTACTAATTGAGTATGAAATGGCAGAATACAACATTACCACCACCACTAAATAATCTAACCACCGCATCGGCGGACACTTTGAAAATTTGTAACCAATGAACCCACGAGGAAGACCTAAGTTAGCTGCCGATGAGAAAGGTAGCTACAACCCTATTTTGGTAGGAGAAGACGTACTGAAAACCTTGCAAATAGCTTCGGAAAAGCCCGAAGAACAAGCCGAATTGCAAGCCAAATTAACAATTGTGAAAGAACACCCCGAAGCAAGTGAATACTACTGGAAGTTGGTATTTACGTACTCGTTTTTTGTGTATAAGAACCGACGCATGACCGACGCTATTTTTGAACGGGCTGACACGACTACACTCGAAAATATCAAAAAAATGAACCTCAAACAATTGGCCGAAATAGTGGGTATTGAGTATCATAACTTCAAAAATATGTACTCAGGCCGTGGAAATGCCAAGAATTTGTTGCAATATCAGTCATTTTTGTACGAAAATGGAGTTAATTTTATTTCGCTACAATATACCGATACGCTCATCAATAAGGCGTATTCTTATTATCAATTGCTGCAAAGTGATAAATATACGAGTGAAGAATTGAAGGATTTGTTTTTCTGATTTTCCTACTTGTTCATCTTGAAAGCGTAATTTAATCGTTGCAATCGAGATTCATAACAAGCTAAGTACGTGGCCTTGGCACCATCACTCAACCAAGAACTTTGTGTTAAGGCCCGTATTTTCTCGTAGTCTTTCTGAAAAAGAATCAATTGCTGACGTACTCGTTTTTCGGCAATGCCAATACGAGAGCCAAAAATCAGGAAATCATCGAAAGCGTAAAAAGCATTGGCAGTGAAGCTATCTGTTTCGTAATCATGATTAAAAAGACCGTCTTTTAATGCCATATCCGAATCAGTGAGATGTAAGCGGGTACAAATCAAGTCGTAAGCAGGGCTCAATACAAAATCACCGTCGAGGGTTTCGAGAATGGAGAAGTTTTTGAGGTGAGCATCCCCGTTCGAGAACAAATAATTGAACAAGACCAACCGAAAAAACTTCTCTGTCTCTACCCGATAAGCAGGCAAATGTTGTCTGATCAATTGAGATATTTCTTCGTAGCTTCCTTCGTATTTATAATCCTAATCCTGCGGTTTGTTTAGTTCTGCCTGATAAGGATGCAAAATCTTCCTGCCGCCATTTTGAACCATCAGGACGAAAATCAAATCGTTTGATGAGTAAAGCAGGTTCTCGTCGGCAAAGAAAATCAAACCATTGACTGCCGTTGGAATACCATATACTTGCTTGGCAATTTGCATGGTCAAGTGTTCATTAGCAGGAATTTCACTTGCGTTGGGTAAATCGGGTGGAATGGGTTTTAGAATGTAGTGTGTTTGTTCATTTGGTTCTGGTAGCCTTAATATATTACCTTCGAGAACTAACCCATATTTTCTTGTACTCCCGAAATAGAAAGCTGTCGAAACGATTGACCAAAACCCTGAAAGGCTGTGGTTCTGATGTCTTGGTGTTTAAGAGGCTAAGATATGTGAAACCCGACTCCCGTCGAAAAGCGATTTTCGAGTATTGGGGCTGTAAGTGTCGAAGCCTGATTGCAGGGTGGAAGGACAAACGATTGTTTTCATGCTTCAAAGTCAGGTTTTTAGTTTGCTCTATCACCCACACTGCCCCAACTGTATCGGTGTGGGCTATGGCCAGCAAAAGCCCAAAATCGTCGTTTTCATCAATTTTAAGCAATCGGCATTGCACCGCACGATTGTAACCTTCGGATAGCAGCCCATAGAAAAAGGGAACAAATAAGACGACTTGAATTTTTGCTGAGAAATAGGCATCGTCAAACTCAACGCACGGGCGTTGGGGCGAGCAATATAATTGTCATCATACCGAAAAATGAAACCGTCAGACGATTCAGTCAGTTCGCCTACCGCTTCCTGATTAAGATAAACGGTAGCCTTTCTCATGATTTAACAGTCAGGTTAAGTTCTAAACCCAGCACATCAACAATCTTGGTAAGCGTTTCAAACGATGGATTACCTGTCCCGTTTTCAATGGCAATCAGGGTACGAAGTCCCACCTCGGCCAAGTCGGCTAAGTCGTTTTGCCTAATGTCAAGCCGTTGCCGCCGTTGCTTGATGGTTTCACCTACTTGAACAAGGTTCATAAATTTCGATTTGAATGTGCAATATAATGCCTTTTTGATGATATTGCAAGTATTTGTTAGGGTATTTTTATTGAAAAGTGTAATATATTGCAGATTATTGTTTATGAAAATAACCTTCCAAAAATCGAATTCCGAGGGTCAGGTATTCAGCAGGATTTACATAAATACTGTTTTTCTTGATGGCATAATGTAAGTGTTTCCCCGTAGAATGGCCTGTATTGCCCAATATTCCAATCTTTTCACCAACGTTTAAAAATTGATTTTTTTTCACCTGAATATCAGCCAGATGACCATAAATGGTCTGATATGAGTTGCCATGATTGACAATAACGAATAAACCGAGGGCGTTATCATAGCCCACTTGCTCTACTAAACCTGTTGCTGTCGTTCGGACATATTGATAGTTTCCTGCAATGTCAATTCCGCTATGGTGCTGAAACTTGCCCTTCAATGGATGTTTACGCCAGCCGAATCCCGAAGAAATTCGGTTCCCTTCCCAAAAATCGACAGGAGGAAGACAAGGAATGGTGAAAGCCACGATTGGATTTGATTCAAAAAAATAAGGAAATTGACGGATTATCTCGACATGGGATAATCGCTGTAACTCGCTTATTAACGACCGTTCTGAGTGCAGAATACTATCTGACGCTACTTGGGCGTTGGTTATTATTGGAAATAAAAATAAGATTATTTTCAATATACATTTAATCATAAAGGCAAAAATAAATAATTTGTTTTATTAAAATGACTTAACTTACTTTGTAATTGAAAAATAAGTTGAGCCATTTTTCAACTGCTAATCCATAACTATTGATGATGTTATCTCTTAACGACCTAACGAAAAGGTACGGGGCCGAACGAATCAACGTAGCTATTCAGCCGCTTTACATTGCTGACGGTGAAGAACCGCTCGACCCAAGTAAATATGTGATAAATGCTTCTATCAACGACCCTGAACTATGGGAATCACTCTCTAATGACGAGCAAAATCTACTCTATACCGCTCATTTGGATACGCTTTTCGATACCAAAGACTTGTTAAACTCACTGTTCGATGTCAATGAACCCGACGGTGGTTTTGAAATACCTGACTAACCTCTAAGTCCGAAAAGACCATGCAAGATGTCAAAAACCGAGCTTCGAGAGAGCAATTAGCCATCCTTCGACATTTAAATAAAGAAGCAGTGCGTTATATCGCATTCGGTGATTTTGCTTTAAATGGCATTGATAATAGCCGCACCATTGGAAATGTTCAACTCTGGATTGAACCTACACCCGATAATGTTGAAAGGTGCAATAAGGCCATCAAAAATATGTACGGGGCCAGGAGCATCACCCAATTGCCTCAGAGCGTTGTTACCAATCCAGAAGCCAAACGTACTTTAACGCTGGGCAGTGGTGAAGTGCGAGTTGCTGTTTACCCTGCAATCAGTGGCTTTCATCCTGCCGAGTTTAAAGAGGTGTATCAACGAAGCGAAAAAGGCCGAGCGTATTTGCCAAGTCAAACGGGTAAATTAGATGGTTCTGTTGGTTACAGGCAGTTAAACCTGAACGACTTATATCACAATGTTCAAGAATCAAAATCAATTCATAAAGCATGGAATCTGGAAACTATTGAGCGATTTGCCACTAAAAATGATTTGACCTTAAAAAAGCCTGATGGTAGCGAAATTACGGCGCAAGATAAAGTATCGATATCATCCCAAACTCAACGAAAAAGGCGGACGCATGACCCGAGATTTGAGCCAAACGAAGCAGGATTTAGATTTGAAATTGTACTGCAACATTATGGTTATCAGTTAGATAAAAAGAAGTCCCGCCTAACGATGCTTGGCGGCTGTACGAAACTGGAATCAAAGGCGATAAACAACAGCAGCAGTAGCAGCCGTAAGGATTGCGGGACGAAAGTTTTGTGGACTTAAACGACCCGCAATTCAAGGCGATATTTTAAGTTCATGGAACGCTAGAACACGGAAATTACCGCCATATTTTTCAGACGATTGACTCGATCATGATGCAAGATGGATTTGCTGAAAAGAAGCATGGTTGAGCCAATGATTGAAGTACCTGCCAATTATTTCTTGAAAGATACACTGCTGCGGAGCAAGATTTGTATAACAAATATCAGATTGCCCCGCTAGCTGATACTGAATACTTGGAAGGCCGGGCTATTACAAAAGAGGTGCTTTTTTCCAAAGAATTTGAGGGACGAATCAAAAACGTGGCTTTTGATACCGGTGTGATTCGGCATGTGAATACAGCTTTCCCCATGTATGCCCGTGACGGAAATATTGCATCAATGGATATTCGAAATTTGGCTTACAAAGCATTTCCCGAAGGGGAGCGAGGAGAGGCATTATGGCACTCAAATCGGTTTTTTGAGGCAAAATCGGACCGTCGTACAGAAGAACACTGAAAGGCGAAAAAGGGCAAGAAATTCCACAGGGGACTATTGGTACAATTCTACCGCCAAGACGCGCTAAAAATGTAGTGTTTTGTATGGAGAATTAGGGGGAGGAAAAGCGTGCAATTCTACCCATTGAGCAAGCAAAACAGGGTTTTATGAAGTCCCGTTCAACGAATTGTCATTTCAGAATCAGCCATTGATGATTTCGTTAAAACGGTTAGACCCTGAACAAGCCGATGAACGACGTTTTTACGTCGCCACTGGTGGACAACCTGGCGGGAAACAAGTGGCCTTTTTGCAAGAAATCCTCAGCGAAATCCCGCAAGCGCAATTGGTGATTGCACAGGATATGATAATGCCGGGCTACGGTTTGCCGTGAATTACCTGGCCTTAGACCATCCGTCTGAAAATCCCGAAATGAAGATTAAGCCTACCTAACGTATTCATCTCCTACTAATCAGCAAACAAAAAAACGGAGGAAAATACCGAGAACCAAGAATCCGTCAGAACAAATCGGTTGAATTTAGAGCTTCGCTACCCCTTAGCGTTGGGGGCAAGAAAAGCCCAGGAATTAAATGAGGGCTTCATCAAAGATTTGGTCGAATATGAATTTATTTGTGAAAAGATACAGTACTGATTTGAACGATGAAAAGAAAATCAATGAGTTTCAGCGGGAAACCATGTTGGATGAGAACATGAAATACATGATTACCCGTACCATTATTCACTTTCGAATGACACTAAATTATTGACCAAAGCATTGAATCGTATTAGTGATGAAATAGAAAAGCGGCAAGAACAAAAACTGTTCAAATCGTGCGTCCAACTCGTCAGCAAAAGATTTGAACGATGTGTTGAAGAACGTAACGGTCAAGCCTTACTCCTTCTCATAACCTTAAATTGCCCGCACCGCCCACAATTAAACCTTACCAAGAGATTCAAAAATCAGAACAGGGAGGAAATGAAAAATGTTGAATCACAGGGGCAGGGGTTTTGGGCGGGAAGGAACAAAATTGGTTTTTGATAAAAAATGGAACCAGGACTACTTTACCCTATACTTACAGAGCTATCTGCAAAGCGATTTTTTGATTTGTTGGCAAAGACTCACCCCAGAAAATAGAGAATCTTGTATTAGAGCGAGCAAATCAGGCTGCTTTTATTTTTGAGCAGGAGCGATTGGCAGGAAAAAAGACATTCTACAAGCCCAAGAAGTAGCTCTTGTTGATCTCACACGTGGGCTACCTTTTTCCACCTATTCATTTTGAATAATTTACTCGAAACAGAGTTTCTGCCTGACTATCAAAAGACTAACCGCATCAGATAAACGGCAAACCTTTCTCATTTCAATTTGCCCCTTGCTTCAAAATTTGGTACAAAAGCACGAAGAATCAGAATCGGGCGAGAATCAGCGACTCTGCTATCATTTAATTATCAGTCAACGAAGAATTTGATTCAAATGCATGGCGTTTAATCCCAAACACCACTTGGTACAAAATACCGAGACGTTCGCCCGTTGCAATTACAGAAAACAGGCGAAGCCCCAACGCAGGAGCAAATCAGAGAGATTCATTCCGGCGATATGCAGGATTTGGAGGAATCAAGGCGATTCTTTTTGCCATTAGAAGACGACAGTGCTTGGCAAACCAAAGCAGACATAGAACTACGTATACGTACAAACTCTGCGGGAAACAATAGAAAATGAAGTAGGAGAACAACGTGCCGAAGAATATTGGCAAAGCACAAAAACAGCGTATTGACCAGCTTTTATACGCCTTACTGCGGTGATTGAAGCCTTAGACGGCTTATCCGAAATACAGGATTTGAGGTAAACAGTTTTTTAGACCCTTCGGCAGGATTGGGGCAGTTCTCAGATGGTTTTCAGCGGGTTGGTTTGCCGCTTTCAAATTCTCTTTTGATTGAAAAAGACCTGCTGGCCGCCACGCTGTTAGAAACCCTGTGCAGCGAAGCAAGTTAAACAGCAAAGTTTGAAGACATCAGTAGTCGTTACCTGAATACATTTGATTTAGTCACGTCAACATTCCCTTTGGTGATGTGGCTATATGGGATGCTGCCTTTGCCAACAGCAAAGACAAAACCAAAACGGCAAGCCTGTCGTAGCCTGCACGGCTATTTTTTGTCAAAGCTGTGGATGTGGCCAAGAGGGTGGGGTAGTGGCCTTCCTGACGACCGATGCTTTGATGAATAGCCCAAGTAATGAGCCAATTAGACAGCATTTGATGCGGAATACTCATTTTAGTAAGTTCGGTTCGTTTGCCCCACAATTTGTTTACCGACTTTGCAGGAACGAGCGTTGGCAGCGATTTTATTATCTTGCAAAAAGACACGCAAAAATCAGTTTGAACCAACGGGAGCGACTTTTATCAAAGTACCCGTCGAGAATATCCAAGTAACCAATATTACGAGGACCTTAGCCGCATCATTCGCACCCAACTGCAATTTGATACCGACGCTGTGCGGAAAACCTGCCCAATTTTCACTCATCAGGGCGGAATTGAAGCCATAGGGCGTTGAAAAAAGTGTTGGACGAGGGGATTTGGGTCAGTACCTCAAAATCGTTGCACCAACAGCAAAAGTCAGTATTTCGACCAGCAAGCACCACTTACGCCGCAATTAGACCTTTTGCCACGATTCAGCAGTCATTGAACCCAGCCCTTTGAGGGTATAAAATATCCTCACCTCGAGTTCATTGGTTGAACAAATGGAGAAGTAGAGCCAAGGTCTATGAATTAGCGGCGGAGAAAAAGCCCCTTTAAGCTCTCTCGAAATATCAAAAAACCAGCAGGAAAAGTTAAAAACTTAATTCAACTTCGAGATAACTACCACCTACTCTACAACTTTGAACAGGAATTTCAAGCCGAAAATACAGGTTTACGACAATTACTCAACGAATCTTACGACCAATTCAAGATTCAGTATGGCGAGTTGAATCGCAAAGAAAACGTAGGGATAGTTCTGATCATCCTGAGAAGAACTGTTGGCCTTGGAACGAGCCAAAGATGGACAATTTCTCAAAGCGGATATTTTCAGGCAACCCGTTGCGTTTTCCTCTAAACAACGAATTGAAACCGCCGAGGATGCTTTACTTGCTTCGTTAAATTGGTTTGGGAAAGTGAATGTAGAATACATGCAGGAAATCAGTGGCCAAAGTCAAGAAAAATTGCTGAACCAAT
This sequence comes from Spirosomataceae bacterium, assembly GCA_041392315.1. Classification (GTDB taxonomy): domain Bacteria; phylum Bacteroidota; class Bacteroidia; order Cytophagales; family Spirosomataceae; genus Runella. The sequence goes on along the minus strand of JAWKMH010000018.1, from coordinate 91,666 downwards.
TGCAGGAACGTTTGCTTTATAACCCGATTAGAGAAGAATACCAAACCCGTGAAATGCTGTTGTCGGGCAATGTTTTGAGAAACTACAAGCCGTTGAAGACTACTGCGAAACCAATCCCCACCACACCGAAGCGCTCAGAACCCAAGCGGCATTACAAGAAAACCAGCCTGAAAAAGTCCCTTTTGAATTGTTGGAATTCAACTTTGGCGAACGCTGGATTCCGACACAGGTGTATCAGGATTATTTAAGTCATTTGTTTTGACATTCCTATTCGGATTCAATATGCTCAATCTACCGACACTTTCACGGTACGCACCTCCCGAAGTACCCAAAGCAACGCCAAAATCACCACAGAATTTGCCGTTAATGCCCAAACTCGCACCTACGACGGTCTTGATTTAGCCGAATGTACCTTACTGAATACCAATCCGCATATTACTAAAAAGTTGTACGATAGCGGACAAAAAATAACGGTCAAAGACCAGAAAAGACCCAATTGGCTTCAAGTAAAATTGAGCAGATTCGTACTCGAATTCCCCAACTGGTTAAACGAGCAGCCAAGGAAATCAAAACCGACATAGAACAGCGTTACAACCAACTGTTTAACTGCTATGTCAAACCCCAATACGACGGTCAGCATCAACAATTTCCTCACCTCAATTATAAAAACTTAGGTATTCCGAGTCTGTACCAAAGTCAAAAAGATGCCGTGTGGATGATGTTGCAAAACGAAGGTGGCGTAGCCGACCACGAAGTAGGTTCGGGGAAAACCCTGATTATGTGCGTAGCAGCTTACGAAATGAAACGATTGGGAATCGTTAACAAACCCATGATTATCGGACTGAAAGCCAATGTTCATCAAATTGCCGAAACTTTCCAAATCCGCTTATCCCGAAGCTAAATTACTATATCCCCAAGTCAGCGATTTTAGCCCAGAAAACCGAAGTCAAGCTATTCAACGATATCGAAAACAATAATTGGGATTGCATTATTCTGACCCATGACCAATTTGGAAAAATTCCCTCAATCTCCCAGAATTCAGCAAAAAACCGTTCAAGCCGAATTAACAAATGTAGAGTTGGATTTGGAAGTAATGCGTCAGCAAAACAATAACGAAAGTATCCAAAGCGGCTCTGAAAGGTTTGGAAAAACGCAAAAGGCCAATCTGACGGTAGAAAATGTCCCGTATCAATCATCAACTCAAAGAAAAGAGACGATGTTCCCGATTTTCAACAAATGGGTATTGACCACCTGTTTATTGACGAAGTCACCGTTTTAAAAACCTGATGTTCACCACTCGTCACAACCGAGTAGCGGGCTTAGGTAATGGGAAGGAAGCCAGAAGGCCATCAACTTACTGTACGCCATCCGAACCATGCAGCAACGAAAAAGACAAAGACCTGTGCGCCACTTTTTTATCAGGAACAACCATCAGCAATTCATTGACCGAACTTTATTTGATTTTCAAGTACCTGCGTCCCCAAAGAACTCCAAAGCAGAATATTGTCAATTTTGACGCTTGGGCAGCAGTGTACGCCAAGAAAACGACGGATTTTGAGTTTTCGGTGACCAACAATTTGATCCAGAAAGAACGTTTTCGCTATTTCATCAAAGTGCCTGAACTGGCGATGTTCTACAATCAAATCACCGATTTTAGGACGGCAGACATGATTGGAATTAGACGCCAAAATTGAACCAAAGGCTTGTTCACGTTTCTCCCACCCGCAACGGGAAAGATTTTTTATTCACAAGCCCAGTGAAGTTTGCCGAAACGGGTGATGCAACTTGCTGGGTCGCCCCAAACTAAGCGAAGGCGAAGAAGCGGCGAATGCTGATTGCGACGAATTATGCCAAGAAAATGGCGTTGGATATGCGACTGCTGAATCCTCACTACGACCGACCATCCCAACAATAAAGTAAGCCAATGCGCCAAGAAAATGGCGGAACATTACGAGCAAACCAAACCGCACAAAGGAACACAACTGGTTTTCTCAGATTTGGGTACCTACAAACCTCACCAATGGAATGTATATAGCGAGTGAAACGAAAGCTGGTGGAAGATTACCACATTCCGCCCGAAATCAAATTCATCCAAGAGTGTAAAAATGAAGCCCAGCGTGCCAAATTGTTTGCTGATACCAATGCAGGAAGGGTAAGGATTTTTTGATGGGTTCAACCAGTATTGGGAACGGGGGTAGATGTACAGCAGCGCATCGTGGCCATGCACCATTTGGATATTCCTTGGAAACCCTGGAACGGCCAACGTATAGGGAGGAGTTCGTAAAGGAAACAGATTGCAAAAATTGTACAGCAACCAAGTACACAACTATGTGTATGCCGTCGAAAAGACCTTGGATAACTACAAGTTCAACCTGTTGCAGAACAAATCATTGTTCATTAGCCAAATCAAAAACTCCAATCTGGCCACCCGACGGATTGACGAAGTGGTTAGATGAGAAAAACGGCATGAATTTTAGTGAGTACATTGCCATTTTGTCGGGCAATACAGTTTATTGGAAAAAGCCAGATTGAAAAGCGATTGGGTAGATTAGAATCCGATTTGTTGATTTACAACAAGGATGTGGTACAGGCAAAGCAGCGTTTGGAGGGTAAAGAACAGCAAGCTTGAGCAAAGGAGAAACGCAATTGAAAAAAGTGGAAGCTGACCAAAGTCACCATCGAAGGATAAACGCTTATGACGAAAATTGGAAGCTGAAAGGACAACTCTTTATCCCCGATTTGGACAGTAAAGACCCGAAAGAAATCGGTAAAAAACTCATCATTATTGACAAAAATAACCGCAACGCCGAACCGAAAGTGGTAGGAGCGTTACACGGTTTCAAGTTAGAAGTAATGACGATTACTAACTTTGTGGAAGGGTATGCCCAGCGAGAAAACTATTTTTCGGTGGTATCACCCAACGGCATCAAGTACCAACATAACGGCGGTCAAATGCCCCGTACGCCCGAAATAGCAGCACAGTTTGCCCATAATGCGTTGGAAAAAATCCCCAAAATTGCCGAAGACCAGAAAAAGCGGGTAGTAGATTTCAAAAAAGACATTGACCAACTGAAAGAGTTTGTATCAAAACCTTGGCCATACAAGCACGAACTTTCGCAACTTCGGCAGGATCTTCAAAGAATTGAAAAAAAGATTCAGGATTCTTTGATGGAAAAGGTTTCGGAGAAGAAAGAGGAACAGAGGAAGGGGGTGAAGGTGGGATAATCTATACCAAAGATCTGACTGAATTATTTCCTGAGACACTTTTTGCATTTTTCATGGCTTTAAATCCTCGTTCTAAAATGGCCTCGGGGGTGTCATTGTTTGTATATTCTGTAACTCCGCAACAAACAGTTAATCTGAAAACTTGATTATATTCACGGATTTCAATATCTGTTTCTGCGATAGTATTTTTTTTTCGATTAGCAGCAAGTATAGCGTTTTGAAGATTAGTATTTCTTGCAATGATTACAAATTCGTCCCCTTTTACATGTTGTCGAAAGAGTTTATCAGTTATTCTACTGTCAGAACGAAGTAAATTTGCTAATTTTATGAGGATTTGGTCAGCTAACGCTAATCCATAAGTTGTATTAAAATTTTTAAAGTCATCTATATCTATCAATATAACAGAAAATTGCCCTTTTGATGTTTTTGCCCAATCAATAACTTCTTTTAATTCATTTGTCAAGGCTCTATTGTTAGGAATACCAGTAAGTTCATCTGTATTAAGGTCTTTTTTGATAAAGTTATAGCGTTTGTTCGTTAGGTAGGTTACAATTAAGGTTGTCAATACAATTACACTTACAATGATGAAAATTAAGTTTAAGTAGCTTATAGCTAACTTTTCGTTTAATGTAGCAACAATACTATTTGTATTGGGCAAATATTGTAAGATAAGGTATGGCATTAGAACTCCCAATAGAAGCTTTCCAAAATCATATATCAGTTTTGATAAAGCATCATCCTTGAATTTTTTGAATGATTTTGCGAGATAGTCCTTCATAAAAGTTTTAGGGTTTCAAAAATACTGACTCCATAATCTAAGCCGTTCGACGTATTCATTTTGCGGTAATCTTTTATTTACCGACATCAACTGTTGTAATAAATGATAGGCGTTGGTAGGGGTAATATGCTGTCTGGATAATAATTAATCCAAAATCAAAGGATACCACAGACTTGGATACCCTCGGATGAAGCACGATTTCGGAGTCAGTATCCTCTGTTATTAACAAACACATCCATTTTTTGAAAAGTAGTATGCCGACCAATCCTGCTCAGAGAGGTTTCGGTCTATCGTTACTAATTCATAAATCTCAGCCATTTCGTCAAGAGTAATATCAATAATTCTGTATTTCTCTTGCTGGATAGCGACACTAAAAAAGCTCTTTGAAAATCATGTAATTCCTCAAAAATGATATTTGTCGTGTGGTAAACAATTGGTAGTTTCAACGATGCTTCAAATAACCCTGTTTTTACCAAATCAATCAAAATAGTCGCATCGTTGATGGCAATCCGATGCGTCATTAGGATTATTGCGTCAAGTTTGTCACGGAACTCAGCTACTTTCATGTTACCTAAATTGGCCGCTTTGCTGATAGAAACTAAGTCTTCGGAAACTAATCTAAACAATAGATTTTCAAATCTGTATGACTTCTCTTCACCCTTGAACGACCCTAAATTTTCTTCTCTGCGGTTACTGGCAATACTCATACAAAATACTTTGAAGGTATAGGCATTGATAATTTCTAACTGCTTTGCACGGCTCATGGCTGCTTGTACCGAAATCCCGTATTTCTCTTTTAAGGCAACTAACTCACCAAATGACACAAATGTTCGATACTCTCCTAACTCAGATTTGATAACTTTTGCTGGTAAGATCATGGCTCCTGCAAATTGATGGCAACGTTTTTCCAATTCTGACTCCTCTAACTCGCCAAAATCTAATACCAAATGACCCAATTCGTGTAAGCCTGTAAAGCGACGACGTTCTACGGAATCATTTTGGTTGATTACAACAACAGGAATTTCACCAACCCAAGTAAGAAAGGCCATGGAAATTGCTGGGCGCATCAATCAATAATACCTTAATATTGAGTCCTTCCAAAATTCTACCACATTTGGAATAGGATTTCCGCTAATCCCCCATTGATTTTGGAGTAAATAAACAGCCTTTTCCACTTGCATTGGGCTTTGACCAAAGGGAGAGACTGGGGTTTTTGAAAACGGGAGGTAATTCCTAAAATTTCCTCTACTTCTAAGTAACGCTCTAAAAAGTCTCGAATTTGCTCTTTGATTGCTATAATGTCTTTTGCCCTCAAACTGGCTTTTTTGCGAAAATCGACGTTTCCCAATTCTACTTTAATTGGACGCATAAAATACTCTACTTTTACTCCAAGTGCATTAGCAAGTGCAATCATGGTAGTAGGTTCAGGGGTCATTAAGCCGTCTTCGTACTTTTTGATAGAGTTGAATGTAACGACGTTTCCCGCTTTTTCGGCCAATTCTCGCATAGATAGTTTGGCTTGACTTCGGGCGCTTTTGAGTCGAAGTGCGAAAGTTTCGTTCTATAATAGGTTGGTTTGAGTATGATGTCTGCAAAGGTATAATAAAACGAATATATACTACACAAGAAAAACAACGAAATGCTTTTACTGACATTATTTATATTTTTGAGTAAACAAAAGAATAAATGAACTTATTTTGTTTACCAATGGTTCTCAAAATATTAACCCAAAATACATAAGGAAAGAATTTAAAATATTATCAATCGACGGTGGCGGTATTAGAGGAATAATTCCAGCTAAGTTTTTAACTGGTTTGGAATCATATCTTTCAAGAGAAAAAGGCGAACCAATAAAATTAAACGAATATTTTGACTTAATCTGTGGTACATCAACTGGTGGTATTATAGCAATCGGCTTAGGGTTGGGTATGTCGTCAAGTGAAATTTTGAACCTTTATGAAGCAAATGCAACCAAAATCTTTGGATTACCGTATACCAACCTTTTTCGACTCCTGAGACAGTTTTTCTACCAAAACACAACCGCAATGAATTAAGCAAACTTTGAGAAAAGCTTTTGAACCCTTTTCAGAAGATGGAGATACCCGTTTGGGTAATTCAAAAACTCGATTGTGTATTCCCGCATTCAACGCATCAACAGGCAATACAGTAGTATTTAAAACAAGTCACCATAAAGACTACATTCGTGATTATCAAGTGCCAAGTTATCAAGTAGCCTTGGCAACGAGTGCTGCTCCTATCTATTTTCAACCCTACGAAGTCAATTATGAGCGAACCAAAACAGCAGAGAAAGTAAATTTACTCAACATGATTGATGGGGGCATATTTGCCAATAACCCAGCCCTAATTGGACTTTCCGAGGCAATTGCTTTGGGACACTCATTTAATGAAATAAAAATACTTTCAATTGGTACAGGTACTAACGTATTAACGCTTCCCAATCAAAGAAAGGCGGTTGGAAGCGGCCTTTTGGGCTTTGCGATTAAGCTAATCGAATTTATGATGCAGAGCCAGTCTTCAATTACCGAAAATATGATGAAAATATTTGCACAAGGGGTTCATCATGATAAGGCGGACCGATTTTATTACCAACGGTTTCAAGATAAGTTTAATATTTCTGACAACTTAAAATTGGATAGCACCTCAACAAACAAGATTAAGATGCTGAACCAGAAGGGTATGCACCTATTTGATAATGCGGATAAAACACTATTACAGCCTTTTTTTGAAAATAAAATAGTACCATATAAACCATTTTTTGAGCTTTAAAGTATAACAGCCATGGCAAATTGTAACAACTTATTTCAAGATTTTGATACCAATTTAGGTATCACTGATACCAAGCGTCAAAACATGATACGTTCCCGTAAGGATTTGGAAGAGCGAATCAAAAAACATTTTCGGGAGAAGCATAACCACCTCACACCTAAATTTTATATTCAAGGGTCTTATAAAATGAAGACGATGATTCGCACTGGGGATGATGACTGTGATATGGATTTAGGCGTGTACTTCTTTCCTAAACCAAATGAAACACCAACTACTTTACAAAAATGGATAAAAGAGGCAGTAGAAGATGCAACAGATACGCTGCCGATGCACAAGAAAAAGTGCATCAGAGTAAGATACAAAGGAGAAAATAACCCTGCTCGCCGTTACCATATTGATATTCCTGTGTACTATCGAGATTCTGAAACGACCACTAATTCGCCTTATCTTGGGTTGAAAGATGAAGGATGGCAACAATCCGACCCCAAAAAATTTCGGCAGTGGTACAATGATAAAAAAGACAATGATAACCAACTAACTCGTTTAGTTCGTTATTTGAAAGCATGGACAAATCACAAAAAGGACGTATTTATGCCAAAAGGAGTTGCTTTGACGGTATTGGCAACCAATTATCTTAGAACTAAATCAGACCGAGATGATGAGGCGTTATATGAAACACTCAGAGCTATAAAAGCGTCATTGGATGTTTATTTTTATTGTCAAATGCCAGTTACACCTTTTGATAACTTATTAGCTGCGTTTGACGTTGAGCGACGACGAAAATTCTTAGAGGCGTTGCAAGCGTTTATAGATGATGCTAAAAAAGCTTTGGATAATGAATGCCAGTATGAAGCAAGTCAATTGTGGCAAAAACATCTTGGCAAGCGTTTTCCTGATGGGAAAAAAATTGAGAATAGTCAGGGGGCTCACCGAAATGCTTTGCTACAAAAAGCAGGAATTATTGCAACTGGTGCATATACCACCCCAAGTGGTGTAATAACTCACTTACCACAGCAATCAGTTAGAAACCAAACTCATTTGTTTTATGGGGACTAAAATACGATACATAAAGTCTTTTCGAGAAAACGCTACTGTTCGCTATCGGTTAGAAAAAGCAATCATTGAAAGACGTTTTCCTTGTATCCAATGTCAGGAAGTTCATCAAAAAACGACTGCATTAGTATGTGAAGGTAATATACAGCCTACGGTGTATAGCCCATTCTATGAAATACGAGTTGTCTATCGTTTTAGCCAGAGTCCCCAAGTATATATTCTCAATCCAAAAATTGAAATAGATGCAGCCACTCATTTCTATAAGGAAGGCAATTTATGTCTTTTCTATCCAAAGGATGAGCCTTGGAAATCTACTTTTAGAGTAGCTGACAAAATAATACCTTGGGTGGCAGAATGGTTAGTGTTCTACGAGTTGTATAAAATAGACGGCGTTTGGTATGGTAAAAGTGCACCTCATTCAAATATTTAAACTTATGGCAAATTTACACGAAGACTTTTTGTTTTTTAACAATGCACTAAATATCCCCAGCAGTAAGCTGACAAAGCTAAAAACCTCAGAAGCGAACATTAAGAGATATATCAAGTCATATCTAACGGAAAAGAAAGTACCAGTACCAACGCTGATACGTCAAGGTTCTTTTTGCTTTGGGAACACTAATTCGTACTAAAACGGATACATGCGACATTGATTTTGGAGTCCGATTTTCCAGATCCCCAATTTTGCTACCCCAACACTTCAAAAGTATATTCGAGATGCCCTAACCAAAGTTTCGAATAGTACCTTGCCTAAACATAAAGACAAATGTATTAGGTTACATTATAAAGCAGGATATCATATAGACGTTACCGTTTATGTACACACAAATTTTAATGAACCTATTCGTTTGGCAACAAAGAATGGATGGCTGGATAGTAATCCATCTGGGTTTAAAAATGGGTAGAAGAGCGAGGTGGAAAGCAGGCAGTACAACTTAAAGGCTGATTCGTTATATAAAAGCGTGGGCTGGCCAACAAAGGAAAAATATGCCTAAGGGGGTTGCTTTAACAACTCTGATGGCCAACGGTTTTGTGCCTCATTTCCGTGATGACCTTTCTTTGCTTTATACTCTTAGAAATGTCTATGATAATTTAGAAGAAGATTTTTTGTTGCGAAATGCCAGTTGTACCTTTTGATGATTTATTGGAAAGGATGTATGAACATCGGTATTCTTTTCTAAACAAATTAGAGAGTTTGATAAATAACTTAGAAAAAGCTACTCATGCTCGTTTGGGAAACGATAAGGCAAAGGCTTTGATTAAAGGCCATTTTGGGAAGTATTTTCCTAAATAACGCTCTGAAAAAAATGTCAACTTTTTAGTTTATTTTAATGGTCATCTGAAACTTTTATTTTGATGTATTCATTTTTGTGATTTTTAATGTTGTTTTTATAACGTAATTATCACGGTATAATTTTGGTAAATAAGAAATCTACTATATCTTTACCTACAAAGAAAACTACTTACGAATATGCCTAAATTAGACCGCTCCAATTTCAAATATAACGCCAAAGTCTTTGAAAAAACCTGCCTTTGGTGTGGTACTATTTACTTTGCCAGTCGCTCTACGGCTAAGTATTGTTCGGCTACTTGCCGTGGTTACGCCAATCAAGCCAAGGCTGCCGAAGAAGCTGTGCCTTATGATGAAACCGAAAAAATGATTTCGGCATTACTTTCTGAAAATGCCCATTTAAAAGGGCAAGTACAAAGGTATGTACTTGAAAATGAAGAGTTAAGAAAAAAAATAGTGAGAAGTAATTGAAAAAGGAAAAAAATTCCGTTCTTTGCGCAACAATACGTTCATTCTAATATGGCCGATTAGTAGAAGGAAGTTAGCCGCAATCCACAAAGACGACATAACTAATTAAATGACAAACCATCATCTTTGACAACTAAAATGAAATTAGTGTCCGCCATATTAGCAACACTTACACTTTTATTGTCGATACAACCCGTACTGACACTTCAAAACCATGTAGCAGCGAAAGAAACTTGCACCGTTGACAATTGCTGCTCTGAGGAAGAAGATGCTTGCGAACAACAAGGCTACGACCCAAACAATTGCTGCAATAACGGACACTGTAACCCATTTGAAGTTTGTGCTTGTTGCCATTACATATCCGCAGAACGGCCAGTTTTTTGTATTTCATTTTTTGATAAAAAAGGAAAAAGTTAGGCTGACGAACGATAAAATTCTTTCATCGTACATGCAGGACTTTTGAAACCGCCCGAAATTGTATGACATATTCAAATTGCTTAGTCACGATTTCACAATTTAAAAAAATCAATAAAATGAAGAAAATATTTTTAAGCATCATTGTCACAGTAATTGTGTCGAGTGTTGCAGTTTACGCAGAAGGCGGCAAGAAAGTTGCCAAGAAAGCCACCACGAAAAAAGAGTGTACAAAAGCAAATTGCCCTGACAAGCCAAACTGCCATAAAACGGTTTGTCCTAACAAGCCAGGTTGCATTTGTAACTAACAATCTCTAATTAACAGCCCCATCACAAATAGGATGGGGCTGTTTTGCATAAGTCCTCATATTGAGTATAGTGGTTAGCAAAGATAGAACCTCCACCAGCCAAAAGTTATTGGATATTTAGTTCAACATGTTATTTGTGATGGTGAGGTACCTCGTTGACACCTCGTCTTAATCAGCATATTGTCCTTTGTCTGAATTGTACTAATCCAGCCATCGCAAAACCCAAGACAGTCATGGTTTTAGCTTCAATTATTCATTTGGTAAAACAAATAATAATCGTAGAAATAACAGAAGTGGTGGTGCTGATTATGAGCAACAAAGGACGAATTAATCTTTACACATAGGTGAATTTTCTCAGGAGAAGGCAAAGTGTAAATTCTTAGGTTTTTTAAAGCCCCAATTTAGTAGCTGCATTGTGTTGCTTGATGTCTTCGATGCGAGTGTATCGTTGAATCATAGCACTTGTTTTGTGTTTAGATTGACGCATGATTTCTGAGTCATCAGCCCCGTTGATTTTAGCAATGGTGATAAACGATGCTCGTAAAGAGTGTGCCGAATATCGGCCACCCATATACTTTTTGACTGTGTCATAAACAGTCATGTCATTAAGTCGTTCTTCCGTGATTTTATCGCCTTTTCGCACTCGAACAAACAGTGGTCCTGTTGGTCTCTCCAAACGTCCAATCCAAGCTTTCAAATTTCGTATCGGGCAAAAATCAGCCTCTGGGCTATAAAAAAAGGCTTTACCTTCCGATTCTCCATACTGATTAGTTTTGCTCTTTGACAAAGAAATAATCACCCCGTCCTCATTGAACTGTACGTCTTCGATATTCAAACTCACTAATTCCGACCGCCGATACGCTCCTGCAAAGCCAATAAGCAACAAGCATTTATCACGCAAACCTGTATTGGTAGTCGTGTCTATTCCTTGCAAAATGATTTTCAAGTCCTTCATCTTAAAAGCAGGAGCTTGCTTTTGTCGAACGCCATTGGTACGCTTGATGCCCTCCATGACCGCACGAAAAGCTTTGTCTTTGGTAGGCAAATCCAAATTGCTTAGTTCGTGTAGTTTACTAATCGCTGCCAATTTTCGATTGATGCTTGCCCACTTATGGGTATCAGCTAAATGCGACACGTAAGCGGCCAACGTTACAGATGAAACGGGTAAGTCAGTTTGACCATACTCAACGCACCAGCCTTTAAAATCCTTAATGTCCGATTTGTAGGCCCGTTGGGTGTTGGCCGCCCCTGTAAACCCTTGCGGGCGTAGTCGGCCATTTTTTGGAAAGCACTTCACTTACAGGGGAAGACCGACCTATCTCAATTTCCATGATTTCATTGGTCATCTCCATCGCTTTTTTTGTATTCATTCCACTTTTCCCAATCTGCCAAGCGTAATAATCTTTTGATATATTCATCCATCCCAAGGTCCTGACAAGCTCCATCACATGACGCCGAAATGGCCAAGTAGATTTCGCCGCGTCAAAACCTTCCTTCCTAAAAGTATTTCTTACTCTTTCGGGCAGGCCTTCTAACCAATCCTCAAAATCTTCAATCGTCTCTTCACCTCTGGCAAGGCTCATATAGCGATACGACGCATTACCGAAAATCATAGACAGCAGCCAAAAATCGAAATTATCGTCAACCCTTGATAACAAGAAATCTATTTGATTCTCTCCCGTCTGTTTATGGGGATGTTTTACATAAATAAGGTCTTCAATCTCTTCTCGTGTCATGGTTTTAAGTTTTTTTACAAAGGTAATTATTACTTACGATAATTAAACCTTATCATAAGTAATAAAAAATTTTACAATTGCATTTCTTATAATGGTATTGGCGTTTCCTTCGTTTAATCTGAAAATTATGTAAAAAGTATCGAAAAAAATGTAACCTTCTATTCGCTTGCATCTTCGTACATTTGTCGCTATCAAAGCATAGTGTAATGAAGCAAATCATCAAGCGTACCTTTTGCCTTTACTTAGCCATCCAAGTGTTGTTTGCCAGCACTGGGTTTGCTATGTATGAGCATTGGTGTTTGATGAAGGGAACAAAGACGGTCTCTTTTGTTCATGAAGAAAAATGTCAGAAAGCAAGCCATAAAGCCAGTCATAAAAAATCTGGGTGTGGAGATAGCTTTAAGCGTGGCAAGTGCTGTTCGGACAAAGTTTCTTACTACAAAATTCAAACCCCTTCGGCTGATGGCAGTTCGGTACATTTCATAAGTCAGCACATTGATTTAGTCTCTATTTTCAATCCTATTTATTCCTCTTCAACGGCTTGGATTAACCAGACCGTATCGTTTCGCTTACCGCATTTTTACAGCCCTGCGCCACCACTTCATGGGCGCAGTATGCTCATTTTTATACAATCCTTCCTGATTTGATTAGGTAAAAAGCCCCTTGTGGGCTGATGGCAACCTTTCGGGTTGCTTTTTGGTGTTTCCTTTTTTCACCATGATTACCTAATTTATCATGTATTCCTACCTACTTTTCTTAGAAAACTTATGAAACTGTACATCAAAAACATGGTGTGCAGTCGCTGTAAAACTGTGGTTCGTCAAGAACTCGAAGCACTTGGACACCAAGTAATAACAATCGAATTGGGTGAGGTTGTCCTTGAAAACCCTGCTACCGAAATACAGCTCAACCAAATTTCTGAGCGATTGCAAACGCATGATTTTGAGTTGTTGAGCGACAAAAAACAACAGCTAATCGAGCGAGTCAAAACAGCCATTGTTGAGTTGGTTCACCTCCAAAATGACGGACTCCGTCGGATGAAACATTCTGACTATATCACCGAAAAAGTAAGCCGAGATTACCGATACCTAAGCACACTTTTCTCAGAAGTGGAGGGTATTACCATTGAGCAATATTTAATCAATCAGAAATTAGAAAGGGTAAAAGAGCTACTGGTCTATGATGAGTTGACCCTTTCGCAAATTGCCGATTTACTTAATTATAGCAGTGTGGCTCACCTCTCAGCACAATTCAAGTCCATTACAGGAATGACACCAAGTCAGTTCAAACGGTTACGGGATAAAACACGAAAGCCTTTGGATGAAATTTAACTAAAATAAACCACTACAATGAAACGAAATGACTTTTTGAAAACACTTGGCTTTGGTTCAGCAGGTTTACTGATGGGTGAGAGTCTCTTATCAAGCTGCATGAATCACGACATGGCGACAATGGATATGACAACGGCTCCTACCGTGGTTGAGGGTGCATTTACTACCATTTTACCCATTCTCGAAACCATTACTTCTGGAACAGCTCTGAATGCTCGCAGCCAGAACGCAGCAATTGTAGCAGGTAAAACTGGACAAGTATTGGGGTATAAAAACGGCATTTTAGGACCCACTTTTCGGGTACAGCGTGGCAGTACAGTTACGATTCCTTTTACCAATGGCCTGTCAGAAGAAACTAATATTCACTGGCATGGTTTGCTTGTACCTGCTGCGATGGATGGTCACCCCAGCCAAATGGTGACGGCAGGGCAGTCCTTCAATTATACTTTTAAGATTGACCAAGCGGCAAACATGGCTTGGTATCACCCACACCCACATGAAAAAACGGGCAAACAGGTTTTCACGGGGTTGGCAGGAATGTTTATCGTCGAAAGCCCCGAAGAAAAAGCGTTGAATTTACCTTCGGATGCATATGAACTACCCTTAGTGATTCAGGATAAACGATTGGATACCACCGGGGCAATCATGTATAGCCCTACCTTAGAAGAAGTAATGATTGGTTACATGGGAGAAACCATTACGGTCAATGGTGTGAGTTCTCCTTTTCAGCCTGTTACAACTCGAATGTATCGCCTTAGAGTCTTGAATGGCTCAAATGGGCGAATGTACAATTTAGCATTGAGCAACGGTAATTCCTTCATGGTCATTGGTTCAGATGGCGGCTTACTCCCTGTTCCTGAGACCGTTACGAGCCTATTGCTCGCCCCAGGCGAACGGGCTGATTTGTTGGTGGATTTTAGTAAAATAGCCCTTAATAGTGAGGTGTATTTGCAAAGCAATTCTTTTTCGGGAGTGAGCTCGCAAGGAAGTCAAACATTCAAAATCTTGAAGTTTATGGTGAATAAAACCGAAACAGATACTTTCAAAATGCCAACTTCACTCAACTCTATAACACCCCTATCAACCGCTTCTGCTACCAAGACCCGCACCTTCGATATTGGGGTAATGATGAACATGGGGTCAGGTGGGCACGGTGGAACAATGGCCATGAAAGGGATGCACACCATCAACGGGAAGATTTTCAATATGGACCGTATTGACGAAAGTGTAGCCCTGAACAGCACCGAAATCTGGGAATTTGACAACACCAACGGCGATGAACCCCACCCTATGCACCTTCATGGTACGTTTTTTCAAGTATCCAGTCGAACAGGTGGTCGTGGTAACATTTTGTCACATGAAAAAGGTTTGAAAGATACGGTTTTGGTCATGCCTGGCGAAAAAGTAAGGATTATCACCAAGTTTGAGAAGGTAGGCAAGTTTGTGTTTCATTGCCATAACCTCGAACATGAAGATGACGGCATGATGCTCAATTTTGAAGTGAAATAGCCCCCTTACATACATTTGATTTAGTGCTTTCATTAACCATTCAATACGATGCTTAGTAGAATAATTATAATACTTGTCATTGTCACTACGGTCGCCCGTGGGCAACAAGCCTTATTCTCCACCAAAGGCATTCAACCTGCCATTTGTGTAGGCGAAAATGAATCCATTGAAATGGTATTCGGTAAGGGTAATGCGTTCTATTACACTTCCTCCCAAGATAAAGGTCAGTCTTTTACTTCGCCTGTTTTGGTTGATAGTCTTCAAGGATTGCATTTAGGGGTGTCAAGAGGGCCACAAATTGCCTCTTCTCGTTTTTCCACCGTGATTACTGCCATAGACAAGAAGGGCGATTTGTATGCCTATCTGCTTAATCGTAAAACGGGCAAGTGGCAAAACCACCTTATTATCAATGATGTACCAGAAATCGCCAAAGAAGGTTTCAATGCCTTAGCGAGTGATGGTTAAAGGGACTTTTTGTGGCTTGGCTTGACCTGAGAGACGATAAGAAAAACAAGATTTTTTGCGCAATTTCTAAGGATGGTGGTCAAACGTGGGGCAAGAATAAACTTATTTATCATTCACCCGATTCGACTGTCTGTGAGTGCTGCCAGCCCTCCATTCTTATGAAAGACAAACAGGTGGTTGTGATGTTCAGAAACTGGATTGGCGGCTCACGGGATATGTACGTAACGGCTTCAAAAGATGGAGGAAATACCTTTCAACCCGCCGTAAAAATGGGAAATGGAACATGGAAACTGAACGCTTGCCCAATGGACGGTGGAGGTATCAGCCTAAATGAAAGGGGTATATTAACCTCGGTATGGCGGCGAGAAAATCAGTTGTTCACTGCAAAGCTGGGCGAACCCAGCAAGTCCTTGCACAAGGTCGCAATGCTTCCATTGCGACCAGTAACCAAAACACGTTTATCGCATGGCAAAATCAGGGTCAAGTTTGGCTGAGTCAGTCCGGGCAAAAAGAACCGACGAGTTTAGGAACAGGCAGATTTCCAAGAGTGTCCATGCTCAATGAGCAACAAGCTTTTTGCGTATGGGAAGACAATGGCATCATAAAAGGGGCTGGTTTAACTGGAAAATAGAAGCTACGACGAACAAATTGAATAAAATAGTATGGTAGAAAAACTCATTCATTTTGCCCTCCACAATAAATTGATTGTGATGGTACTGGCCTTGGGTTTGTTTGGTTGGGGTGTATATTCTGTCCGAACCAACCCCATTGATGCCATTCCCGATTTATCCGAAAACCAAGTCATTGTCTTTACCGAGTGGATGGGCCGTAGTCCGCAACTCATTGAAGACCAAATCATATCCATTGTTTCCAACTTACAAGGAATACCCAACATCAAAAATGTGAGGGGAACTTCAATGTTCGGGATGAGTTTTGTTTACGTCATTTTTGAGGACAATGCAGATATCTATTGGGCAAGAACTCGGGTGATGGAACGACTCAATTATGCCCAACGATTACTTCCACAGGGAGTAACGCCTTCATTAGGCCCCGATGGCACGGGCGTGGGACACATTTTTTGGTATCACCTCGAAGCACCGGGGATGGACTTGGGTGAGCAACGGGCCTTACAGGATTGGTACGTTAAATTTGCCTTGCAAACTGTGAAAGGAGTAAGTGAAGTGGCTTCATTTGGCGGTTTTGGCAAACAATATCAAATCAACATTGACCCCTACAAACTCAATTATTTTAATGTCCCGCTGATGGATGTGTTGAATTCCATCCGTAAGAATAACAATGATGTGGGCGGTCGAAAATTTGAAATGTCAGACATGGCCTACATCGTGCGGGGATTGGGTTATATCAAAAATGTCAAAGACATTGAAGACATACCCATAGGGAATTATAGCTCCGTTCCTGTGCGGGTGCAGGATGTGGCAACCGTTCAAATGGGCGGCAGCTCCGTTTGGGTATTTTCGATGTAGATGGAGAAGGCGAAGTTGTGGGCGGTATCGTGGTGATGCGTTACGGTGAAAATGCTGATGCCGTTATCAAGAACGTAAAAATCAAAATGAAGGAGGTTGAGAAGGGCTTCCACCAAACGTCAAATTTAAGGTTTCCTATGACCGTAGTGAGCTGATTGAAGCGGCAGTAGAGTCAGTAAAAGGAACCTTGATTGAAGTGATAACTGTTTCGATTGTAGTTCTCCTCTTTTTGCTGCACTGGCGCAGTGCCTTAATCATTCTGATACAACTGCCGATTTCAGTGGCGATTGGCTTCATTCTGCTCAATGCCTTTGGTATCTCTTCAAATATCATGTCTTTAACGGGCATTGCTTTGGCAATTGGTGTAGTGGTAGATGACGGCATCGTGATGGTTGAAAATGCGTATCGGCATCTTTCGGAAGCCCAATTGGATAAAGAAAAAAATCAAAGTCTATGAGTTGGTTTAAAAACAAATTTCGAGTCTCAAAAGACCCCCTTACTCCCAATGAACGGTCGGAGATTATCGAAAAATCATCGAAACAGGTAGGGCCTGGTGTATTTTTTTCAACGATTGTGACGATTGCTTCTTTCTTGCCTGTTTTCTTACTGACGGGAATGGAAGGTAAGTTGTTTTCTCCTTTGGCATGGACCAAAACATTTATCCTGCTCGTTGATGCGTTTTTGGCAATTACCCTAACGCCAATACTAATTGTACTACTACTTCGGGGAAAATTGAAACCTGAAAATGCCAATCCGATCAACCGATTCCTCGAAAAAATCTATACTCCTATTCTCAAATGGTGCTTAAAGTATCGCAAAACCACCATTAGCATTAACCTATTGGCATTGGCCGTTAGCGTTCCAATGATGCTAAATTTAGGAACAGAATTTATGCCACCACTCGACGAAGGCTCGCTGCTCTTTATGCCCGTCACTCTCCCGGACGTATCCAATTCAGAAGTAAAACGCTTACTACAAGTCCAAGACAAATTGATAAAAACCGTCCCAGAGGTAAGCCACGTCATGGGAAAGGCGGGTCGAGCCAACACCGCCACCGACAATTCACCTATTAGTATGTTGGAAACGATAGTGTTGCTCAAACCTAAAAATGAATGGCGGGAAGGGAAAACAAAAGATGACATTATTAATGAATTGAATGCAAAACTGCAAATCCCGGGTGTAACCAATGGTTGGACGCAACCCATCATTAATCGTATCAATATGCTTTCGACGGGAATTCGCACTGATGTGGGGTTGAAGGTGTACGGGCAAAGTTTAGATTCAATCAATCGGGTTTCGCAGATGCTCAAAAAGCAATTGGACGGGATTGACGGGATAAAAGACTTATATGTTGAACCCATTACAGGTGGTAAGTACATTGATATAATAGTCAAAAAGGAAGAAATCGGGCGTTATGGACTGAGTGTTGATGACGTAAATATGATTGTAGAAAGTGCCTTGGGAGGCATGATTCTGACCACTACCGTAGAAGGTCGTCAGCGTTTTACGGTCAATGCTCGTTTTGCCCAAGACTTCCGAAACAATATTCAGGCCCTAAAACGGATGCAGGTTCAAACCGCAAGTTACGGCCCAATTCCTGGATGCCGTTGCCGAAGTGAAAATTTCCGAGGGACCACCTATGATTAACTCAGAAAATGCCATGCTTCGGGGTACGGTACTTTCAATGTCAGAGACCGAGATTTTGCGAAGCACCTTGAGGAAGCGATGAAGAAATTGGAATCTTCGGTAAAAAAACTACCAAAAGTTATTTTATTGAATGGTGGGCAATGGAAAACCAAATTCGTGCCAATCGACCACTCTCAAAATCATCTTGCCCATCGTGCTGGTCATTATCTTCTTCGTGTTGTATTTCACTTACAACTCTATGAAAGAAGCACTTATTACCATGATTACCGTGCCATTTGCCCTCATTGGCGGCGTATATATGGTGTATTTCTACGGTAAATCTTTCGGTGGCGGTGGCGGTGGGTTTCATTGCCTTGTTCGGTATGGCTATTGAAACCGCTATGCTTATGACAATTTACCTCAATGAAGCTATGCAAAATTTGGTCGCTGCTAATGGTAATTCAAAAGACACCATCACCAATGTGGATATACGTGAATATGTGATTCGAGGAGCAGCCAACGACTTCGCCCTAAACTCATGACCGTCTCCGTTTCTTTGTTTGGTCTGATTCCTATTCTGTGGGCAACGAGTAGGTTCAGATGTGATGCTGCCCATTACGATTCCGCTCATTGGCGGTACCATTACTTCTACAATTTATGTGCTGTTAGTTACACCCGTTGTGTTTGAGATGACCAAAGAGCGGGAGCTCAAACGCTACGGAAAAAATTGAACTTTATGATGTTAAAGAGTAAAAAGCCGTGGTTAGCAGTAGGGCTATTGCTCTATGCTATTGTTTGCGAAGCGCAACAAAAACGAATTTGAGCGGGATACTCAATCGAATTGAGGAAACCCACTCCGATTTGAAAATGATGGATGCCAAAGTCAAAGAACTGGATGCATAGCCGAAGGTGCTCGAAACTGGGAGGCCCCCAAATTTGGCGCAAGATTTTCATGACCCCGTACAACTATATGATGTGGAGTCGGGCAGGTGCACTGTACCACGAAGGCATGAATCAGGGCATGGGGTCATTTAGGTTCAGGGCGAACAGATGATACCCAATCGTAAAATGCTTGATGCCGAAGAACGCTACATGAAATCCATGTCGGGCATGGAAACCGCTCAAAAAGGCGTAATGCAGAAATATGCTTTCTCCGAAGCTAAAATAGCATATTACCGTTGGTTAGTATTGGAAAAAAAGAAAAATGTGTTGAAAGAAAGCCAAAACCTACTCAAATACATGATTGAGTCGGCAGAGGTTCGCTACAAATACAACCAAGAAAAATTAAGCAGCATCTACAAAGCCAAAGCGGCTCTTTTGGATTTAGACCGTATGAATCTAATGTTCGACAGTGACATTCGTCAGCAAAAAGTAATGCTCAACACGCTCATGCTGCAAGACCGAGCCGCTGATTTTCAGATTGATACACTTTCGTTAGCCTATCTGTACCAGAATACTCCGTTAAATTTGGATACCACCCGTCATAAACCGCAGTGATTTACAGGTGATTGACCAAAGCCTGACCATTTCTCGCTACAAACAGGAAGTAGAATTTCAGAAACTCAAACCCATGTTTGGCGTACAGTACGGCCACATGTTCGCTTTTGGCAACCAATGGCAGTTTACCCTCATGGGCATGGTCTGATTCCCTTTGCCAAGTGGTCTAGCCGACAAATCAAAGCCAATATCAAAGGGCTTGATTATCAACGACAAGCCTACAATAAACAGCGAGAGGGTTTGACTAATCAGATTTTAAGGAATTTGGCTGACCGTCAGGTAATGATGCAATCGTATCAAGCTCAAATCAAGCAGTACGAAAACGAGCAGTTCCCTGCCCTTCGCAAACGCTACCAAAGCACCTTGTTGGCCTACGAACAGAATACCGATGAGCTGTTTATGGTACTTGATGCGTGGATGGAACTCAAAATGGCTCGTATGAACCAGTTAGATTTGTTACAACAACTACTACAAGCACAGGTAGAATATGAAAAAGAATTGGAAAAAAGATAACCGCCACGCTTGGCTCTTTTTTGTCTTATTGGTTGGTTTATCGGGTTGTCAATATGTCACCCACTATTTCCAAAAAGGAGACGACAAGCCGAAAGACGCTTATGCCTGCCCCATGAAATGCGAAGGCGATAAGACCTACGATAAACCTGGCTCTTGTCCTGTGTGTGGCATGGATTTAGCCAAAGTTGCCAATCACCAAACCCACGGCGATACAGCAACGATCATGATGGGACAGATGAAAAAAACGGGCAAACAATACTACTGTACCATGAAATGTGAGGGTGACAAGACCTACGATAAACCTGGCTCTTGTCCCGTTTGCGGTATGGATTTGGCCGAAAAAACAGAAACTGCCTCGACTGAAAAAGCTGTTTATACTTGCCCCATGCACCCCCAAATTCAGAAAGACCAAGCGGGTTCTTGTCCAATTTGTGGGATGGATTTAGTAAAAAAAGGGGGTATTGCCGAGGGAGAAGCGCTTTCGCCCGATGATAGTTTAACGATTCTGGTGAAGCCCACCTATGAGTACGTATTGAGTGGCGTAAAAACCACTCAACCTGAGCAACGCTCCCAAAAGTTGGTCGTCAATGCCTTCGGTTTTTTGAGTTATGATGCACAGGCTTTAAACAGCATTGCCACCCGCTTTGGCGGTAGAATTGAGCGACTGTATGTGCGGTATCCGTTCCAAGCAGTGAGCAAGGGGCAGAAAATCATGGACATTTACAGTCCCGAAATTGTAACAGCGCAACAAAATTTGATTTTCCTTTTACAAAACGACGCTGATAATCAGGCTCTAATAGAAAGTGCCAGACAACGACTATCGCTGTTGGGCTTAACTTCTGAGCAAATAAAGGCTGTCGAACAAAGCAAAAAACCAACGATGCAATTGAGCATTTACAGCCCGTATAGTGGTGTAATTGTCGAGCGTGGTGTTGGAGGGGCTGCCCCAATGCCTTCGGGTGGAAGTGGCGGGATGGGCAGTTCCAAAATCGGTTCGTCAATTGCGCCGCCACCTGCCGCTCAAAACGGTGAATTAACCCTCAAAGAAGGCATGTATGTGCAAAAAGGACAACGCTTGTTCGAGGTGCAAAGTACAGGCACGGTCTGGGCAATGCTTGAATTTTACCCAACTGATGTACCCAAAATAAAAGTAGGCCAGTCGGTGATGATTATGTTGGAAAACAACGAAGAAAACCAACTTTTCGGCAAAATAAACTACCTCGAACCCATGATTTCGGCCAACAATCGCAATCCACAGGCAAGGGTATATCTGAGCAATCCAAACGGAAAACTAAAAATCGGTTCATTGGTCAAAGCCTCTATCAATGCGGGCAGTCAAACTGCTTTGTGGGTCCCAACAACCGCTTTACTTGATATGGGCAGAACCAAAACTGCATTTGTGCAGGAAAAGGGTGCGTTCCGTTCTCGTACGGTCAAAACAGGCCTACAACAAGAGGGCTGGATTCAGGTACTGTCTGGGCTTTCGGGACAGGAAATGATTGCCGAAAACGCCCAATTCCTCATGGACAGCGAAAGTTTTGTAAAATCTAACGAACTCTCAATGCGATGAAAAGACGAGCATTTATCAATACCGCAGGTTTAATGGGGCTAACGGTACTTTGGGAATCTTGCAAGCCCAAAAGCACTGAAAAAGTAGCAGATAATGTATTTTATACCTGCTCAATGGATCCACAGGTGATGGAAAAAAAGCCTGGTACCTGCCCGATTTGCAAGATGGCTTTGACCAAAATTGTCATTGACCCCAACATGAAAAATCAGGGGTTAAAACTAAGCGACCAGCAAAAACAACTGGCAAACGTACAGGTAGAAACGGTAGCCCTGCGGCCACTCGGTGAAGAAATTACGCTGGCGGCCATGCTCACCGAAAACAAAGACAAACTCTCAACCGTCACGGCTCGAATACCCGGGCGCATTGAAAGGTTGTTGGTACGCAACGTAGGCGAATTTGTACGAGTGGGACAACCTATTTATGAGATATACAGCGAAGAGCTCTCGGCTTCGCAACGGGATTTCTTGATTGCTTTGCAGAAACAGAAAGTGCTGAAAGACACAGACATCAACTTCAAACAGTTGGTTGAAGCCGCCAAAAACAAATTGGTACTCTGGGGAATGACAGATGCTCAAATTACTGATTTGGAAAAAACAGAACAACCCAACAACAAACTGATTGTAAACAGCAAGTATGCAGGAGTCGTAAGTGAAGTTCTTGCCGAGGAGGGTTCATACCTCAGCGAAGGCAGCATCGTCTTGAAGCTCTCTGACCTGAGTATGCTTTGGGCGGAGGCACAATTGTACGTCACTCGAACTACCATTTCTAAACCAGACCAAAGAAGCCCTTGTGGAGATTCCGTACTATGCCGACCGAATCATTAAAGGGCGGGTTAATTTCGTCAATCCTGAGTTGATGCCTTCGAGTAAAATCGTCTCAATTCGGATGGACATTCCAAATGGAAAACGAGAGTACCAGCCAGGTATGCAAGCCTACATTACTCTCAAAGGCAAGGTAAAAAATACTATTGCCGTACCCACAAACGCCCTTATTCAAGATACCAACGGCGTGACGGTCTGGTTAGAAAATACGGACGGTGCTTTTGAAAGCCGTATGGTAAGCGTAGGCATGACCAACAAAGACTATACGGAAATCACCGAAGGCTTGCGAGCAGGTGAAAAGGTTGTAGTGTCGGGAGCGTATTTGCTCAACAGCGAATACATTTTCAAAAAAGGCAGTAATCCGATGGAGGGACACAGCATGTAAGGCCATGAAAGAATGTTGTAAAACAGGAAACGAACCACCTCAAAAATGGAAAAAGTATCTCAGATGGCTGATTATTATCATTTTAGTAGGGCTGGTTCTATTCGTAACTTTCCAGAAGTAAATCAATTTTTAAATTTTAATTAACAATCAATTTCAATCAAAATGAAAACAAACCAATTATTCCGAATCGGGGCTTTTATCGCCCTATTGTCTATTGTATCAACATTTGCCTTTGCCCAAGCCAATTACAAACAACCCATGAGCATTGGCAAAGACGGCAAAATTACGGACAGCAAAGGTACAAGTGTAGGGCTGGTAACCAAAGACCAAATCATCAAAGACCATGAGGGACATAAAATTGCCTTTGTGGATGGAGAGGGTAACTTGATAGATGCCAAGACCAACAAAAAAATGGGCAGAATGGGCAAAGACGGCAAAACATACTACAACGCACAAGGTCAGCTACTATTCACGATAAAAGACAATCCTGACGAAACTTGTGACATTGTAGATGCCAAGGGAAAAGTAATTGGAAATGTACACGATAGCTTAAAAGGTGTTGCTTGCGCTCTCCACTGTTTTCAAAACGGCATGGGTAAGAAAGCCGATGGCAGCCACATGAAACACTGATTTCAAAAGGTAGGTGGGTAACAGTTGCCCACCTACTTTTCTTCACTTTCTATAAACATCAAAACCCAATGAAAAAACCACTTATTCTCGCACTTTTAGCAGCAAGCCTTTCGGCAAATGCCCAATTAAACTTCCCCCCTGCCAGCCCCGAAGCACATTTTGTACAACAAGTAGGGTTTGCTCGAATTACAGTCAAATACGAACGCCCGTTGGCTCGTGGACGTAAAATCATGGGTGGTTTAGTCCCCTATAACGGCGAACTCTGGCGAACAGGCGCAGGCGATTGTTCAACCATTAAATTTAGTGAAGACCTTAGTATCGGTGGTCAAAAAGTACCCGCAGGAAACTACTCGCTTTTCTCAATCCCAGCTGCGGATGAATGGATGATTGTGTTAAATCGTGATACAACCATGCACGGTACAGGCGGGTATGACCAAGCAAAAGACTTGGTACGATTCAAAGCAA
Source organism: Spirosomataceae bacterium (assembly GCA_041392315.1). GTDB lineage: Bacteria > Bacteroidota > Bacteroidia > Cytophagales > Spirosomataceae > Runella. Next base: position 67,313 of record JAWKMH010000018.1, on the reverse strand, counting down.
AACCTGAAATGACGAATCGTTTTTATGAAGCCTTTACAATTGAAATACAGGATATTGCTAAAAACAACGCCAACCTGTATTTGACTTGGGAAAATACTTCGGTGAAAATTCCGATTCAGACCACTGCCGATGAGAAAATCATGGCGGACATCAAGAAGAAAATCGTGGATGAAAAAGGCACTCGCCCTATGCTATTATTTCAAGCGGCTAATTATTACTACGAAAACGACAAAGACATAAACCAAGCATTGGCGTGGATTCAGCAAACCACGGCGCAAGAAGCCAAAGCTAATTTTTTGATGACCCAAGCTCGAATCCAAATGAAAGCCGGCAAACACAGCGAGGCCATAGAATCGGCAAAAAAATCGGCAGAGGTAGCTCGGACTGATAAAAATGAGGCAGCAGTCAAAGCCGCAGAGGCATTTATTGCCGATATGAATAAAATGCACGGTGGAGCAATGGAGCATAAACACTAAAACCGATTGTTTCTATGAGCGACACCACCTACATCCCTGCCCTACGATTCAACTGGTTGACGAAAGTATATGACCCCTTGATTCAATGGACAATGCCCGAAAAGCAATTCAAACAAGACCTCATCAAAGAAGCAGGTATCGAAACCGAATTCCACGTCCTTGACTTTGGTTGCGGAACGGCTACGCTTTCGATGATGGCTAAATCGAAATACCCTTCGGCATTTGTCACGGGTGTGGATGTAGATGCAGAAGTACTGGCAATTGCCCAGCATAAATTACGAGAATTTCCCTATCCTATTCGCCTTGACCAATATGACGGCATGAAACTGCCTTATCCCGATGAGACATTCGACCGAGTGATTTCAAGTTTGGTATTTCATCACCTCACTCCCATTCAGAAAGCAAACGCCTTACAAGACATCAAACGGGTATTGAAATTCGATGGTGAGCTATTTATAGCAGATTGGGGAAAAGCCGAAAATAGCCTAATGAGAGGGTTATTTTACGGTGTACAATTGTTAGACGGCTTCCAAAGCACCCGTGACAATGTAGCAGGTTTAATGCCTTCTTACCTACTCGAAGCTGGTTTTTTAAGTGCAAAAGTGTTGAAAAAATACCGAACTGTATTTGGAACGTTAGAACTATTTAGAGCTAAGAAATGAAACTATGATGACAGCTATCATTTTGCAATCCGAAATAACTTGCCCAAACTGTGGTCATCAAAAAACAGAAACTATGCCCACAGATGCTTGCCAATTCTTTTACGAGTGTGAGCAGTGTAAAACCGTTTTGAGGCCAAAAAATGGTGATTGTTGCGTGTATTGCAGTTATGGTGATACGCCTTGTCAGCCGATTCAACAAAACCAAACTTGTTGCTGATGAACACCAACCTGAGTCATATTATCAACCAATACAAGTCCGACCAAGAATCGGTGTATAACACATGGTTTATCAACAATGAAGAACGTCTGAAAGCATTTCGATCCATTCGTCGGGGGGTACAGCAAATCGTGGCCGACATCAAGCAAGGCAAGTTTCCCAATGATTTCAGAGGATCTTCACTCGAATTTGTATTGAATTGTATCACCGAACAAAAACAGGTTTTTGAGGGAGCTTCGCACCCGTTTTATTGGAAGCCCAAGCTCAGAATACCAGATATTTACGAAAACCAAGACCACAAAAAAGCCTTTGGGCAGTTTCTGGAAAACTGCCTCAACGCCACCAAAGAAGAACAGTTGCTTCGAGAAATCATTCGTTTGGATGAACTCAAAATCAAAGGTTTGGGGCCTTCTGTTTCCAATATTCTGTATTTCCTTCATCCCACGCTGATTCCGCCGTTCAATACGGCTATTTTAAACGGCTTCAATTACTTATTCAAGGATAAGAAAAAATTGGGTTCGTGGTCGGAATTCCTGAAAATGCGAGAAGTCATGCTCAAAACCAATCAGGAACATCGCAATGAACTTTCGTCTGATTTGGGAGCTTTGGCTGGATTACTTTTTGAAATTGGTACACAAAAAATGATTTTGGGCGATGACGAATACCTCTCCGCCGAAGAACGGCAGAAGCTGGAAAAACTCATTGAAAAACGACACCGTGAAGTCCAAACCGAGCGTCAGGACGACAACCTACATACCGAAATGCAGTACCATTTGCTGAAAATCGGTCAGGCACTGGGTTACGATGCTTTTCCTGCCACAAACGACCAGTCAAGAAGCTATGGCGGACACAAGTTTTCGTTCTTATGCCAAGCTACTTTCCCGTCTATTAAGTGTGATACCGAAACCCGAAACACCATCCGACTGATTGACGTACTTTGGTTCGAGAAAGGCACAGACAATGTACTGGCAGCTTTCGAGGTAGAAAAAAGCACTTCTATCTATTCTGGGATTCTACGTCTGAGCGATTTGTCATATAGCATAGCCGACGGTGACGAAACGTTTTATTTGGTCGTGCCAGACAATCGAGAAAAAGACGTTTGCTTGCAATTGGCTCGTCCATCGGTCAAAAGCAACAACGTTCCTATTAAATACATTTTGTTCTCTGAACTTAGAAAAAACTGCGATGCCCTTTGTCGGTTTGGCGATAGCCACCACATTATGGACAAAATCGCAAAATCAGTTTGCTAACTCTTTCACTTTCAATCAATTATTTTTTACAATCAAACAATTCAAAACAATGAAAAAAACAATCGTTTTCGCATTTGCTCTTTTAATTTCAGGTGTAACTTTTGCCCAGCACGAAGGACACAATATGGCAGCAATAGGTGTTACTCCCGTACTGACGGCTTACTTTAAAGTCAAGAATGCTTTGGTAGCTTCTGATGCCAAAGTCGCTGCTTCCGAAGCCAAAGCCCTTTCGGCTGCACTAAAAAAAGCTGAAAAAATGGTGAGTGCTGATGCACTGAAAGCGGCTGATTCCATTGCTAAATCATCGGACATTGATACCCAACGTGCTCAACTTGGTACGCTCACCGCAGGGGTATATGCCGCTGTGAAAATGGCAAAGCCAGGCAGCCCAGTTTACTATGATTTCTGCCCGATGGCCAACGGTAATAAGGGGGGCTATTGGTTGAGTGAGAAAAAAGAAATCGCCAACCCGTACTTTGGAGATATGATGCTCAAATGCGGTAAAGTCAAAGAAACGCTCTAATGAAACGAGCGGAATTGCACCGTAAAATTCGCAAGAGCCACCGCTATCTGGGGGTGGCTCTTGGCATTCAATTCTTGTTTTGGACGTTGGGAGGACTGTATTTCAGTTGGTCGGATTTAGACGATGTCCATGGCGATCATCAAAAAGCGTATATCCATCCCGTAAGGGGCAACGTTCAACTGACTCCACTGTCTGATGTTTTACAAAAACTTAAAGCAAAAGACACCGTCAATTTTATTTTCGATACCCGTTTGATTCAAGTTTTAAGCGAGCCCGTCTATCAAATCACCTATTCCAAAGAACATGACCGAGGCAAAAAAATACAATTAGCCAATGCCGTTTCGGGCGAATTAAGGCCCACATTGAGCAAAATCGAAGCAGTTCAAGTGGCTCAGAGCAGTTTTACTGATAATGCTAAAATAAAATTTGTTGAATACCTAACCGCCACCAACGGACATCATGAATACCGCAAAGAACCTTTACCTGCCTACGCTATCACTTTTGACCACCCCTCTAACACAACGGTCTATGTAAGTACCGAATTAGGAACTGTTCAGAAATTTAGAAACAACAAATGGCGGGTTTTCGATGTGCTGTGGATGCTGCACACCATGGACTACCAAACCCGTGACCATTTTGGCAATTGGGTGTTAAGAGCCTTTTCTGTTTTAGGGCTTGTAACGGTCTTTTCGGGATTTTGGTTGTTTTGGTTGAGTCGTAAAAAGAAGATAATAACTCCCACCCCTGTGTCAAAACACTAATAATTATGGAACACCAACATCATCACTCGACCAATGATAAGCCCGATAATCATGCTGGCCACCATAAAGACAGCAGTTACGCAGGGCATCATCCCAAGCATGGCGAAGCAGGTCACAATCATTCGGCCATGATTGAAGATTTTAAACGGCGGTTCTACGTAAGTTTAGGACTGACAATCCCGATTTTGGTACTGTCTGACATGATTCAACATTGGTTGGGTTTTGAATTAGATTTCGTGGGGAGAAAATACCTGCTCTTGGTACTCTCGATGGTATTGTTTTGTTATGGTGGAAAACCATTTTTAGAAGGGTGTGAGGTTGAACTGAAAAGCCGTCGCCCGGGCATGATGACCCTCATTGCTATGGCTATCACAGTAGCTTTTGTATATAGCATTGCGACCGTTTATGGTTTTCAGGGCATGGATTTTTTCTGGGAACTGGCTACGTTGATTGTGATTATGTTACTGGGGCACTGGTTGGAAATGCGTTCCGTAGCCAATGCTTCCAAAGCCCTCGAACTTTTGGTGCAGATGATTCCTGCCGAAGCCCACGTAATGCACGGGGAAATGATACACGATATGCCTTTGAAAGAAGTAAAATCGGACTTTCGGATTTTGGTACGCCCAGGCGAAAAGATTCCCGTGGACGGTACTGTTTTGAAAGGAGAAAGTTACCTGAATGAGTCAATGCTTACGGGAGAATCCGCCCCCGTCCTCAAACAAGTCGGTGCGAAAGTGATAGCAGGAGCATTAAATGGTAACGGTTCACTTGAAATTAAAGTCGAGCAAACTGGTGAGAGTACGTATCTGGCAAAAGTGATCCAAATGGTGCAAGATGCCCAAAATACCAAATCAAACACCCAGCGGCTGGCAGACCGTGCGGCATTTTGGCTTACCATTGTTGCCTTAGTAATGGGTTTTGGTACGTTGACAACATGGCTTCTCTTGGGACAATCGTGGGCGTATGCTGTGGAGCGTATGGTTACAGTTATGGTTATTTCATGTCCTCATGCTTTGGGTCTGGCGAGTCCGTTAGTAGTGGCCATTTCTACCTCCCTTGCGGCCAAAAACGGGCTGTTGATTCGAAACCGTACTGCCTTTGAAAATGCCCGCAAGATTTCGATGCTTATTTTTGACAAAACAGGAACGCTTACCACAGGTATTTTTGGAGTTACTCGTATAGGTAGTTTTTTGTCCAATCTCCCTAAAAACGACCTTTTGGCGATGACAGCAGCATTGGAACAAAACTCAGAACACCCCATTGCTACGGGCATCATTGCCGAAGCCAAAGCCCAAAAAATTTCCATTCCAATTGTAGAGAATTTTCAAGCAATCACGGGGAAAGGTGTTTCGGGTAAGGTTGGCGGCAAAAATGTATTGGTTGTCAGCCCAGGCTATTTGCGAGAAAACAACCTCAATATTCCCGAAGAAACAATCCCTGATGCTTCCGAAACGGTCGTTTTTGTGTTGATTGATAACCAATTGGCGGGCTTTGTCGCCCTTGCTGACCAAGTCAGGAAATCATCTGCCGAAGCCATTCAAATCTTAAAAAAGCAAGGTATAAAAACATTCATGTTGACAGGCGACAATCAAAAAGTAGCTGAAACTGTTAGCCAAAAATTGGGCATGACAGGCTATATGGCCGAAGTGTTGCCCCATCAAAAGTTAGAAAAGATTAGAGAGCAACAGCAAAAAGGCGAGTTTGTGGCCATGACTGGCGACGGGGTGAACGATGCCCCTGCTCTTGCCCAAGCCGACGTAGGAATCGCCATTGGTTCAGGTACAGATGTAGCCGCCGAAACTGCCGACATCATTTTGGTAAATAGCGACCCGAAAGACGTTGCTTCCCTGATTCTATTTGGACGTGCTACACACCAAAAAATGATTCAAAACTTGGTTTGGGCAACTGCCTACAACGCCATTACACTACCCTTAGCCACGGGTTTTATACCAGGCATTGTTATTTCACCCGCCATTGGTGCTGTGTTTATGAGTTTAAGTACGATTATTGTGGCTATCAATGCAAAGACGTTGCGGTTTAAGTAAATCATCTAAACCCGATATTCAATTGAGGCTGTTTTATCTATCTACATATTGGAATTTAAACGGCTAAATTGAGTTCAATAAGCAAGAAATCTTTCACATCAATTAAGTATCATTACCTTTTAATTCAGTTTACAGACCCATTCTCGAAAATCTAAATAATACAGAGATTTGTATTATTTTAAAGTATAATCGTATATTTGCGATATAAAATAAGAAACGCATGGCAATCAACCGAAAAATGGAGTTTGCGGCTGACGAAATCGCCTTGGCCGACTTGGCAAAAGCAATTTCGCACCCTGCCCGCATTGCAATTTTGAAAATCCTTGCCCAACAAAAAAGTTGCATCTGTGGCGAAATTGTCGAAGGCTTGCCTCTGGCACAGGCTACTGTTTCTCAGCATCTTAAAGAACTGAAAACCATTGGGCTCATCAAAGGAACTATCGAAGGAAAAACTTCCTGTTACTGCATTGATTGGGAAGTATTTAACCAATTTATTAGCCACTTTGGTGTATTTGCTGAATTAGCTCAAAACGCATCTACTCAGTCACAATCTTGTTGTTAAGTTTATCAAACACTATATTTTTTAATTCAATGAAAATTGCTCTTTTCTCTGACATTCATGCCAATTTACCTGCCTTAGAAGCATTTTTTCAGGATGTGGATAGCCGCCGCCCTGATGCCATTTACTGCCTCGGAGATTTGGTAGGCTACAACATTTGGCCAAACGAAGTGGCTAATGAAATTCGTAAACGCAACATTCCAACCATTGCAGGAAATTATGACTTTGGCATTGGGCGTATGAGCAAAGGACTGTGGCTGTGCTTACAAAACTGACCACGAAAAATCTAACGGGAATGTGTCTATTTCTTTCACTAACGAAATAATAGAAGGATGAAGAAAGACAATACCTACGGACTCTTCCTGCTCATATCAAAGTAGAATTCCAACTCAATGTGAAGACAAACTCAACCTACTGTTGGTGCATGGCAGTCCTCGGAAAATAAACGAATACTTGTTTGAGGATAGAGAAGAAAAAAGCCTGCTCAGAATTATGCGTGATGCCGACGCTGATGTTATGTGTTTTGGACATACCCATAAGCCTTACCACAGAACCTTAGCCGAAACATCAGAAGACACAACAAGGTATCGTCATGCCATTAATATTGGCTCAGTAGGAAAACCCAAAGATGGTGACCAAGAGGCTGTTATGTAATGCTTTACATCAACGACAACAGCAGCATTCTTCACCCCGAAGGCATTCCAGGTAGAGTTTATACGGTTCGAATATGACGTAGAAAAAGCAGCCAAAGCCGTGGAAGACAGCCCATTACCAAATGAATATGCAGAGATGTTGAGAAAAGCATTTTAAAATCTCCAACTTATGAAACTCCTACATTTATTGACATTCCCCTTCTTTGTAACCACTACAATTGCTTTTGGCAATAAACCTAACAAAAAAGTGGTGCTGAACGAGCCTTTACAAACCTACATTACTGTCATTAAAAAAGACTTTGCCAAAATTCCCAAAGACCGCAAAAAGAGTTAGACAAAATTGCCCTTTTTGTGCAAAACAAAGTAAAATCGGGTGAGCAAGCCCAACTAACGTATATTTGTACGCACAATTCTCGCCGTAGTCATTTTGGCCAAATTTGGGCGGCCACTGCTGCTGCTTATTATGGAATTCCCAATGTCAAAACGTATTCGGGGGGACAGAATCAACCGCCTTCAACGAAAGAGCCGTGGCTGCTTGCAAAAGAGCTGGGTTTGAAGTCTCTAAAATCTCGGGAGATAAAAACCCAGTTCACGAAGTAAAATACGCTTCTGATGCCGAACCTCTGAAAGCCTTCTCCAAAAAATACGACGACAGTAGCAATCCTCAAAGGGACTTCTGTGCCATCATGACCTGCTCACAAGCGGATGCCGCTTGCCCCAATGTAAAAGGTGCAACCGCACGAATAGCGATTCCTTACGATGACCCAAAAGCGTTTGACGGTACGCCCGAAGAAACTGCCAAATACGACGAACGCTGCAAGCAAATTGCTACGGAAACCTTGTACGTTTTCTCAAAAGTAAAAATCTAAGTTTGACTACTCTCTGTTAAAATGCAACCTAAAAAACTCTCATTTTTAGACAATTATCTTACGCTTTGGATATTTTTGGCCATGCTCATTGGTGTAGGAATTGGGTACTTTTTCCCCGAATCCGAAGCATTTATCAATAGTTTCAATGTGGGTACAACTAACGTGCCTTTGGCGGTTGGGTTAATTTTGATGATGTACCCACCCTTGGCCCAAAGTACGTTATGAAGAACTCCCGAAGGTATTTACCAATACCAAAATCCTGGCGTTGTCTTTGGTTCAAAACTGGATTATTGGCCCATTTCTGATGTTTGGTTTGGCAGTTATTTTCCTGCCTGACAAGCCTGAATACATGACGGGATTGATTATGATTGGCATTGCCCGCTGCATTGCGATGGTCATCGTATGGAACGACCTCGCCAACGGCGACCGCCTCTACGCCGCAGGGCTGGTCGCTTTCAACAGCATTTTCCAAGTCCTGTTTTATTCGGTGTATGCGTGGGTTTTTATCACGGTCTTGCCGCCGTTGTTTGGCCTGAAAGGCTACGAAGTCAATATTACAATTAGCGAAGTAGCTCAGAGTGTGTTTATCTACCTCGGCATTCCATTTTTGTTGGGCATTATTTCCCGTTATGGTCTTACAGCACTAAAAGGCCGAGAATGGTTTGAACAAGTGTATTTGCCCAAAATCAGCCCGATTACGCTCATCGCTTTGTTGCTCACTATCGTGGTCATGTTTAGCTTGAAAGGGCAATTGATTGTGCAGATTCCGTTGGATATGCTTCGGATTATTCCACTTACGTTCTATTTTGGCATCATGTTTTTGTCGGCTTTTTATCTTTCCAAAAAAGCAGGGGCCAACTACGCCAAATCTACTTCCTTGGCTTTCACTGCTGCGGGCAACAACTTTGAGTTGGGCATTGCCGTGGCGATTGCCGTTTTGGTATCAACTCAGGGGCAGCTTTTGCCGCCGTCGTTGGGCCGTTGATTGAAGTACCTGTTTTGATTTTATTTGTGAATTATGCCCTCAGACAAACTCACAAATTTTAACTTTGACTGCTAATTTTTACCGATTATCTACATTATCATCAAAGTTTCTACCGATACCCTCGAAAAGATTATAGCTTACGATACGCTTTGTCAACATATTGCAACGAAGATGGCACTGGTGTTTTAGACAGCCTGTTGATCACGAATCGAAAGGAAATTTTAGAAACATTAGCACTATACTATTTTCTATTTACAACCTGAAACCCTGTTGCACAACATTTTAAAGTACATTTGCCGAAAATAAAACCCATGAAGCAAACCCTCAAACAGTTTCTGGCATTTGCGATGGCTGCGCTCGTTCTTTGGGCGGGCAATGGCTACGGTGTGCTGGAACATTTGTGCGAGGAACATGGAAAACACCAACACATCCTTTCCAATTGGATTCAGACCTCTTGCGAACACGAACATCATCAGGACGCTGATTCGCATCTACATCATCCTACTGATTCAGGGTTTCATGCTTCACAATCAGGAGAGCGAATAAGTTTTGTTCATTTCTATGCAGAAACAGTATCCAAAACCTCCGTTGTTTCGGTAGTCAATACACCTCTTTTTCAAGTTACTTTACCGCCGACGTTTGTTTTTCAAACGGTTCGTTTTTCTTCAAAAACTCATCCTTTTAGCACCGCTTCACCGCCCTTTCGACGAACGTTTGGGCGTTCCCTTTTGGCTTGGGTGCAATCTTTCTTGATTTAGAATCTACATCAACTCATTGGCTCTCAATGAGTACTAACGTTCTGTGTCTTCCAGAACACATTTCCATATTGTATCATTTATCAACTCAATCATGCAAAAGAAAATCCTTTGGGGTTTGGCATGGGCATTATTTTCCGTACCCGCTTTTGCTCAAACTATCCTTACGACCGACGAAGCGGTAGCCGCTGCCCTCAAAAACAGCCCCGCTATCAAAGCTTCGGGTTTAGTAATAAGACAGAACGAACAATTGGTACGCTCGGCTCGCAATATTCCCAATCCCGATGTAACGCTGGATAGCCCCTCCGGCACATTTTATACGCTTGGCGTTCAGCAAAACTTCCGATTTCCAACGGTTTATACCCAACAAGCCAAGTTGCAGCAACAGCAAATTGTGTTGGCACAAAAAGAGAAAATTGTTACCGAAAATGACCTAAAATACAGGATTCGGACAGTGTATTTGACTGTGCAATATGCAGATGCTTACCTCAAACAACTGCAAAGCCAAGACAGTGCGTATGCTCAAATTGCCGTTGCTGCCCAGCGTAATTTTGATGTAGGAACAATTGATAAACTCGCTCTAACCTTTGCTCAAACCCAAGCTGCTGACCTTCACAATCAAGTGGCGATGGCAACGCAGGAGTTGGCCGTGAGCAAAGGGCAGTTGGCATTTTTTACCAACATCTCCAACTTCAACGTGTCGCCGTTGGCAGTTACTCCCAACGCCACTCTTGCTGTTGAACCCATTCAAAACCCGCTCATCGAAGCGGCTAAACAGGTAGAACTTATCAATCAAAAGACAATAGAAGTAGAAAAAGCGAATGCACTACCTGGCTTTATGGTGGGTTATTACAACCAAGGTTCACGAGAAACCAATTTGGGACTTCGTTGGCGGGTAGGCGTGAGTATTCCGCTGTGGGCAGGACAGTACAAAAGCCGTATTGCGGCGGCTCAAACGGGGCAAGAAATTGCTAAACAACGTACCGAAGCCCAAACGCAGGTAATTTCGGCAGATTTGCAGGCAGCACAAGGTGATGTAAGAAAATTTCAAAATTCACTTACTTTCTACGAAACCGTTGCTTTGCAACAAGCCAATGAGATTATCAGCACAGCAAGACGTTTTTTTGAAAGTGGGCAGACAGATTACATCAATTTTCTAAGAACTACCAACGACGCCTACCAAATCAGGCTTCGTTATGTAGAAACCCTGCGAAGCTACAACCAATCCATTTTGACTATCAACTATTTAACGGGAACATTATGAAAAAAATAATGCAAAGCCCTACATCTCAAAGGGACTTTTTAAAAAAGCTATTGTGGCTCTCCCTCCAAGGGTTAAGTGGCTTATTTTTCCTTACTCCTGCATTTGCCCAACACGACCACGACCATGGTGGGGAATCGGCGAAGGTGGAAAAAGTAAAAATGCAAAAATCTGAAATTGTTTCAGAACGCTATGAAGTGGTGTTGAAATACGAACACCTACACGCCGAAGAACCTGCTGCCATGAAACTGTATCTTTCGGAAGTGGCTACCAATCGAGCCATTGGCGGGGCAAAACTCACCATCAACAGTTCACTTGCGCCTGATGCTAATTTTATTGTAAAACCTGCTGAAAAAGGAATCTACAACATTACGGGTACTTTTCCCAAAGACAGTACTTATTCAATGACCGTGAAAATCGATGGAGAATTAGGCTCGGATTTGGTAGCATTGAAGGGCGTAACCGTAGGACATGAGGAAGCCGAGGAACATGACCATGAGGAGGAGGCAGGCTCGCCGTTTACCGTTAGCAATTGGCAGTTTTGGGGCTTATTAGGCGGTGGCTTGTTGCTGGGCATTTTACTGACCTACTTTGTCATGCGCTCCCGCAATCGTAAGGCACTGGTTGTACTCATTATTGTTTTCAGTCAACTACCCACCGCCAACTGGCAAACCGTTAATGCCCAGCATGAAGGACATAACCACGGCGACGAGGGCGGCAAATCAAAGGCTAATCTTTCCGACGAGTTTGAAGTACCCAAGGAAACCCAGTTTTTGTTTGAAGTCCTGACTCAACCGCTCAACGAGGGGGCTTTCGACGAAACGGTGCAACTCTACGGCACGATTGTCCCAAGTTCGACAGGGCAAGCGGTGGTGCAAACCCCACAAACAGGGCGACTCGTGGGGCTAAACGCCCGAGTTGGGCAACGGGTCAGCAAAGGACAAACCTTGGCAACACTTGAACAAACCCTCGATGCCACCGCCCAAGTATCACTTCAAGCCGAGCGCAACACGATTGAGGCAGAATTGACGGCTGCTCGTAAAGAATACGAGCGATTAAAGAAAATTGAAGACATTGCCGCCAAACGGGACATTTCGGAAGCGGAAGCCCGTTTGCAAAAAGCCGAAGAAAACCTCAAAGTGTTTAATAGCATCGCCAAAAGCAGCAAAGGCAATACTCGCATGGTGGCACTCACTGCCCCGATTGCTGGCGTGGTTGCGCCATTCAGTGTTGCCATTGGTTCAACGGTCGGTCTGGGAGAAACCATTTTTACCATCACCAACCTATCAACGGTTTATGTGGAAGCCCAAGCCTTTGGCAATGACACTGAACGACTCAAAAACAACTCAGATTTGGAGGTAGTCAGTACAGCAGAGGGCATTCAAAAACGTAGCGAACGCATTCATTTACTTTCTTCTGCCCAAGCTGTGAACGCCAATCAGTCACAGAAAATCCTATTTGAGTTGAACAACTCCGACAGAGCGTTTAAAGTGGGCGAGTTTGTAACGGTGCGTCTGAAAACAGAAAAATCAAGTCGTAGTTTGTCATTGCCCAATGCTGCCATCAGTCAAATAAACGGCAAGCCCGTGGTATTTGTAAAAGAAAGTCCCGAAACATTTAGGGTAGTATATGTGGCAACAGGTACAAACAACGGCGACCGTACTATTATTGACAAAGGCTTGCAAACAGGCGAAAAAGTCGTGATTAGCTCGGCATATCAATTGAAAATGATGTTTATGAACCAATAAAATTTCTAACAAAATGAAAAAGACAATCAAACTTATCTTCGCTCTTTCGCTGTCGGTAGCTACGGCGGCATTTTTGACTTCTTGCGGCAATTCTTCTGAGAAAAAAGCCGAAACAGAACACCACGAAGGCGATGGCCACGACCACGCAAAAGAAGGCCATGAACACACCGAAGGTGAAGAACACGAACACCATCATGGTTCTGACCAAAACTACACTACCCAAGTGAAAATATCTCCTGAAAGCCCACAAGCAGGACAAACGGTGCTTCTTTCGCTCGTACCCAAATTGAAAAAAGATGAAAAAGCCGAGGTAGCCCTTGATTTGAAAGATGAGAAAAAAATGCACTTAATGGTTGTAAGTGAAGACCTCAGTACATTTCAGCATTTACACCCAGAATATCAAGCATCGGGTAGTTATGATGTCAAAGCTACCTTTCCAACAGGTGGTAATTACCTGCTTTTTGCTGACTATAAACCCTCAGAAGGGGTGAAGTAGCCGATAAGTTAGGGGTTAAAGTAGCAGGTAAAACCAGCCCAAGCATGAAGTATTCAGCCGAAAAACTAACGTGGACAGGTAACGGTCTTTCTCTTACCCTCAAAACCAAAAGCGGGAAATTTGAAACAGGTAAAGAATTACACATCAACGGAATTTTGACCCAAGACGGACAGCCCGTAAAAGTCGAAACACTCGAAAATTATTTAGGAGCGAAAGCCCATGTGGTCATGATTGAAATAGCCGACAAAGACTACATCCACGCTCACCCAGAAACGGCAAACGGAAATTTTCACCTCCATGCTGAATTTGAACACGAAGGCATGTACCGTGCTTGGATTCAATTTTTGGTAAACGGCAAAGTGCAGGTAGCCGATTTTGTACTCAACGTAGTGAAAGGCGACGGAAAAGCCGAGGCATCGGAACATAAGCACTAAAAATATGCTTGATAAATTGATTAAATTCTCGCTCCACAATCGCCTAATGATTGTGGCAGCGTCGGCGTTGTTGGTCGTGTATGGCGTGTTTACGGCCACTCGTTTACCCATTGACGTATTACCCGACTTGAATCGCCCACGAGTTACTATCTTTTTGGAATCCAATGGATTGGCTCCCGAAGAAATCGAAACACAGGTGGTTTTGCCCGTCGAGACAGCGTTAAACGGTGCGCCAGGGTGGAGGTCGTCCGCAGTAGTTCCGCCATTGGGCTGGGTATGGTTTTCGTCGAGTTTGACTGGAATACCGAGATTTACAAAGCCCGTCAGTTGGTGGCCGAGAAACTGCAAACCGTTACGCTGCCCGACGGCATCACGCCCATCATGGGACCGATTTCATCAGTCATGGGGCAAATTATGTATGTGGGAGTTTCCGCAGATACAACCAGTCCTGCTGAGTTGCGGACACTTGCCGACTTCAACATTCGCCGAAGGTTGCTTAGTATCAAAGGCGTGTCTCAGGTGATTCCAATTGGCGGAGAACGGCGGCAATACCAAGTGCAAATTTCGAGTGAAAAACTCAAACAATTTGGGCTATCGGTGGACGATGTGGACAATGCACTTGGGCAAACTACCCAAAACACAACAGGGAACTTCTACAATGATTACGGTACAGAAGTGCTAATACGGAACGTAGGACGAGCCGAAAGTCTGGACGATTTGGCCCGCACCGTAGTTTCCAATCGAAATGGCGCACCCGTGCTGCTTTCGCAAGTAGCTGACGTGCAGTTTGGGGCAGCACTCAAACGAGGAGATGCCAGCATCAATGGCAAACCTGCGGTGATTTTGGCGATTGAGAAACAGCCTGGGGCGAATACGGTAGCTTTAACAAACGAAGTAGAGAAAGCCTGCACTGACTTGAAACGTCGCTACCCAAAGATATCAAACTGAATCCCAAGATTTTTCAACAAAAATCTTTCATTACCAATTCGTTGAACAACGTGATCGAAGCCCTGCGTGATGGTTTCATTTTGGTGGTGATTGTCTTGTTTTTATTTTTGATGAATCTGCGTACTACCGTCATCACGCTCACCGCCATTCCGTTGTCCTTGGTCATTACCGCCATCATTTTCAAAGCTTTTGATATTTCTATCAATACGCTCACGCTCGGCGGCTTGGCCATTGCCATCGGCGAATTGGTGGATGATGCCATTGTGGACGTGGAAAATGTCTATCGAAGATTGCGAGAAAACAAGACTTTGCCCCAGCCTAAACCGACACTGCAAGTCGTGTATGCAGCCAGTTCGGAAGTCCGTAATTCGATTGTATATGCCACTGTAATTGTGGTGTTGGTGTTTTTGCCGCTGTTTTATATGCAGGGCATTGAAGGCGCATTTTTGCTCCGTTGGGTATTGCGTACATTACTTCTATTTTGGCTTCATTGGTGGTTTCGCTCACGCTTACGCCCGTGTTGTGTAGTTATCTATTAAAGCAAAGGGCAGAGGGCATGGGGCGAAAGGCTACCAATTGGTGGCAAAAGTTCATTTCTGCCGACTCCCATGAAGAAGATACAAGTCTGGTTAAATGGCTCAAAAATAAGGACTCGAAGTTGCTCAATTGGTCGCTAAAACGCCCAAAGCCCTATTATTGCAGTAGCAATAGGCTTAATTGTGCTTTCGATGGGTCTCATTCCATTTTTGGAACGGAATTCCTCCCTGCTTTCAACGAAGGATCATTTACGGTCAATCTCGTTGCTCCGCCTGGTACCTCGCTTGAAGAATCTAACAAACTGGGTACACTTGCTGAAAAACTGATGTTGCAAGTACCCGAAGTGGAATATGCCAGTCGTCGCACGGGACGAGCTGAGTTGGACGAACACGTCGAACCTGTCAGTCGTTCCGAAATTGAGATTGAGATTCGGGCAGGAGCCAAGCGAGGTCGTGCCGAGATTATTGCCGATTTACGCAAAAAATTAGCCATTTTAAAGGGGTTTCGGTCGGTATTGGACAGCCCATTTCACACCGTATTGAACACTTACTTTCGGGAGTACAAGCCCAAATTGCCCTCAAACTCTACGGTGATGACCTCACCAAACTACGCAGTACCGCAGGGCAGATTCAAGGGCTGATGCAGGGCGTAACGGGCGTAACGGATTTGCAGATTGAACGCCAAACCATGATTCCACAGTTGTTGATTCGGGTACGGCGAGATGCCCTACAACGCTTTGTTACAGGCGGGTAAGGTAGCCGAAGACCTCGAAGTATTCTACAACGGCAAGGTGACAGGCAAGATATATGATGGTCAGAAATCGTTTGATATTTTGCTCCGAACCACCAATCGAGAACGCAGCAACTTGCAGGCTATTCGCAATACGCAAATCAGTACTCCCGACGGGCAACTGATTCCCTTGTATCAAATTGCCGACATCGAACTGACGAGTACGGTAAATCAGGTAATGCACGAAAATACCCAACGCCGTATGGTGATTTCAGCCAACGTACAGGGACGGGATTTGGGGAGTACAGTAGCCGAAATCAAAGAGCGATTGGCAAAAGAAGTACCGCTCCCCGCAGGTTATTTTATTGTGTATTCGGGACTTATTGAAAGTCAAGAATCGGCTACATCGTTGATTGGCTTTTTGGCCTTGTTCTCGTTGGTAGGCATTTTCTTGGTACTGTACAGTCACTTCAAATCAAGTCGCCTGACGCTGCAAATCATGCTCAATGTGCCGTTGGCACTTATCGGCAGCGTCGTAGCTGTGATGCTGACGGGTGGTACATTTTCGGTGGCTACTTTGGTAGGTTTCATTACACTAACAGGGATTGCCAGCCGCAACGGCATCATGATGATTTCACATTACATTCATTTGGTGGAACATGAAGGCGAAGTATTTGGGAAACCCATGATTATCAGAGGCTCATTGGAACGCCTCGTACCCGTGCTGATGACGGCATTGGTAGCGGCATTAGCACTCATTCCGCTCACACTCGACCCGCAAGCGGCGGGCAAAGAAATCCTCTACCCTGTTGCTACGGTCATCTTAGGGGGGCTGATTTCCAGTACATTATTGGATATTATCGTTACGCCCGTCGTGTTTTATGCGTTTGGTGAAAAGGCATTGAAGACGTATTTTGAGGCAAAAAGTAAGCGTTCTGTTTTTTAATTGTAGTACCTTTGAAGTATGAAAAAGTGGGTTTGTGTATTTCTCGCTACTTTGGTTGTATCCCTAAGCATGGCACCTGATTTGTGTTCCTGCCAAGAAAACTTTGCCAAACGTGAGCAAAAAAACGCTCCCTCAGACGATTGTCCTGATGAGCAAGGCGTTTGTTCCCCCTTTATGGTTTGTTCGTGTTGCATAGGATTTACGATTCCTGTGCTTGCCATTGACATTCCTGCGCCCTTGATTGGTTCAGTAGAAAGGCCTGTTTTTTGCTACCATCTATCAACACTTTCCGAATTTTTCATTCTTCATTGGCAACCGCCGCAAGTTTAGGCTGGCAATTGTAACACTTGATTTACCCGCTGCTAAGGCAGGAGGGAACACACTATTACATCCACTTAAACTTCACATTCGATGAAAAATATCATTGGAATACTTTTGGTATTCCTCCATATCTCGGCTGCCATGGCTCAAAACCAGTTATTTGTAGTTGTTAAAGATGCTCAAAACCAATCGCCACTTGTAGGGGCAAGTTTGATTTGTATGAGTGTTCAGAATGGTACGAGTACTGACGCAAACGGTTTGGCAATACTGAAAAATGTCCCCCAAGGCCAACAAACTATTAAGGCATCTTTTGTCGGCTATTTGACCATCATGCGGGAAATAATCGTTCCGCAACGCGATACCTTGATACTGTTTTAGAAAATGACAAAGAATTATTGGACGAAGTAGTCGTCAGCTCTACCCGCAGTAGTCGCACAATTGACGACATACCAACCCGTATCGAAACCATTGCAGGAGAAGAGTTGGAAGAAAAAGGCAACATGAATAAGCAATATTTCGATGCTACTCCGTGAAAGTACGGGCTATTCAGGTTCAGCAAACCTCCGCTACCTCCGCCAATATGAATTTCAGGATTCAAGGATTAGATGGCCGCTATACCCAATTGTTACAGAACGGAATGCCGCTTTATTCGGGATTTTCTTCGGGTCTGAGCATTATGCAGATACCACCTTGGATTTAAAACGGGTAGAAATTATCAAAGGGAGTAGCAGTACACTCTACGGAGGAGGAGCCATTGCAGGGATGATTAACCTTATCACCAAAGAACCGACCGATAAACGAGAAACCTTACTTCAACTGACCGGAGCAAGCACGGGGGCAATGGACATCAATGGTTTCTATTCTGAGAAAGTTTCTAAAAAAGTAGGGCTTACTGTATTTAGTTCATACCACTTGCAGCAGCCCTACGACCCCAACAAAGATCAGTTTTCGGACATTCCGTTGCAACGTAGGTTCAATTTTAATCCTCGCCTGTTTTACTATTTGAGCGAAAAACCCAATTGAGTTTTGGCATAAATACGACTTTCGAGCGGAGGAAGGGGGATTTGTACCCCAACTCTTAAAAGAGTCCAATCCAGCAAGCACGTTTGTAGAAGCGAACCAAAGCCGCCGATGGGCTACCCAGTTTAAACTCGAATCGCAACTGGGGAAGAATACTCAATTCTTTGCTAAAAACAGCGTAAGTGCCTTCACTCGCAAAATTACGCTACCCGATTATCAGTTTTCGGGTACACAAACAGCCAGTTTTACCGAAATAGGCATCGCCAATTATTCCTCAAAAACAGAATGGGTGGGCGGTATTAATCTGTGGACTGATCAGTTTAAAGAAAAGACATTGCAAACCACCAATTTACGAGATTATAACTTGACAACAGTCGGGGCATTCATTCAGAATGTCATGAACGCAACCCCGAAACTCACCATTGAAACGGGTTTGCGACTCGACTATCAGAATAAATACGGAGCGTTTTTGTTACCTCGTATTTCGGCCCTCTATCGTTTCGCTGAAAGCTTCTCAATGCGTTTAGGAGGTGGTTTGGGTTATAAATCACCCACTGTTTTTATTCAAGAAAGCGAGCAAGTATCTTTTCGTAATGTACTGCCTATCAACATCAATACTACCAAAGCCGAAACTTCGCAGGGCCTAAATCTGATTTTAATTTCAAAACGAAGATTGGAGAAGAGATAGATTTTTCCATCAACCAGCTCTTTTTCTTAACCCAGCTTAACAATCCGTTGGTACTCAACCGAGAAAATTTGGCAAGAAACATTCTCAGTTTTGAGAACGCCAGTGGCAATTTGACTACCCGTGGTTTTGAGACAAATGTGAAAGTAACTTACGATGATTTGAAGTTGTTTGGCTTCTACTCACTGATTGATACCAAGCGGGATTACTTCAACCTCAACGATGCCATTCCCCTAACGGCACGGCACCGAGCAGGGGCGATTTTGATGTGGGAGAAAGAAGATAGTTTCAGAATAGGCTATGAAGCCTACTACACTGGCTCTCAACAACTGAACGATAAGACATTTACCCGTGATTACGTCACAATGGGCTTGATGGCGGAGAAGAAATGGGAGCATTTCAGCATCTATGCAAATTTCGAGAATTTCTTGGATGTTCGCCAAAGTCGTTGGCAATCCATGTATTCGGGTACGATACAAAATCCGCAGTTTGTGCAGGAAATATACGCCCCTACCGATGGAAGAGTTATTAGTTTAGGTTTAAAAATAAAACTATAAATTGGCAATGACATGAATCAAATCCTTATCGGCTCGCTGGTGTTGAGCCTGCTTCATGCGCTGATTCCCAGCCACTGGTTGCCTTTTGTTACGATTGGCAAAACCGAACGCTGGACCGAAGTTCGTACTCTCGCCGTCCAGCATTGGCGGGAGTTGCCCACACAATCAGCACCACTATTCTGGGGCTAATCGTTGGCTTGGCTGGCTACGAATTAGCCGAAAAATACCATGAACTTGCTGAAAGCGTGATTCCTGCCGTATTGTTGATGCTGGGGTTATGGTATCTAATGCAACACCTGAGACACCAACATGCCCACGAGCACATTGATACCCAAAAACAAAAAGGCAAATCTTTTACTACCCTCTTGTTTTCGCTTTGTATCGGTATGTTTCTATCACCTTGTATGGAAATCAATGCCTATTTCCTGAGTGCGGGAGCATTGGGCTGGCAAGCGTTGGGTTTGAGTGACACTTATCTATAATGTAGTCACACTCGCAGGAATGCTCATGATGGTCTGGGTTGCAGGGCGTGGCCTTCGGCTCATCAATGCCCACTGGTTTGAACACAACGAAAACCTTATTACAGGGCTGACTCTCATTGGATTAGCCATTCTCAATTTCTTTATCGAATTCTAAATGATTATTTCTCATGGAAAAGAAAGTGCAAAGTCATAAAAATCATACAACAGATGAGTGCTGCGACACGTCGCCAGAAATCAAAACTCCAACACATAGCGATAACGACGGACACGACGAAGAATTAGGTGAAGAAAGCCTGTTGAAAAGCCGTTGGCGGTTGTGGTTGAGTTTGACAATTTTGTTGGGATTTGTCGCTATTACGCAACTTTTTAAGGTGGAGGTTTCTAAGCCAGTTGAAATTGGTTTAATGGGAATCGCCTATCTATTAGCAGGGTACAATACCCTCGAACGAGCTTTTCGGTCGTTGCGGCGGGGCGATTTTTTCAATGAATTTACGTTGATGTCCGTTGCTACGTTGGGTGCATTTTACATAGGTGAATATAGCGAAGGCGTAGCCGTGATGATTTTCTACGAAATCGGTGAATTGTTTCAGGATTTAGCAGTCAATCGCTCGAAGCGTTCTATCAAAGCCCTATTAGATGTTCGCCCTGACACCGTGACGGTATTACGAAATGGTAAGCAACAGACAGTCAGTCCCATCACGGTACAAATTGGTGAAACTATTTTGGTGAAGCCAGGCGAAAAAGTTGCATTAGACAGCACGTTATTGACTGATAATGCCAGTTTCAACACAGCAGCCCTCACGGGTGAATCTCGCCCTGATACCAAGCGCACAGGCGAAGCGGCTTTGGCAGGAATGATTAACTTAGACAAAGTCATCGAACTGAAAGTAACCACGGCTTTTAAGGACTCTAAACTCTCTCGAATCTTGGAAATGGTACAGGATGCCACCGCCCGAAAAGCCCCTACACAGCTATTAATCACCCGTTTAGCCAAAATTTACACGCCTATTGTGTTTGCCTTGGCATTGGCAATTACCCTGATTCCTTACTTTTTTGTAAATGATTATTCGTTCAATGAGTGGCTGTATCGGGGTATGGTGTTTCTGGTCATTGCTTGTCCGTGTGCGCTAACGGTTTCTATTCCGTTGGGTTATTTTGGAGGGATTGGTTTGGCTTCCCGCCATGGTATTCTGGTAAAAGGTTCTAACTTTTTGGACGTATTAACTGAAATTAATACAGTTGTTTCAGACAAAACGGGGACGTTGACAAAGGGAGTTTTTAAAGTACAAACAGTTAGCCCCCGCCCCCGATGGGGGAGTCTCCGAAGGAGAATTTATCAAACTAACTGCCGCTCTCGAAAGTAATTCTACACACCCCGTGGCTAAGGCGGTGGTGGAGTATGCCAATGTACAGAAGGTAAATTGGCAAAGTAGCAAGGTGGAGACGGTAGAAGAAATATCGGGTCATGGTTTAAAAGGAGTTATTGGTAGCAAAACAGTCTTAGCTGGCAATCTCAAATTATTACAAAAGTTTAGTATTTCATATCCTGCTGAATTAGTGCAAATCGTTGAAACGGTTGTAGTAATAGCCATTGATAATCAATACGCTGGCCATATCACCATTTCCGACGAAGTAAAAGACGATGCTGCTCAAACCGTAGCAGATTTGAAGGCCTTAGGTATTGAAACAGTGATGCTTTCGGGTGATAAAACAGCGGTAGTCCAAAAAGTAGCTGACCAGCTTGGTATTGTGCGAGCCTACGGAGATTTGCTTCCCGAAGGTAAAGTAGAAAAAGTACAAGAACTCAAAAATCAAGGCAAAAAGCTCGCTTTCGTTGGTGATGGCGTGAACGATGCTCCTGTGGTAGCCCTTGCCGATACGGGTATTGCCATGGGAGGAATGGGTTCGGATGCCACGATTGAAACCGCCGACATTGTGATTCAGAACGATCAGCCGCATAAAATCGTTTCGGCTATTAAAATCGGAAAAATCACCAAATCCGTTGTTTGGCAGAATATTTCGTTGGCCATGGGTGTCAAAGTTGCCGTTATGTTGTTGGGGGCAGGAGGCATTGCTACGCTTTGGGAAGCCGTTTTTGCCGATGTAGGCGTGGCTTTGTTGGCTATTTTGAATGCCTATCGAATTCAGGGGAAAGGGATTTGACCTCACCAGAGAATACCAAAATCAACGTATTTTATCACTCATTTATCGCTTAATTTCTATGAAACTTTATTGGAAAATGCCGCATCATTGCGGCAACACTATCGGCAAGAACTGCATCATTACCAAAACGCCTTTGCTGCGGGACATTTATCAGAAGCATGGCATCGGCTCGAAAGGGCACACATTTTGGGACAGGCTTGGCCACTCGAACATTCCTATGTGCATTGGTTGATGCTCAAATTTGGTATTTATATCAAAAGTACCAAAGAAGTATTCGGGCAAATTCCGAGGTTATTGGTAGGAGGAGTTAAATCTTTTGTAGGGAAGATTCCAGTGGGTAATACGGGCGGGGCCAATGTTCCTCCCCTTCGCCCAATGGACATTTTCCAAGACTTGAAACAAATTTTAGACTCTAATCTGTTTTAAAGTAGCTTTTCCAAATTATTTTATCTAAGTCACTGGCAACGTCAATAAGCAATATTTGGATTTCCCACCAAGAATACTAAATTTTACATTAAATCTCTAAGAACCTAACCTTCTTGTTCTTCCATTTACACATACGGCAACGAATCGCCAGTTTTTTTGCGGTTTTCATGCTGTTGATTCAACTCAACAACTTGCTGTTTCGCCATGCCCACCGCCTGGCAAACGGGAAGGTTATTTCGCATGCTCACCCTTACAAGCCTATTGGTAATAGGCCCGTTTCAGCCCAATAACCACTCGGCTAACGAGCTGTACCTTTTAGATACGGTTTGTAATGCAATTTTTGTAGTATCAGCGGCTTTCGTGTTTTCGTTTGAGTCGCTGGTGTTTTATTTTATCAACGAAGTAACTTTTTGTTATAAAACGCCATTTGTAGCTTCTTTTTTGATACACCTTCGCTGAGAGGCCCGCCCATTTTTTGTTGAAATGCTACCTATCTCTAAGCAGAGCAAGTACATATACTGTACAGCTTCTGGTTGGGTACTTTTTTATTTTCAACAAAAAATACAATACTGATGAAACCAATTTATTACTTATGTCTGCTGGCGTTTGGTGCTTTTGCCATTACTGCCTGTGAAAAACTACTGCCCGCTGCTCCCGAAGAACACGAAGTGTTGGACGGAACAATTGAAGGGCTGACGGGTACCGAAAATGCCCAATTCTTACGGGGCGACCTTGCCTTCACCCGAAACTTTACGCCTGCTACGGGTTTGGGGCCGCTCTTTGTTTCAAATTCTTGTATTAGTTGTCACGCTGGCGATGGTAAAGGCCACCCCTTCACCAATTTAGTACGATTTGGACAAACTGACGAAACAGGTAACAAATTTATGGCTCACGGCGGTCCTCAACTCCAAAACAAAGCTATCCCTGGTTTTTCGCCCGAAAATATTCCTTCGGGGGCTTCTCATGCTACTTTTATGGCTCCTGCCAACACGGGTTTAGGCTTTTTAGAAGCCGTTCCCGATGCTGATATTCTGAAAATGGCAGACTCTGATGATAAAGATAACGATGGTATTTCAGGCGTTCCGAACTGGGTTGAACTACCCGATTTTGTAAAACCCGCCGACAACGCCATTAGCAAAGAGGGTAGGTACATTGGACGGTTTGGACGGAAAGCAGGAGCACACAACTTGCTCAATCAGACCGTCAATGCCTACAACCAAGACATGGGTATCGTAACCTCATACTCACCTCACGACACGTACAGCGGTAAGGAGTTAGATGCCGAAGTACCTAACGTGGAAGTGGAAGATTTGGTTTTTTACCTTCATACGCTCAAAGCCCCCATTCAACGTAATGCCGATGCCACCGACGTAAAAGCGGGTAAGCAACTGTTTATCAATATTCAATGTGGGACTTGTCACCGCCCAAGTTTAAAAACGGGAGATTCTTACATCAAGGCACTGGCTTACAAAGAGTTTGCCCCATATACCGACCTCTTGATGCACGACATGGGCAAAGAACTCGACGACAATTACACAGAAGGAACCGCCAAAACCTCCGAATGGCGCACTACTCCGCTTTGGGGCTTAGGGCTATCCAAAGACTCTCAGGGCGGAAATATGTTTTTGCTCCACGACGGGCGAGCCAAAAGCATCGAAGAGGCCATCTTGTACCATGGCGGAGAAGCCCAAAAAAGTCGTGAAAAGTACAAAGCCCTCAACGCCACCGAAAAACAACAACTCATCACATTTTTAGAAAGCCTCTAATCGCTTGACCATGCAAAGAAGAAATTTTATCCGTACAAGCTGTTTAGCTTGCCTCGGTGGTACTGCCGTCACAACGCTGCTACAAGGGTGTAGTTCAACGTATTATGCCCAACAAGTTCAATTACAACAGAACAGTTTAGTTGTCAAAAAAAGCGAATTTATCGAAATGAAAAAGGGACAATCGACACCCAATATGCGCAATGTTGTAGTAGCTAAA
Source organism: Spirosomataceae bacterium (assembly GCA_041392315.1). GTDB lineage: Bacteria > Bacteroidota > Bacteroidia > Cytophagales > Spirosomataceae > Runella. The sequence continues at coordinate 42,822 of JAWKMH010000018.1, read as the reverse complement.
TACGAGAAATTAGCCTTCCCAGTTGCTATTTTTCGACTTGCCGAAGACCAATACAGCGCCGTGTATTTGGAATGTACCCACCAAGGTAACGAAGTACAACCCCAGGGTAACTACTTGGTGTGTGAAGGCCACGGCAGTGAGTTTGACAGCAAAGGCAACGTAACGCAAGGACCAGCCGAAGACCCGTTGCGGACTTTTTCGGTGAAATCGGACAAAGACAACATTTACATTTTACTGAGCTAAACCATGCAAAAACAATACTTAATATTATTAGTGATACTGAGTGGGTTGTCGAGCGCAACCGCCCAGATTGACACTACGCTCCTTCGGCGAAATACGAAGGTAGATTCGACCAAAATGAACATGGATGCGGTCTATAACCGCCCGTTTTTACAAGTAGGGCGCACCCCGCTGGGTGTGGGTGGTTATGCCGAACTGAACACCAATTATGCCGCTACTGACGGCGTAAGCGAGGGACTATCGTTTCAGATGCGGCGTATGACCTTGTTTTTTGGCGGTAGTCTGCACCGCAAAATCAAGTTTATGTCCGAACTTGAATTTGAAGATGGCACCAAAGAAATCAACATTGAGTTTGCAGCCGTTGATTTTCAGTTTGCTAATTTGTTCAACTTGCGGGGCGGTATTATCATGAACCCCATCGGAGCTTTTAACCAAAACCACGATGGCCCCCGTTGGGAGTTTAACGACCGACCTATCTCGGCAACGCAGATGTTGCCAGCCACATTTAGCAATGTCGGTATGGGCATTTATGGCAAAAAATATTCCAAGCAATGGGTTTTCGCCTATGAAGCCTATCTAACCAACGGCTTCAACGACGACATCATCGCCAACGAAGACGGACGAACCTCACTACCCGCTACCAAAGCCAATCGCAACCGTTTTGAAGAAAGCAGCAACGGGCAGCCGCTCTTTACGAGCAAAATTGCCGTCCGAAATCGGAAAATCGGTGAAGTCGGTATCTCTTACATGACTGGTGTATACAACAAATTTCAGGAAGACGGATTGGTATTGGACGAAAAACGGGCGTTGGGTGTATTTGCCATTGATTTCAACACCACCCTCCCCAAACTCAAAACCTTTATCACGGCAGAATGGGCGTGGATCAACGTAAATGTACCCCCAAATCACGCCACCCAATTCGGCAGCAAACAAAGCGGAGGATTTGTGGACATTGTACAGCCCGTTTTCAAAAAACCACTGTGGGGCTTTCCGAACTCTACTTTTAATATAGCATGCAGGGTAGAACGGGTGGATTGGAACGTTGGTAATTTTGTTGAAACAGGCACAAAAATCTATGATGAAGTCTTTTCTGTGATGCCTGCGATTAGTTGGCGGCCTATTCCTTCTACGGTGATTCGGTTCAATTACCGCATCCAACGCCAATGGGACATTCTGGGAAATCCTCCCGCCAAAACGGGAGCATTTCAATTAGGAATTTCGAGTTATTTTTAAACAAAGCCAAAGGGTTCTCTTCTGTTTCGTCCATGTCTTTCAACCATCGAAGGCATGGACACTTTTTTTAGACAAATTCTCTATCTTATCTTTGGCGGCAGAATCCCATTCAAGATAGCCCTACATTTTACACTGGTACCAACCCTCATTGATGAAAACTGAAAAAATAAAACTCTCCCAACTCGAAAAGCTGCTCATGGATGTAGCAGACGATTTGAGAGGAAAAATGGACGCCGCTGAATACAAAGAATACATCTTCGGAATGCTCTTTATCAAACGGATGTCGGACGTGTTCGACCAAAAAAGAGCGCAGTTACGTAAAAACGACTACAAACACCTCGACACCGAGACCTTAGAAATTATCCTCGAAGAAAAAACAACCTACGGCGATACGTTTTTTGTACCCAAACGTGCCCGTTGGCACGAGGGCTTTACCGACGAAAATGGTGTTACAGTACCCGCCCGTTAAGCATCTCCAAAACAACATTGGACAGATGCTCAATAAAGCACTCGATGCCATCGAAGAGGCCAACGCCGATACCCTTTCGGGGATTTTTAAGGGACGTATTAACTTCAACAAGGAGGTGGATGGCAAGGCAATTGTTAAAAATACCGACTTGAAAAAAATTATTGATAAGTTTAACGCCTTCCCTGCGCTTATCAACGAAAACTTTGAGTTTCCTGACTTGCTCGGGGCGGCCTACGAATACCTGCTCAAACACTTTGCGGACGAAAGCGGCAAGAAAGGCGGACAGTTTTATACACCCAACCAAGTGGTGCGGCTGTTGGTTCAGCTCATGCGCCCCAAAGCAGGAATGTCCATCTATGACCCTACGGCGGGGTCGGGTGGGATGCTTATCCAATCACAGCAGTACATACAGGAGCAAGGCCAAAATGCCCATGACCTCGAACTCTTCGGACAGGAAAACGACCCTACTGTGGTGGCTATCTGCAAAATGAACATCATTCTGCACAACATTACCCGCTACACCATTGAGTTTGGTGATACGCTCGACGAGCCGCTCAACGTCAAAGACGGCCAACTGATGCAGTTTGACCGAGTGATTGCTAACCCGCCTTTTTCGCAAAACTACAACCGTACCACTATGCAGTTTGCCAACCGCTTTGGCTACGGTTTTGCGCCCGAAACGGGTAAAAAAGCCGACCTGATGTTTGTGCAGCACATGCTCGCAAGCTGCAAGCGGACTGGTAAAGTAGTGGTGGTAATGCCGCACGGCGTGCTGTTTCGGGGAGGCAAAGAGAAAGAAATCAGGGAAAAAATGCTCAACGCTGATGTACTCGAAGGCATCATCAGCCTGCCGCCACAGCTTTTCTACGGCACGGGCATTCCTGCCTGCGTGATGGTGTTTGACAAAAGCAAACCCGACCATCTCAAAAACAAGGTCTTTTTTATCAACGCCGACAAAGACTACGCCGAGGGCAAAAAACAGAACAACCTTCGCCCCGAAGACATCGAAAAGATTGATTATGTGTTTCAGCACAAAATCGAAGAGGCGCAGTATGCCCGCTTGGTGGACTTGGAAACCATTGCCGCCAACGACTATACCCTCAACATCCGCCGCTACGTGGACAACACGCCCCCGCCCGAACCCGAAGACGTGCGAGCGCAACTCGTGGGGGGTGTACCCGTGGCCGAGGTGGAGCGCATCCGCCAACGCCTCTGCCACAAATTTAGGTTTGATGACCGCCCGTTCTGGCTCGACCGTGACCAACAATACTACGACTGGGCCATTGATGACAAAGCCGCTATCAAAACCCTCATTGACAACGACCCGCAGGTGGAGCAAACGCTCCTGACGCTCGGCTGGCACTTGGCCAATTGGTGGCAGTTGGCCAAAGACGATTTCTCGATGCTGGCACCCGAACCCACGCCCGCCTACCCCGTCGCCGAACCCCTTGGGCAATACCTGACCCTTAGCGGCAGTAATTTTCCGAAGGTGCGCCAAGAGTTGTTGGACACCATCAAAGAGAAGTTTGTACCCGTGGGTATCTTAGACCAATTTCAGGTAGCGGGAGTGTTTGTCAATTGGTGGGACAACATCAAGTACGACCTCAAAACCATCATGCAAAACGGCTGGGAGGCGAGCCTTATCCCCGACGAATACCTAATTGACGAGTTTTTCAGGAAGGAGCAGGCCGAAATCGAAACCTTGCAAGCCCAACAGGCCGAACACGAAACCAACCTCGAAGAAGCCGTAGAGGAAGCCCTTACGCTGGTGGAGTTTGAACCCGACGAAGAGGAAGGCGAAGTAAAGCCCACGCCCGCACTGGCCAAAGCCGAACTCAAAATGCAAATAGATTATCTGCTCAAAGAGAAAAAACAACCCGATGCGGCCAAACCTTACCAAGCTGCCGAAGCCAAGATTAAGTATTACGAAACCGAAGTGAAGGATTGCAAAGCCCTGCTCAAAGAAAAACAGGCCGACCTCGCCCTCAAACTGTTGCTCAAACGCTACGGTACTGACGACGAAAAAGCCGACTTGCTTAACCTGCTCAACGCCGCCCAACAAGAACTGGACGAACTCGACGAAGAAATTGAAATGCTTATTGCCCCGTTTAAGGGCGATTTGGGCGACGCTACCGACTTTGAACAACGCAAAAAAGCCACTGCTACCCTTGAAAAAGAACTCCGCAAAGCCGCCGACCCTGATGCCGACGCTCTGCTCAAACTGGCACAGGTGATGGAGGCCCAAAAAGCGTGGAAAGAACTAAGCAAACCCTACGCCGCTCGTCTCAAAGACAAAACCCTGTTGCAAACCAAGCTCCACCGCTTAGACCAACTGCTGACCGAGATTGGCGGCACCATCAACCCAGAGCAGAGCCAAAAACTCATCCTCAAAAACACTTTGACCTCATCAATACCCAACTCCAACGCTACCTCAATGCTGAAAAACGAGCCTTAGTGGCTGCCTACGAAAACCTGCACCACAAATACGCCACCTCGGCCCGACGGCTCGAAACCCAACGCCAACAGACCCTGACCGAACTCCATCAGTTTTTGACCCAACTCAACTACCTTACCGAATGGAATTAGCCGAACTAACCACCGTCCCAACCACCGAAAACCAACTGCCAGAAGGGTGGATTTTAATCACTAAACTTGAAAACTTTGGCAGGGTATTAAATGGATTATCTGGTAAGACGAAAGAAGACTTCGGTGAAGGTGAACCCTATATTCCATATGTAAATGTGTTTAAGAATGATGCTATTGACATCTTTGAGTTGGATTATGTAAAAGTAAGTCGAGGAGAAAAACAAAATGAATTAAAATATGGTGATATTATATTTACCACGTCTTCTGAGACTGTTGAAGAAGTAGGAATGACTTCGGTGTTTTTGGCAAAAAAGGGGAAATATTATCTTAATAGTTTCTGTTTCATTTTTCGGCTTTCAGATTTTAATTGGCTATTACCTGAATATGCCAGATTTGTGTTTAGAAGTGAGACAGTTCGTCGAGATATCTCGCTTCTTGGACAAGGCTCAACCAGATACAATCTTTCCAAGACAAGATTACTAAAAGAGCTTAAATTTTGCCTCCCCCAATCTCTCACTGAGCAGCGACAAATAGCGGCGATACTGACGAAGATAGACGAGGCCATTGCTCAAACGGAGGCACTCATTGCCAAATACAACCGCCTCAAAACGGGTATCATGCAAGACCTCCTCAGCCGTGGCATAGATGAGCAGGGGCGTATCCGCAGCGAAGCCACCCACGCCTTCAAAGACAGCCCTCTGGGGCGGATTCCTGTGGAGTGGGAGGTGGAGAATCTTGGTTCTATATTTGTGTTAAAATCTGGTCTTACTCCTTTAAGAGCAATATCTAAATATTTTTCAACAGAAGGTTACAACTGGGTTAAAACACTTGATTTAAACGAAGACAATTTAGTTGATACAGAGGAAAAAGTTACTGATTTTGCATTGAGGAGTACTTCACTAAAATTAATGCCTACTGACTCGGTATTAATTGCTATGTATGGAGGATGGGAACAGATTGGTAGGACAGCAATATTGAAAAAGGAAGCTGGTACTAATCAAGCTATTACGTGTTTATTCAATCCTAAAAGAGCAATTTATGCCGAATATGTACAGCTATTCCTTCAACAAAACAGATGGCGTTGGAAACAGTATGCCGTGAGTACCAGAAAAGACCCTAACATTACAAAGACAGATATTTCTAATTTTCTTATAGCATTTCCAAAGCTCATAGATGAGCAAATTCAAATCGCTGAAAAAGTTATTGAGGTTAAAGAAAACATTCATGTACTCTCTCAACATCTCCAAAAACTCCAATCCTTAAAAGCGGGCTTGATGCAGGATTTATTGAGCGGGCGGGTGCGGGTCGGGCAAACAGCAGAAAAATAACATAAACCATGATACTCAGCAACGACAACCAATACCGAGGCAGCTTGGGTCAGAGCCTCAAACTCGACGAGCGCAGCCATGTAGAGCAGCCCCTCATGGAGCAGCTATGGGGTTTAGGTTGGCAAGGCGGCCCCAACGAGGTCATTGAGCTACCCATGCAACAGCAGCCCGAACAAAGCTATCGGCGGTCGTTTGCGGAGGTCATTTTGCTACCCAAGTTGCAGCAAGCCCTGCGGCAAATCAACCCATTTCTCACCGATGGGCAGGTAGAAGAACTGACCCGCCGAATCAGCACGTTTGACCGCAACAGCCTCCTCGAAAACAACCAGCAGGTGCTGCATTACCTGCTCGAAAACACCACCGTCAGCCGCAATGAGCAAACGGGCGAGCGCAGCCCCACGGTGCGCTACATAGACTTCGACTACCTGCACAACAACATTTTTACAGCTATTTCGCAGTTTAAGGTGAGCATCCCAGGCACCGACCACCACATCATCCCCGATATTGTGCTGTTTGTGAACGGCCTGCCGTGGGTGGTGATAGAGGCCAAATCGAGCAAAGCCAAAGAACCCCTTCCCGAAGCCATAGATCAACTCATGCGCTACTCCGAGCAGCGAGGCTACACGGGTGAGGGCAACGCTGCGTTATTTCACTATAATCAGTTTGTGATAGCCACCTGTCGCACCGAGGCCAAGTTTGGCACCATCACTACCCACATCGAAAAGCATTTTTACCGCTGGACTGACCCTTATCCCCTCAGTCTCAACGACCTCACACACGGGCAGTCGTCGCCCAACGACCAGCAGCGGCTTGTAGCGGGTATGCTCTCCCCCCGCAACCTCTTAGATATTGTGCGGGCATTCACAGTTTTTGCCACCGACGACAAAGGCCGCAAAATCAAGGTCGTTGGGCGGTATCAGCAGTTTAGAGCCGTCAAACTGGCCACCAAGCGGCTGTTGGATGGCAAAAATCCCATAGAGCGAGGTGGCATTATTTGGCACACACAGGGGTCAGGCAAGTCGCTCACGATGATGTTTATGGTACGAGAAATGAAACTCCGCCCCGAACTCATGCCCTGGAAGATTGTGTTCGTAACCGACCGCAGCCAGTTAGAAGAGCAACTCGGCGAAACAGGCCAAAGCATTGGGTTTGAGCTAAAAACGGCGCACTTTATCAATCCCAAAGCCACACCCAACGGCAAGAGTCTGAAAGAATTACTCCGCACCGACAACTCCGATTTGGTAATGGCCATGATTCATAAGTTTCAGGAAAACGGAGAACTGGAAGGTTTGGAGCTTTTTCCCGAACTCAACCGTAGCACCCAAATCTTGGTAATGACCGACGAAGCCCACCGCTCGCAATACTCCCTGCTGGCGGCCAACCTTGACCGAGCCTTACCTAACGCCACCACCATCGGTTTTACGGGAACACCCACCGACAAAACCGAAAAGAAATACAAAGACTACATAGACAAATACACCATGCGCCAAGCCATAGACGACGGCGTAACGCTCGAAATTGTCTATGAGGGTTTTACCCACAACGCCGAAGTAGAAGACAAGCAAGGCATGGACGGCAAGTTTGCCGATGTATTCAGCGACTACAACCTCACTGAGCGTTTGCAGATTTTGGGCTTTGGCTCCCGTGATGCCTATTTAGAGAATGTCAATACTATTCGAGAAAAAGCAAAAAAAATGGTGGAGCATTACAGCACGCAGGTGTTTCCCAATGGGTTCAAAGCGCAAGTAGTAGCCAACTCCCGAGAGGCCGCCGTGCGCTACAAAGCCGCCTTGGAAGAGGCACTGAAAGCCCAAGTGACAATCTTGGAAGCACACAATCCCACCCACATCAATGTCCAGCAATTGGCACAGGTGGAGTGCGCCGTAGTGATTTCGAGCGGGCACAATGACCCGCCCCACCTCAAAGCCTTCGCCAACGCCGACTACCACAAACGAAGCATCAAGCGGTTTAAACTACCTTTTGATAAAACTGACGACGACGACCAAACCCTCAATGGCAACGTAGGTCTTGTTGTAGTGAACAATATGCTTCTGACGGGCTTTGATGCGCCTATTGAGCAGGTGTTGTACTTGGACCGAGTCATCATTGCCCACAACCTGCTCCAAACCATCGCAAGGGTCAATCGGGTAGGGCCAGCAGGCAAAGACAAAGGTTTCGTGGTGGATTTTGTGGGTGTAGGGCATCATCTCAAACGAGCACTGGATGACTATACTGATAAAGAGCAGCATGAAATTTTGGGTTGTCTTTCGGACGATGCCGCCGAACTTGCCGCTCTTATACAAGCTCACGCCGATATATGGGCGTTTTTGAAGCAGTACGGGCTGGAAGATCTGACCGATTCGGATGCGTTTTTTGATTTGTTTTACGACGAAGACATTCGTTTTGAGTACATCAAACGCTACAACCAACTCACTACCTGTTTCAACAATGTACTTCCCCGCAAAGAAGCCTTAGATTTTTTCAAAGACTGGCAATCGTTTACCGAAATCAATGTTTTGGCTAACAAGCACTTTCGAGACCAACGGTTTAGCATGAAGGGCATTCCGAACAAACTGCGAGCCATTGCCGACGAGTATTTGGTGTCCAGAGGTATAGACCAGTCGGTAGCTCCCATCTCTATTATGGCCGATGACTTCCAGCAGCACGTACAGACTCGCAAACGAGACAAGACCAAAGCTGCCGAAGTAGAACACGCTATTCGCCATTACATAGACATCAACCTCGACGAAGACCCCGAACTATTTGCGTCGTTTGCACAGGCCATAGAGGAGATTTTGAAGAATTTCAGAGGCAACTGGAAGCAGATTTATGAAGAATTGGAAAAACTGCGGGAGAAAATCAGGAACCGAGAAAAAGAAGCCACCTACGGCTTAGACCGCAAGCGGCAGATGCCTTTTTTTCGTATCTTCAAAGCAGAATTGTTTGATAACCGAGACCTAACCGAAGACGAAATAGCCCAAAACGTAAACCTCACCCAGCACGTATTTCAGTTGGTAGTTAATGAAATCAAGCTAACAGGTTTTTGGGACAGCGTACCTGCCCAAAATAAACTGAAAGCCGAACTGCAAAAGTTATTGCTATCGCCAGAGTTTGTGCATCTGCCCCAGATTGTAACGAAACGCATGGCGTTGATTTCGAGAATCATGGAGTTGGCCAAGACCGAACATTTCAAAATCGTACGTGACTAATGCAGGTAGAATACGAAATCAAATATAGCAATCGCAAAACTCTCAATATTACCGTAGAGCGGGACCGTAAGGTTGTGGTGCGAGCCCCTTCACATTTGTCGGTCGAGAAAATAGACGCTTTGGTACAATCGAAGCGGGAGTGGCTTCAAGAAAAACTCAACCATGCCCAAAAATATCCTTTGGTTGCCGAAACGAAAGAGTTTGTCTCGGGCGAGACACTCATGTATTTGGGTAAGAACTACCAGCTTTGGGTGGTAGAGGATGCCATTGAAGGAATTGAGTTTGAGCAGCGATTCAGGATTTCGAAGCATAACCAAGCCCAAGCCAATGCACTTTTCAAAGCGTGGTATTTGGCACAAGCCTTGCAAATCATTGAGCCATTGGCCAAGCAATACGCCAATAGTTTGGGCGTAGCATACAACGAGTGTAAGACCTCAGAAATGAAGTACCGTTGGGGTTCTTGTACACCCAACAACAATATTATTTTCAATTGGCGTATTATCAAAGCTCCTCTCTACGTAGTTCATTACTTGGTAGCGCACGAATTGGTACACCTACTTGAAAACAACCATACAACTCGCTTCTGGAATATCCTTTCGATTCAAGTCCCTCACTACCAAAAAGCCAAAGACTGGCTCAAAAGGCACGGGCAAGTGTTGGAAGTGGACTTTTGAGTCAGTCTATATTAGATGAGATTAAACCTGTTCAATCATAAAGCCAGCCAGTTCCACCTTCTGTTGAATGAGTTCGCAGCTAAGTTCTTCACCCCAAACGGTCAAGATTTTGTTGGGATTGGCGGTATCTACTTTCCAGTTTTCTATTTCTTCCAACTGGTTCAAGAATGGCGTTACTTTGGCTACACAACCGCCACAGTTGATGTTGGTTTTGAATTGTAAGGTTTCCATTTTAAGGATTTTATTTATTGTTAAACTACATTTTTTTCATTTTTAATCGTAAACTATTGGCCACGACCGACACCGAACTCAGGGCCATAGCCGCTCCTGCAATCATCGGATTAAGCAAAAATCCATTGATGGGATACAGTACCCCTGCCGCCAATGGTATGCCGATAAGGTTATAGATGAACGCCCAAAAGAGGTTTTGATGAATGGCAGCTACGGTCCATTTAGAAAGTCGAATGGCTTGGGAAATTTTCTGCAAATCGCTCGAAATCAGCGTCATTTTGGCTACGTCCATGGCGATGTCAGATCCTTTTCCCATAGCGATACTCACATCCGCCTGGGCAAGAGCGTAGGAATCATTGATACCGTCGCCAACCATCGCTACTATCTTGCCTTGTTGTTGTAATTCTACTACAAAAGCTGCTTTATCGGAGGGTAATACTTGTGCTTTGAAATGCTGAATACCCACCGATTCAGCTACTTTCTGAGCAGTAAAAACGTTATCACCCGTGAGCATAAACACTTCTATTCCTGCTAATTGAAGGGACTTCACGGCTTGCAATGAAGTAGATTTTAGGGGGTCAGTAATACCAAATACTGCTAAAATTTGCCGTTTGTCGGCAAAAACAATCACTGTTTTCGCCTCCGATTGCCATTGGACTTGTTTAGTTGAATTTTGTTCTTAAATTAATCAAACTTGATGCTAAATAAAGCCATGATTTGAAATTGTGGGCCTTATAATCAAAACGGATTAAAATTCGTTTGTAGGTGTCCAGCCACGCAAAACGGTCTCTATTTTTTTGCGAAAGCTGTAAATATATTCGCCCAAATACCTATATTCTTGTTCTATTTTTAGAATTTCGTTTGTTTTTGGGAATATTGGCAATCATTTGGTATTTTGTTTCAATCGTTTCGATGAAACTGTTGGTGTCAAATCCAGCATCGGCATTTAGATGAGAGTTTTGTATGTTAATTTGGGCTTTTTTAAGTGCTTCGATAAGTATATCAATATTTTCAATTAACTCAAAACTATCATTGTGATTGCCACTTATACAATCCGAAATTGCTAAAATGTGATGATTATTATCACAAATAACTAAATTATTGGTCGTTTTGCACTTTTTGCGTTTTTGGTATTTAACTTTTTGTCCTCTTTTTTGACGGTGTGGCTACCGTCTAATTGGATACATTCTAAGGCTAAACTGGCTTTCATTATTTGATGCGTACTCGAAAATAGTTTTTCAAAACTTCCATCTGATGACCATTTAGCGTAGTGATAATAGATGTTTGCCATGTAACTAATTGATTATCTGGCTTTAATGTGCGCCAAGAACAACCTGATTTGAGAACGTATAAAATCGTATTGAAAATAAAATGATAACTGACTTTTAGACGATTATGGTTAAGCTTATGGCTCAATGAGGTAAAATATATTCGCCAAAATCATTCTCTGAAATGTAAACTGGTAGTTTGTTCATAGTAGCTTTTTTTGCAAAATTAATACTAATTCCAACTAAACAAGTCCATTGAATAATAGGTAGGTTATCCGTAAGAATACCGAGGTCATTCATCCAAACTGGGCTGCCTTTAGATTTGTATGATTGAACAAAACCAAGAAACTGGGTAAGTTTGCTTTCCAGTTGTTGAGCAGGATATAGGCACTTTAAGGGGCCGCCTGGGTAGAACCCATCACGGGATTGAATCCTGTATCCTGTGTTTATCCAAACATAAAATAGAAGTCTGGGTAAAACCCATTAGCCAAGGTGATTATGAAGGATAAAATTCAACAACAGTCCGTAAAAATACACAAACTTTAACATCACTCATAATGGAAACACAGTATTTTATCGGTATTGACATCTCCAAAGAAAGTTTGAATTGGGCTGTTTGCAGTGCCAATAAGATTATTCTGGAACAGGTTTCAGGCAATGACATAAAGAGCATAACCAAAACGGTACTGAGCATACAGCGAGAGTTGAAGTTCAAGATTCCATCTGCCGTTTTTTGCATGGAACACACCGGCATTTATCACACTCGCTTACTAAAATACTTACAAAGTCGGAAAGCATCAATTTGGCTGGAGTCAGGCAGTCAAATCAAGTATTCAATGGGCGATGTAAGGGGCAAAAACGACATCGTTGATGCTCAACGCATCGCTCGTTATGCTTACAAAAATCGTGATGAAATCAAGCTTTATGTCCCTCCCAGAGCCATTATTGACCAATTGGACAATCTACTTGACATTCGTGACAGATTAGTCAAAGTGCGCCAAATTTGTTTGACAGCTTTGAATGAGCAGAAGTCTTGTGAGGCCAACAAAACTCTATCAAAAGACACTAAAAAATACTCCGCTCATACGCTTAAAGGAGTCGAAACAGATTTAGAATCACTTGAAAAACAAATCAAAGAACTCATTGATTCTGATCCACATCTCAAATCACTTTTTGAAAATATCACCTCAATTCCGGAGTAGGTATTGTTCAATGCGGCTAAATGTATTGTCATTACTGACGAATTTAAAAAGTTCGACAATGCTAAACAATTGGCCTGCCATGCCGGGGTGGTACCCTTTGAAAATTCTTCGGGTACCAGCTTACAATCAAGACCCAAGGTTAGTAAAAAAGCTCACAAAGGAATCAAAGCCACTTTATCTAATTGTGTTATGTCTGCCATGAGGTACAACACTCATTTTAAGGCGTATTATGAGCGTAAACTCAAGGAAGGAAAAAATAAGTTTATTGTCTTCAATGCCATGAAAAACAAACTAGTTAGGCTTATTTTTTCTTTAGCCAAGCAGGGCAAAAAATATGACGAAAATTATACATATTCCCTTGTTTGAATCATAGAAATCCCATGTAGTATGTTTCACCCTCTACAAGCGCTTTAATACCTTTACCAGTTATGCTTTCGAAGTGTTGTACAGGAACACCTTTTACACCTTCCAACTTCATGTGTTTGACAACAGCTTCGGCTAATGGATGAGATGATTGACTCTCTATTGAGTAGGCAATTTCTTTTAGCAAAGGGCTGTTCATTGTCCAAATACTGTTACTTACCGTTGGTTTGCCTTCTGTAATTGTTCCTGTTTTGTCTAAGACCACTGCATTGATGCGATGTGCCAATTCCAAACTTTCAGCGTCTTTTATCAAAATCCCGTTTTCAGCCCCTTTGCCTACCCCCACCATAATGGCCGTAGGTGTGGCTAAACCCAACGCACAAGGGCAAGCAATGACCAGTACTGTAACAGCGGCTAAAAGTCCTTGCGTAGCGGCGTTATCTCCACCGAATATAGTCCAAACCAATAGCAGGACCAAAGCAATACCTATCACCACTGGTACAAAAATACCCACAATTTTATCGGTGAGTTTTTGGATAGGAGCTTTGCTCCCCTTGTGCGTGTTGCACCATACTTATAATCTGGGCTAACAGTGTTTCGCTACCTACTTTCTCGGCAAGAAATCGAAAGCTACCTTTGCTGATTAACCGTACCAGCATACACTTGATGCCCTTTACTTTTTTCGACGGGAATGGGTTCTCCTGAAATCATGCTCTCATCTACAAACGAAGTACCCGATAATACTTTTCCGTCCACTGCTATCTTATCACCTGGCTTCACAATGATTCGGTCTCCCACCCGTACTTCACTGATCGGGATTTCTCGTTCTTCACCGTTTTCAACGACCCAAACTGTACGGGGTTGCAGCCCCATAAGTTTTTTGATGGCAGAGGAGGTGTTGGCTTACTATTTCCTCCAACAATTTACCCAGCATGATAAACACAATCACCACCGCCGCCGCTTCGTAATATACGTGAGCATGAAGGCCACGACTATGCCAAAATCAGGGTTTAAGGTATTGAAAAGGCTAAACAAAAAGGCGATGCCCGTACTAAGTGCCACAAGCGTATCCATATTCGCTTTTCGGTAGCGGGCCTGTTTCAAAGCATTGATGAAAAAACTGCGTCCGAATACCGTCAAGACAGGTGTAGTCAAAGCCAACAGAATTAGGTTGGCATTAGGCATATCCATGAAAAACATCCCTATGATTACGACAGGTAAGGTAAGTACACTCGCCCAGAAGATTCTCTTGAGACTTGATAGTGATTTGCTTTGATTTCTTCTTGTTTTTTAGAGGCATTTTCGGTGTCCAGAATTAAGTCATAGCCAACCACTTGAAGCGATTTTTTGAGATTCTCAGGTGTTGTTTGATAAGGGTCAAACGCAATTTGGGCTGATTCGTTGGCAAAATTTACAGCACATCCCAATACTCCTTCTTGCTTACTCAACACATTTTCAACGCTACTCGCACAGGCAGCACAGGTCATTCCTATGACAGGCACTGTTATTTGTCGTTTTATATCTTCAGTTATTATTTCCATTGTCTTACAGATTTGACACTGCAAAAGTAAAGCTCACTGGTGGATGAGCTGTTACAAGATTTTAGGAATGGTTTATATGATTTTCGGAAAAAACTAAACTGCCTTCGTAACTTTCAATCCAAACCCTTCATCCAATTCAAAATAGAGCAAAAATCCTCGCTGTTTAGATTCTTGTTCCGTTACTTCAATGTGCGAGCGAATAGCAGAGAGCGAACGTAACGACTCAGCATGGTAAGGAAACATACGGAAGAACTCTTTCATCATCCATTCCACATTGGTTATCATGTTGAACTGATTAACCAGAGCAGTACCTTGAAATTTTGCAACTAATTCTCCATAGTGAGTCTTGTTGGCTGCATTACCCAGGAGGCGGTCATAAAATTCGTCGGCGTGTTTGCGTAATCGAGACTTGTAGTCTGCTGTTACTTGCTCAATGTATTTGTCCACGTCCACGATGGCTTCTCCCCTACCCTGCTTGGCTTTCTTTTCTTCCAGAGCCTTCACGTTCTTCTTTTCCCACACCCAAAACCGTATGCCTGTTACTCGTGGTTTTTTTGATTCTAAATTATTACCAAGCAACTCATATTTTACAAACAAGTCGGTATTCTCGTTTATCTCGTGAATGGCTGGGTCAATGACATGCTTCTTTAAGGAAGAAAAACGGGAATAAACAGCTTTATTGAAGCCCAATTTTTCCTTGAATGATTTCAAATCTACGTCAATGGGGCGGCCATAATTCTTCCAACTACTAAAAAAGGGAATAACTTGATAGAGCGAGTAGTTTGTAGGGCAAATACATTTTTCTTGAAGAAGCTAAAATTCTCCGTTTCCTTTACCTGCAAAATCGCTTCGCTAAGTCATGCGAGATGTAGAGATCTATTTTCCCGAGTCATGCTTATGTACGCTCTATGAAATAATTGGTACGATGATGGTTTCCTGACCTTCTATCCATTCCACAAGTGTAGTCTGCAACATCTTAATGGAGTCAATCAAGTACGAATAACCCGATGTATTGGTGGTTTGAATGCTCTTTAAAAAGTCTTTAATTTCGAGTGTCAGTACAATGTTTGTATTCCGGACTCAGGTTTTCTAAGTCGGAGGGTTTTAGGCGTGAAGCAATTCCGTAAAATAACTTTGGGGTATACTTCGTTAATTTCAGCCTTTTTACTTTTCGACAACTGACGTATAAAGGTAGGCGTTGCAATGGGATTATTCAGAATGACCACATCGGAATTATCTCTGTAAGTCTTCAATGTATTCTGAATTGGTCTTCTTTGCCATCAGGGGTCAGTCAAGGTTTAGAATTCAAGCAAACATAGAAAAAAGTAAATACACTCAAAATTCATTTACATTCTATCTTTTCAAGTACATTGATTATCAGTCAATTAACCATTATTCAATAATGAATGAACATACATTGTTGCCGAAAATGTATATTAGCTCATACCAGTATTCATTTTTGAAAGTTACTCACGATGGTTTTACATGAATGGATATACATTTTATATTGAGTTATCAACAACAAATTTAGTTTAACCTTTTGTTTATCAGCACAATAGTCACTTATCCACACATGAATGAATATACATTTTATCGGTTTGGAGCTTATACATGAATAGATATACATTTATACATGACTCTATATACATTTTCACATGAATGGATATACATTTATACATGACTCAATATACATTTTCACATGAATGGATATACATTTATTATTTCATAAAAACATTTAAAATCAAATAGTTACACTCATATTTCGGGCTTCTAAAAAACTATTATATAAAAGCATTTAAAAAACTTCTTTTAAAAAACTATATAAAAAAGGTATTTTGATTTTTTCTTGTTTTATTTTTTGAATCAATGGGGAAAAGAAAACTTCTTAAAAGGATACCATAACAACTAAATTTTTAGTTGTTTAACTAATTTTAAAGATAAGAACACTTCAAATTGATAGAATAAACAAAATTATTTATTGCTCGACATGAATGAATATACATTCCCTACAAGAGAATCAAAGGGGTAATTTTGAACCACAAACAGAGGGATAAATAAGTGATTTACAGTTATTTAAGCTCTTTTTTCAATCAAGATTCGCTCGTATTTTTGAATCGTAAACAAACCTTAAACGCTTATCACAATGAAAATAGCATCAAAAAATGCCAGTAAAAACCTATTGTCGCACACTTCAACTTGGGACAAAATCTGCTTTCCAGTTGAAACCGTAGCCTTAGAAGGACTTTTGCCCGAAAACTATCATGTTGTAGCGACTGACCGCCAACGAGCGATTGTAGGACAAAAAACAGACGGTAGTAACCAAGTTTTCGCTATCCAGAGCAAAAGCTACTCTTTGATTCCTAATTCTCTGATTAAGTCCGTTGCCGATGAGTGTTTAGGCGTTGACTATGAACTTAGCGTTCGATACAGCTCACAAGGTGAGTTTTCGATTGGAATTGTACTGCCCGATTCGCTGGTAATCGGCAAAACTGGTAACGACACGATTCGCAAGCAATTGACCTTTACGAACTCCTACAATGGGAAAACGCCTTTTACCATTCAGGGACATGAGATGAGAGGTATAAAAAGTGCCGTTATGAGGGTTTCATATTACCGCCAAATTTGCTCAAACGGAATGATGGGTTGGGCCGACGAGTTTATTTCATTGGATGAATACCTCCACTGGCTCACAAATGGGATGCCAGCTAATGCCAAGGTAAAGGGTTTGGAAGAACGGTTTGAGCCGAAAAATGAAGAACAATTCCTTCGGATTTTCTCGCATAAAGGCATCAACTTGGACAAGTTCCAACAGTTTTTAGTAGGCTTGGTCGGCGACTTTTCCCAAATCAAAAAAGAAAGTAGCACTTCACAGGTGTACAACTTAATGACGGATTTACAAGTAACAGACTTGGAAGAGGTAACCGAAATTGTTCGGAAGGTTGGTATTCCAAAGAAATTAATTACGGCAGCCTTGGAAAGAATGGAGTTAGAGCAAAGAATGTTGCAAAGTTCCGCCAACGTTTGGCTGCTCTACAATGCGGTCAATCACTCACTTTTAATCAAGCTACCTCCATGAGCGTACAAGACCGATTTTACGCTGATGAAAGGGTGTTTCATGGTTTGCTAACAGCGTATCTTAACTAATAAGATATTTTAATATTTATCTATCTAATATGAAAATAATTAAGACTTTTTCGATTCTCTAACACTTTCAAAAACGGTAGCTTGTAAAATCAAGCTACTAAAATCGGGAATCAGGGGTAATTGAAAATGTAAAACAATAGGTGATTAGAAGTTGATATTAACTTTCTGATAATGAGGCAGATATTTTAGTATTTAAGTATCTTTATATCAAGATAATAAACCACAATCCAATGAAAAAGACAAAACGTGTACCTACCCTTTTGAAAAGGGAATTTCAATTAGAATTGATTCACTTCGGCAAAAGTAAACTGGAAGAATTTGCCACTGCTATTGCTGAAAAGGTTGAAAGCGGCGAGGTTAATCCCATACTTGCTGAGTCATGGCTCTACCGAATTGAATACATTGCCAAGCAAGCCCGTGAAAAAATTGCTCAAACTTTACAAGACGAATTAGATCGTTATCCCGAAAAAATTCCTGCTGCTTATGGATTGGCTTTTACTCGAAAGGCTACTTCGACCCGCTACGATTACTCGGCAACGCCTGATTACAAACGCTTGAAGGATGACGTGGCGTTGATTGAACAATATGCCCAAAAAGCCGAGAAATCTAAAACGCCTATACAGCTCTATGACGAAGACGGGACTTTTAGATTTACGATTCATCCAGCCAGTAAGATTCAAAAATTTGGGTATAGCCGTGAAATCGTTGATTAAAGCATCTTGCCCAAACTCACTAACAGCCCGATACCGTCGGGCTGTTATTTGTCATACCATTGATATGGTTCTCATAAAAGGGCTTATTGGAAAGGTAATTCCCAATCAAAAACAAATCCTGATTGATAACCACAGAGCTACACCCGATTTTGAGTTTGTACCAGACATCAATCCTGATTTGTCCTTTTTGGTTTTTGAATCTGAGATTGAGTTTTTTTAATCACCTATTTAGATATTTTGCTATTTTAATACTAAAATACTGGGTTGTTAATCAGGGACGTATAAGGTTATGAGTTCACCAACTTCATACCCAGCCAAGGAATCAGGGGGGAAGCCTTCAAAATAAGTTCAGCTTCGCCTTGAACACATTTTGAAGGCAAAACGCACCAAAGACATTCAAGCCAGACACGCACATAGCCCCTACTTAATGCAGTTGTCTGGCTTGAAAATCTTTGACCCAAGCGCAATCATGGGGAAAACTATAACTGCCTAATCGAATGGTAGTTAGAAGTTTTTTAACTAATTGATTATCAGTAATAAAGTGTTTTTCTTGTGCTCTAAAAATCGTACTTTTGATAAGTAATCAAGGACAAATTATTTATTCACTTTAATCTTTTTCACCATGTCAGCAACCGCAATTTCTCCCGAAACTACCACCGTTTCAACAGCTTTAACTGTAAACGGTACTCAAAGACCACTTCAAGAATTGTTCCCTAACTTATTTGAAACATTAGTAGATGAAGACACGGGCGAGGAAACCCTCGAACCAAAAATCGTTTACATTGAAGGAAGGCCCAAGATATACCGCTTTGACGGAAAAACGGGACGTTTCAATCTCGATGGGAAAGAAGATTTAGGCACTGAATTCACTTTTCAACCTTTTTCATGGCGACTTTTCAACGGCGGTTTATTTGACCGCAAAGAAAGCACACAGTGGGTTGAGTTCTTTTTTTTAGACACTGATTTGTGTGTAAGCACGATCATGTTCAATAACACGAGCGCCATTAATTTCAAAGAAGCCCGTGAGAAAATAGTCTATCAACGTAAGAAATTTGAAGATTTAAAATTTGTTCTGAAAGCCGAAAAGAAGGATTATGAGATAACCCTACCCGACGGAAAAACCCAAAAGGGCAATTACTTTGCCGCTACTTTTCAATTTGAGGAAGGTGATTTAGCTTTTCGAAGTTGGGCCGAGACGTGGCACGAGCTTACAACGTGTATGGGTCTGTTACTCTACAAAATACCAGACTACCTTCCTATCTGATTGGTTTCCAAAACATCTTATCTATGGCCTACCTCTGGTTGAGCCACCCAAAGAGGAAGCAGTAAGCGAGCCCGTAGCAGTAGTAGAGTCAATACCTGTGGAAGAGGTACAAACTGTTTCAAAATCCAGCTCTAAGAAATCGTCAAGAAAGTAAATCAACACGAAGGCAAGGCTTTACCGCTTTGCACTTCGTTGGTTGGGAATCAAGGGGTAGAATCCAAGATAAAACGAATGGTAGTCATAAGTCTAAGGTAAATGGTTGATTATCAAGTTAAATATAAAAATATTTAAATATTTAGGTATCTTTATAGTAAGCTAATTACTCAAAATGGGGCAGTGATTAGCACTTTGTTTCATCTTTAATCAATCATAAAATGAAAAGTTTACTACTCAAAATTTCACTCATTTCTCTGGTCTTTTCTTTTCCGATTCTGGCTCAAACAGATTCAACTAAACGCTTTACTTTATCAAATGTAGAGGCCATTGTAGGCTTTGGACTTCACCCTACTGGCAATATGTACGGCTTTCGATTAGGATTGAAAGATAATCTAAACCCTAATCGAGATATACGGGTATGGTTCAACTCGACCAAGTTGATTGGCGACAATAAGACCCATCAAATATTAGCTGGTTTAGGGATAAGGAAAAAAGCTCTTGAATTGCAAAGTGGTGTGTCTGGCTTTTTGGGTTTGTCCGTCTTTGGTGGGCATGAGAAAAAATTGAGCGAGTATCAGGTATTAGGCTTTGTAGTCGAAGGGAAGCAATCCCGTTTTGTTGCTGGCATCGAAGGAAATGTAGAAGCCGAAAAAGGGCCGATTGTTGTTGGTTTTCGTTACCGAGTTAGTCCCTTATCACTGGCTGAGAAAAGTTATGCACTTGTTTCGTTGGGGTATCGTTTCGACGCTCGGTTATTTCAATTGAAAAAATAAGCCAAATCGAAGCCCCAAGCGATTTAGTTGAGCCTCTGAAAACGAGGCTCTTTGCAGCGGGAATCAGGGGGTAAACGCTAATAACCGAATAATAAAATAGAAAAATATCTAAATAGAAAACTACTCAACTATTTTATCCTCCTCTTCCATGGCCTCCAATAGTTGCTCAAATTCAAATAACTCAGCTTTTCGTTCTTTACGCTTGGCTATAATTTCTTCCAAGTTTTGTTGAGCTTGGTTTACCGAGGCTTGAATCTCCTCATTAGAAAATGGCTGCCGTACTGTTCTGAATCATCACTTGCGAACTCGGAATGTTCTTCAATAGGCAAAGGTGCTGTTTTTAATTTGTGCCTATTAAGCTATTTTGATAGGAAACTATTTTAGTATCTAAGTCATCTAACCGTGAGTTAATGATTAAGTTTTCCGTATTTTTGAACGAACCGCCTTGTTTGGGCTGAAAGAATGTAAAAGGTTTCAGGAACGGGTCTTTTTTTCTTAGTCCGTTTTGAAACTTTGAAAAGCCCAAGACCAGAGCCGCCCAGATTACGATAACTAATATGGCACTGACTAAGTATAAACTCAACGAGATTTGTAACATCATTGGGTTTTAGCTTGAAAATAACTTGCCATTTCTGCCCACAAAAAATCATCAGATTTGCTTTTTTCAACAACCTTGGCATGAAGGAATTCAATATATTTCTGCATCGAAATCTCTACACCGTGCCGCAGTGCCAACGAGTATTTGAGTTGTAACCACCCCGAACGAAATTGCTCATCTAATTTTAGTCCGATGTGAAATACCTTTTCGATTTTTACCTTTACTGCGAGCTGAGGTTTTGGTTTTATACTCGTTTGGTAAGTAGATACTCGCCGATTGAGGGTTTCGTCGTCAAAGTCCATTTCTGAGATGACAGAAGGTATTTGACTTTCTGTCTTCTTTGTTTAGGCAATGTTGTTTTGAGTGTTTCTGGTAGTTGTGGCATGGATATTTAACTATTTTGATAATTAGATAGCTTAATAACTTCCTCGGTAAACCGTGCTATGCCATTGAGGTACTGACCACCTTTGAATAGAATAGGAGACGAAATGGTCGTCCACATCTTAGCACGGTCGAAGCCAGAATCGGCATCATTCAGCCGAGTTTCAAGAAAATCAAATGAAATGCACCCTTGGTAGCAAAGCTTGGTTTCAATTGCGATTCAATGAGTTCCGCTTTTTTCTGAAACGTGAATTTGTACTTATTCCAAAAGCAATAAAATTGGGTCAAGTCAGAAAGATGTCCTTGCTTCACATGGTCGGCTAATGTGAGACAATATTCCAGGAGGCCATCACGTCAATGTTTTTGCGTGGTAAAGGGAACAAGAACCAAATCAGCTGAAGCGAATTGCATTCGTGCTCATCGACAGCCACCCAAATCAAAGCATAGTCGTAAGAATCACTGATTTTCTCAATGTCCAATTCGTCTAATTCCGATTGCTCAACGGTGTAAATCGGATAAAATCCAGTAATGCGGCGTTGTTCTGATTGCTTGAACGATACGTTCATAAATGGCTTAGTCGGCTACTGAAAGCTGCGAAGCAAAAGAAACTTTTGACCTCATCAAAATCTTGACATTTTTGGCTGATATTTGCGTTAAATGGTTTTGTTCCCGATGACGCAGGCTATCAATTGAAAACTGTGGGGCATCAGCATCAATTGCAAGACCCGTTTACTCAATTCGTAAGTTAAGTAAGACGCTAAAATGGTAGTAATAGTAGATTTTCCCGTTCCACCTTTGGAAGTGTGTACACAGATGATTTGAGCCGACATAAATTTGATAAATTATATTAAAGTTGCTAAAATAAATAAAATAGTTTATTTAATATTGTTTTTAGATTGGGATAACTCGAAATTAGGTTCGATAAAAAAGAAAGAATTTAGGAATGAAGGGGAAACTTTAAAGGTTAAAATCAGAATAAGCAAGTTATGTTTTTGGCAGACAAAGGGTAAAAGGAGCTGATGAAGGGTTTAAGTCTAAACTCAAAAAATCGAAAATTCCAGTAAATGGCCGCCCTAAAAAAGATGAAACGAAAGTAAGAAACAAGCGACTTACGGTACGATTTACAGAGGCTGAATGGGACTTATTGAGTAAACAAAGTAAAGCAAGTAACCTGAGTAGGGCTGACTTTTTGAGGCAATGCAGTATGCAAAGTAAGCCCTACTTACCTGTGCAGAAATCATTGCCAACGGATGTACTTGCTTTACTTAAAAACCTTGAAAAGTTATCAGGAACGATTTTGCAATTGAGTCACAAAGTCAGCCATGAAAAGGCTTTTTCGGTTGAGATAAAACAGACGGCTTTGCAGGTATCTAATATCGTTCAGCGTACTTATGACTATCTGGAAGAAACCTTATGATTGGAAAAGTAGCCTCAATCGGAACGAGTTTTTTGGGAACGCTGGAATACTGCTACTACGCCACCCGTCCCAACCGAAGCCTTGATCGTTCACAGGTAAGGGGTGAATTGGTCTATTTTCAGCATTTACCTGTTTCGACAACTAATGATTCAAAACAGATAAAAGGGGCTAATGAAGCTCTTCTGAATCTCGAAAAAATGGCAGAACGGATGCGGCGTACAGCCAACTTAAATCATCGTATTGAGAAACCCGTTTGGCACCAGGCTTTTTCGTTTCCCGTGGGTGAGAGAGTCAATACCGAAACAATGGCTGAGATTTGTCAGTTGTTTGCACAGCGTTTTGGCATGGAAAACAACCAACTCGTTGCTTTTCGCCATGCAGACAAAGACCACGACCATTTTCACATCATTGCCAACAGAATTAGTTTAGACGGGGAAAATACGGCAAAAACTCGCTTCAATTTTTTAGAAATGGGTCGTTTTTGTAGGGATGTAGAGCAACTGTATGGGCTTACGCCAACCACTCAAATGAAACGTGTGATTTGGAAGGAGCAGCAAAGTTCTGACACCAAAGGTGTTACGGAAACGATTGATTCTAAACGTCTAAAAGTGCGCTTTGGATAATCTTATTGATTTAAGAGGAATCTTTTGGGTAAAAAAATCACCCATTAAGCCCTCATTTTTGGCAAAATAGTTTACTATCTGTATATTTAGATATTTTAATATTTAAATATTTATAATGGAAACAACAACTTTACCAATTGAACAATCCCCCAAACGACGAGCCGAAGCATTGGGATTTCGATTGGTTCGAGTACAACAGCAATCGGCAGATGTGTATCATATTTTCGACGCAGTAGGGTATTTGTGGCAAATTAGGCTTTGTGATGAATACGACGAACTACCAAGCTGGCAACGTAGGAGCGAAGCAGAAAAAGATGCTTTGTTCACCTTGGCGATGGATGAATACTACGGCTCATCTTGTTGGGAAGAAGGAGGAAGTTTGGGAATAATGCCTTGTGTGGAATGGGATTGAAAATATTCTGTACCCATTCGGGTATAAACTGAACAATATTTTCTATATTCGTACCCGAACAGGTATAAAATAAATAAATATTAGAGAAATAACCCCGAACAGGTATAAATGAAAAGCCTTATTGCTCAATTTGTAAAGGACAAGCGCAAGTCTTTAAAACTGACCCAAGTGGATTTAGCCGAAAAATCAGGTGTAGGGCTTCGCTTTGTTCGAGAGCTTGAACAGGGTAAAGAAACCTTGCGACTTGACAAGGTAAATCAGGTTTTAGATTTATTTGGATGTGAATTAGGGCCTATCAAGAAGGAGGTTAGCCATGAATAGGAGTGGAGAGGTTTATTACCAAGACCAATTAGCGGGCATCATTAGCGAAGAAGAAGATGGGTATGTATTCACGTATGAAGCAGCCTATTTGAAAAATAATTACCTACCCGTGAGCTTAACTTTACCGCTGAGGGAAGCCTCTTATAAAAGCAAAATTCTGTTTCCATTTTTTGACGGATTGATTCCAGAGGGCTGGTTACTGGACATTGCCATTCAAAATTGGAAGCTCAACCCACGAGACCGAATGGGGCTATTACTCACGGTTTGTCAAGATTGCCTTGGGGCAGTAAGTGTGATGAAAATCGAAAATAGTGAGCCATGAACCAAAGCTGCCTTTATTGTTACCAGCCTTTGAGTGAGCATGAGCAAGACTTCCATGCTAAGTGTTGCAAAAAGTTCTTTGGAACAACCATACCGCCAACCCTCAATCTGGGTGCTGATGATTTGCGAGAAATGGCTCGATGGCTCATCATTCGTAGCGTAGCCGTAACGGGTGTGCAACCCAAACTATTATTAGATTTAGAAAAAGTGGATGCCCAAACAAGTCGCCTTACAGTGGCAGGATTGTGTGGAGGTTATATCCTGAAACCACCAACTGACCACTTTGAATCTTTGCCCGAAAATGAAGGTTTGACCATGAAATTGGCGGCTTTGTGTGGCATCAAAACGGCTGAACATACCCTGATTCGATTGCAATCGGAGAAATTGGCATATTTGACCAAACGCTTTGACCGACAAAAAGATAGAAAAATTCACATAGAGGATTTATGTCAATTGACTGAGACGCTCACCGAACATAAATACCGAGGCTCCATTGAAAAAGTGGGGAAGACGATTCGTACTTATACCACCAACAAAGGTTTGGATGCATTGGCTTTGTTTGAATTGGTCGTTTTTTGTTTCATCACGGGCAATGCCGATATGCACCTAAAAAACTTCTCGCTGATTCGGTTCGACGATGGAGAGGTAGCTCTATCTCCCGCCTATGATTTGCTTTCTACCAAATTGGCTATGCCCGAAGACCTGGAAGAATCGGCATTGACGATAAACGGTAAGAAAAACCGACTCAAAAGAGCTGATTTTGATGAATTAGCCACAAAGTTGGGTATTCCTACTAAATCCTCAGAACGGGTTTATGCTGAGTTTGCAAAGAAACGATCTGCAATGTTAGAGCTGATTCAGTTGAGTTTTTTGTCTAATACAATGAAGGAGAAGTATATAGCGTTGTTGGTGGCCAGCATTGAAAAATTAAAATAGTTGAGTATTTAGATAGAAAGATATTTTGGTAACTTTCGATACCAATAAAAAACATCAAAATGGACTTATTTGAAAATCATGACAAAAGCATAAAAAAAAATGTTCTGGGAAAAAGTAAAATAGAATATATCCAATCCGCATCAATATTGACAGAGGGAAAAGGATTTATGGATGCATACGATTTTACTCTAAACCCATACACTGGATGTACATTCGGTTGTAATTATTGTTACGCAGCTTTTTTTTCGAGAAGTGAAGAAGAAAAAAATAATTGGGGATACTGGCTAAAAGTGAAAGAAAATGCACTTGCACTACTTATAAAAAAAAGAAGAAAGCCACTCATTGATAAGACCATATACATTAGTAGTGTAACCGACCCCTATCAGCCCATCGAAAAAGAATTAGAACTGACTCGAAAACTATTAAAAGAACTTATAGATTTTCACCGTGTCAGATTGGTTATACAAACACGTAGTCCACTTGTTACAAGAGATATTGACTTGTTTTTGCAATTTGATATTGTACAGGTAAATATGACTATTACAACAGACAGTGAAGAGGTTAGAAAGGCATTTGAACCATTATGTCCTTCAAATAAGACGAGGTTAAAAGCAATAAAAGAAGTAAATGATTCAGGGGTTAATTCATGTATAACTATGACACCACTGCTGCCAATTCAAGATGCTAATTCATTTATAGAAAGTCTTTTAGAAACAGGGGTTAAAAAATTTGTAGTTCAGCCCTTCCATCCAGACAAAGGCAAATTTGTTGCGAGTACTCGTGAAGAAGCAGTAAAGCTTACAAATACGTTTAATTGGGATGAAAAAAAATATAAGGAAATAGTTGGCCTTTTTAAAAACAAATTACCCTTCATTGGTGAGGGGAAAAGTGGATTTGCTCCAATATGAAAGAAAAACTTTTACTATGGCTTAAAGGGCAACAACAAACCCTTGACCAAATTATTTATGAGGCGGCATTTGAATATTATCAAAAAAATAGTGTTAAAGCTAACTTTGATTTTGAACTATCAGTTTGCCAAGAAGAAAGCTTTGACTTAATAAAAGGGAAAGACCTATGTTATGATAGGTTAAACACGGCATTTGCTTACTCTCTTTGGTATCATGCCCGTAGGGTAAATACGTTCCTTTCATTTTTTGCTGATGCACTGTTGAAAACAGCAGAATCCCGTATAGAAATATTTGATTTAGGTGCTGGAACAGGTGCAATACAATGGGCTGTTGGGTTGATTATTAGTGGAATGAAAGCGATAGGTATGAGCACACCTAAGATTACCGTAATCAACATAGATACGAGTCCATTTATGTTGTTATATGGTGAAAAATATCTGTGGAGGCATTTTGTGGAATATTACCCTTTTTGCAAAGAACCGAACATGGTTACAAAATACTCCGTAGTATCATGGAATAATCCAGAAAATTTAACCCTTACTAACCCTTGGATTGCTTCAAGCTATTTATTTGATATGTCTGATAACAAAGAAGAGATAGCCAAAGGGTTTGATGAACTCGTAAGCACATTTAAACCCACTAATCTATTGTTAATCACTTCAAATCAGGATAAGAAGGTAGCTTTTTTGAAAGAATTGAAGCAAAAACTCAATAATGAAGGCTATCTTACGCAAGGTATTTATACCCAAAATCATAACTTGCTATTTCAGGGGCAATTGTTAAAAGTGTCAAAACTTAGGCAAGAACTTGCTAAAAAACATGGAGGAAAAGGGATGTCAAATTCTGCAACGTGGGATGATATGAGTTTTATTGGTCTTGCTCTAACAAAGCAACAGATGATGCTTTCATTACAAACGGGAATTAAACTTTTTACTGTAACTGAAAGAGATAGAACAAAAATCAAACTAAGTGTCGATCAATTAAAAGCCTCTAAACCAACTGGAAAACCAACAGTAATTTTAGGACCTGCTGGTTGTGGTAAAAGTGTCGTTCTTACAGAACGTATCAAAAACATTGTTGAAAGCCATGACTACAACCCACACCTTAAAATTTTGGTTACAACCTTTAATAAGGATCTTGTTCGATACTTAGGTGATTGGCTTGAACAAATTTTGGATGCTGGTAAGTGCAAACGAGAGTTTGGTAAAGATTTTTATGGACGACCACAGCAATACAGCTATTTTCGATTCAGCAATAGTGACAAATACA
The DNA here is from genome assembly GCA_041392315.1 of Spirosomataceae bacterium. GTDB lineage: Bacteria > Bacteroidota > Bacteroidia > Cytophagales > Spirosomataceae > Runella. The sequence goes on along the minus strand of JAWKMH010000018.1, from coordinate 15,242 downwards.
ATATCTACGTATTGCACTTTGATGTTTTACCCACAAAAATAGGAATCGTCATGGCTAAGGATTTAAAATTTACAACCTACAAAGGTGAGATAGAGCAGTTTCATCTTGATAAACTTAAAGAGATAGCGGATGATTTGTTAACTGAAAGTAAATTGAATAAAAAGGATTTTGAAAGTGTCTGTGACCCTAATTTTCTTTTTGATGAATATCATCGAATAGTTTATGGGCTACAATGCTCAACATATAAACAGTACAAAGTTATTGAGAGAGTTGGTAGAGAGGAAATCCGAAGCTGAGAACAAACAGTGCTAAACGCAAGTTTGTTTGGGACGCTTTTAATTCGTTATATTAAATTTTTGAAATCCAGCAACTTAGATTCATTTACTCTTAGGCGTTATCGTTTTTTGCAAAAACTAAATAACCCCAAATTTGCATTTGCAAAATTTGATTATATCCTCGTGGATGAATTACAAGATTGTACGATAGCTGATTATGAAGTTTTTTATAAGTTAGTTAAAAATTCCAATAATATTGTTTTGGCAGGTGATTTGGCTCAATCAATTCGATTAGGAACAACATCGAGGGTTCCGAGAGCAGACGATGAAATGATGAAACGTTTTGACCGAATTTTATTGGAGGGTCTTACCGATTACCTTTTAGAATTAGCGAATGTGTTAAAGGACTTTCAGAAAGAATAAATAGCAAACGTTTTAAAGTTGGTAATAATGAAAGCGGCAATGTGATAAACCCATTCAAAGGAGCTCCGCCAGGTGCCAGACCACTTATTGTTTATGGCGAAAATTGGACTGAAACCATTCAAAAATTAAAAGAGGTTATTCAGGCTTACAAATTGTATGGTTTCAAATCAGTTTCTGTTTTGAAAGAGATGATATTTTGCATTCAAAATTGATTCTCAATGGTATATCAGCTACTTCTGAAACCATTTTAAAAGCAAAAGGGCTTGAAAAACAGTGTGTTATCTGGTCAACACGTGTACCAGTTGACACAGAAAAAGAGATAGATGAATTCGTTTATACCATATTAACAAGGACATCTGCTGTACTAATCATTGTATTAAGTAGTAATATACAGCCGTCATACATTGATATTTTAAAAACTTTTGACAGAGCACGCCTTATTTATTGGGATAGTAGCTCAAAAAATAAGTTTCTTGAACTTTGTGAAGTTGATAATATAGATAATGAAGATGACTCTGAGGACGACACCCCTGAAATTGTTATAGATGAATCCGAAGAAGATATCAATATTTTGAATGATTGATGTTTATTTAAAATGCGAGCTCATCTCCCATGCCACCTTACCCCCACAAACACTATTGAGTGAAATCCCTGCACCGAGGATGTAGGATTCCATCGTTGGCGGAAACCGAATATAACGGGGTTTATTTCTACTTCGAGGCCAGCGTCTAAGCCTACCAGAAACTTGGAACGTTGCGTTGCGGTTTCAGAAATAACTTGGTCATGGTTGATGGACTCATACCCTGCAAAGGGTTGAGCTAATCCCCGCACAAAAAAGGTACGGGTGGCATTGCGGTGTAAGATGAATTCGTAGCCGTAACCCAGAGTAAATTGTTCCTGTGGAATGTTGGTTGAATCAACTAATGCAGAGGTTTTACGTTGATAACTGGCGGTGGCTTTCCAAGCATTGTAATGGCGGTTGTATTTTCCAGTTGAAAGCAGTATTTGGGAGCCACTAAGCGGGCGAAAACCGTCCACTGTTCCCAGATAACCTTCAAAAAACCGTTGCCCTTTTAAGTGGTTTTGGGCATTTGCCGCAAGTCCAAAGACGAACCAAACGGCAGCTATTTGAATAGAAAGATATTTTGATAGTTTAGTATTCTTCATTTTTAACTCGAAATCAAAGGATTATAGATTCTTGGCTTGTAGCATGATGTCGCTTTCAACTTGGAAACGCAAATGGCGACCGCCGTCTTTTTCGTACAGCTCTACCTCAATTACTTTGTCTTCGGGGAAAGTTCGCAAGGGGAGGGCATACACTGTGGTGTACTCGGTATTACTGCGGATGGTAGTCAAAGTTTTGGGATAATTGGCGAAAGGTTTTATTTCTACTTCTTGGGCCGCCATGCGTTTGAGTACGTCTTTGTCTCGTAGGTAAAACTTAAAGAAATCAATTTCGTAATCAATCTCAGAATCGTTTCTAACGTTCAATTGAAAGTAAATCGTTTTGTTTTTCACGTACAAGCTTGTGAGCAAACAGGTCAGTTTCATTTTAGAAGCACCGATGTTTCTAATGTACGAAGTCAGCTTTTGAACCTTCTGACATTCGGTTAGTATCTCGTTTTCGTTTTTCTCATTCGGTTTATCCACGAATGAAATAATAGGGCTGTGGTTCATTCCTTTTTGGTCAGACGTAAAATTGTCTGCCAACAGATTATTGGCAATGTTAATGTTTAAGATTTCGGGGTCTTCCTGAAAACGAACCAAGAAACTGTAAAAACCGCCTTCTTCGGTGATAACCGTCATGTTGGTTTCGCAGAAATCGGCTTTTTCTTTGGCTTTTACCCGCAGTATATTCGGAACAGTTTCAGGAATTTGGGCAATTACATCGCCTGTGCCGGCGTCGAATTCTCTGATTTTGGCAGGAAAAATAATGTGAGTTGTTTTCCGATTGGAAACCCCAATTGGGTAACTTCCTTTTACCGAACCTTTGTCAATTGGTAAAAGGTAAGGAGTGCTGTTTATTGATTGGGTCAGTATTGGATTGGCGACGGAAACACTTTCTTTCTGGGCGTAACCTGAAAATGACAAGCTGAGACCGACAAATACCGTCGGATAGAAAAATATTTTCATATCAAGATAGTTTGTTATTCGTTGATTGTTCCGAACGAACTACCCCGTTCGGTGGGTTTGAGTAAGATTTTGTAATTGGGTTTTACGGTTACTTTTACATTTGCAATTTTCGCTTGGGCGTAGGCTCTCACGCCCGAAAATATCGAATTCCCAGCTTGCAAGGCCATTTGTGTACCTACTTGTTGCCCTAAACTGCCTTGCTGAATAAAGAAAGATGGCGAAGCTACCGCCGTTTGTGCTGATTGTCCCAAACTATTGGCCATGATGTTTTTCTCTCGAATTTTAGGAACGTAAAGCCCTGCTCGTCCATCCAAGTCATATACTGTGAGATTGGTTTGATAGAGGGTTGCGCCGAGTCAGATGCTACTGATTGTAACACTGATTCTTTCTCCGTTAATCTGACAAGTTCCCGCCAGTAGTGTGTGAGCTGGCAAGGTAACTCGTTCGCCATTTAGCAGAAGTTGTACGGTTTCAGTCAGTCGAATTTTCAGCGTACTTCCATTTTCTATTACCACTTTGTCACCGTCGCCGTGTATTACTGCTTCAATGGCGGTGTTGTTAGTGCGGGCTGATTTGGAGTTGGTTTTTGCACTGTTAGCTCCGTAGAAACCGTTAGTAGTTCTCTTTTCAGTTTCTGTCAAAATCATAGTATTGGGTTCTTCGGCTTCATTTTTAAGCAGGCCCTTGTTCTCTGCTTCAATTTCATTTTTGAACAACGTGCGGTACTCAGTGGGCAATTGGCCTCCGTAGGCTTTTTTGAGGGTCAAGTATTCTTTGCTCATCAATGGCTCGGCAGATAGGGTAGGGGAAGCTCCACCTTCGGTTTGGCCACCCACGTTCCTTTGATTCGCCATTTCTATTTGCCGTAAAACAGTTTCGGTCGCACGACGATTAAAATCACGGTCGGCTTGGTCTTGACGTTCCTCGGTTAATTGCTCCTTACTTTTTGGGCTGCGGTACATCGTATTCAACACCCGTTGCTGTTCCCGCAATTGTCGTTGGTTTTGTTTCGTGAATTGACGTTTTTGAAACTGCTTTTGCTCAGTGGGCGAAGCGTATGTTAGTTTATTATTTCTCTGTTCAATTTCTTGAAAATCATTTTCAGTCAAGTATTCATTCGTACCCAGGCGTTGCGTTGGGTTCTGACCCGTAAGCATTTCGGTATTTTGAGCGGCATGTTGATCAAGGGCATTTGTACCTGAATGATTAGGACTAAGGTCGGAGGGGGTAAAGTCTTTGTCATACTTCTCATCACCCTTCACGTTTTTTAGCTTTGCTTCGGGCGGGGCTAAGTCGAGGTGAGTACTGTCAGCAGAAGTACTTTGACCAGTTGAGATAAATCCACCCATCACTCCAAAAATTCCTATTCCAATCAAACAAGCAATTGGGATGAGAAACATGGCTAACTGTTTTTTATTAAAGCTCAATTTTTTAGCCGTTTCAGCCCCTGCTGTCATTGGCACGTGATGCGGATTTGGGTTGTCATTCATGTGCATTGTTAGTAAAAATTTCAATCGCTACGGCGACCGTTAAAAAACATTGCTTATTTGCCAGATGAACCATGCGAACAGTAAAAGCAAAATGCTTATAATCACTACGTTTCGTAGTCGAAAGCCTACTCGGTGTTGCCAGCTATTTAGATAGTTTGCTATTTTAATAGTCCGTTCCGAAAACCATCTGCCTACTTGTTCTCCCACTTGAAAGGCAGGATGTTCTTCCTCTTTTTTGGTTTTTCTGAATAATGAGCGCATGGCTATTTTGAACGTTCCCGCACGATTTTGGAAGTAAGAATTTGGAAATCACGCATCAAAAAACCGTTGGGTGAATTATCGGAACGATTGATGTCCACCAGATACGTTTGTGTAATAAGTTGCCTTTCTGAAATAGCAGTAGCTCGTTCTTGGATAAGCGTTGCGTAGGTGATGGTTCGGTAAGGATACATTCGTAAATCCGTTAAAACAGAATCTATTTTAACTCGTTGGGTTACGTTTCCCTGTATCATTTCACGGTAAAAATTCTGCTCACTGAGGTTATCGTGTAGCTTCTTTGCAGACTCATCACAGAGGAACAACGCCTTTTTCATGTTGTCGTCAATGGATTTCGGGTCAGGTGAAACATTGAAGAATAGTTCGTGAAAACGACTTACATGGTGACGGGCTTCGGCTGGGCGATTGTCGGTTACGTCTCCGCAGGTTACTTCGATGGCCTCACCTCGATTGACTAAATAGATGCGTTTTGAGAAATCATTACTGTATTTAAACGCCAGTACCACTGCCGTAATAGAGATGAGAAATGAACAGGCAAATGCCACGATGACCAGCAGCCTACCTCGCTGGAAGTCTTTTTCCAATTGCAATAATTCTTTCATTTTTTGTCGTCGTAAATTTCAATGGATGCCCCTTTTGGATGAAAAACATACGTTTTAGCGGTATGCTGTTGGTATTTTTTGAAAGACCAAACCACTATTACAATCGTCATGAAGGCCAATAGTCCCAACGCTCCAAGATAGAAATTGAGCGTTTTTCGGTGGCCATGCAGTAGGTTATTCTGGTATTGAAATGATTTTAAAAGCATGGGTTTACAGACGGTTAATTTTACTATCTAAGCGATTCCTTTGGCGTTTACCCTCTTGTTTGGTGGCTTTTAAGGCTCCGATAGCGGTTGCCCCAATCGTAGATTTTGCCAAACCACCGACTCCGCCAATTACCCCACCAACTACTTTTCCTTGTGGGCCATACGTTGCACCTTTGTTAGAACCTTGCTGGACACCTGCTGAAACATTTTTGGGAATGTTCCCTAAACCGTCTAATGAAGCTCTGCCCGTATCCCTCAATATCCGAGTACCTGCTCCTGCCGTTCCCTTAGCAACTGATGAGGCTGCACTGCCAAGCGTTTGATTGGCCATGCGAGTAGCACCTTGTACCATCGCACCGACCCCTCCCACGGTTACGAGCATATTGGTCATAGACGGAACTTGAAAATAGCCAATTAAGAACATGACAAGTAGGGCTATGTAAGCCAATCCCAAATATTCGGGTTGCTGTGCCTCAGCTCCTCCCGACTGTACGGCAGCGGCTGGGTCGTAGGCGTTCAGGTAGGCATCAGAAGCGGCAAATGCAATGCTGCTGTACAAAGCAGCAACGGTAGGCATAAGCGTGTAGTTGATGTAACTACCAAACCAACTGGCGATGTTTTGGGTAAAGCCAGGGAATATTGCCAATACAAAAGCGATAGGTGCACCCATGCGAAGAATCAGACGATAACAGATAGAAATCAGGAATAAAATGGCTTCGGCCAAGTGCATGATTGCCATCAGAATATCTTGAAGGGCAGACAGAATCTGAAACTTGAATTCTTCGGTAAACCGCTGAAAGCCAATTTTAAAATCAACGCCCACGCTACCCAGACCCATAAATGCTTCACGGTCTTCGTTCAAATCACCACCGAAAATTTCTTTGTAGCGTTGCGGATTCGTACCAATTTCATCCCACTTTTCTCGAATTTTCTTTTGTATCATTTCGGTATTCTTCTTGACTTTTTCGTACAAATCCCCGTTCGATGCGTTGACTAAACCTACTGTTTTCTTGCCAAAAGCGTCCATTACGTCGCACATCTTGGGCGCAGAGGCAATGAGTAACACCATGAGAAACGGACGTAGATACGGAAAAAAATCAATCGGTTCGTTACGAGAAATTTGTCCAATCAGTCTCGAAAAGATATACACCAATGCTCCAATCCCCGCCGCTGCCCGTATGCTGACTTCGATTTTTTCAGCCGCACTATTAGAACTGGTCAGGGTACTTTGATAGACCTGTTCGAGGGTTTTTAGAATATCGAAATTCATACTATTTCAGTTTGATACCTTCATCGATTCGGTATTTTTTGGTCAGTTCTTCTCGCATCGGAACCAGTAATTCTCGCCCAAGTATTTTGACAATGACCTCAAATTCTTCTTTGGAAATCTCTTTACCATCAGGGGTTGCCCAACCTACCGTTTTTGTTCCAGCCCAGTTTTCAATCGGTCGGTATCCTTCTGCGATTTTCATGGATAAAGCTATACGTTGAGCTTTCATTTCAGCTATTTGTAACTCATCTTGGTAATTTAAGAGGCGTTTATTGAAATCTTCTTGGGCTTGCCGCATTTTGACAGCATCTTCGGTTTCAGTATAGTTGTCCAAAACAGAAGTTCCCTCTGGGTAAAAAGCATCATAAGCTTGTTCGTTGCCATTGTTAAAGTTAAAATTCCCACCTAATGGATTGGTTGTAACGTTTGCCAAAGCAATGTCATAGAGTTTGGCCGTAGCTTGACGGTCACGCAAGTTGCCTGCTCTCCGCATAGACATGGCTCGGATTCGATTGTAGTAAGACTGTACCAAATTGTGGAATTTTCCTGCTCTCTCATGCGCCATATTGAGCCAGTTCATTCGTTCAGAATCATTCATTTCCAGAATATTTTGTGAGGTAGATTGCCTCATATCTTTCAATATGTCCGTCCCTGCTTTGGTTAAACCTTGGAAATCCTGAATAATCATTTGGTACTCGGCAGGATAGATATGCCCATCTTTGCCAATCGAATTGGCCATTTGGTTAAGCATCGAAGTCGTTTGGGTAATAGTTGACACCAACTGTGTTCCCCTGTGAAATTGTTGTACGCCACTGGCTACTTTTTTTAACTTTTCGACATTCTTGACCAAGGTTTTAAAAGAAGGGTCTTGCAATAGTTTGATGAGCTGTGTAACTGCCGTGTGCAGAGGGTCAGATACAACAAACTGTGCATGGGCTGTCAATTGAAAAAAGCTCAATAAACCTGTCAGAATGAGTAATTTTAAGGGTTTTAGATGTATCATGGGAATAGATATTAAGGTTGAAAAACAGTTGCTCGTTCACCATTTGCCCATGCTTTTACGGCACTTTCAAGGCTGCCGTTGTACTTGTTTTGGGCTAAGTCTTGAATTTCTTCCACTTCTCGCCGTTCCGTTGTGAAAGTTCCGTAAGCGGTTTTGGAAACCTCGACACCATAAACTTTACAGTAATCGCCCAGCAGCAACGCCAGCTCTTTGTACGGTGGCCGATTTGGGTTTTTGCCTTTGTTAATACTCAAAATGATGTTCGCTTGCTTTTCTGAGAGTGCCAGCGTCTGCATGATTTCGCCAAAACGTTTCTCATAATTGCTCTGGTCGAGCAGAAATTTAATGGGTGAATTGTTGATAATGGCATCTTTGACGATGGCGTTTCCGACCAAATCATCTACTTCCTGCGTAACTACTCCCAATGAGCCATAATGCTTACGAACAGTCTTTGAACACCAACGCAAGAAGTCGGAAAAACTATCTTTTGCCAAAGCTTTCCAAGCCTCTTCAATAACCAACATTTTCAAGACACCTTTGACATTGAACAGTTTACGGACGTAGGTGTTCATAATCATGATGGTTGTTACAGGAAACAGTACAGGATGGTCTTTGATGTTATCAAGCTCATAAATCACAAAAGGCAAGTCCATGAGGTCAATGTTTTGCCGGGAGTTGAGCAGGTAATCATACTGACCACCTTTATAGTATGGACGCAAAACGTATAGAAAGTTTTGCAAATCAAATTCCTTTTCTGAACGCCCTTGGTTTTGCTTAAAGATGTCAGGGTATTCATTTTGGGTGAACTCATAAAAGCTGTCGAAACACGGAAAAATATCGTTTCCGTCATTTCGATTGCGACGTAGTGATACATAGTATTCGTGAACAATGCTCGAAATAGTTACTTCCTCTGACTTTGACGACCGTTCCCCGTCTTTCTTCCACAGAGCCATCAACAAGTTAGCCAAAGCATCTTTGGTTTCTTCGTCGGGGGTCAAATCCTTCATATAGAAGGGATTGAAGTTAATGGGATTGTCCGTTTCGTAAGTGATGTATCTTCCACCCATGAGTTTGCAGAGGCGTTTGTATGAGTGTCCCACATCCACCATGCTGATGTGGACGCCGTGTGAAAGCAAGTAGTAAATGATGTTGTTCATTGTAAACGACTTACCCGACCCTGATGGACCAATGACCATAAAATTTCGATTCGAAATCAAACCTTTTTCCAACGGAGCAAAAAATGGATCCACCATACACGGTCGGCCAAAGCGGTCAGTGAGCAAAATCCCATTTTTATTGAAAAAACCGTCTTGGTAATTGGTTTCCACATTCCAAATCGCAGTAGCCTCTTCCAAAAAGCAAGTAGCTAAATTGTCCGTTCCAATTTCAGAAATATTCCCAGGAATACACGCCCAAAATAATGTTTCAGCGTCCCAAGTAGCGAGCTTGGGCTTGAAGCCTAACTTAGAAATCGCCGCCGCTGCCAATGAGCGGTAGTTATCTGCGATTTCGGGGTCTCGGTGAAAAACCATGACATTGAAATGTGCTTTTACGACCTTGCGGTTGTTGGCTTTTACTTCTTCCATAAAGGCATCTTTGGCTGAAATACTCACCTCGTTTTCCTTCGACCATGCCGAAAAAGAATAGTGTCTGCGTACTTCTCCGACCATTTCGTTTACCATTGCATCACCGTCGCAAATTACTAACGCTTGGTTATATACGTGATTACAAGAGAGCATCATTCCCAGTGTCGAACCCGTTGAAATGGGGAAGTGACTGCTGTCGGTGGAAAACTGTTCAAGTCGAGCCGAATTTTGCAAATTATTCGGGAAATCGTTGAGTTCGGTAATGGCGTAGGTGTAAGTCGTGTTACCTGCCACTTTCAAACCGTCTTTTGTTTCGAGGTCATACAACGCTTCGTCATCGAACGAAAGCGAAAAGTATTTTTGAAAAAGCCCCGTTTCAGTTTTTGTACCGAGAATTTCGTCTTTGTTCAACTTATTCAGCGTTACCTTTCCAGAATCGTTGAAGGTTGCCTCGAATTGATTCACAATATCCGTAAATTCAATCCATGTTTTCGGGTCTTGGATTTCCTTGGGTACTAAATGCCGTTTGAGTAGTGAGGACTGCTGACTGGTTCGTTTCAAAGGCGAAGAAGCAGGCCGAGTAATGTACAAATAGCAACGATGTCGCAAGTAGGGGCGTTCTGCAAAATGTCGTTCGTTTTCCCAAGCCACATAATTGTTGGATTGCAGAAATTCACTTTCAAAATTCGGGTTGTAATCATCCTCAATAAACATATCCTGTTTATGAATCATGTAGCCAATGGGCAGAATCTTGATTGCCCTAACCAACACATCGTGGAGCGTATCGTATTCGCTATCCGAAATGGCGAAGATTTCAGGGACTTTCATTTCAAAAGCTACCGTCAAATCTGCATTTTTGGAAACGATAATGTCCGTTTCGGCATCCACGGCCAAAATAGGGAAGAGCGTTTCAAGGTTTTTTGCCTTATTTGGGTTGATACTTTTCACTTGCGTTTGGATAAAGTTCGTATTTCGACCAATCGGGTAAAAGAACGATTTTGGTAAACAAAAAAGGGCTTGTGGTTTTTAACAGCCAATTTGATTGCGCCCCAGCGTCCGTGCCGTTTATTGGCATCATAGGTATAAAAAAGCGTACTGCCTGCACTAATTAGCAATACCGAAATTGCAATTAGTGTATTCAAACCGATGATGTACAAAAACAGCGTCAGGAAAATACTGGCAATGATTCCGACGGCGGCGTAGTAGAAATGTTTGCCTCGTAGTCCTCGAAACTCAATTTCATTGTCCACGCCTCTAAAAATAGGAAAAGATTTCATAAATTGCACTGATTAAATAACCCATACTGAACAAAAACAACAATGACCCGAACCATTTGAGCATATACTCGTAAATGTCTTCTTCTCCATTTTGAAATTTTCGGTAGATTTTGATGACTCCCACAATTGTAATGACGATACCGAGTAGCAATGAAGCTTGGTAGATTTCAATGGAAAGACCCTCTGCCGTTCCTGAAATTCCCGTGAAGAAGACATAAGCCCCACCCACAATAAAATTATCTACCATGACTACGATGCACCCGCAAACAAAATACCTATCAACCAAATAAAAATCATTCCTTCTACTTCTTCACCTCGGTTCCATTTTTGAAAGAGCCGTAATCCTGCAATCACCGCAGCGGCTGCTGCCAGTGATAGGCAGGTATTTCGGGCTATGGCGTAGAATGAATCCATCGTTAAGGGTTAATTCCAAAATCTTGTTGAATAACTCGCCGAGAACCTACTTCCATTTCTGAAACGTAGGCACTTAGACCTGTGGTGATGGCAAGCACGGCGAGTATCGCTGCCACCCACCGCCAAATTTCAATCGTAATATGCTCGCTTTCGCCCAATTGCCAACGGTTATAAATGCGTAACCCACCGATCAATCCCATTAGACCGCAAACTAAATAAGTAAATGTGACGAACATAGACAGGTTATTGTGTAAGGGGTCAGTGAATTGTTCACCAATTCCCACCCTCGAAAACCCGCTTTTCTTCGTCAAATCTACTGATTGAGCAAATGTATATTCATTCATTAGTGCGGTCAGCAAAAATGAAAAAACGATATATTGGAGTCGTTTCATCGGCTTAAAAGAAGACAGCTTGCAGGGTAGCAGCAATGGCTAAAATGAACAAAATGGCTCCCATCCAACCCACGGCGGCTTTTGAGTATCTTGATCACCATTTTGCCACTTGCTATAAATCCGAAATCCACCGACTAAGCCCACAATGGCGGCTATGACATAGATAATAGTGGTTACAGGTTGGAAATAAGACTGCAAAGCGGTGGCTTGTTGCTCAATAACCTGTGCGCCTCGTTGAATTCCTGCGTTCTGTGCGTTGGATTGGGTTAAAGTCGCTATTGCCAATGCACCCCCCCATAGGTAGTGAACCTTCCTTTTCATCAATACGTGTTTATTTTGGTTTGTGACTAATTTTCAAACGCAAAATAAATCATTTTATTTATTATTGAGCATATTAAAATAATAAAAATTATTTATTTAAAACTATAATGTATCTTTATTCATGTATCAATCAATGAATTGTATGCTACTAAAACGTGACAGATTTGCATTGAGATATTTTAATATTTTTCTATTCAGATACATTTTTATTTTGATATTTTACTATTTATTAGTTGATTTGCCTCAGAAAAAGACTTTATAAAATCCGATGTAAGTAATAACCGTGGCACATCAGAAGGGGGGAGTAGGCAAGACTACTTTGGCACTAAACCTTTCTTTTCTATTTAAGGATACGCTCAAAGTAGGCATCCTTGATACCGACTTACAAGGTAGCGTAGTAGGCTTGGGTGACTTGCTTGAAGGGATTACACTCGTACCACAGGAAGTTCTTACCACAGGGGATGTGCCAGAGTTGGATATTTTGATTATTGATACACCGCCTTACTTGACAGACCAACTTTCAACGTTATTTGAGATATCGGATTTTGTGTTAGTACCTACCAAAGTGAGTTACTTGGACGTTATGGCTATTAAAGCAACTATTGCGCTGATTGCTGAGGCCCAAAAACAAAACCCAGCCATGAAAGCAGGCATTGTGCTGAACATGGTAAAGCACCGCACAAGTGTAAATGCAGATATTAAAAATATTTTAGACAGCTACCCAATACCAACCCTCAAAACAAAGGTGATGGAACGGGTGAGTTACATTCGGTCCGTGGTAGCTAATGGCGTGGGAAACATCGAGGACGAAAAAGCAAGGGAAGAAATGATGGCGTTAGCCGAAGAAATAGTTGGACAACTTTAAACAAACGAACTAATATGGCAGTAAGTGAGGAATTTAAAAACCGCTTGGGCAAATTGAGTACAAAATTAGTGGAAGAGCCCGCTACTTTGCCCATGCAAAAAGTAGAGCCTGTACAGCAGGTTCAAAAGAAAAGCGTAGAAGAGCCAGAGGAAGAAATCACGCAGTTTAACGTAAAAATCCCAGCTACATTGATGAAAAAAATCAAACTCAAAGCAGTAGAGCAGGACATCAATATCAAAGACATGGTGGCGCAGATTTTGATTGATCACTTTAAGAATTTGTAAAGAATGAAATGGGAGTACGGAAAACATTATTCAGAAATTGATTACCCAATTGGGGTTTTAGACTACGAAGCCCTTGCCATTGGCATTTTTGCGGGATATAGAGTTTGTAAAGTATATGATTTGCATTGGTCGTATGGCTTACTTGCATTCTTTGTTGCTGCTGTGACTTTTTGGGCGCTGATTCAAGTGAAGTTTGTTCGCCTAATCTTGATTTGGGGCTTGACACTCATCATTGGATTTTTGACCTACTACATGGTACAAGACTCAGTAGATAATTTTATGGGTATTGTGGCCGGCTCGTTGATTGGAGCGTTGATTTACTACAAACACACCAACGACTATAAAGTGTATCTGTACTATCAACATCTTAAAAAACGAATGAAGGAGGACGAGGGGAAGGATTCCAAAGCCTTAGAGTTAAGACGGGCATTTGAGAACAAATAGCGTAAATATAGCCGCTCATCTACTCAAATAACATAAAAATATAATTTAACGTTATATAATTAAATGTTTTTATTATTTTAAGCCCCTAATTAAAAGAATATTTTAAATGTCGGGGCTGACAAGCAAAGAGAAAGAAGGATATGCTCAGGGTGTTGAGCTATTGCTGATTATTGCCATACTGTTGTTAGTGTTTCACTTTTTGTGGTTCTGCCATGAGATTTTAGCTGAAAGCCTACCTATAAGAGGCTTCATTTATACGTTTTTGACCAAGCTCCACCGTCAATTTGGGCTGTTTAACACGCCAATCCTTTCCAAAATTCTGACTTACTTCCTGATTTTTCTGTATTCACTTGGCTCAAAAGGAAAGATTGACCCCAATGTAAAAAGGCAGAAAATTATGGCCGATGCCGCAATGGGAACAGCCCTATTCATAGGTTCAATTTTTCTGCTTTACCTCAAAGTAGCGTTTTCTCCTATCTTGATTGATACGCTCTATATCATCGTTACATTGGTGGGTACGCTATTTTTGGTCAAGTCTGGACAGCACCTGTCCCGATTACTTTTTGCCCAACCCGAAAATGATATTTTTAATGAATCAAATGAGGAGTTTCCTCAAAATGAAGCGTTTGTATCTAACGAATTTTCAATTCACTTCAAGACGACCTACCACTACCGTGGCAAATGGCGAGAAGGTTTGGTCAATATCGTAAACCCTTTTCGGTCGACGATGGTGTTGGGTGTGCCAGGTTCGGGTAAATCGTATGCAATTCTAATTCCTGCCTTATGGCAGTCTATTTATAAGGGATACACAGCTTACGTTTATGATTTTAAGTTTCCTGATTTAACCGAAGAAGCCTACAATGCGTATCTGAAAACCCTGCGGGAAAATAAATTTGCGTGGGGTAAAAAAGCGAACGGTGAGCCAATTATCCCCAAATTTTACGTTATCAACTTTGATGACATTGAATATTCCCACCGATGTAATCCGCTATTACCTGAATTGATGACAGACGTAATGGATGCTTACGAGTCGGCACAAACCATTATGTTGAACCTCAACCGTACTTGGGCTCAGAAGCAAGGCGAGTTTTTTCCCGAGTCAGCGATTAACTTTTTGACCTCCGTAATTTGGTATTTGCGTACGGTCAGCATGAAATATCGGGAATTGTACGAGCAGGAAAAACAAAAGAATGAAGGCGAGCAAAGCCCTAAACTTTTAGAGGATTTTAAGCGATTAGGCCAAATCTGCACTTTTCCGCACACGCTCGAATTTACCAACCGCCGTTACGACGAAACGTTTCAGATAATGGAGCAGTACCCCGAGGTTGAGATTTACGTCCGTCCGTTTATTGATGCCAAAGCGGGTGGTGCAATGGAGCAGTTGGAAGGACAGATTTCATCAGTACGCATTCCCATGGCTCGGCTTTCATCGCCAACGCTATATTGGGTAATGACAGGCAATGATTTTAGTTTAGACATTAACAATCCAGACGACCCCAAAATACTTTGCACAGGTAATAACCCCGAACGGGTTAGTGTGTATGGCACGGCGTTTTCGCTATACACTTCTCGAATGATGAAGCTCGTTAACAAAAAAGGGAAGCTAAAATCAGCTCTTTTTTGGGACGAGTTGCCTACCATGTTCATCAAGGGGATAGATATGCTCATTGCCACTGCCCGAAGCAATAAAGTAGCTACATGGTTAGGAGTACAGGATTTTGAGCAACTGGTGCGTGACTATGGAGAGCGGGAAGCCAAGGTGATTATCAATATTATCGGCAACTTGTTTTCGGGAACAGTAGTTTTTGAAACCGCCGAAAAAATTATCCGTCGTTTTGGTAGAACAAATCAAGAAAAGGAATCAATTACCTACTCAAAAACGATACAACCATCAATGTTTCGATGCAGCAGGCCGATGTAATTCCTTCCTCAAAAATCTCGACATTGAAGCAAGGCGAGTTCGTAGGGCAGTTTGTAGATA